>MERQ01000001.1 GCA_001770655.1 Betaproteobacteria bacterium RIFCSPLOWO2_12_FULL_68_20
GCCAACCCGGACGCGTGCCTCGTCAACGAAGGCGCCAACGCGCTCGACTTCACCCGCAGCATCGTCGACATGTACAAGCCGCGCAAGCGCCTGGACGTCGGCACCTGGGGCGTGATGGGCATCGGCATGGGCTTTTCAGTCGCGGCGGCCGTTGTCAGCGGCCAGCAGGTGATCGCGATCGAGGGCGACAGCGCCTTCGGCTTTTCCGGCATGGAAGTCGAGACCATCTGCCGCTACAACCTGCCGGTCTGCGTGGTGATCTTCAACAACAACGGCGTCTACCGCGGCACCGACGTCAATCCGGCCGGCGGCCCCGATGTGGCGCCCACCGTGTTCGTCAAGGGCGCACGCTATGACAAGCTGATGGAGGCCTTCGGCGGCGTGGGCGTGCATGCCACGACCCCGGCTGAGTTGCGAAGCGCAATGGAGGCAGCCATCCGCTCGCGCAAGCCCACGCTCGTCAATGCCGTGATCGATGAAACCGCCGGCACCGAAAGCGGCCGCATCACGAGCTTGAATCCGACCGCAAAGAAGAAATAGCCGCAGAAAGTTTTGGAGACCAGAATGGAAGCACTCAAGGGAATCCGCATCCTCGACATGTCGCACGTGCAGGCGGGACCGACCTGCTCGCAACTGCTGGCGTGGATGGGGGCGGACGTGATCAAGTTCGAGAACCCGGCGGGCGACGCGACGCGCGGGCAGCTGCGCGACGTGCCCCACGTGGACTCGCTCTACTTCACGATGCTCAACTGCAACAAGCGCTCGATCACGGTCAACATGAAGAGCGCCCAGGGCAAGCAGGTCTTCGTGGACCTGCTGAAGCGATGCGACATCATCATGGAAAACTTCGGCCCCGGCGTGCTCGACCGTCTGGGCTTTACGTGGGAGACGATCCATGAGCTCAACCCGAGGATCGTCATGGGCTCCATCAAGGGCTTCGGTTCCTCGGGGCCTTATGCCGACTTCAAGGCGTATGAGAATGTCGCGCAGGCCATGGGCGGCTCGATGAGCACCACGGGTGTTCCCAATGGCCGGCCCTTCGTGACGGGTGCGCAGATCGGAGATTCGGGAACGGGCCTGCACCTGGCGATCGGCCTGCTCGCCGCGCTGCACCAGCGCGATCGCACCGGCGAGGGGCAATACGTCGAGGTCGCGATGATGGACGGCATCATGAACCTGTGCCGCGTGAAGTTCCGCGACCACCAGCGCCTGACGCGCGGGCCACTGCCCGAGTTCTCGGTGCCGACGCACAAGGGCATGGGCGACGTGCCGCGCGGGGGCAACGATTCGGGCGGCGGCCAGCTGGGCAATGCCATCCGCTGCAACCCGGGGGGCACCAACGACTTCATCTATGTCGTTGTCCAGGAAGCCGTGTGGGACGCGCTCGCCAAGCGGGTCGGGCCCGAGGTCGGCATGCCGGACCTGGCGACCGATCCGAAGTTCGCCACGATCGACAGCCGTCGCCGTCACCAGAGCTCCATGTGGGAAATCCTGGGCGAGTTCGCGCTGAAGCATGACAAGCGCGAGCTCATGCGCATATTCAACGAGCTCAACGTGCCCTGCGGACCGGTCATGGGCACCGAGGACCTCGCTCACGACGAGCACGTGCGCGGGCGCGAGATGTGGGTCGAGCTCGACCACCCGCAGCGCGGCAAGTGGTGGAACGTCGGCATGCCGATCAAGCTCTCCGCCTCGCCCGCGCGCATCGAGCGCTCGCCGCTGCTCGGCGAGCACACCGACGAAGTGCTGAAACAGGTGCTGGGCTACGACGACGCGAAGATCGCGAGCCTGCGGCAGGCGGGCGCGTTCGCGGCTCCGCCCAAGAAAGCCGCCTGATGCGCCTCGCCATCGTCGGCCAGCAGGACTTCGGAAAAGCGGTGCTCGAGGCGTTTCTCGCGCGCGGCGACCAGGTGGCCGGCGTGTTCTGCGCCCCGGAAAAGCCGGGCGCGAGGGCCGACGCGCTGAACACCGCGGCGCAGGAAAAGGGCGTCAAGCTGTTCCAGTTCTCCTCGCTGAAAGGCGAAGAGGCCAGGGCCGCGATGAAGGGCCTCAACGCGGACCTCGGCATCATGGCGTTCGTGCTGCAATTCGCCCCGCAGGACTTCGTCAACATCCCGAAGCGCGGCACCATCCAGTATCACCCGTCGCTGCTGCCGAAATACCGCGGCCCGTCGTCGATCAACTGGCCGATCATCCGCGGCGACGCGAAAACCGGCCTCACGATCTTCCGGCCCACCGATGGCCTCGACGAGGGCCCGGTCATCCTGCAGAAAGAAACAGAGATAGGTCCGGACGACACGCTCGCTTCGATCTACTTCGACCGTCTTTTCCCGATGGGCGTGCAGGCGCTGCTCGAGGCGGCCGACCTGGTGATCGCCGGCAAGCATCGCGAGACCGCGCAGGACGGGTCGCAAGCGACCTACGAGGGCTGGTGCCGCAAGGCCGAGGCACGCATCAACTGGGCGAGCCACGTCGACTTCATCTACGACCTGATTCGCGGCTGCAATCCGGCCCCGGGCGCCTGGACCACGCTCGAGGGCAGGGAGCTGCATCTGTTCGACGCGCGCAAGCACCCGGTGCGCACCTTCGCGGCGGTGAAGGGCAAGATCGGCGAGATCGTCGAAGTGAGCGACAAGAGCTTCCAGGTGAGCTCGCAGGGCGGGCGCATCGAAGTGCTGCGCGCCAAGCTCGGCGACGGCAAGAAGCTTGCCGCCGCCGAGCTCGTCGCCTCGGGCGCGATCAAGGCGGGCATGCTCCTCGGCGCCTAGCGCCGCATGCCGCAGTAAGTGATTGACGCAGCTTACGATTGACTGTAAGAATTCGGCTTAGGCCCCTGCTTTTTCGGGGAATTGCCAGGGCCTCTGAATCGGTCGTGTCGGTGGCGCCCAGAACCACCGGAGCAGCGCTGGCGTAGAATTTTTTCGCATGCACGGCTCGAGGCGCGAGGCGCGACAAGGGGAGGCCTGAGCATGAAATCCGGGTTCTGGAACACCGACTGGTTCCTCGGCGTGGTGGTGGTGATCGCGGTCCTCATCTTCAGCCGGGCGAGCGATCTGATCCCCAGCCTTGAACGCAAGGGCTACGACATGGGGGTCCAGGCGACTTCCAGGCCTCCTTCGGACAAGATCGCGGTGATCGCGATCGACGACACGAGCATCGCGAACATCGGCCGCTGGCCCTGGTCGCGCGAGATCCACGCCAAGATGACCGATCTGCTCGCCGCGGCGAAGGCGAAGGTGATCGCCAATACGGTGTTCTTCAGCGAGCCGCAGATCGATCCCGGGTACCAGTACGTCACCAAGCTGCTCGAGCTCGCCTCGAAGGCGGAGCCGCAGCCGCCCGAGATGGCGCCGCTGGTCACCGTCCTCAAGGAGGCAGAGCAGGCGCTCAACACCGACCGCAAGCTCGCCGAGAGCTATGCCAAGGCGGGCAACGTGCTGCTGCCGATGCTGTTCGTGCTCGCCGAGCCGCGCGGCAAGCCCGACAAACCGCTGCCTGACTACGTGCTCAAGAACGCGGTCGCGGCGCAGGGAGCGCGGGACGCCGTGCCGCTGCAGACCGCGGCCGTGCAGATTCCGATCGACGCGATCGGCAAGGCTGCCGCCGGCCTGGGGCACCTCAATTCCAACCCGGACGTGGACGGCGGGATCCGCACCGAGCCGCTGGTGCTGCAGTTCTTCGACCAGTACTACCCGTCGCTGTCGATGATGATCGCGGCGAAGAGCCTCAACCTCGCGCCGTCCGACATCAAGCTGCGCCTCGGCGAGGGCGTGACGCTCGGCCGGCTGCGCATCGGCACCGACCCGGCGCTGCAGATGTACACCTATTTCTACAAGGACCGCGACGGGCGCCAGGCCTTTCAGGTGGATTCGTTCTACGACGTGCTGACCGGGAAGATCCCGGCGGCGAAGTACGCCGACAAGATAGTGCTGATCGGGGCCACCGCGGCCGGCGTCGGCAGCACCTCGGTGACGCCGGTGTCCCCGGCGATGGCCCCGGTGGTCACGCTCGCGCATTCGGTGTCGTCGATCCTGCAGGAGCATTTCTTCGTCGCACCGGCCTGGGCGTACTGGGTGGAGCTGCTGCTGATCCTGCTGGTCGCGGCGTACCTGATCGCGCTGCTGCCGCGGCTGAAGGCGAGCGCCGCGCTCGCCATCTCGGGCGGAGCGTTTGCGGCGCTGCTCATCCTGCAATTCGCCTCCATCGTGTCCGGCGGCGTGTGGATGCAGCTGATGCTTCCCGCCACGCTGCTTCTCGTGGGCCACGCGGCGCTGGTGTCCAAGCGCTTCATCGTGACCGAGGCCGCGAAGGTCAAGTCCGACGAGACTTCCGCCGAGTCCAACCGCATGCTCGGCCTCGCCTACCAGGGGCAGGGCCAGCTCGATCTCGCCTGGGACAAGTTCCGCCAGGTGCCGCTCTCCGACGGGCTGCTCGACAACCTGTACAACCTGGCGCTCGACTACGAGCGCAAGCGCCAGTTCAACAAGGCGGAGTCGGTGTTCCGCTACATGCACGGCTTCAACCCGAAGTTCCGCGACCTCGAGCAGAAGCTCTCGCGCGCCAAGCAGCTTTCCGAGACGGTGATTCTCGGCGGGGCAGGGGCGAGCCACCCGGGCGGCACCATGGTGCTCGGCACCGGGACCGAGAAGCCGATGCTCGGCCGTTACCAGGTCGAAAAGGAGCTCGGCAAGGGTGCGATGGGCGTCGTCTACCTCGGCAAGGACCCCAAGATCGGGCGCCAGGTGGCGATCAAGACGATGGCGCTGGCGCAGGAATTCGAGGCCGAGGAGCTGGCCGAGGTGAAGGAGCGCTTCTTCCGCGAGGCCGAGACGGCCGGCCGGCTCAATCATCCCAACATCGTCTCGATCTACGACGCGGGGGAGGAGCACGACCTGTGCTATATCGCGATGGAGCTCCTCAAGGGCGGCGACCTGGTGCCGTACTGCAAGCAGGGCAACCTTCTGCCGGTCGACAAGGTGGTGTCGATCATCGCGCGCGTTGCCGATGCGCTCGGCTACGCGCACAAGCAGAACGTCGTGCACCGCGACATCAAGCCCGCCAACGTCATGTACCACCTCGAGACGGACTCGCCCAAGGTCACCGACTTCGGCATCGCGCGGCTCACCGACAGCTCCAAGACCAAAACCGGCATGGTGCTCGGCACGCCCTCGTACATGTCGCCCGAGCAGCTCTCCGGCAAGAAGGTGGACGGGCGCTCGGACCTGTTCTCGCTCGCCGGCAGCCTGTACCAGATGCTGTGCGGCAAGCTGCCGTTCGAGGGCGAGTCGATGGCGCAGCTCATGTTCAAGATCGCCAACGAGCCGCCCGCCGATCTGCTGTCGATCAGGCCCGACCTGCCGCCGGGGCTGGCGACGTTCCTCGCGCGCGCCATGGCGAAGAATGCCGACGAGCGCTTCCAGACCGGGGAGGAGTTTGCCGCGGCGCTGCGCGCCGCCTTCGCTGGCGGCGCCGCGGCGGCTGCGCCGGCGGCCGCTGCTCCCGCAGCACCGGCGGCGAAACCCGCCGCGGCGGCCGGCGGCGGGGTGGATATCGAGCTCTGAGCGCCGCATGGACCTGACGCAAGCTCTCGAGATCGCGAGCTGCACCGACCCCGGGATGGTGCGCTCCCACAACGAGGACTCGATCGCCTCAAACGCGGCGAGCGGGCTGGTGGTGCTCGCCGACGGCATGGGAGGCTACAACGCCGGCGAGGTGGCGAGCGGCATGGCGACCACGGTGATCACCACCGAGCTGCAGCAGATCCTCGCCGGCGTGGGCCCGAACCAGATCGATCCGCAGACCAACCAGGAGATCGCCGCGCGCCTGGTCCGCGACCAGGTGCTCAAGGCGAACAGCTCGATCTACCAGGCCGCGCAGAGCCAGCCGCAGTACGCCGGCATGGGCACGACGCTGGTGCTGTGCCTGTTCTTCGACAATCGCGTGCTGGTCGCGCACCTGGGCGATTCGCGCCTGTACCTGTCGCGCGGCGGCAGCTTCAAGCAGGTGACGCGGGATCATTCCCTGCTGCAGGAGCAGATCGACTCGGGCCTGATCACCGCCGAGCAGGCGAAGAACGCGCAGCACAAGAACCTGGTGACCAAGGCGCTCGGCATCGACCCGAGCGTCGAGCCCGAGATCCACGAGTATCCCACCCGGCCGGGGGACATCTACCTGCTGTGCTCGGACGGCCTGTGCGACATGGTCGACGACGCGGACATCGGCATGACGCTGCAGGCGCTCGGCGGCAACCTGAATCTCGCCGCGCAGCAGCTGGTGCAGATGGCCAACGACAACGGAGGCCGCGACAACGTTTCGGTTATACTCGTGCGCGTCCTTCGGGAGTACCCCGCCGCCCGCGGCGTGATGGCCAAGGTGTTCGCGTGGTTAAAATAACCTCCCCCAGGGGTCAGCTATGGCGAAACTGATACTCAGCATGGACGGGCTGGTGCTCAAGGAGATCCCCTTGGCGAAGGAGCGCACCAGCATCGGCCGCAAGCCGCACAACGACATCCAGATCGACAACCTGGCGGTGAGCGGCGAACATGCGGTGATCGTCACTATCCTGAGCGACTCTTTCCTGGAAGACCTGGGCAGCACCAACGGCACGCTGGTCAACGGCAACCCGATCAAGAAGCACTTCCTGCAGAACAACGACATCATCGAGCTGGGGAAGTACAAGCTGAAGTTCGTCGGCGAGGCCGCTGCGGCGGCCGGCGCCGAGAAGGCCGATTTCGAAAAAACCATGGTGCTGCGGCCCTCGGCGATGAAGGCGGCAGCCGAACAGGCACGGGCAATGGCGGGCGGCGGCGCGCAGGCGGCAGTGGCGGCCAGATCCACGGCCGTGCAGCAGGCGGCCGCGAGCGCTGCGGCAACCGGCATCGCCGACAAGGAGGCCAAGCCTGCGCCCGCGGCGGCGCCCGCACCGGCGGCGGCACCCGCACCGGCGCCCAGGCCGGCCCAGCCGCTCGGCGCGATCCAGCTGATCTCGGGCGCGAACGCCGGCAAGGAAATGGAGCTCGCCAAACCGCTCACCACGCTCGGCAAGCCGGGAGTGCAGGTGGCGGTGCTCACGCGGCGTCCGCAGGGCTACTTCATCACCCACGTCGAAGGCGCGAACCGCCCCAACGTGAACGGCCAGCAGATCGGCGCGGCGCCGCACCCGCTGAAGGACCACGACGTGATCGAGCTGGCCGGCGTGAAGGTGGAATTCTTCCTCAAGGGCTGACCGCAAACTTGGCCCTTACCCCCGGCTTCGCCGGTTCGCCGGAGGCAGCTTGAAACAGCACATCGTCCGCATCGCGATCGGCATCGCGATCATGCTGCTCTTCGTCGGGCATGCGGCGGATTGGTATCCCGGCACCGGCAAGATCGGGCTCATCACCCAGCTCGACAACATCATCTACGACGCGCGGCTGCGGCTGACCATGCCGCGGGGCGTCGACCAGCGCATCGTCATCCTCGACATCGACGAGAAGAGCCTGGGCGAGATCGGCCGCTGGCCGTGGGGCCGCAACATCATGGCCGAGCTGATGGACAAGCTGTTCGACAGGTACGGCATCGCGCTGGTCGGCTTCGACGTGGTGTGGGCCGAGCGCGACACCAGCTCCGGCATCGACATTCTCGACTCGCTGGCGCAGAAGGACCTGAAGGAGATCCCGGCGTTCCAGCAGGCTTACCGGGGGCTGCGCGGAAAGCTCGACAACGACGGGCTGTTCGCGCGGTCGCTGAAAGGCCGGCCGGTGGTGCTCGGCTATTACTTCAACAGCGAAGATCGCGCCGTGAAGGCGAACGCGATCCCCGAGCCGGTGCTGCCCAAGGGGACCTTCGCCGGCCGCAATATTCTGTTTCCCCAATGGGTCGGGTACACGGGCAACCTTCCGATCTACATGACGAATGCCGCGGCCGCCGGCCACTTCAACCCGCGCGTGGACTTCGACGGCGTGTCGCGGCGCGTGCCGATGATCCTCGAATTCGACGGCGCCTACTACGAGTCGCTCTCCCTCGCGATGGTGCGCACCGTGGTCGGCATGCGGGCCGGCAAGCTCCCGGGCGTCGAGCCGGGCTTCCCTCCCGACCGGTTCATCCACAGGAGCTACTCGGGGCTGGAGTGGCTCAAGGTCGGCCCGTTGACGATCCCGGTGGACGAGACCGCGAGCGCGTTCATCCCCTACCGCGGCGACAAGTTCAGCTTCCCGTACATCTCGCTCGCCGACGTGGTGAAGGACCGCGTCAAGCCCGAGCAGCTGAAGGGAAAGATCGCCCTGATCGGGGCCACCGCTCCGGGCCTGCTCGACCTGCGCTCGACGCCCGTGAACAGCGTGTACCCCGGGGTCGAGATCCACGCCAACCTGATCGCTGGCATGCTGGATCAGGTGATGAAGCAGAAGCCGTCCTACATCCTCGGGGCGGAAGTGCTCCTGCTCGTCATCGGCGGCGTCGTGCTCTCGGTGCTGATCCCGATGCTCTCGGCGCTCTGGGCGACGATCGCGGCGGTCGCGGGCCTCGGCCTGGTCAGCGCTCTCGATATCGGCTTGTGGTCGCAGGCCGGCACGATCCTGCCGCTTGCCGCCTCGGTGCTCATGATGGTGACGCTCTACACCATGAACATGGCGTACGGCTACTTCGTGGAGGCGCGCTCGAAGCGCCAGTTCACGGACCTGTTCGGCCAGTACGTGCCGCCCGAGCTGGTGGACAGGATGGCCGCGGACCCCTCGAAATACAACATGGAGCCGAAGAGCGCCGAGCTGACGATCCTGTTCTCGGACGTGCGTGGCTTCACCAGCATTTCGGAGGCGCTCAAGCCCGAGGAGCTGCGCGAGTACATCAACGATTACCTGACCACCATGAGCTCGATCATCCGCAGCAAGTACCGCGGCACGCTCGACAAGTACATCGGCGACGCCATCATGGCGTTCTGGGGGGCTCCGGTGGACGACGCGCAGCACGCGCGCAACGGAGTGCTCGCCGGGCTCGACATGCAGCGGGAATGCGAGGCGCTGAACGCGAAGTTCGCCGCGCGCGGCTGGCCGACGCTGAAGATCGGCGTGGGTCTCAACTCGGGGAGCGTGCGCGTCGGCGACATGGGCTCGCAGATCCGGCGCGCCTACACCGCGATGGGCGATCCGGTGAACGTGGCCTCGCGGCTGGAGGGACGGACCAAGGGATACGGCGTCGGGATCCTGGTCGGCGAGGCCACCCGCAACGCGGTGAAGGACGTGGTTTTCCGGGAGATCGACCGCATCAAGGTCAAGGGCAAGGACGAGGCGGTGACGATCTACGAGCCGATCGGGCTCGAATCCGAGGTGGACAAGAAGAAGCACGACGAGCTGAAGCTGTGGAACCAGACGCTGCGCAGCTACCGCGCGCAGCAGTGGGACCAGGTCGAGGTGGGCCTGCTGAATCTGCAGCGCATGAACCCGGAGTGCCGCCTCTACCACGTCTATCCCGAGAAGGTAGCGGAAAAGCGCCGCGATCCTCCTGCGCCGGACTGGGACGGCGTGACGGTCTTCGACGAGAAGTAGGCGGCGGCGATGCGCCTGCGTGTGCTCGGATGCTCGGGCGGCATTGGCGGGCGGCACCTGCGCACCACCTGCTTTCTCATCGACAGCGACGTCCTGATCGACGCCGGCACGGGCGTGGGCGACCTGTCGCTCGCGGAGCTCTCCATCATCGACCACATCTTCATCTCGCACTCGCACCTGGACCACGTCGCGTCCATTCCCTTCATGGTGGACACGGTGGGCGGCATGCGCACCAAGCCGATCCTGGTGCACGCGACGCGCGCGACCATCGAGATCCTGAAGAACCACCTGTTCAACTGGGCGATCTGGCCCGACTTCACCGAGATCCCCACCCCCGAAGCGCCGTTCCTGCGCTACGAGGAGATCGAGCTGGGACGGACCTTTACGTTGTCGGGCCGCGAGATCACCCCGATCCCGGCGATCCACACGGTACCGGCGGTCGGCTTCCACCTTGACAGCGGCGCCTCGAGCCTGGTGTTCAGCGGCGACACCGGGCCGAACGACGCCCTGTGGCGGATCGTGAACCGCATCCGCAACCTCAAGTTCCTGATCATCGAGACCGCGTTCTCCAACAAGGAGCGCAAGCTCGCCGACATGGCCAAGCACCTCTGCCCGCAGACGCTGGCCGAGGAGCTCGCCAAGCTCGAGCGCAGCGTCGACATCTACATCACGCATCTCAAGCCCGGGGAGATCGAGCTCACGATGCAGGAGATCGAGGAATGCGCGGGCGCGTTCCGCCCGCGCATGCTGCAGAACAACCTGGTGCTGGAGTTCTAGCCGCCGTGCTCGCCGCGAACGCGCCGCGCGCCACACCGGAGCAGCTCTCGACGCTCGCGCCGCTCGCCGGCCTCGCGCCCGAGCGGCTGCAGGAGCTCTCCGAGGTGGCGGTCATGGAACGCGCCCGCAGGGGGAGCGATCCGATGAAGGAACGCCAGGCGCAGGGACGCTCCGTGTTCCTGCTGCAGGGAGAGCTGCTGCTCGTATTCGAGGAAGGGGGAACGCTGGTGGTGGTCGGCGGAAGCCCCGACACCTGCCAGGCGCTCAACCGGCGCAAGGAGCGGCTCGGGCGCACCAAGGCGATCACCGACGTGGATCTGCTCGCGATCGACGACGAGGTGCTCGACATCCTCGCCACCTGGGACCAGGTCGCGGCCTCGGGCGAAGTCGAGGGCTCGGAGATGGCGCGCGCGGTGCGCAGCGACTCGCGGCTGATCTCCGGTGTGTTTTCGGTCGGCAACCTGAGGACCGGGGTGTTCGCCCAGCTGCCCGCGGCGCACATCGACCAGCTGCTGCAGCGCTTCGAGCGCGTGAAAGCGGCGCGCGGCGACGCGGTGATCAAGGAGGGCGACGAGGGCGACTATTACTACGTGGTCGATTCGGGACGCTTCCAGGTCGAGCGCCTCGTAGGCGGCGCCAAGGTGGTGCTGGCGGAGTTGAAGAGCGGCGACGCGTTCGGCGAGGAGGCGCTCGTCTCCGAGGCGAAGCGCAATGCCACGGTGCTCGCGCTCGCCGACGGTGAGCTGCTGCGCCTCGCCAAAAAGGACTTCGTCGAGCTGCTGCGCGATCCGCTGCTCAAGCGCGTCGGCTTCGAGGAGGCGACCGAGCGGGTGAAGGAGGGGGCGCTGTGGCTCGACGTGCGCTATCCGTCCGAGTACCAGTACGACAGGCTACCCGGGGCGATCAACGTGCCGCTCGCCGAGGTGCGCAACATGTTCGCGGTGCTCGACCGCTCCAAGGAGTACGTCGCGTATTGCCAGAGCGGTCGCAGGAGCGCGGCGGCGGCGTTCCTGTTCGCCCAGCGCGGGTTCAAGGTCATGGTCCTGGACGGAGGCTTGTGGGCCGCCCAGAACCGCCCGTGAAAGGAAAAGATTGTTGAAAATCATGGACGTTCCGGCCCCGCGGCGGTTGAATGTTTGGCTGCGGGGGGCTAGGATGCGTGGTCTTCCAGAGAGTCGGGGAACGGGGGGTCCGGAATGAGCGCAGTCCTCAGCCCGCAGGCGGCGACGCAAACCGACGTCGGCGCGCGCCTGGCGTTCCAGAAGCAGTTGCAGGCCGTCACCAACAAGATCCACGCCACCGCCAACATCGACGAGATCATGCTCGAGGTGAGCGCGGACATCTGCGGGCTGTTCCACGCCGACCGGCTCACCATCTACTCGATCAGCGACGACAAGCAGTCGATCGTCTCCAAGGTCAAGACCGGCCTCAACTCGTTCAAGGACCTGAAGCTGCCGATCGCGGAGCATTCGATCGCCGGCTACGTGGCGCTCGCCAAGAAGACGGTGAACATCAAGGACGTCTACGACGAGGCGGAGCTGCGCGGCGTCAACCCCAGCCTGCGCTTCCTGCAGGAGGTGGACAAGCGCACCGGCTACCGCACCAAGCAGATGCTGGTCGCGTGCATCGTCGAGCAGGGCACCAGCGAGCTGATCGGCGTCATCCAGATCATCAACAACAAGGCCGGAGTGCCGTTCGGCGCGCTCGCGGAGGAGGGCGTCGGCGACCTGTCGCAGACCCTCGCGGTCGCGTTCAAGCAGCGCCAGAAGCCGCAGCTCGTCAAGACCAAGTACGACTACCTGATCGCCGACGCGGTGCTCTCGGCGGGCGAGTTCGAGCTCGCCTCGCGCCAGGCGCGCAAGAAGGCGGTGGACGTCGAGCAGGTGCTGACCGACGAGTTCCAGGTCAAGATCCCGGCGATCGGGCAGGCGCTCTCCAAGTTCTTCGGCGTGCCCTACGAGCCGTTCAAGCAGGACCGCGTGAAGCCGATGGACCTGCTCAAGAACCTCAAGCGCGAGTACGTCGAGTCGAACCAGTGGCTGCCGATCGACGACACCAAGGAGGGGCTCATCGTGCTGTGCCTCGACCCCGAGCGCATCCGCTCCTCGCGCATCGCCTCGAACGTGTTCCCGAAGGCGAGGATCGTCTACAAGGTCGCGACGCAGAAGGACTTCAAGGAGACGGTGAACCAGTTCTACGGACAGGAATCCGTGGACAGCGGCGACATCGGCGACATTCTTTCCGGCATGGACGAAGAAACCGCGCTGGAGGGCGGCGATGGCTCGGCCGCGGACGATGTTTCCGCAGCCGCGGACAACGAGCTGGTGAAGCTGGTGAACAAGGTGATCATCGACGCCTACAACCAGGGCGCCTCGGACATCCACATCGAGCCCTATCCCGGCAAGGCGAAGACCGAGATCCGCTTCAGGAAGGACGGCGACCTCGGGCCCTACATCGAGGTGCCGGCGAGCTACCGCAACGCGCTCGCGGCGCGCATCAAGATCATGTGCGACCTGGACATCTCGGAGAAAAGGAAGCCCCAGGACGGCAAGATCAAGTTCAAGAAATTCGGGCCGCTCGACATCGAGCTGCGCGTCGCGACCATTCCGACCGCGGGCGGGGTCGAGGACATCGTCATGCGGATCCTCGCCGCAGGCGAGCCGATCCCGCTCGACAAGATGGGCTTCACCAAGCTGAACGAGGAAAATCTCAAGCAATGCGTCGAGAAGCCCTACGGCCTGTTCTTCGTGTGCGGCCCGACCGGCTCGGGCAAGACCACGACGCTGCACTCGGTCCTGAAATTCCTGAACCGGCCCGACACCAAGATCTGGACTGCCGAGGATCCGGTCGAGATCACCCAGAAGGGCCTGCGCCAGGTCCAGGTCAACAGGAAGGCGGGCCTGGATTTCGCCACGGTGATGAAGGCGTTCCTGCGCGCCGACCCGGACATCATCATGGTCGGCGAGATGCGCGACAAGGAGACCACCGGCACCGGCATCGAGGCCTCGCTCACCGGCCACCTGGTGTTCGCCACCTTGCATACGAACTCCGCACCGGAGTCGATCATTCGCCTGCTCGACATGGGCATGGACCCGTTCAACTTCGCCGACGCGCTGCTCGGCATCCTGGCGCAGCGCCTGGCGCGGCGCATCTGCTCCAAGTGCAAGCAGGCATACAACCCCGAGCCGGCCGAGATCAAGCAGCTCCTCAACGAGTTCTGCGAGGAGATGATGAACACCGAGGCGTTCAAGAAGGACCCGAAGGGCTCGGTCGAGAACGTGTACAAGGAGTGGGTGAAGAACTACGGCAACGACAAGGGGCAGCTCACGCTGTACAAGCCGGTCGGCTGCGACGCCTGCGGCGGCAGCGGCATGAAGGGCCGCCTCGGCCTGCACGAGCTGCTGGTGGCGACCGACCCGCTGAAGAAGCTGATCCAGGAACACGCCCGCGTCGCCCAGATCGTGGCCGTCGCCCTGGGGGAAGGCATGCGCACCCTGAAGCAGGACGGCATCGAGAAGGTGCTGATGGGAATCACGACGCTCAAAGAGGTGCGCTCGGTCTGCATCAAGTAGCGTCCCCGGGGGCTGCCGCATGAGCAGCATCATCGACAGCACGCAGTCGCTGAAATTCGCGGGCGGTGATTCCGGCGCCGCGGACGATCTCGTCCAGCGGCTCGAGCAGCTCAACGCGATCGGCACTTCGCTCTCGGCCGAGCGCGACATCGACCGGCTGCTGGAGCAGATCCTGGCCGCGGCAAAGTCCATCACCCGCGCCGACGGCGGCACGCTGTACCGCGTGACCGAGGAGAAGACGCTGCGCTTCGAGATCATGCGCACCTCGTCGCTCAAGTACTACCTCGGCGGCACCAGCGGCAATCCGATCCCGTTCTACCCCATCCAGCTCTACAAGGACGGCAAGCCGAACCACGGCATGGTCGCCGCCTATGCCGCCCTGACGGGCCGCACGGTGAACATCCCCGACGCCTACACCGCGGACGGGTTCGACTTCACGGGCACGCGCGCATTCGACAACAAGACCGGCTACCGCTCGAAGTCGTTTCTCACCGTGCCGATGAAGAACCACGAGAACGAGATCATCGGCGTGCTGCAGCTCATCAACTCGACGCATCCGCAGACCGGCGAGATCCTCGCCTTCTCCGAGTCCGACCAGCGCCTGACCGAGTCGCTCGCCTCGCAGGCGGCGATCGCGCTCACCAACCGGATGCTGATCAACCAGCTCGAGCAGCTGTTCGAGTCCTTCATCAAGCTGATCAACACCGCGATCGACGACAAGTCCCCATATACGGGGGGCCACTGCCAGCGCGTGCCGGTGCTGACCATGCTGCTCGCGGAGGCGGTGAACGAGACGGGCCAAGGCCCGCTCGCCGAGTTCCACATGGCCGACAAGGACCGCTACGAGCTGAAGATCGCGGGCCTGCTGCACGACTGCGGCAAGGTGACCACGCCGGTGCACGTGGTCGACAAGGCGACCAAGCTCGAGACCATCTTCGACCGCGTGCATCTCATCGACACCCGCTTCGAGGTGCTCAAGCGCGACGCCGAGATCGAGTACATGAAGAAAAAGCTCGCCCTGTCCGGCAAGGGCAAGCGCATGGACACGGACGAGGAGGACAAGCGCTACCGCGACCGGCTGCGGCAGCTCGACGACGATCGCGGGTTCCTGCACGCCTGCAACATCGGGGGAGAGCGCATGAAGGATGCCGACGTCGAGCGCGTCCTGCGCATCGCCAAGTACCGCTGGCGCGACGTTGCCGGGCACGAGGCGGAGTTCCTTACCGAGGACGAGGCGCGGAACCTTACCATCCGCGCCGGCACGCTGACGGATGAAGAGCGCAAGGTCATCAACCACCATATCGTGGCGACGGTCAAGATGCTGGAGGCGCTGCCCTGGCCGAAGCACCTGACCAACGTCCCCGAGTACGCCGGCGGCCACCACGAGCGCATGGACGGAAAGGGCTACCCGAAGGGATTGACTCGCGAGCAGATGTCGGTGCAGGCGCGCTGCATGGGAATCGCCGACATCTTCGAGGCGCTGACGGCGAAGGACCGGCCGTACAAGAAGGGCAAGACGCTCTCGGAATCGCTCGAGATCCTGGGCCGCATGAAGCTGGGCGGCCACGTCGACCCCGATCTGTTCGACGTGTTCGTGCGCAGGAAGGTCTATCGGCGCTACGCCGAGATGTTTCTGGATCCGGAGCAGATCGACGAGGTCGACGAGTCGAAGGTTCCTGGTTATGCGCCGTGAATTCGACGGCCGACGAATTGAGAGAAAAGGAAGTCGCTTCCCTTCAGCGGAAGATCCCCGGCCGTAGGCGCTGACGTTGCTCGTTCAGGTGGTGCGTCTATTGCGCGCGTTATCCCTCGCCCTCGCACACGCCAAGCAGCAGGCGCCGGAAAGCATCAGTGGACCCAGGATCGCCGAATACCCGGCCATCCGCGCTGCGGATGGCCTCGGCTATCCGCGCCTGTTCCCGCGCGCTGCCGGCTACGGCAACGGCCGTTTGCGCGTACTCTTCCGCCGTCGCGGCCACCAGTTGCGGCAATCCCAGCCGATCCAGCAGGTGCGCGGTCTGGCGGCTCTTGAGGGTGTGCCCCGGAATCGTGACCACGGGACGCCGCATCGCGATGGCGTCGAAGGTCGTCTTTCCGCCGTTGAAGTGAGGCGTGTCGAGAACCACGTCGGAGCACGATACCAGCGCAAGGTAGTCTGGGAAGCCTTGCCGCGGCAGTATCGTGATGCGGCGCGCGCGCTCCCCCATGCGCGCCGACATCCTGCGCAGCACCTGCTCCATCAGACGGCCGGGACCGCCGTGGACCAGCGCCAGCTGCGCGCGCGGCTCCTCGCGCAGAATCCGGTCCGCCATGCGGTCGAAGTCGGGGTGAATCTTGTGGGGCGCTTGCGGGCAGGTGAGCAGCAGCCGACCGGCGGGAAATCCGAATTGTTCGCGCGTTTTCGAGCTCCTGCGGGCATCGGGTCGCGGAAAGCAGGCATACGCGCACTGCTCCGGAAGAAGCAGAAGCCGCTCGCTATACCATCCGGCGCTGTCGGGTCCTTCGCATCCGGCGTGGCTCAGAAAGAAATCGATCGTATCGATGCCGGTGGTTTCCGGGTGCCCGTACAGGCATATCTGGACTCGCGCCAGGCGCGCAAACGCCATGAAATAGGACATCGGCTCCATGCCGATGTCCGGATACACCAGCACGTCCAGCCGTTTGCCCGCGATCTGCTCGCGCGCGGTCTCGAAATTCCTCCCAAGCCTGACGTGCTCCCCGGCGTGCCGCCGGATGTCGCGCGAAACGGAGTCCTCCGGCCCGTCTTGCGAGAAGATGATGACCTCGAACTGCCGGGCGTCAAGCGCCTGGATGAAGGCGGCGAAGTAAAGGCCTACGGTGTGGGAATGAAGGTGATTGGAAACGAATCCCACGCGGATGCGCTCGCTCCGGAACGGCGCGTCGCAGTGCGGGGCGACGAGGTCGAGCGCAGGGCAGGCGGAGCGGAAGGACGCGCACAATTTCTCGAGCAACGCGCGGTTGTTCCTGCCGTGGTAGGCAAGGCAGAACCAGGAGGTCCCGAGATTGGACAGCTCGGCAAGCGACAACCGGCATCGGCTCAGTTCATCGAGCCGCTCCTCGAATGCCAGACGGTGCTGCGTCAAGCCCTCTGCGGGAATGATGCGCGGCAGGCTCAGCAGGTGCAGGACCCGATACAGCCCGTTGCCGCCGTGCTCCGCAGACTGCCGGAAAGCGCGCTCGGCAGCCTCCTCCTCGCCCAGTTGGTCGAGCGTCATGCCGAGATTGAAAAGCACCCGGGCGTTGGCGGGGGATTCGCGCAGCGCCGATTCGTACTCCATGCGCGCACCTTCGAGATCGCCGCCCGATTGCAGCAATACCCCCAGGCCCATGGTTGCGTCCACGTGCCCTGGATCGAGCGTGACGGCGCGACGGTAGGCTTCGGCGGCGATCTCTCGCGCTCCGGTCGCCTGGGCCGCGACGCCATAGTTGAACCAGGCAACGGCGGAGTGGGGAGCCAGGCGAACGGCGGTATCGAGCGCGCGCACCGCTCCCGCCTCGTCGCCGGCCTGGAACAGGCTGGTGCCCAAGTCGACATGCGCCTGGGCGGAATGCGGATTCCGCTCCGCCAGCACGCGCCGGGCATCGGCTGCAGCCGCGTGATCGTCCAGCTCCGCAAGCAGGTTGCCGAGCCGGGAAAGGGACTCGTCGTCCAGTGCCGGCAGGCCACCGGCCAGGCGGCATGCTTCACGCGCGCCATCGGCGTTCCCCATCGACAGATGCAGCGACGCGAGCTCCAGCCGCGTGTCGGCGCGAGCCGGCTCGAGCTCGATGGCTCGGGCAAAAGCGCTCGCGGCATCAGCGAAAGCGCCGACGCTCGCCAACGCCCGTCCCAGGACATGGTGGTAGAGCGACTGCCCGGCGTCGAGCTCGATCGCCTTGCGCAGTTGCGGGATCGCGGCATGCGGGTCCGCCCGGGTCAATGCAATCAATCCGGCGAGGTAGTGAACGTCGGAGTTAGGCGCCTCGTCCCGCATGGCCCGCGCGCATAGGTCGGAGGCCTTGGCCAGATCTCCGGCCACGATACTGTCGCCAATGGACCGCAGGGCGTCACGGATCCCGGCCGTAGCATTTGTGGTCACGACGAAATGATGCCACGCGGCTCTGTCGCAGCTTCGTCGCTTGCCTTCAACGCCTCGGTGCGGCGGCTGCCAGCATCGCGATCCGCTGACGGTTTTTGTCAGCTCACTGACCATGCCCGGCGGTTTTCGCCTCTGCGCTGCCGTGAAATCAGTCACGATCGCTCCCGGCCGCCCCGCAACGCTTTGACTTAGCAAGGTTTATTATTCTCTCCAGAAGTGGCCCGAGTTGTGCTTTGATGAAGGAAGCCGAGCGGGTATCGGAGCTTGGCTCGTTTGCCAACTCACATGAAGGGAGCAACTCGCATGAGGAAACAACTGGAGAAGGGTTTCACGCTGATCGAGTTGATGATCGTGGTCGCGATCATCGGCATCCTGGCCGCGGTGGCGATTCCGGCCTATCAGGATTACATCGCGCGGTCGCAGATGTCCGAAGCGGTGACTCTGATGGGCGGTGCCAAGACGCCGCTGGCGGAGTACGTTGCCGACCAGGGGGCGTTGCCTGCGGCCATCACCGACGTGGCGCGCACCGTGAGCGGCAAATACGTTGCGGGGATTACGCTCGGCGGAAATGCCACCAACATTTATCTGACCGCGGCGATGAATACGACGGGCGTGAACAGCGCCATCCAGGGCAGGACCGTGCGGATGACTTCGGGCGACTCGGCCCGCACGTGGACCTGCTCGCCCGGAAACGTCGAAGCCAAGTTTCTGCCGGCGGCCTGCCGCTAACGCAACCTGCATCTGGCAGGAAGCCCGCTCCACGCGGGCTTCCTTGCCGGTGCAGCTTCCTTTTCTAACCGGGTAACGGCCGGGCCCAGGCTAGGCGCCCGATCGGCCGGAAATCCGGATCAACAGCCTCTGGGTGAGCTCGTTCACGAATTCATCCGGGTACCCCGATTCCTTGAGTTGCAGCTTGAACGCGGTCCCCAGCTTCGCCTTGCCGTACACCCCCAGGCGCTTGGCGCGCTGAAATTCGGCCGCGCGGTTGCAGATCTCGTCGACTGCCTGCGCCAGGCCGGACGGCCGCGCGCCCTCGCGCGGCAGGTCGACCGGAAAGCGCTTGGAGAATTGGATCGCCAAAGCGGTGGCAAAATCCTCCACCTCGCTTGAAAACAGTCGCTTGAACATTCCCGCTCCTTGTTGACGCCTTCAATGCTACCAGTTGCAGAATCGGGCCCATGCGCTGGCTGAAGGGCGTGCTCGGCGCGGGGAGGGCGCCGGCGGCCGACGCCGCGCTCCCCGAGGACTGGCTGCGCGCCGGCTACGATTGCGAGAGCGCCGGCAACGCGGCCGGCGCCGAGCGCTCCTATCGGCGGGCGCTCGAGCACGAGCGAACCCACGCCGAGGCGCACTACTTCCTGGGCCGCATCGCCGAGTGGGACCGCAGGCACGACGAGGCGATCGTTCATTTCCAGACGGCGGCGGACCTGCGCCCGGGGGAGGCGACCTATCTGTACGAGCTCGGCAACGCCCTTCGCGCGGCGATGCGACACGAGGAGTCGCTCGAGGCGTTTCGACACTGCCTGGCGCTGCTGCCGCACTGCGTGGATGCGCGGATCAACCACGCGGTCGCCCTGATCGAGCTGGATCGGAGGGAGGAGGCGCGCATCGAGCTGGAACGGCTGCGGCGCCTGCTGCCCGAGCTGCCCGAGATTCATTTCAATCTCGGCGGCATCTATCGCGAGTACGCCAGGATCGACGAAGCGATCGCCGCATACCGGCGAGTGCAGGAACTGAGACCGGGCGATGCTCCGACTCACAGCAACCTGCTGATGATGCTCCACTACAGCACCGAGCACGACGCGAGGTCGATCTTCGCCGAGCATCGGCGCTTTGGCGAGGTATTCTCGAGGCGCTACATCGCCCCGCGGCCGGACCGGACCTGGCCCCGGCGGCTGCGCATCGGCTACGTGTCGCCCGACTTTCGCTCCCACGTCGTGACCTATTTCTTCGAGCCGATTCTCGCCAATCACGATCGCGCCCGATTCGAGGTGTTCTGCTATTACACGCATCCGGAAAAGGATGTGGCGACCGAAAGGCTGCGCGGGCATGCGGAGCACTGGCTCGATTGTGAGGACCTCAGGGAAGAAGAGCTTGCGGAGCGCATTCGCGCGGACCGCGTCGACATCCTGGTGGACCTCGCGGGTCACACCGGTCACAATGCGTTGGCGGTGCTCGCCATGAAGCCCGCGCCGGTGCAGGCCTCGTATCTCGGCTACCCGGACACCACCGGTCTGGGCGCCGTGGACTTTCGCATTACTGACGCCTACGCCGATCCCCCCGGCGAGTCCGACCGTCTGAGCGTGGAACGGCTGCTGCGCCTGCCCGCGAGCTACTTCTGCTATCGCCCCGCGGCAAGGACGCCGGACGTGGGCCCCCTTCCGGCCGGCGCGGCCCGCACCGTCACGTTCGGCTGCTTCAACAACTTCCACAAGATTTCCGCACCCTTCCTGGACGCAGTGGCGCGCGTGTTGCGCGCGGTGCCCGGCTCGCGCTTTCTGTTGAAGGGCCGGCCGTTGTCGATCCCGGAGGTCGCCCGCTCGGTGCGCGACCGTTTCGAGCGATGCGGCATCGGCCCGGACCGCATCGAGTTGCGTGCATGGGAGGACGGTTTCAAGGATCACCTGGCGATCTACGGGGCGGTGGACATCGCCCTGGACAGCTTCCCGTACAACGGCGCCACCACCACCTGCGAAGCCCTGTGGATGGGCGTGCCGGTGGTGACGGTCGTGGGAGATCGCCATGCCGCGCGCACGGGGTCCAGTCTGCTCAACGCCGTGGGTCTGAGCGAGCTGGTCGCGCGCGACATCGACGAGTATGTCGCGATTTGCGTCCGCCTGGCCGGCGACATGGAGCGCCTCGAGACGATTCGCCGCGCCCTGCGCGACCGGATGCGGCGCTCGCCCCTGATGGATGAGACAGGGTTCACGCGGGCGCTCGAGCTCTGCTATGTCGAAATGTGGGAAAAGACAGTCATGCTCGGTCCGGCGTCCCCCGCCACGCAGGACGGTGCGCCGTTCGCCGCGCTGCTGGAGCGCGCGCGCCGGCTGCGGGACGCCGGCGACCTGGCCGAGACCGAGGCGGCGTGCGCGGAGATTCTGCGGCGGCAGCCCGACCACCTTGAGGCGCTTACGGTCCTCTGGGATCTCGGTTTCGACGCCGGGCGGCCCGGCATCGCGATCGACTGGCTGCTGAAGGGCATCGCGGCGAACGGCGAAGTCGCGGCGTTTCACCACATGCTCGGCTGCGCGCTTCAGGCGCAGCGGAAAGGTCCCGACGCGGCGGCCGCCTTTCGTCGCGCCCTCGAGCTGGATTCCACGTTGGCGAGGGCGCACAGCAATCTGGGCTGTCTCCTCGAAGCGGAAGGAGCCCTGGAGGAGGCGGTGCGCTGCTATCGCAAGGCGATCGCTGCCAATCCCGACCTCGTCGAAGCGCTCTACAACCTCGGCAACGCGTGCAAGCGGCTCGGCGATCCGGATCAGGCGATCAGCCACATCGCGAGGGCGCTCGCGCTCGAGCCGCGGCACGCCGACTGGCATTGCAATCTCGGTGAGCTTCAGCTCGAGCAGATGCACCTGGATGAAGCCATTGCCAGCTTCGAGGCGGCCCGGGAGATCGATCCGGACTACGAGCTCGCCCGGACCAGCCTTGGGATCGCGCTTACGGCGGCCGGACGGCTCGACGAAGCGGCCGCGGCGTTCGGGAAGGCGCTCGAGCTGAAGCCGCGCAACGCGAACGCGGAGGCCTGGCTGCTGTTGCTGCTCCACTGCCGTGGCGGCGATGACGCGCAAACCGTGTCTGGCAAGCATCTGGAATGGGCGCATAGGTATCCGCGCGGGCTGGTCCGCATGACCGATCATCCTCGCCGGGGGTCCGGCGCGGGCCGCCGCCTCAACCTCGGATACCTGCTGCCCGATCTCCGCAGACGACCGATCGCGTCGTTCATCGAGCCGGTGCTCGCCTGTCATGACCGGTCCGCTTTCAACGTGTACTGCTACGCCGGTTCGGGGAGCGATGACGACGCGACGCGGCGCCTGCGCGGCGTGTGCGAGCAATGGCGCGACCTCTCCGCGACGACCGATCATGACGCCGCGCACCGGATAAGGGCGGACGGGATCGATGTTCTTGTCGATCTGGCGGGGCATCACCCCGGCGGGCGGATGATGGTCCTCGCCCGCAAGCCCGCCGCCGTGCAGGTAAGCTGGCTCGGCTACCCGAGCACCACGGGGCTCGAGGCGATCGACTACCGCCTGAGCGACGCGGTCGCCGATCCGGAGGGGGAGACCGAGCGCTTCCATACCGAGCGGCTCGTTCGCTTGCCGCACGGTTTCTTGTGCTATTCGCCCGTCCCGGGGGGAGCCGAACCGGGCGAACCGCCGGAACCCGGCCGGGTGGTCTTCGGCAGCTTCAACAATCTGGCGAAGCTGGCGCCTCGGATGGTCGCGCTTTGGGCAGAACTGCTCAGCACGATGCCGGAATCCCGGCTGGTGCTGAAGAATCACGGTCTGACTGCGGAAAGCGCCAGGCGCGCGTTGCGAGAGCAGTTCCAGGCTCGCGGGATCGCGGCCGAGCGCCTCGATCTTCTTGCGGCCAGCCACTCGTATTTCGAGCACCTGGCGACGTATTGCGATATCGACGTCGCCCTCGACGTTTTTCCGTACAACGGGACCGTCACGACTTGCGAGGCGTTGTGGATGGGCGTGCCGGTAGTGACGCTTTGCGGGAAAGTCCATCTGGCGAGGGTCGGCGCGAGCATTCTGGGCATCCTGGGGCTGTCGGACCTGGTCGCCAGCGCGCCGCAGGAGTACGTTCGCATCGCGCGGCAACTGGCGATTGACGTCGAACGCCGGCGCGTCCTCCGCTCGGAGATGCGTGCCCGCATGCGGGCTTCGCCGCTGCTCGACGCGCCGGCATTCACCCGAAGCCTGGAAGCCGCGTACCGCCAGATCTGGGCCGGCGTCGATACCGATGCGCGCGCCGCACGGGAGCGATCTACGGGTACCGATGATGACTGACTCGGCCACGTTTGCGAGAGACAACTACCCCACCAGCCTGTTGCTGCTGCAGCGGCGCGGATTCACCGCCAACACGGTGATAGACATCGGGGCCGCGGAGGGAGCCTTTTTCCTGCTTCGTTCACAATGCAGGCTGTTTCCCTCGGCGCGGCATTTTTTCGTCGACGCCATGCAGGAGAACGAGGGGACGTACCGCAGGCTGGCCGAGAAATTCGACACCGGCTACGAGATCACCGCCTTGTCGTGCATGGATGGGGAGGTGGTCGTTCGCATCGATCCGGACTTCTACAACACGCACATCGATCATCTTCAGCCGGGAACGAGCTACGAATCGTCCAAGCGGGTCCCCGTCTGCACGCTCGATGGGCTGGTCGAGCGCCACGAGCTTCGGCCTCCGTACGTCCTCAAGCTCGACGTGCAGGGCGGCGAGCTCGACGTTCTGCGCGGCGCGATTCGGACGCTCGACGAGGCGGTCATCGTGACGGCCGAGATCCAGATCTTTACCGAGCGCGACACGCTGGTCGAGCTGCTCGGCTTCATGCAGGGCTGCGGTTGGGCGTTGTACGACATCACGAACCTGGGCCACTATCCCTCGGACGCCACCCTCTACCAGTGCTACGCGACTTTCATCCCGAAGTCGATGGATTTTCGCAAGGGCACGCCGTGGTGCCTGCCCGACCAGGAGAAGTCTGTCCTCGAGCAGTTGCGCGCGCGGCGCGCGGGCATTCTTCAGGCGCTCGACGAGCTGGTCCGCCGCGGCTGACGCGGCTCCAGGGTGGACAAGACTCGCGTCATCTCGGCGACGAGCTGTGGATCGTCGTACAACGCGCCGCTGCCTTCCAGAATGCGCGCCTTGATGCTGTCGCGAACGCTCCTGTCGGTAGCGATACGCACGGCAAGATCCGAGTATTCCTCGGCGGAGCTCGCAATGCAGTCCATGACGCCTATCCTGCGGTAGCAGCCGAGGCTCGCCCGGCCGCGGGCGAATTCCGCGGGGAGGGTGACGATGGGAGTGCCGGTCGCGAGTATCAGGAACGTAGTCGTGGCGGCGCCGAAGTGAAAGGTATCCAGGGCGACGTCGGCGGTCAGCAGAACGCTCATCAGGTCGCCCGAGGAAAGCCACGGCAGGAAGCGCACCCGGTCGAGCACGTCCGGAATCGTGACGGCGAATCGATCGAGCACCATCCGGTGCCAGTGCGGGAAGCGGGAATCCTGGAACAGGACCACCTCTCCGTCCGGATCGCGGCGCAGGATCTGCGCGATGGCGCAGTCGAAGTCCGGATGGAGCTTCTGCAGCATGGTCGGGCATGCGTAGATTCTCCGGTGTTCCGGCAAACCGAACGCCGCACGGTCCTTCGGCTCGGCCGGAAGTGCAGGCCGCGCGATATATGCAGGCAGCGCGTCGAGCCGAACCAGGGCCTCGCTGTAATGGGCGTCCGCATCCTCCGGCTCGAACAGCGCGCTCGAGATGAAATAGTCGACATTCGGGATCCCGCTGGTGACCGGATGGCCGAGCATGGCGCACTGGACGGGGGCGAGCCTGCTGAACGCAAGGAAATAGCCGAGCGGGTCCATGCCGATGTCGGCATAGACCAGGACGTCGAGCTCCAGCGCCGAGATCTCCTCACGGGCGCGATCCAGGTGGAAAGGGATGGCGAGGTGCGCGCGCAGCGAAGGAAACGTGGCGCGCAGATTCGCCGCATTCTCGTAACCGACCGTGATCACGACCGCCTCGATGGCGCCGTCGGCTGCCAGCCGGTCGATCAGGCGCGAGAACCAGGTGCCGACCGAGTGGTTGAAGAAATAGCGGGAGAGGAATCCGACTCGGCGCCGCGCGCCCGCCGGGCGCGGAGCCGAGCAGTGGGGGGCGACATAGTTCAGAGCCGGGCAAGCACGCGCGTAGAGCGTGGCGAGCAGGCAATGCAGGTTCTTGTCGTTCAGGCCGTGATACGGGAGCAGGAACGTCGTCTGCCCGACTTCCGCGAGCGGGTCTTCGAGCCTCACCCCCGCTTCGAGCAGCTCGGTCAGTTCGCTGTGCAGGTCGTCCCGGATTCGCGCGATGTCCTGCCTCGATTTCGTCACCACGGGCATCCTGATCGCGCGCTTGATCCGCGTGCCGTCGTTCGGCCGGATCCGCAGCACGCGCTCGTCGCACTCGCGCGCTTCCTCGATGCGGCCGAGATCCTGATAGAGCGCGGCGAGGTTGTTGTAGGCGAGCGCGTGGTCGGGCTCCACGCGCAGCGCTTCACCATAGGCGGCAAGCGCCGCATCGAGCTGCCCCTGCTCCTGGAGCGCGTTGCCCAGGTTGATGTGCGCCTCGGCGAGACCCGGCTCGCACACGAGTGCCGCGCGAAAGCACTCCATTGCCCGAGCCTTGTGTCCCAGCGCTCCGAGCACCGCGCCCAGGTTGTTGTGGGCGTCCGCGTAATGCGGACGAATCCGGATTGCCTTCTCATAGCAGCGGACGGCGTCCTCATGCCGTCCTTGAACGCGCATGACGTCGCCCTTCTTTTTCTGGCGCTCGGCAGCGGCCGAGCCTCCTCGCAGCAGTCCCCGGCAGGCGGCCGCTACGCCGCGGAGAAACCCCTCGAAAGTCCTGCGCTGCACTGCACCGCTCCTTCAGCCCTTGCGTAGCTTCGTCACGCCTCGCTGCTGCCCGCGGGGGCGGCGTCGGGCGGGACAAGAAAACGCTCGACCGGCGGTAGGAGCGACTCGATCAGGCGCGCCGCGCACGCAATGTCGCGCACGCCGGCCAGATCGCAATTCACGTTGAGGTGCTGGACGCTCCGATCCTGGTTCACCACGGGGCCCCAGAGCAGGCGCCTTTCGATCGGTTGCCTTCCCGGGATGGTGGCGGGGTCCAGCCGCACGTCCAGCTTCGCCGCCAGCGCTTTCGCGTCACGCAGATTGTCCTCGTACGCCTCGGGCTCGAAGTTGAGGCCGGCAATCATGGAACGCAGAACAGCCTCGAGGTCGACGGTGAGCGCATCGTCGGTCGGAAAATACAACTCCCTGCATTTGAGCTTCGCGCTCGCGATGATGACGTGGAGGTTGGGACTCGGGACAAGGGAGCGATGGATCATGCCCTGCAAGCCGATGCGTTCCTCGCGGAAGTAGATCTCGCGCTGCTCCGCTCCCAGGCTCCTTGCCCACTGCGCGGTTCCGTTGCTCTTGCCGGAATTGCCGCGAATGGAAAGGGGCCGGTTCGAGCGCACGTAGCTCTGCGTGACGTGGAGCCCCAGAATGCCGGAAGAGATGTCCGGGGCGGTGTCCCTCGGCACGAAGAATCCGTCATAACGCCGCAGCGCTTCCTCGATGATCCCGCGGTGAAAGAACGCACAGTAGATCATCGGAATGTCGCCGAAAGACAGCGCGCCGGCGTAAAACTGCTCCAGCACCTGGCGCGAGCCAAGCTCCACCGCCCCGTCTCGAAGGTCGACGATAAGCAGGTTGCGCGCCCACGGAACGATCGTATCGGGCCACCAATAGGTGTGCGGCGACCAGGAAATCAGCTCGGGGTTCGAGACCGCGATGACCTTGCGCGCCATCTCCAGCGTGCTGGGCACGAAGGCATCGTCGTCGCCGAGCACGGTAATGTAGTCGCCGGAGCATAACGCCAGGCCGCGCTCCCAGTTCTCGGTCATGGGGAGGATCTCGTCCGAGCGCGTGTAGCGGATGCTTTGCGACGCCAGCTCGTCGACGATTCCCCGGGTGTCGGGGCCGCCGCAGTTGTCGGCGACGACGATCTCGTAGTCGTCCCCCGGCTGGGAGGCGATGGTCGCCAGGGTGTGACGAAGCGTCGCCGGCCGGTCGCGCGTCGGGACCAGCACGGAGAAGCGCGGAGCGCTCATCGCGGGATCATTGCAACCATGCGGATAGCTTACTCGAATTGCGAAGTCTCTTCGGTTCGAGGCGCGCGGCCTTGCTAACATCCCTGCCTGACCCGGACCGCTCATGCGCGCACGATTTTCTTTCTCGACCGCGGACCTCGCAGTCGGACTTCTGACCTCGATCTTCGGCGCAATCGCTGCGCGGTTCGTGTGGCAACCCGTGCTCGCCTCCTTCGCCGACGACAGCGTCAGCTACCTGGTGATGGCGCAGGTATTCTCGCCCTGGCAAGCGGCGATCCCGCCGGTGGCGGAGGCGTTCTCGCACGAGGCGTTCTATCCGCCGCTTTTCCCGGCGCTGCTCGGATTGCTCGGCGCGGCCCATGACACCGCACTGGCGCACGCGGTGACGGCGCTGATGCTCGCGGCTTGCCTGCCCCTGGTCTATGTGCTCGGGATCCGCTGGCTGGGCGAAAAGTGGGCCGCGGCGGCGGTGGTGCTGACGGTCGCGCTTCTGCCTTCGCTCTGGATTCATGTCAAAGGGGTTCTCAGCGAGCCGCTGTTCTCCTTGCTGCTGCTCGCGACGCTTTGCGTGCTCGAAACGAAACTCGCGAGGAACGCGTGGCTCCCTGCGCTCGCGATGGCCGCACTGGCGTTGACGCGGACGGTGGGACTCGCGATGGTCGCGGCGCATGCGCTGTGGGCGGTGACGCGACCCGGGCCGCTCGCGGCGCGGATGAGGGCGCTGCTGCCGGCGCTTGCCGCCGCAGCAGCCTACGCGACCTGGGTGCTCCTGCGACCTGCGGAGACCTCCGACGTCAATGTCCGGATCATGGTTGAGCGCCTGCTCGGGCTTGCGGGGGAGGACGCACTCTGGGCAGCTCTGTGGAACGGCCTGCTCACGCAGGCAAACGCTCTTGCCGAGGCCTGGGTCGGCGCGCTGATGCTGTTCTGGGTCGAAGGCCGCCCGGTTCGCGTCGTTCTCGCCGGGGCGGTCGGATTCCTCGCGCTCGCGGGGATGGCCGCGCGGCTGGCGGCCGGCAAGGCGGACGGCTGGATGCTGGCCGCGTATCTTGTGACGTTTCTGCTGTGGCCTTTTCACGACCAGATGACGCGATTCCTGTTTCCGGTGTTGCCCGTCCTCTTCCTGTATGCGTTCTGGGCGCTGGCGGCGGCGCTGCGCGCCGTGGGGCGGGCGCCGGGCATGGGGCACGCGCTGCTGGCGCTCGTGGCGCTCAGCCTGAGCGTCCCGGCGCTCGCGTTCATCCAGCAGCGCGCAAGCTCCGGGGGGCGCTACGCGGAGATGACCGACTGGTATCGCCGGCCGGATCTCGATGACGCGCGCGCGCGCTCCCAAGTGCACCTCGATCTGCTCGCAGACATGGAATTGATCAAGTCGCTCACCGGGCCCGAGGCACGCGTGATGTGGGTCGCGCCCTCCTATATCGCTCTTCTGGCCGAGCGGCGCGGCGTTCGCGCCCCGCAACCGGACCTTGGTCCCGCCGCGTACCGCGCGGCAGTGCGGAAAGCACGGCCCGACTATGTCTTTCTGAGCGTGTATCACCCGCGCGATACGCTGCGCGACGCCGCGTGGCGGGCCGGGATCGCTGCGCTGTCCGGTCGCGCGCAGACGGTTCATGCGCGCCCGCGCCCCGACGGCGCCCCCGGCTCGCTTCTGCTGAAGCCCGGGAGCTCGCTGCTCGAAGGAGGCGATTGATGACCCGCGATGCGGTCACGGGAGGGGCGCTGCAGACTGCGGCGGGCGAGGGGGTGCGCTACTTCGCCGCCTCGGCTGCCGCGTTCGGCGTGGATTTCGGCGCCTATGTAGGCCTTATCCGCCTGGGCGACGTCCACTACCTCCTGGCCGCTCCGGCCGCCTTCGTGCTCGGGCTGGCGACCATCTACGCGTTGAGCGTCGCCTGGGTGTTCAGACACCGGCGCCTGGCGGACGTGCGCGTCGAGTTCGCGATCTTCGCCTCGATCGGCCTCGCCGGAATGGCGCTCAACCAGCTCGTGGTCTACGGCGGGGTGGAGTGGCTGTCGCTTGCCTACGAGCTCGCCAAGCTCGCCTCGGCGGCGGTGGTGTTCACCTTCAATTTCGCGTGCCGCAAGCTGCTCTTGTTCACCAGGTTCTAGACTGTTAAACGGGCAATGCTGCGTAAAGTGCTCGCAGAGGCAATGTTCTACCAAGGCGTTGCCTTGCTGAAGGAAGATCGAGCACGGCGCGCGGCGTTGTACCTTGCGCTCGCGCGCCGCCTGGAGCCCCAAAACGCCGATTTTCTTTTCGCCGCGGCGCGCGCTGCCGATCGCGCGAAGCGGGGCGACAAGGCGGTGCAGTATTGCGAACGGGCGCTGGAGTTAAGACCCGACCACCCGGGCGCGCATGAGCTGCTCACCCGAATGTTCCTGCATGGGGAGGACTACTTCCATGTGCTGGCCCGCATCCATGGGCATTTGCGGCCCATGACCTACGTCGAGATCGGCGTGGAGACCGGCGCCTCATTGGCACTTGCTGCGCCCGGCACCGTTGCGCTCGGGATCGATCCGGCGCCGGCCATCCAGTTCGAGTTGCCCGATGGTGCGCGAATATTCGCCGAAACCAGCGACGATTTCTTCGCCAAGCGGGACGTGCGCGCCGAGCTTGGCGGGCTGCCTGTCGGGCTTGCGCTCATCGATGGCATGCATCATTTCGATTTCGCGCTGCGAGATTTCATGAATCTCGAGCGAGTCTGCGCTCCGGGGTCGACAATTCTGATTCACGATTGTTTTCCCCACGACCGTCGCACCGCCTCCCGAGAGCGGCAGACTGCCTTCTGGAGCGGCGACGTGTGGCGCCTCGTGGTGCTGTTGAAGAAATACCGCCCGGAGCTGTGGATCAGCACGATTGCCGCACCGCCCACCGGGCTCGCGGTGGTTCGCAACCTGAATCCCTCCTCGCGCTTCATCGCCGACAATTTCGAGCGCCTGTGCCGCGAATTCCTGGCCCTGGACTACGGCTATCTGGACAAGGGCCGCAAAGTCAAGCTCAACCTCATTCCCAATGACTGGAACAAGATCCGGGAGTTGCTGGATCGACCGATTGCAGTTCCGTGATGCCGAGCGGCGGTCGTGGTGACTCGGCGCGTGGTGATCATCGGCGCCGGCCCGGCCGGCCTGACGGCGGCCCACGAGCTCGCGAGCGCCGGTACGAGCGACATCGTCGTGCTGGAGGCCACCCGGACGGTCGGTGGACTCGCGCAGTCGATCGACTGCAACGGCAACCGCATCGACATCGGCGGCCACCGGTTCTTCTCGAAATCGGACTGGGTGATGGACTGGTGGCTGCGGATGCTGCCACTCGCGGCGGATGCCGCGGATGCCGGGGAGCTGCAGCTCGCCTATCAGGGCATGCGCCGGCGTCTGGTCGCGGCGCCTGCGGCCACGAAGTCCGACCCGCGCGCGATGCTCGTGCGCCGCAGGCTTTCCCGGATCTACTTCGATGGAAAATTCTTCGATTACCCGCTGAAGGCGGACCTCGACACCGCGCTCAAGCTCGGGCTGTGGCGATGCGCGGGGTTCGCCGCCAGCTACGCCTGGGCGAAGGTTTTCCCGCGCCGGCCGGAGGCCAGCCTGGAGGATTTTTTCATCAATCGCTTCGGCCGCCGCCTTTACAGGCAGTTTTTCAGGGACTACACGGAAAAGGTGTGGGGCACCTCGTGCGACCGGATCAGCGCGCAATGGGGCGCGCAGCGCGTGAAGAGCCTCTCGATCGCCAAAGCGCTGCGCCATGCCATCCTCAAGCCGTTCCGGCGCGTCGGCAGCGGGCTGGGAGCCGCGGAGCAAACGTCGCTCATCGAGCGCTTCCTGTACCCGAAATATGGGCCGGGCCTGATGTGGGAGGTCACGGCCGAACGGTTGCGCGAGCTCGGAGCCCGGCTGGAGCTCGAAGCGAAAGTCCATCGCATCGAGCACCACGAAGGGCGCGTGCGCGCCGTGCTTGCGCGGCGGCCGGACGGCCGCGAGCAGCGCTTCGAGGCGGACGCGGTCATCTCCAGCATGCCGGTCAGGGACCTGGTGCTCGGGCTCGCGCCCGAGGCGCCCGCACGCGTGCGGGAGATCGCCGCAGGGCTCGAGTACCGCGATTTCGTCATCGTCGGGGCGCTCTACCGGCGGCTCATGCCGAACGCGGCGGGCAGGGGTCCGCTCAACCTGGTGCCCGACAACTGGATCTACGTCCAGGAACCCGGGGTCAAGGTCGGCCGGCTGCAAATCTTCAATAACTGGAGCCCGTATCTGGTCAGCGACCCCAATACCGTCTGGATCGGCATGGAGTATTTCTGCAGCGAGGGCGACGAGCTGTGGAAAGAGTCCGACGACGAATTGATGCGGCTCGGCCGCCATGAAATGCACAAGCTGCGGCTGGCCGACCCGGCCGATCACCTGTACGGAGTCGTCGTCCGCATGCCCAAGGCCTATCCGGGCTATTTTGGCACTTATGAATTCTTCGGCGAGATACGCCGGTATCTCGACGCTTTTCCTAATTTGTACCTGGCGGGGCGCAACGGCATGCACCGTTACAACAACCAGGACCATTCGATGCTCTCGGCCAAGCGGGCCGCCGAGGCCATCCTCGCGGGAAGCAGCGACAAGACGCCGATCTGGAACGTGAATATCGACGACGAGTACCACGAGGAGAAGCCGGGTGGCTGAGCCCGCGACGATCAGCGTCGTGACTATCTGCCGCAACGCCGCGCAGGGCGTCGCGCGTACGCTCGAATCCGTGGCAGCCCAGGACTACCCGGCCATCGAGCACGTCGTCGTGGACGGCGCCTCGACCGACGGCACGCTGGCCGCGATCGAGCGCCACGGACGCCGCCTCAGCCGCCTCGTCAGCGAGCCCGACCGCGGCATCGCCGACGCCTTCAACAGGGGCATCCGCCTCAGCACGGGGCGCTGGGTGCTCATGCTGAACATGGGAGACGCGTTCATCGGCACCGACGCCCTGCGGCGGCTGTCCGAAGGCACCGGCACCGGGGCGCGGATCGTGAGCGCCCGCGCGCGCTGCGGCGCTCGGATGCTTCCGCGCTACCGCGTCACGGACTGGATCGGTCCCATGCTGCGCGCGCACCTTGCGCACCAGGCGACGCTGGTGGAGCGGGGCGTCTACGAGCGGCACGGCGGCTACGACGAATCCTTCCGCATCCGCATGGACTTCGACTTCTTCCTGCGCGTGCTGCCGCACGAGCGGGTCGAGTTCATCGACCGGTGCCTGGTCGAGTTCGAGCCGGGTGGCGTCAGCGGGCGGGAGTTCCTGCTGCACTGGAGCGAAGGTCGCCGGGCGTTGGCCGGGAACCGCAGCGGGGCCTTCCAGCGGGCGCTATACGAAGCGGCCTTCATCGCGATGGGCTGCGAGAGGCTCCTGAGATGACGGCCGAGGCCGACGGGGAGCGCATCGAGCGCGGCGAAGCGCGTTTTCACGGCCTCACCGTCGACGCCGTCGGGCGGCTGTTCACCTGGCGCGGGCGGCTTTTCCGCGCCATCAATCCGGCGGCCGCGCGCGGCGTCCGCGAGCTGTTCGCCTGCGGGCTCCTCGACGAGCTGATGCGCGAGCGGCTTTTCGTGCGCAGCCGGGTGACCGGCTACCGGCTCGAGGGCTGCGGCCTGGTCGTCGAGCATCAGCGCATCGCGCCGCTGGTCTACCCCTTCGAGTGGTCGTTCTCGATGCTGAAGGACGCCGCGCTCGCCGTCCTCGCGCTCAACACGATCGCGCGGCGCTACGGCTACCGCACGGCGGACTGCCACGGGTTCAACGTGTGCTTCGACGGCACGATCCCGCTCTTCGTGGACCTCGGCAGCTTCGAGCAGGCCGGCGAGGGCGAAACCGCGTGGAGCGCGTACGAGGAGTTTCTCGCCTCCTACGAGTATCCCTTGCGCATCTGGAGCGGCGGCAACGCGTACTTCGCACGCCGGGCGCTCCTCGGCTGCGGCCTCGACGACCGCATGACGCACGCGAGCTATTTTCTCTACAAGCTGCCCTGGCTGCGCTGGCTCGGCCAGCGGCACCTCGCGTTCGTCCTGCGTTGCCTCGCGAACGCGGCGGTTCTCACGCGCGATCCGCGCCGCATCGCCGCCTTCCTGCGGCAGGCGGACTGGAGGAGCCTGCGGCTGCGCGACCTCGCCCGGCTGCAGGCGGTCGACTTCGAGGCGCTCGCAAAGCGGGTCCGGCGCATCCGGCCGAAGGCCTACGCCACGGCATGGGGCGGTTATCAGGCCGCCTACCGCGGCGCCGGCGGCACGCGCCAGCTGCCCGGGCGCTTCGAGCGCGTGGCGGGGCTCCTCGAGTCGTTCGGCGTGAAAACCGTCGTGGAGCTCGCGGGCAACCAGGGCGCGCTCTCGCGCCGCATCGCGCGGATCCCGGGGCTGGAGAAGGTCGCCTGCACGGACGCCGACGAAAACGCCGTCGACAGGCTGTATCTCGACGCCGGCCGGACCGCGCGCATCGTTCCCGCCGTGCTCGACTTCATGTTTCCCATGACCAACTATGCGGGCAACGCGCCGCCCTCCGAGCGCTTTCGCGCCGATGCGGTGGTGGCGCTCGCAGTCACCCACCACCTTCTGCTTGGCCAGCGCCTGTCGCTGGAGCACGTGCTCGCCACCCTGCGGGCGTTCGCCAACCGGTATGTGCTGGTGGAGTTCATGCCGCTGGGCCTGCACGATGGCAAGGGGCCGGTCGAGGTACCGTCCTGGTACACGATCGGCTGGTTCAGGCGGGCGTTCGAGACGGCTTTCGAGCCCGTGCTGGAAGATTCGCTGGAGGAAAACCGGGTACTTTTCGTCGGCAAGGTGAGAAAGGGCCGCGAATGACCACGCCGGACGAGCGCGCCGAGCGCGAGCGTGCCGCCTACAACGGGGGCAAGATGCTCGCGGCCTCCAGCGCGCTGCACCGGCGCTTTTCCCACGCCTTCGAATGCCCGAACACCTGGTACGGCGAAGCATACTGGGCCGCGCAGCTGGCGCGCGTCGTACCGGCAGCCGATGCGCTGGAGATCGGTTGCTTCGACGGACGGCGGACGATCGATTACCTGGAGCTCAAGCCGCGGCGCCTGATCGGCATCGACATTTCGGAAGTCATGGTTCGCAAGGCCGTCGGGCGCGGGCTGGACGCAAGGGTGATGGACGCCCAGCGGCTCGAGTTCGCCGACGCATCATTCGACGTCGTGCTCGGCCGCGCCATCCTTCACCACTTGGACTACCAGGCGGCCATCGGGCAGATCCACCGCGTGCTGAGGCCGGGCGGTACGGCCGTCTTCATGGAGCCGCTGCGCGACAATCCGGCGTGGCAGCTGTTTCGCGCGCTCACTCCCGAAGCCCGCACCCCGGACGAACAGGCGCTCTCGCGCCAGCAGCTGCAGTGGGCCGATCGCCTGTTCGGCCGCGCCGAGCACTGCTTCATCGGCCTCGCTTCGACGGCGGTCGGAATGCTGGCTTCGTTCCTGCCGGTCGCTCACGACAACGCGGCGGCGCGGCTTGCCGACGGGCTCGACCGCGCCCTGCAGCGCACGCCGCTGCGCTACTGGATGCGCTATGCGATCCTGGTGTGGGAAAAATCGCGCCGCTAGCTAGCGCGAAAGGCACGGGAAATCACGAGATCGGACAAAAAACGAATGCCACGAATTTCCGACTCGGGACACTAGCCCATCCAGGCGCTGAAATCGCCCGCCGCGCCGGCGCGGCGGAATTCCAGCCAGTCGCCGTACGCGCCCTCGACAAAGGCCGAGAACTCCCTGCGGAAGCGCTCGGCCGAAAAGCGCTCGGCGTTCTCGCGGCACGCTGCTTCGCTGATGCGCTCGCGGCTGGCCTCGAACTCGCGCACGGCCGCGGCGAGCGCGGCCGGCGTCTGGGCCTCGAAGAACGCGCCCGTGGGCGCACCGTGCTCGAGTCCGCGCACCGTCTCGGCGACGCCGCCGCGCGCGAGCGCGATCACCGGCGTGCCGCAGGCCTGGGCCTCGAGCGGCGCGATGCCGAAGTCCTCGACCGCCGCGAAGACGAACGCGCTCGCGCGCTGCAGGTGCTCGCGCACGGCGTCGGGCTCGATGCGGCCGACCAGCCGCACGTTGGCGGGCGCAACGGCCTTCAGACGCGAAAGCTGCGGCCCGTCGCCGATGACGACCAGTTGCCGATCCGGCATCGCCGCGAACGCGTTCACGATGAGGTCGACGCGCTTGTAGGACATGAGCCGCGTCATCGTGACGTAGCCGTCCCGGGGACCGCGGGAGCCGCCCGGCCGGAAGAACTCCGTGTCGACCGGCGGATGGATCACCGTCGCGCTGCGGCGGTAGGCCTTGAGGATGCGGCGCGCGACGAACGCCGAGTTGGCGACGAAGCGATCGACGCCGGCGGCAGAGCGCTGGTCCCACAGGCGCAGGCGATGCAGGAGCCAGCGTCCTGCCACGCCGCCGAGGCCGCGGCCGAGCCGCTCGCCGGCGAGGTAGGCGTGCTGCAGGTCCCAGGCATAGCGCATGGGCGAATGCACGTAGCCGACGTGGAGCGCGTCGGGAGAGGGAATGACGCCTTTCGCGACGGCGTGGCTGCTGGAGATGACGAGCTCGTAGCCGGTGACGTCGAGCTGCTCGATGGCGAGGGGCATCAGCGGGAGATAGAGCCCGAGATGACGGGCGGCGCCCGGCATGTGCTGCAGGAAACTCGTGCGAGCGGTGCGTGGCCCGAGCGCGGCGCGTTGCGCAACCGGCATGCGGTCGATTAGCGCGAACAGGTCCGCGTGCGGAAAACAGCACAGGATCTCCGCGAGCACCCGCTCGGAGCCGGCGAAGTCCACGAGCCAGTCGTGAACCACCGCGATACGGACGTTGCTCAAGCTCGACATCTGCTCAGGGCCGACATTCGCTCCCGCACCACACGTTTCTTGTATCCTTCCCCGCCAATCGACGCGCCCATGACCCTCCGCCTGCCCGACCGTGCGTCGTGGTTTCTTCTCTGGTGCCTGCTCGGCGCGGGAGCCGTCCAGCTGTATCTCGCCGGCCCGCTGCAGCCCGCGCCGTCCGGGTTCAGCGCGATTTTCTGGTATCTCCTCAAATCGCTCGATCCGGCGAGCAACGTGCTTCTCCTCGTGCTCGCCGTCGTCGCCTTCGCGTTGCGCGACCGCCCCGGGTGGCAGCCGGTCCTGCGCTTCGCCGGATCGCGACCGCTTGCCGTGGCGACCGCCGTTTTCGTGCTTCTCAGCCTCGGCGCGCTGCTCGCCTACCGCGGGCGGCCGCTCAGCATGGACGAGTATAGCGCCGTGTTCCAGGCGAAGGCTTTCGCGGCGGGGCGGCTCTCCGGCGAGCTGCCGGTCGAGTTGCTCGACCGGCTCGTTCCGCGCGGCTTCCAGGGCCTTTTCATCACCGTGTCGCGCGCGACTGGCGAGGCGGCTTCGACCTACTGGCCCACGTTCTCTCTGCTGCTTGCGCCGTTCGAGCGGTTCGGCGCGTCTTGGGCGCTCAACCCGGTGCTCGGGTCGCTCAGCCTCCTCGCGATCCATCGGCTTGCCAAGCGCGTTTCCGGCTCGCAGGAGGCAGGCGCGTGGGCGATGCTGTTCACGCTCGCCTCGCCGGCCTTCGTCGTGAACGCGATGTCGTACTACGCGATGACCGCGCACCTCCTTGCGAACGCCGTCTTCGCGCTGCTGCTCGTCGATGCGACGCCGAGGCGCGCGCTCGCTGCCGGGTTCGTCGGCGCGCTCGCCCTCACGCTCCACAATCCCCTGCCGCACCTGCTGTTCGCCGTGCCCTTCATCGTATGGCTCGCTGCGCGCGGCGGCTCGCTCCGCCTCCTCGCATGCCTCGCCGTCGGCTACCTTTCGGTCGGACTTTCCGTCGGACTGGGCTGGAAAATGTTCCTGAAGGCGCTGGCGAGCGCGGACAGCGGCGCCGCGCAGGCGATCGTCCCGTCGCAGGGCGCCGCCGCAGGCATCGTGAAGCTGGCGGCGGACCAGCTGGCGATCTTCGCGCCGCCCACGCTGCAGGTGCTGCAGGCGCGCATCTACGGGCTGACCAAGCTCTGGACCTGGGCCGCTGCGGGCCTCGTGGTCCTGGCGCTCTGGGGCTATTGGCTCACGCGCCATCGCACCGAGGTGCGCGTGCTCGCGCTCGCGCTTGTCGCCACCTTCGTCGGCTATCTTTTCATCCGCTTCGACCAGGGGCATGGCTGGGGCTTCCGCTACCTGCATTCGGCGTGGTTCGTCCTGCCCTTGCTGGCCGCGCTGGCGCTCACCGCGATGCCGCGCGACAAGCTGCCGGGGTCGAATGCCGGCCTGCACGGCATGGCAGGCTGGTGCCTGGTGCTCTCGCTCGTGCTCGCGAATGCGCTGCGCATCTTCCAGGTGGACACTTTCGTGCGCGCGCATCTCGGCCAGGTGCCGCCGCTTGCGAGCGGGGAAGCTGCGCGCGTGCCGAGCGTGGTGTTCGTCGACGCGTCGCGCGGCTTCTACGCCTACGACCTGGTCCAGAATCATCCGCTGCTGCGCGAGAGCCCGGTCGTCATGCTCGGCCGGGATTCGGACGGGCTGATGGCGCGGCACTTTCCCGGCTATGTCCGAGTCGCCTCCGGGCAGTGGGGCGAACACTGGGTGAAGAAATGAGCGATGTGCGCCGCGGCGTCGCCACCGACCCGGACGTATCGGTCGTGTTGCCGTGCCTGAATGAGGAGGAGACGCTCGCCCATTGCGTCGGGCAGGCGCAGCGCGCCTTCGCCGCGCTCGGCGTGCGCGGGCAGGTGGTGGTGGCGGACAACGGTTCGACCGATCGTTCGGCCGAGATCGCGCGGCGCCTTGGCGCCAAGGTGGTGCGCGAGCCCGTGCGCGGCTATGGCGCGGCGCTGATGGCCGGTTTCGAGGCGGCGGACGCCGAATTCATCGTCATGGGGGACGCCGACGGCTCGTACGACTTCGGCTCGATCGGCCCCTTCCTCGACAAGCTGCGCAGCGGCTACGACCTCGTGCTCGGCAACCGATTCGCCGGAGGCATCCGCAAAGGCGCCATGTCGGTGCTGCACCGCTATTTCGGCAACCCGGTGCTGTCCTTCCTTGGGCGCTCCATCTCCCGCGCGCCGGTGGGCGACTTCCATTGCGGCCTGCGCGCGCTCTCCAAGACCGCCTACCGCAGCATGGGCCTGCGCACGCGCGGCATGGAGTTCGCCACCGAGATGGTGGTGGCCGCGGCCAAGCAGGGCTTGCGGATCACCGAAGTTCCCACCGTGCTGCATCCCGACCGCCGCAGCCGTCCGCCTCATCTGCGCTCGTTCCGCGACGGCTGGCGGCATCTGCGCTTCATCGTGACCTGCGCCCCCGACCACGTGTATGCCGTGCCAGGCGTCGTGCTTTTCCTCGCCGGCATGGTGCTGCAGACCGCGCTCGTCGCCGGCCCGATCGACGTGGGCGGCATGACGCTCGGCATCCATTTCGTCGCGCTCGGCGGGCTGCTCGCGCTGGTGGGCGTGAACATCCTCATGCTCGGAGTGCTCGCCAAGCTCGCCATCGCGCAGATGTACCCGAACCTCAGCAGCCGGACGGCGCGCTGGGTCCTCACGCGCTTCCGCCTGGAATGGGGGCTCGCCGCCGGCACCGTGCTCATCCTGCTCGGCGCCGCAGTCGACGTCGTGATCTTCGTGCGCTGGGTGGGCTCCGGCCGCGGGCCGCTCGACGATACCGTTCACGCGGCGTTCGTCGCCACGACGGCCATGGTGATCGGCATCAGCCTGATATTCTTTGCGTTTCTGCTCAACCTGTTCCGCCTCGCCGACCGCGAGCGCGAGGCGGCACCGGCCCGGGAGCCGAGAACATGATCGAAACCTATCAGCACCAGAACCACACGCTCGCCATCGTGGTGCGGTGCGATTTCCGGCGCGACGGCATCGAGTTCTTCACGCCGCCTGAGTTCTCGCAGCAGCTCGCGTACATGAACCGGCCGGCCGGCTACGTGATCGCCCCCCACGTGCACAACCGGGTGCCGCGCGAAGTCCAGTACACGCAGGAGGTGCTGTTCGTGAAGAGCGGCCGGGTGCGGGTCGACCTCTACGACGAAGACCGGCACATCGTCCGCAGCCTGGAGCTGGGGCGGGGCGACGTGATCCTGCTCGCGAGCGGCGGCCACGGCTTCGAGATGCTCGAAGCCTGCGAGATGATCGAGGTCAAGCAGGGACCGCACGTCGGCGAGGGCGACAAGACGCGCTTCGAACCCGAGCTGCGCGGCGGCACCGGCGGTACGGAGTGAACGCCACGTGATCGGGCGCGTATCGAGTCTAGCCCGGAAAGTCGCGCGGCGCCTGCGCGGCGAGATGACGCTGCTCACGCAGCGCGACGCTCCGATCTACCGCTCTCCGGATGCCCCGGAGCTCGCGGCGATCGAGCGCGAGCTCGAGGCACTGGGCCTGGCGGTGCAGGACTGGCGCATCGATCCGGCGCGGCTCGCCGAATTCCGTCGGCTGCATCCGTTTCCGCCGCACTATCACGGCGGCGTCGGCTCGCGCGTGTGGGACGAGAAGCTGCTCGAGCATTTCGCCGCCTGGAGCCTGCTCGACCTGGGCCGCCCGGGCGCCGTCTACATCGACGTGGCCGGCGCGTCGAGCCCGTGGGCGACGCTGCTGCGGCGCCGTGGCGTCGAGGCGCACAGCGTGGACCTGCACGTGCATCCCGCCTACCGCGCGCTCGACTACTACGTGGAATGCGATGCGACGCGCCTGCCGTGGCCCGACGCCAGCGTGGACGCGATGTCCCTGCAATGCGCCTTCGAGATGTTCGTGGGCGAGGACGACGCGCGCTTCGTGCGCGAGGCGTGGCGCGTGCTGAAGCCCGGCGGGTCGGTCCTCGTGGTGCCGCTGTACCTGCACACGCACGCCTGCTACTACGCGACGCCCGAGTACTACGACCAGCGCCTCGGGGACCCGGGCGCCGCCCGGTATCTGTGGAAGGGCAGCTGGGGCGTGCCGGCGTCGCGCAAGTACTCCGCGCGCACGCTGCTCGAGCGGGTGGTCGCGCCGGCCCGGCAGCTCGGCTTCCAGGAGACCGTGCGGGCGCTGCGCAACGCGCAGGCGGGCGGCGAGGGCATCTACCTGCACTTCATCCTGCGCCTGGCGAAGCCCGCTTGATTCAGGCGCACCCGGGGATCACGGTCGTCACGATCTGCCGCAATGCCGCGGGCGCTGAACGCAGGCGACGCGTTCATCGGCGCGCACGCCTTGCGCCGTCTCGCGCAGGGCTGCGCACGCGGCGCACGCAGCGTGTGATGATACCTTCGGTCCAACTGTGCCGATGATCCCGGTCAACGAGCCGCTGCTCGACGGCAACGAGCGCAAGTACCTGCTCGAGTGCCTCGACACGGGATGGATCTCCTCGGAGGGCCCGTTCGTCGAGCGCTTCGAGGCCGCCTTCGCCGCGCGCGTCGGCCGCCGCCACGGCGTCGCGGTGACCAGCGGCTCCGCGGCGCTCGAGCTCGGCGTCGCCGCGCTCGGCATCGGCCCCGGCGACGAGGTGATCCTGCCGGCGTTCACCATCATTTCGTGCGCGGCGCCGGTGGTGCGCGCCGGCGCGCGCCCGGTGCTGGTGGACAGCGACCCTTTCACCTGGAACATGGACGCGGCGCAGGTCGAGGCGCGCATCACGCCGCGCACCCGCGCCGTCATGGCGGTGCATCTCTACGGCCTGCCGGTGGACATGGACCCAATCCTCGCCGCCGCCGCGAAGCGCGGCGTCGCGGTGATCGAGGACGCCGCCGAGATGCACGGCCAGACCTATCGCGGGCGAGCCTGCGGCAGCTTCGGCGCGCTCTCCGCCTTCAGCTTCTACCCGAACAAGCACGTCACCACCGGGGAAGGCGGAATGGTCGTCACCGACGACGCGGCGCTCGCCGATCGGCTCAGGTCGATGCGCAACCTGTGCTTCCGGCCCGAGGCGCGCTTCGTCCACGAAGAGCTCGGCTGGAACTATCGCCTCACCAACCTGCAGGCGGCGCTCGGGCTCGCCCAGCTCGAGAAGCTCGACCGGACGCTCGCGCGCAAGCGCGCGATGGGCGCGGCCTACCGGCGCCTGCTGGAAGGGCTCGAGGGCGTGCAGTTGCCGCTCGATCGCACCGACTACGCCGAGAGCGTCTACTGGGTCTACGGGCTGGTGCTCGACGCGGCGCGCGGCCTCGATGCGCGCGAGGCGATGCAGCGGCTGGGCGCCGCGGGCGTGGGCACGCGCCCGTTCTTCTGGCCGATGCACCGGCAACCCGTGTTCGAGAAGATGGGCCTGTTCGCGGGCGAGCGTTACCCCGTCGCCGAGCGCCTTGGCACGCACGGCTTTTACTTGCCAAGCGGCGTGGCGCTGCAACCCGCGCAGATCGAGACGGTGGCGCGCGAGGTGAGAGCGCTTCTCGCATGAGCGTCTTCGGCGCGTACGCGCGCTGCTACGACCTTCTTTACCGCGACAAGGACTACGCCGCGGAAGCCGGCTACGTCGCCGCCCGGCTGAGCGAAGCGGGCCCGGTGCGCTCCATCCTCGATCTCGGTAGCGGCACCGGCCGGCACGCGCTCGAGCTTGCCCGTGCGGGCTTCGAGGTCACCGGACTCGACCTGAGCCCCGGCATGGTGGCCCATGCCGAGGCGCGGCGCCAAGCCGCGGGGGCCGCGCTGCAGCCGCGGCTGCGGTTTCTCCACGCCGATGCGCGCACGGCCCGGCTCGGACGGGCATTCGATGGGGTCGTTGCGCTCTTTCACGTCCTCAGCTACCAGACGAGCGATGCGGACGTGGACGCGCTTCTCGCCACCGCGGCGGCGCACCTGCGTCCGGAAAGCCGTTTCGTATTCGATTTCTGGTACGGCCCGGCCGTGCTCGCGCAAAAGCCGGAAGTGCGGTTCAAGCACTTGGAGGATGCCTCGTTCGATCTGACGCGGCGCGCGGAGCCCACGCTGCGGGAGAGCGAGGACTGCGTGGACGTGCGCTACACGGTGCGCGTCCGAGAGAAGGACGGCGGCGCGGAGCAGGAGTTCGCCGAGACGCACTCGATGCGCTTTTTCTTCCTGCCGGCCGTCGAGGCCGCGCTTGAACGCGCCGGATTCGAGGCGGTCTCCGCGGCGGAGATGCCGGGCGGCGCGCCGCTCGGCGAACGCACCTGGTCGGCGTGCGTCGCCGCGAGGAGGCGCTAGCGTGCGCATCGGCGTTTACTCGGGCGACTTTCCGCCCACGGAAGGCGGCGGGCATACGTTCGTCTCCACCGTGCTCGATGCCTTCTTCGACGCGGCACCCTCCAGCGATCACGAGTTCGTCGCGTTCTGCGAGCCCGGCCAGCGCGAGGCGCTCGCGCAGCGCTGCACGGAGGCACGCGTCGAGCTCGCGATGCTCCCGTCCCACACCGCGCTCGGCATGGGGATCGCGACGCTCCGGCATTACGCGCCCTTCGCCTATCTCCTGCGCCGATGGCCCGGCCGGCTGGAGCGCACGGGGCGCGAGCGCGGCGTCCAGGCCGTGTGGTTCGTTCCCGGGCTCGCCCACGACGCCCTCGACATTCCATACGTCGGAACCGTCTGGGATCTCCAGCATCGGCTGCATCCCTGGTTTCCCGAGGTCTGTTCGGACGGATACTGGGAGCACCGGGAGCTCGTCTACAGCCGCTTCGTGCGCCGGGCGACGCACCTCGTGACCGGCACGCGCGTCGGCGCGGAGCAGCTGAGCCGGCTCTACGGCGTTGCGCCCGAGCGGATCAGCGTGCTGCCGCAGCCCGCGCCGCGCGTCCTTGCGCAAGCCGAGCCGTCTCAGGCCGTGGCGGCCCTCGGCGCCGAGCGCTTCTTCCTCTATCCCGCGCAATTCTGGCCGCACAAGAATCATGTCAACCTGCTGCACGCGCTGAAGCTGCTCGAGGAGCGGCATGGCGAGCGCTTGAGCCTCGTTCTTCCCGGCGCAGACAAGGGCAACGCGGCGCACGTCAGACGAACGTCGGAGGCGCTCGGCCTCGCCGCGCGAGTGCATTTGCCCGGCTTCGTCAGCGCGGCGGATCTCGCATGGCTCTATCGCCGCGCGGCCGCGCTTGTCTATCCGTCCTTCAACGGCCCGGACAACCTGCCGCCGCTCGAGGCATTCGCGCACGGCTGCCCGGTCGTGCTCGCCGAGTATCCCGGCGCGAGAGAGCAGGCGGGCGATGCCGCGCTGTTCTTCGATCCGCGCGATCCCGGGGAGCTGGCGGCGAAGCTCGCGTCGCTTCTGCGGGATGCGCCGCTCGCGCAGGAGCTCGCGCGTCGCGGCCGCGAGCGCGCGGCGCGCTGGACGGCCCACGACTACGTGCGCGGAATATTCGGCGTCCTAGACGCGCTCGAGCCGATCCGGCGCTGCTGGCCCTAGCTTGCCGGCCGGCGCCCGGCTGCGGCAGCCAGCCCCTCGAGCAGCGCCGCGGTGTGCGCGCCGTGGCGAAAACGCGCTTCGAACGCCCGCCACGCGTTGCGCCGCAGCGCGTCGCGGTCGCCGAGGATGGCTTCGGCCGCCCGCGGCACGTCCTCCGGTCCGCTCACCAGCCGCGCGCAGCCGAACTCCGACACCAATGCCCGGTAGCTCGCGTTGTCGCGCGCGATGAAGGGCAGGCCGGCCTGGCAGTAGAGCGCCACCTTCTCGGAAGAGAAGGCCGTGAGCTCGTCATTCGCGCTGTCGGTACGGTAAAAGGCGAGGCCGATGTCCGCGGAAGAGACAAGCTCGGGCAGCCGCTCCGGAGGCACGAGGTCCGTGGACACGAAGGCCCGCCCGCCGCTCGCCTCGCGCAGGCGCTCGGCGCTGGTTGGCCCCGGATAGCCGTGAAAAACGAAGGCGAAGCGCTCGCCCGCGGCGCCGCGCGCGAGCTCTGCCAGGCGCAGGCAGCCGCGTGCCTCGTCGAAGCGCCCGAGGTACAGCAGGATCGGCCGCTCGGGAGGCAGGTTGAACCGCTCGCGCAGACAGCGCCGCGTCGCGGTTACCGCGGGACCGTCCACCGATACGGGAAGGATGATCTGCGGTCCGGCGGCGAGGCCGTTGCTGCGGAAAAGCCACGCGCCGCGCGCCTCGTCCTGCACGATCGTTGCGCTCGCCCGGGGGTGATGGCGCTTCTCCAGTGCGCGCAGGCGGCGCGCGCCGGGAACGCGGCGGAACTCCGCATGCTCGAGGTCGTACAGCTCGAGGCTGTAATAGACGAAGGGCACACCCGTGCGCTCGGAGACCGTTCCCGCCCAGACGAGCCCCCGCTTCTCAATGCCGATATAGAGGTCGTGCGCGCTCGCGCCCGGCGCTGCGGCCGCGGCGCGTGCCGCGAGGCCCCCGAAGCGCCGCTCGAAGCGCTCCAGCAGGCGCGCTAGGCGGCCTCGCGCGCTCACATCGTGCACGGCGATCCCAGGTGTCGAGGCAAGCGCCTCCGCGTCGATTAGCGTCGGCGCGCAATCCCTCAGGTACAGGTCCACCGCGACGCCGGCGTGGGCGAGCGTGCGCGCGAGGTTGACCGTTTGCGACTGCAGCGGCCAGTCGTATTGGAGCAGCGCGACGCGACGCAGGGCGGACACCGAGGTCAGTCCTCGAGGTAGTCGGCGCGCAACACCCAGGCACGGACCTCCGGGTCGGTCTCGAACTTCTCGCGATGGAAGCGCATTCCTTGGGCATGGCCCTCCGCCATGGTCCGCTCGAGCCTGGCGATGTGGCGGCCGGCCGTCGTGAAGGCGCCGGCGATCCGGAAAAGGGCGCGCCCGATATGCAGGGGGGCGCAGTCGGCTGCTGATGCCGGGGTGTCTCCGAGATTGGCCTGGCGCAGTCGCGCAAACGAATCGGAAATCCCCTGCAGGAAGGCGCGCCGGCGGAAATAGTCGAACGTCATTCTCTGCAAAGGCACGAGGTGACGCACTGACGCGCCGGGGTGAAACAGGCAACGGGCGCCGCTCGCGACGACGAAGCGCCCAAGCTGCATCTCGCCGTCGCCGCGGAACTTGATGAGATCGTCGGGCATCGCGTCCGGGTGAAAGCCGCGCGCGGCCTCGAGGACGCTCCTGCGCACGGAAAGATTGCAGCCCCAGACGAGCGCGGGGTCGATATCGCGCGCCTCGCCTCGCCACGCCAGGACGCTGAGCGACGGGATCGCATGGCCATCGCCGTACGGCCTGCGCCAAAGCCGCAACAGCCAGGGCGGCGGGGTGTCGACGAACGCCGGAAGAATGTTGCCGCCGACCATGGCGACCGAGTCATCGCGTAACGCTTCCCGCAGGCTGGCGATCCAGCCCGGAGACACCTCGACGTCGTCGTCGATGAACGCCAGCAAATCGCCTTTCGCCTCGCGCATGCCGCGATGCCGGCCGCGATGCAGGCCTGGCCTCGCCTCGTACGCATAGTGCAGCCCGGGAAGCGCCGTGCGCGCGTCCTCGGCAACCCGGCGGGTCGCGTCGGTAGAACCGTTGTCCACCACGATCACCTCGTAGGGGCCCGAGCCGGCCTCCTGGCGCGCCAGAGAGGCGAGCGCCCCCGCCAGCGCCGCGGCGCGGTTTCTCGTCGGCACGATGACGCTCACCAGCATCTAGCGCGCGACCGCCTCCACGAAGATGCGCCGGCATTCCGCCTCGCCGCGGCAATGGAAGAGCCGCCGCTTGTACCAGCGGTAGAGCGTGTTCAGCGCGCCTGCATGATTGAGGAGAAAGATCCGGTTGCCGAGAAGCGTGTCGAGGAGACTGCGCCGCCACCCCATGCGCTCGAACGGCACCACGGCGCACAACTCGAAATCGGATCGCAGCGCGTCGGAGAGCGTCTGCACGCTGAAGTGCCGGAAGTGCTTGGCCTGGAGCGGCGTGTTCCGATGCGGCACCGTGAGAAAGAGCCGCCCGCCTGGTCGCAGAAGCTTTCTCACCGCCCGCACCAATGCCGGAGCGTCGTCGATCGGAATGTGCTCGAGGACTTCCATCAGGACAGCTGCCTCGAAGGGTGGCTCCGACCATGCGGCCGTGATGTCGGCCTCGAGGAACCGGAGCGCGGGAAGGTCGTGGTTCATCGCCCGCGCAAGGGCGATGGCGCGCGGCGAGCGGTCGACGCCAACGACCCGCTTCGCCCCTCGCAGCGCCAGCTCGCGCGTGAACCGTCCATCCCCGCAGCCCACGTCCACGATCTCGGAGACGCGCGCGGCGGCGATGCGCTCGAGCAGAAACTCGATGGTCGAAGCGTAACTGATGCCCCAGGAGTCGTGGAAGGTCTGGCCGAACCCATGCGTGCCGTAGCGTGCGACATAGTGGTACGGGAAGGCATACTCGTCTTCCTGGATTTCCGCCGGATTTCGCGTCGGCATCAAGTGCTCATCGCGGATGCGTACCCCGTCGCACGAGCTCTGCCAGAAGCCGCAATTCATCGCGGCCGAAGCGTCGGACGAAGGCAAGCATGACGGTCAGGGACAGCACGCCGGCCACGACAACGTGCAACGCGATGGTCGCGGGCGTCCCCGTCAGGTCGACGGCCGCGAACAGCAGCATCGGGCTGCTTGCGAGCGCCACCCGGCCGACGAACGACAGGAGGGGAGCCAGCTGCAGCCCCAAAGCATGACGGGCGAGATACAGTTGAACGGCGACGCCCCAGAACACCACGGCGAAACGCGCCCAGATGAACTCCGCGAAGCCCGCCCGGATGGCCACCAGGTAGACCGGAAGGTACACCGCCATCGCGGCCAACATCGCGCCGGTTTCCAGCTGCGGCTTGCCTTGCGCGCGATAAGCCTCGCCGTTCGCGCCGACCAGCCACGCGAGGCCGTGCGCGAGGCCGAGCGCCGCGATCACCTGGCCGATGCCAGTCCAGCGCTCGTCAAAGAGCAGCGCTTCTACAAGGCCCGCCAGCACCGCCATCGCGAAGCTGCCGGGTATGGCCGCCAGCGCGATCACGCGTATCGCACGCGCCAAGGCCTCGCGCAGGCGAACTGGATTGTTCTGCAGGCCGGATAGATGGCTGTACAGGACCGGCAGCAAGGGCGAGAAAACCACTCCATAAGCGGCCAGTACTACCTGGCTTCCGGTACGGTAAATGCCGAGGTCGTGCGCCCCCAGGTAGTACGCGATCACCAGCGAGTCTGCCCAGAAGAATCCCCATCCGAGCAGCGCCGACGTCGAGGCCCATAGGCCGAAACGAACCAGCTCCCGCTGCTGGTCCAGCGCCGAGGGACGGCGCGGCCGCCATCGCACCGCGCGCCACGCCGCCGCCGCGCCGACGGCCTGCCCCGCAAGGCCGCCGACGACGAGCGCCCAATAGCCCAGTCCCGCCCACGCGAGCGGTAGCGCGATGAGTACCGGCAAGAGCCCTGTCGCGAGCTGAATCCAGAAGAGCTCCCTGAAGCGCATGTCCCGCTGCAGGAGCGCGCTGGGCACCGCCATCCAGGCGCCGAGCACCACGCTTGGCGACATGGCGCGCAGGACGCCCGCGACTCGGTCGTCCCGGAATACGCCCGCGGCAACTGCATCGGCGCCGACGAAGACGAGCAACGCTGTGGCCGCCGCGAGCACGAGATTGACCCAGAATGCGCAGGTTGCCACGGACTCGACATCGGTCCGCTCCCGCACGACCGCGCGGCTCAGCCCGGCGCCCCAGACGATCTGCGAGAAACTCACCACGATGGCGGCTGCCGCGACGACGCCGAAGTCCTCCGGCATGAGCATCTGAGCGAGCAACAGAAGCACGAGCGGCAGGCCACTCCGCGAAGCGATCTCGCCCGCGAGCGACCAGCGGAAAGCGCTGAAGAGCCGGCGGCCTGTAGGCTCTGCCATCACGAGGCGCGACTCGTTGAGGCGGCGAGATCGTATAGCTGCGCCAGGCGATGCGACAGCTCGCCGAGCGCTCCCGGGACGCACGAGCGCTCGAGCAGCGCGCGGCGCACGCCGCCGAGCCGTCCGAGCTCGACGGCCTCGGCTCGCAGCGCGGCCGCCAGGTCGGGCACGCCGAGCGACACGGCCCGCCGCACCAGCCATTGCAAATGCCGCCGCAGGCCGGCGCGTCCGTGGATGCGCGCGATGTCGGCGCCGTGCTTTCGCACGACTTGCGCGTAGCCGAGGACATCCCGGCGCGCGTCCGCGGAAATCGTGCCTGTTCCGCCCACCGAATAGCACAGCAGCGGCTCGCGCAAGTGCACGAAGCGGCAATGCTCGGCGAGCCGGATCGCGGTGTCCCACTCGTGGTAGGCCGAGATGGCTTCATCGAGGAGGCCGATTCGCTCGAAGCTTTCGCGATGCGCCAGCATCGCCTGGAGCATCGGACCCGGGCGCCGCAGAAGGCTCGCGTATGAGCGGCCGTGGGTATGGGGCAGCGCAAAGCGCTCGCGGGCGGCCTGCCGGGCATCGACTTTCAGGACGTCGCCATGCACCACCAGGTCTTTCGCGAAGTCCTCCGCGCGCAGGACCGCGAGCTGCATGGCGAGCTTCCCCGGCAGCCATTCGTCGTCGCTGTCGTTGAAGGCGATCCATTCGCCGCGCGCGGCCAGGATGCCAGTGTTGCGCGCGCCCTGCGCGCCCTTCGCGCGCGCGTTGGCGATCACGCGCACGCGCGGGTCGCCGCCCGCTCGCGCCGCCTCGGCGGTGCCGTCGGCCGAGCCGTCGTCGACGACGATCACCTCCAGCGGGTCGTACTGCTGGCGGAGCACGGAGCGCACCGCGGCGGGCACGGTCTGCGCGCGGTTGAAGGCCGGAACGACCACCGAGACGAGCGGCTGCTTCATGGGCTCCCCGCGACAGTATGCCGTGTCGCGGCGCCGTTCAGCGGAAGCGCGGCGCGGGCGACGGCCCGGTGGAAGGCCGGCCATGGTCGATGCGCGGCCAGCCATCCCGGTATTCGATCCGGTCCACCAGCATCACGCGGCTGCGCTCGCCGCGCCGAAGCTGCTCCGCGGAGTAGGCGTGGTACACGATCCAGTCGTTCCCCGCGTCGTCGGTCATGACGCTGTTGTGACCCGGAGCCCGCCAGGCGTCGCCCGCTTCGAGGATGGGCGTCTCCAGGACTTCGAACGGTCCGAACGGGCTGTCCGAGCGGGCCGCCATCACGGCGTAGCGCAGCTCCTTTCCGCAGCAGCGGTCGCCGGAGAAGAACAGGAAATAGCGGCCCTCGCGATGGTGGATCCAGGCGCCTTCGATCAGCGAGCGGTAGCGCCGGCCGCGGTCCGGACCCAGCAGCTCCACGGCGACGCTGCCCGGCAGGAACGCCATCCCGTCGGGCGCGAGCTCGCGCAGGACGAGCGGCGCCCCGCCGGAGCCCCAGTAGAGGAAGCGCCGGCCGGTCTGCGGATCTTCAAACGCCATCGGATCGATGTGCTCGATGCCCTTGCCGCAGAGCAGGGGCTGTCCGGCGTCTACGAAGGGCCCCGGCGGGGCGGCGGAGGTCGCGACGGCCAGGCATCTGCCGGTCGCCTCGTCGGGCTCGGCCGAGTAATACATGACGTACCGGCCCCGCTCCCGGTCCTGCACCACGTGCGGCGCCCAGAAATTCTGCTTGGTCGCCGCCCAGCGCGGCTTTTCGGGCAGCGCGTCTCCGAGGTATTCCCAATCGACGAGGTCGCGGGAGCGCGCGACCTGGATGTTCAGCATCGCGCCGCCCGCCGCGCCTTGCGTGGCGTAGGCGTAGATCCAGCCGTCGGGCGAGCGCAGGACGGCGGGGTCGGGAAAATCGCGGTCGAGCACGGGGTTGGAAAAGGCGCGCGGCTGCGGTTCCGGCGCGCTCGCGCACGCTGTCAGCAGCAAGGCCAGCGCGAGAGCCGGGCCGACCCGAGCCCGCCCGGCGTGGCTGTTCAAACCGGCTCGCATTGCGCCGCCGGCTAGTGTCCCGAGATCGAACAAAAGCGTTCAGACATTTCTGACTCGGGACACTAGCGCGCGGATCGCATCCACTCGCAGGTGCGGCGAAGCCCCTCGGCAAGCGTGGTCTCCGCTTTCCACGCGAGGTGTTGCCGCGCGAGCGAGCAATCCAGCACGTTCGCCGGGACATCGAAGCCGCGCGCGGGCGAGTACTCGAGCGCGAGCGGGCGGCCGACCACCGCCTCGATTTCCTTGACCAGCCGGTTGACGCTGACGCCCGCGCCGCATCCGATGTTGAACACCTTTCGCTCCCCGCTGTAGGCGAGCGCTTTGAGCAGCGCCTTGACGACGTCGCCGACATAGACGTAGTCCCGCACCACCGAGCCGTCGCCCCAGATCCGGATCGCCTCGCCGCGCAGGGCGCGCTCGAGAAACACCGCCACCGCTCCCTGCGCCACATCGGTCCTCTGCCGCTCGCCGTACGCATTGGCCACGCGCAGCACGCAGTAGTCGAGCCCGTGAAGCAAGTGGCTCAGGTGGAGGTATTTCTCGACCATCAGCTTGTGAATGCCGTACGCGCAGGTCGGTTGCGTAGGGTGCGTCTCGTCGATGGGGAGGGTCGCGGGCGCGCCGTACACCGTTCCGCCGGAGGATATGAAGACGAGTTTCGCCACCCGGTGCTGCCGGCACAGCTGCAACAGGCGCAGCGTGCCGAGCACGTTGGTCTCCGCGTCGTAGAGCGGATTGTCGTTCGAGGTCTTGGGCAGCGTGGTGGACACGAGGTGAAACACCGCCTCAGCGCCGGTCAGCGCGCGCGCCAGGTCCTCCGGGTTGAGGAAATCTCCCGAGAGGACTTCGCAGCCCCGGTGACCCAGAACCAGCGGCAGCGTGTCGAGATGCGGCCGGTCGAAGACCCTGACGCGGTGTCCTGCCCGAGCAAGGGCTTCGGCAAGGTGCGAGCCCATGAAGCCTGCACCCCCCAGGATGAGACATGACGCCATGCGCCTCCCTTCTGTCGGGAAGCTTACTCGAACCGCAGCGCCTCCACCGGATTGAGCCGCGCCGCCTTCCTCGCAGGGTAGAAGCCGAAAAAAACGCCGATCGCGAACGCGAACGCCACCGCGAGCGCCACCGCCTCGGGCGCAATCAGGATGCGCCAGCCGGCGAATCCGGCGATCGCGTAGGAGGCGCCGAGGCCGATCGTCACGCCGGCGATCCCGCCGATCAGGGACAGCGTCACCGCCTCGACCAGGAACTGGCCGAGGATGTCGCGGGTGCGCGCGCCCACCGCCATGCGCAGGCCGATCTCGCGCGTGCGCTCGGTCACCGACACCAGCATGATGTTCATGATGCCGATGCCGCCCACCACCAGCGACACCGAGGCGACCGCGGCGAGCAGCAGCGTGAGGACGCGGCTCGAGGCTTCCTGCGCGGCCATCACCTCGGCGAGGTTGCGCAGCGAGAAATCGTCGTCGGCGCCGGGCTGCAGGCGGTGGCGCTGGCGCAGCAGCGACCTGACCTGCTCCTCCGCCGCCCTGGTGTCGTAGCCTTCGGCGACCTTCACCCAGATGGTGCCCACCGAGCGCTGCTTGGCGGCGCTCGCGGTGCCGAGCACGCGGCTGCGCGCGGTGGCGAGCGGCATCAGGATCAGGTCGTCCTGGTCGTGGCCCAGCATGCTCTGGCCCTTGGCCTCGAGCACGCCGATCACGGTGAACGGCACGCGCTTGATGCGGATCACCTGGTCGAGCGGATCTGCCGAGCCGAACAGCTGCTTCGCCACCGTCTGCCCGAGGATGGCGACCTTGCCCGCGCCCGCCGTCTCGGCCGGCTCGAACACGCGTCCCGAGGCGAGCAGCCACTGCCGCGCGTCGAGGTACTCGGGCGTGACGCCGAAGATCTGCGTGGACCAGTTGGTGTTGCCCCACACCACCTGCGCGCCGCCGCGCAGCGCCGGCGCCGCGAGCGCCTCGGGGATGTCGCGGTTGATCGCCGCGGCGTCGTCCTCGGAGAGCGTGAAGCCGGAGCCGAATCCCAGGCGCACGCCGCCCGAAGTCGTCGCCCCGGACATGACCAGAAGCAGGTTCGAGCCGAGCGCGCGGATCTGCTCCTCGACGCGCGCCTGCGCGCCCGAGCCGACCGCGATCATGACGATCACCGCGCCCACGCCGATGATGATGCCGAGCATGGTGAGCGCGCTCCGGAGCTTGTTGACCGCGAGCGCGCGCAGCGCCAGCCTGAGGAGCGCCCCGAGGCTCATGCCGCGAGCGCCTCGGCGCCGAGCAGGCGCCTCGCGTCGGCGGCGGCGTTGGCCTCGTCGCCGACCACGCGCCCGTCGAGGAATCGCAGCACGCGGCCCGCGAAGCGCGCGACGTCCGCCTCGTGCGTGACCAGCAAGATCGTCATGCCCTGGCGGTTGAGCTCCTGGAACAGGCCCATCAGCTCGAGGCTGGTCCTCGAGTCGAGCGCGCCGGTCGGCTCGTCGGCGAGGATGAGCAGCGGCCGCGTCACCAGCGCCCGCGCGATCGCCACGCGCTGCTGCTGCCCGCCGGAGAGCTGCGCCGGCTGGTGATACGCGCGCTCGCGCAGGCCCACGCGCGCGAGGATCTCGAGCGCGCGGTCGCGCCGCTCGCGCGTTGCCACCCCGGCGTACACCAGCGGCAGCTCGACGTTCTCGAGCGCCGTGGTGCGCGCGAGCAGGTTGAAGTGCTGGAACACGAAGCCGATGCTCCGGTTGCGCACCGCGGCGAGCTCGTCGCCGCCGAGGTCCGAGACGCGCTTTCCCGCGAGCGCGTATTCGCCAGCGCTCGGGCGGTCGAGGCAGCCGAGCAGGTTCATGAACGTCGACTTTCCCGAGCCCGAGGGGCCCATCACGGCGACGAATTCGCCGCGCGCGATGTCCACGCTCACCCCAGCGAGCGCGCGCACCTCGCCGTCGCCCATCGGATAGAGCTTGACCAGGTCCCGCGTATGGATCAGCGTCTCGGCCATCAGAACAGGCGAAAGCGCGGCAATCCGCCGCTCGCCGACCCGGGCGCGCCGCGGCTTTCGCCGAGGCCGACGACGACTTCGGCGCCTTCGGCGAGTGCGTTGCCGAGGATCTCGGTGCTCGTCCCGTCGGTGAGCCCGAGCCTCAGGTCCAGCGCCTTCGGCTGGCCGGCCTCGAGCACCCACACCCGGCCCGCGCCCGCCTGGCCGCGCGCGCCGAGCTCGCCGAGCAGCCGCTCGTACACGATTTTCTGCTCCGGGGCGAGGATCTCGGCGATGCGCGCGTTGGTTTCGCCGCGGATCCGCTCGACCTGCTTGCGCCGCTCGCCTTCGGCCTTCACGTCGCGCACGCGCGCGAACTTCTGCCGCGACTCGGCGAAGATCTCGTCCAGCTTCGCCTTCTGTCCCTCGTCGGGCTTGAGCTCGGCGACGAGCCGCTGGCGGAACTGCTGCGCCGCCTGGCCGCCCGCCTGCTGCGCGGGCGCCTCGGGTGCGGGCTTCGCCTCCTGCGCGTCCGGCGGACGGAAGCGCAGCGCCGCGTTCGGCACTTTGAGCGCGCCCGCGCGGCTATCGACCACGATGCGCACGTTGGCGGTCATCCCGGGCAGCAGCGCCAGGTCGGGATTTGCGGCCGAGATCACCACCGTGTAGCTCACCACGTTCTGCACCGTCTGCGGCGACTTGCGGATCTGCCTGATCTCGCCCGAGAAGCCGCGCCGCGGGAAGGCGTCGACGTTGAACGTGACGGGAAGCTCGACGCGCAGCCTGCCGACGTCGGCCTCGTCGATCGCGGCCTCGACCTGCATGTCGCGCAGGTCGCGCGCGATGGTGAACAGCACCGGCGCCTGCAGGCTGGCGGCGACCGTCTGGCCGGCGTCCACGTTCCTCAGGATCACGGTGCCGTCGACCGGGGCGCGGATGATGGTGCGCTCGAGGTCCACCTGCGCCTGCTTGAGGAGCGACTCGCGCTGCTTGACCGCGGCGAGCGCGCTCCCGATCTGCGCCTCGCTGACCTGCATCTGGGCCTGCACCGCCTTCAGCTGCTCGCGCGTCGTGTCGAGCACGGTGCGCGCCTTGTCGAGCTCGGCGGGCGAGATGAAGTTCTTCTCGACCAGCGCCTTCTTGCGCGCGAGGTCGCGCTCGGCGTCGGCGAGCGTGATCTTCACCCGGCCGAGCTCGGCCTGCTGGGCCGCGAGGCCCGAGCGGGCCACCATCACCGCGCTCGCCGCCGCGTCGAGGTCGGCGCGCGTCTGGTTGACCCGCAGCTCGAAGGTCGCCGGGTCGATGCGCGCGATCACCTGGCCCTGCTTGACCGGGGTGTTGAAGTCGGCGTTGATCTCCTTGATCTGGCCGGAGATCTGCGAGCCGACCTGCACCGTGGTGACCGCGTTCAGCGTCCCGCTCGCCACCACCACGGCGTTGATCGCGCCGCGCTCGACCTTGGCGAGGCGGTACCTGACCTCGGCCCCGCCGTTGCGCGACTGCACCCAAACCCACCCCGCGGCCGCAGCGGCCAGCACGAGGAACGCGAGCAGGATCTTGCCTGTGGCGGGTTTCATCTCGGGATTCAACGCCCGGGGGGCCGGACGGTCGACACGCGATTATCGCGCGATCCCGGGATTTCCTTCGACGCCGACGACGCGCGGCAGGTTCAGCCTGGCCGGGGCGAGCGTTTTCCGGTCACGCAGGTAGCGCGCGAGCACGTCCCAGACCGGCTCGCCGCTCGCGCCTTCGGCCACCGGTGCCCAGCCGGCCACCTTGTATCGCCTGGCCGGTCGAATCGGCAGCCCGTCGACGCGCAAGTCGAAGATGCGCGCGCCGATGTTCGCCAGCGGGTCGATGGCATAGGTCATGCCGCCGACGCGCACCATGTCGCCGCCCTGCTGGAAATAGGGATCCGGGTTGAACAGGTTGTCGGCAACGTCCTCGAGGATGGCTTTGATCTGCGCGCCGGTCAGCTCGTTGAGCGTGGAGTAGGCGTAGGTGATCGCGGTCTGGTCCATCACGTGCTCGAGCGTGATCGCCTCGCCCGGCAGCAGCGTCGTGCCCCAGCGGAAGCCGGGCGAAAACGCGATCTCGGCGCCCTTCGCCTCGATCAGCGCATCCAGGATCAGCTGGTCGAAGCTGCCGGTGAAGTTGCCGCGCCGGTACAGCAGCCCCTCGGTGACCGCGAGCTTCTCCTCGAGCTTGGCGCGGTACGGCGCGCGCACCTTTTCGATGTACGCGGCCATCTGCGCGTCCGCGGGGAGCAGCCCGGCGAATACCGGCAGCAGGCGGTAGCGGTAGTCCGCGACGCGATTGCCCTTCACCTCGAGATCGAGCACCCCGAGGAACTTGCCGTTGGACCCTGCATTCGTGACCAGGGTCTTTGCGCCGCCGTTCGACACCACGATCGGCGCCGGGACCCCGTCGTGCGTGTGGCCGCCGAGGATCGCGTCGATGCCGCGCACGCGCGAGGCGAGCTTGAGGTCCACGTCCATGCCGTTGTGCGAGAGCAGCACCACCGCGCGCGCGCCCCTGGCGCGGGTTTCATCCACCAGCTTTTGCAGCCGCGGCTCCTGGATGCCGAAGGTCCAGTCGGGCACGAAGTAGCGCGGATGGGCGATCGGCGTGTAGGGAAACGCCTGGCCGATGATCGCCACCGGCACCCCGTTCACCATGCGCAGCGCGTACGGCTTGAACACCGGGTCCTCGAAGTCCGCGGTCTTCACGTTCTGCGCCAGGAGCTCGACCGGCGCGAGCTCCTTCTCGGCCTGCTTCACTCGCTCGGCGCCGAAGGTGAATTCCCAGTGCGCGGTCATGAGGTCCACGCCGAGCAGCTTCTGCGCGCCGATCATGTCGGCGCCCTTGGTCCAGAGCGACGTCGCCGAGCCCTGCCAGGTGTCGCCCCCGTCGAGCAGCAGCGCGTGCGGGCGCGAGGCGCGCAGGCGCTTCACCAGCGTCGCGAGATGCGCGAAGCCCCCGACCTTGCCGAAACGCCGCGCCGCCGCTTCGAAATCGAGGTAGGTGAAGGCGTGCGCGGCGGCGCCGCCCGGCGCGATCCCGAAGCGCTTGAGCAGCGCCTCGCCGACCAGGTGCGGCGGCCGACCTGCGGCCTCGCCGATCCCGAGGTTGACGCTCGGCTCGCGAAAATGGACCGGCAGGAGCTGGGCGTGCGTGTCGGTGAAGTGCAGCAGCGAGACGTCGCCGAAGGGCGGCGCATCGTAGAGCTCGGAAGCGGCCTGCGCCTCGCTCGCGCGCGGCCTGAGCGTCGCGCCGGCCGCCGCGGCGAGCGCGAGAAGCCGGAGGAATTCGCGCCTGCGCAACTACTGGTTGACCGGCGAGGCCGGATCGAGCAGAAGGGCGACCAGGTCCTTGATCTGTTGCTCGGTCAGAGTGCCCGCGTGGCCCAGGCGCGGCATCTGCGAGCACAGGTTGTAGGCCTTCGCGTTGTAGATCTTGCCGTAGACGTACTTCTGCGTGTCCGCGCCGTTGCCGCGCGTCTTGCCGAATCGCAGCAGGCTGGGACCGATCGTGCCGTGCGACAGCTCCTTCGGCGAAAGCTGGTGGCAGTTGTAGCAGCTGCCGCCGGCCGCCGCGCCGGGCTTGTCGCTCCACATCGAGCCGCGGCCGCTCTGCGCGATTTTCTCGCCGTTTTTCCAGTCGCCCATCAGGCTGCCGCTCGGGAAGGCGATGGTCTTCATCTGGTCGGCTTCGAGCTGCTTGGCGAGCGCCGCGGGCGGCTGGTCGCGGGTCTCGGTGCACACGCGCTGTACCCCGTCCTGGGCCAGCCGCTCCATCGTCGCCTGGCCGCGCGGATGGAAGTCGCGCTGCAGGACCTGCTGCACGTCGCGCGCAGTCGGCTCGGCATATGCGGCGGTCGCAGCAAACGCCGCCAGAACGATCAGGTTTCGCTTCATCGCTTGGTCCCCGGACCGCGGTAGGCCTCGCCTTTCGCTGTCACCGTCAGGTACGTGATCAGCGCCACTGTCGTCTCCGAGCCGAAATTCGGCTCCGGCGTGCGCATCTGCCGGTAGCAGTCGTTGATACGCCACTGCATGGTCACGAAAGTGCTGTTCGAGACGCGATACGCCGGCCAGGTCGCCATCAGGGGACGCGCCGCCTTCGGCTCGCTCAGCACCGGAAGCTCGGACATGCGGATGCGCTTGCCCGCCTCGCCGTGGCACGAGGCGCAGGAAAAATCCCACGCTCCGGTGCGGTAGAAGAACATCGTCTTGCCGAGCTCGTAGGCTTCCTTTTCCTTGGGATGCGCCGCGCCGGGGGCCAGCTTCGTGCCACGCGACTGCCCGGCGACGTAGGCCGACAGGTATTCCATCTCCGAGGGCTGGTTGGCGTCGCCGAACAGGCGCTTGGTGGCCTCCTCGCGCGTGCGGCCCTGCAATGTCGTCATGCAGTGGAGCAGCCGCGTCTCGAGGTCCATCACCCGGTCGACGTCCTTGAAGTAGCGCGGCAGGGCGGCATACGCGCCCTTGAGCACTCCCGGCCCCTTGCCGAGGTCGCACTTCTCGAGCGACGCCTGCCTGGGGCCCTGCTTCTTCTTCCACAGCTCTTCGCCGGACAGCTCGAACAGCTCCACCGGGCTGCCCTCGGCGACCATTTTCTGGTACTTCTCGAATTGCGACTGCTGCGCCGCCGCCGGAGCCGCCGCGAGCGCCAGCGCCGTCGCCGCACCGTACACGAGCGCGCGCATGTCTCCTCCTCCCTGATGCGCGGCGGTCAGGCGACCGCCGCTTCGGTCTTGTTCGACTCGCCCTTGTTGTCGAGCCAGCTCACCTCGATCTTGTCGCCCTTGGCGCCGCCCTTCAGGCGGAACGAGAACACCGGGTTGCGCGACACCGCCTGGCTGATCTGGCCCTCGACCACCGTCTTGCCGTTCACCTTCACCGTGACGTTCTGGATGAAGTACGGAGCGCCCTTGGTCTGCTGCTCGGTCTCCATCGGGTGGGTCATCAGCACGCGTACGTCGGTGACGCCCCCCATGAGCGTCGCGCGCATCTTCATCGGTCCTGCCGCCATGTCGTCCTCCTCCTATCCGCCGCAGCCACCGATGGTGACCTTGATTTCCCTGGTCGCGACGTAGTGCTTTCCGCCGGCGCTCGCGACCACGCGCACCTCGGAGGTTTCCGCCATCTTCACGTTCAGCTTCACGAACGGCAGCGCGCCCTCCATGAAATCGAACTTGCCGGCGAGCGGGTACGGGTTTTTCTCGATCAGCACCGCGATCGAGGTGGTGCCGGGAACGGTGCTCGCGATCTCGATCGGCACCACCGCGCCGTTCTCGGCGATCTGCGGCGCCTCGATCACGATGTCCTTGCTCGGCTCCGCGCCGGAGGCGCCCAGGCTCTTCAGCGCGTCGTCCGCCTTCTTGGCCGCGAACGCGTCCTTGCTCCACGCCGCGAGGGCGCGGATGGGCGCGAGCAGCCCGAGCGCGAGCGCCGCCGCCCCGGCCCTCACGAGCAGCAGCCTGCGTACGACATTCATGGTCTTCGCCTCCTTCTCCCGCCAGATTCGACAATGCTAATGTTAGCGCAGCGCGGCAAAAATCAAATCTCCTTATCGCTTCATGCGGCGGAACACGCCGGACTTGCCGCCGCGCTTCTCCTCCAGGCGCAACTCCGTGATCGTCATGCCGCGATCGACCGCCTTCAGCATGTCGTAAATGGTGAGCAGCCCGATCGCCGCGGCGGCGAGCGCCTCCATCTCGACCCCGGTCCGGCCGCGGCATTCGACCCTCGCGACCGCCTTCACCGACGAGCGGCGCGCGTCGAGCTCGAACTCGACCGAGGCGCGCGTGATCGCGATCGGGTGGGCGAGGGGGATGAGCTCGGCAGTGCGCTTCGCGGCCTGGATCGCCGCCACGCGCGCCACCGCGAGCACGTCGCCCTTTTTCGCGCGCCCGGAAGCGATGAGGCGAAACGTCTGCGCCCGCATCACGATCCGGCCCGACGCCACGGCGACGCGGTGCGTGCGCGCCTTCGCGCCGACGTCCACCATGCGGGCGGCGCCGCGCGCGTCCAGGTGGGTCAGCTTCCGGGAGGAACTCGCCATGCCGGGCGTTATCATAAACGCATGCGCTGGATGGCATATTTGGGCGCTCTTCTGGCGGCCGCCGCGTCGAATGTCTCGGGGCAGCAGCTGCCGGACCTGGGCGGAGCGAGCGACGCGGCTCTTCCCTACCAGCTCGAACGGCGCATCGGCGAGAGCATCATGCGGGAGGTCCGCGCCCGCGAGGCGTCCTACCTGGACGATCCGGAGATCGCCGCTTATCTCGGCGACCTGGGGGCGCGGCTGGCGCAGGCAACCCCCGGCGCGCGCCAGGACTTCGAGTTCTTCGCGGTGCGCGACCCGGCCGTGAACGCGTTCGCGCTGCCCGGCGGCTTCGTCGGCGTGCACTCCGGCCTGGTGACTACTGCGGAAACCGAATCGGAGCTCGCTTCGGTGCTCGCGCACGAGATCGCGCACGTCTCGCAGCGCCACATCGCGCGCATGATCGCCCAGGAGAAGCAGATGCAGCTGCCGTCGATGATCGCGCTCGCGGCCGCCATCCTGCTCGGAGCCTCGCGCCCGGACCTCGCGGTGGGCGCCGCCGCCGCCGCCCAGGGAGTGCCGATACAGCAGCAACTCGGCTACTCGCGCGACTTCGAGCGCGAAGCCGACCGCGTCGGCCTGCAGGCGCTCTCGGGCGCCGGGTTCGACGCGCGCGCGATGTCGGTGTTCTTCGAGAAGCTGCAGCGCGCGACGCGCGTCAGCGACGACGGCAGCGTGCCCGGCTACCTGCGCACCCACCCGCTGACCACCGAGCGCATCGCCGACATGCAGAACCGCGCGGCGAGCCTGCCTTACCGCCAGCGCCTCGACAGCCTGGAATTCCACCTGGTGCGCGCCAAGCTGCGCGCCGAATCGCGCGATGCGCGCGACGCGGTGGCTCAATTCGAGTCCGCGGTGCGCGACCAGCGCTACGCGAGCGAAGCGGCGGCGCGCTACGGGCTGGTGACCGCGCTCGTCCGCGCGCGTCGCGCGCGCGAAGCCGAGGCCGAGCTATCCAAGCTGCGCGCGACGCGCGCGGCGAGCCCGATGCTCGAGACGCTCGCCGCGCGCGTGCGCCAGGCGCTCGGCGACAGCCAGGGCGCGCTCGCGATCCTCGCCGAGGCGAAGGCCCGTTATTCATACTGGCGGCCGCTCGCGTACGCGCAGGTCTCGGCGCTGCTCGACGCCGGGCGCAACGGCGAGGCGCTCGCGGCGCTCCAGGAGCCCCTGCGGCTCGATCCGCGCGATGCGCGGCTCTACGCGCTGCAGGCGAAGACCTACGCGGTGCTGGGGAAGCGCCTGCTGCAGCACCAGGCGCAGGCCGAGGCGTACGCGCTGCAGGGCAGCCTTCCCGCCGCGATCGAGCAGCTGCAGCTCGCCCAGTCCGCGGGCGACGGAGACTTCTACCAGCTCTCCGTGGTCGAGGCGCGCCTGAAGGACCTGCGCGGCCGCCACGCGCAGGAACTGCGCGACGAGCGGGGCCGGCGCTAGCACGACTGTGCTTTCGGTTTTCTCCGATCTCGTCATTTCCGCGCCTTTTGTCTTTGCGGAAATGACGAGACCTTGGTGCCGTCGCATAGCGAAGGCGCTCGCAGAGAAGCGACCGCCCCAAGGTCTCGCGACTTCCGGAAAAGAAAAGGCCCGGAAGTCGCGAGATCGATGAAAGGCAAACCGGTCTACCGCTTCGCCGGCTCGCAGTAAGCTTCGTACAGCAGGTCGAAGGTCATTTCCGCCTCGCCGAGAAGCTCGTCCTCGCCCGCCGAGCGGCGCAGCGCCCCCTGCAGCAGCGTCTGCACGCCCGCCGCCTCGGGAACCGGCGCACCGCGCGCCTCCAGGAAGTGCACGATGCCGCCGATTTTCCCGAGCGCGAGATTCTTCGCCATGTCGAGCCGAGCGAGCATCTCCTCGAAGGTCACGCGGGTCGCGCTGTTGGCGAAACGCGCTCCGTCGAAGGCGAAGCCGACGGCGCCCGAAGGCACGTCCTGGGTCTTGTCGAGCCACACCAGCGTCGCCTCGGGATCCACGAAGCGCCGGATCAGCCAGGCGCACGCCAGCCGGTCGGCCCACAGGGGTTTGCGCGTCGCCCAGGTGCGCCCGAGGAGCTTCTCGCCGGGCCCGATCGCGGCCTGGGTCTGCGCCGGGAACAGGAGCTTGCGCACCGCGGCTTCCGCCTCGGCGAGCGCCTCGCGCGCGCGATCGCGCGCCGCGGTCGGAAAGAAATCGAGCGCCGTGATGGCCTCGAAATCGCGCCGCTGCTTGTGCAGCACGCGCGAGATCGCGCCCGGATCGGACACGCCGTAGCCGACGCGCAGGCTTACCACGGTCTTCACCAGCTCCTGGTAGCGCGCCGTGCGGTCGAACAGCTTCCTCAGGGCCTCCTGCTGCGCCGGGGAGGTCGCGTCTGCGAGCAGCATGTGGGCGCTCCCGGCGCCCTTGGCGACGTATTCGGACAGGCTCTCGAGCGCCCGCCGGTTCATCGGCGTGTCCGGCAGCACGTACACGCCCTCGCGCATCACCGCGGCGCCCAGCGACTCCAGCGTGCGCAGCACCTTCATCCTGCTTGCCGGGTCGTCGGTCGGCAGTGCCGCGACGCACAACAGCCAGCGGCTCGCCGGATCGCGCTGATCGGCAGGTGTTCTTGGCACGCGATGGCGAGTGTAACAGCCTGAATCAGGGCCCCTTATCGGCAAATCAGAACATCGGCTTTGCGGTGCGCTGCGCGCCTGCCGACAATAACGCGCTGTTCTAACGATATTCGAAATCGAATGCCCGGCCTCGTTAAGCCCCACGGCGGCGGCCCGCTCAAGCAGCTGATGCTCGCGGGAGAGGCGCTGCGCGCAGAGCGCGCGCGCGCGAAGACCCTGCCGCAGGTGCGCGTCAGCTCGCGCGAGAAGGGCGACCTCATCATGCTCGGCATCGGCGGCTTCACGCCGCTCGACGGGTTCATGACCCGCGCCGACTGGGAGGGCGTGTGCGACGGCTGCCGCACGGCGGCGGGGCTGTTCTGGCCGATCCCGATCACGCTTTCCACCGACACCGGCACCGCGGCCGCCTTCAGGACCGGAGCCGACATCGCGCTGGTGGACGCCGAAGACGGCGAGACGCTCGCCACCATGACCGTCACCGAGAAGTACGCGATCAACAAGGCGCACGAATGCGCGACCGTGTTCCGCACCACCGACGCGACGCATCCGGGCGTGCAGATGGTCATGGCGCAGGGCGAGGTGAACCTCGCGGGTTCGGTCAAGGTGCTCTCCGACGGCGGCTTCAAGGCGCGCTACGGCGCGCTGTTCATGACCCCCGCCGAGACGCGCGCCGAGTTCGAGCGCCTCGGCTGGTCGCGCGTCGCGGCGTTCCAGACGCGCAATCCCATGCACCGCTCGCATGAGTACCTCGCCAAAGTGGCGATCGAGACCTGCGACGGCGTGCTGGTGCACTCGCTGCTCGGGAACCTGAAGCCGGGCGACATTCCCGCCGAGGTGCGCACCAGGGCGATCTCGGTCCTGATCGAGAAATACTTCCTGGCCGCCACGGTGGTCCAGGCGGGCTATCCGCTCGACATGCGCTACGCGGGGCCGCGCGAGGCGCTGCTGCACGCGCTGTTTCGCCAGAACTACGGCTGCTCGCACCAGCTCATCGGGCGCGACCACGCGGGGGTGGGCAGCTACTACGGGCCGTTCGACGCGCACCGGATCTTCGACGAGATCCCGCACGACGCGCTCGAGACGCGGCCGATGAAGATCGACTGGACCTTCTGGTGCTACAGGTGCGGCGGAATGGCCTCCGGACGCACCTGCCCGCACGAGGACAAGGACCGGCTGCTCGTCTCGGGCACCAAGCTGCGCAAGTGGCTCTCCGAGGGAAGCCCGGTGCCGGCCGAATTCTCGCGGCCGGAGGTGCTCGAGATCCTGCGCGAGTACTACGCCGGGCTGGAAGCGCACGAAAAGGTCGAAGTGAAGCTCGCGGGCCATTCCGCGCGCTAGATCCGAGGTAACGATGCTCACAAACAATCCATTTGCCGCGTTGACCGATTTCCTGCCGGCGGCGGCCATGCAGGTCTACGTCGTCCTGATGGCGTTTGCGGTGATCGCCGGAACGCTCGCCGACGTGGCTCACAAGGGCAGCGCCAGGTTCTTCGCGCAACGCAGGGAAGAGTCGCAGGCGCGCGCGAAGCGGCGGCTGGATGCCGGCGACACGATTTCGGCGGCGATCGCCACCGTCGCGGAGGCCTCCGTCTCGGGCGAGTTCTGCAAATGGCCGCGGCGGATCTCGCATCTGTTCATGATGTACGGGTTCTTCCTCTACATCGTCACGACCGTCCTGATGGTGTTCGCCTACACGGCGGCCGTCCTGCCGGCGCTGTGGACCCTGGGCGCGGTGATGATCCTCATCGGGGCGCTGTGGTTCTTCTTCTTCCTGCGGGTGAACGTCGCGTACGACGGCGCTTCGCCGTTTCACCTCGGCCGCGCCGACCTCTTCGTGGGCTCGCTCATCGTCAGCGTCGTGTTCGCGCTCGTCTGGCAATACATGCAGGCGAGCGGCGCCGGGGTGACCGCGGCCCGGATCGTGTTCGGGATCTACATCTTCTTCACGACGCTGCTCTTCGTTTCGGTGCCGTGGTCCAAGTTCGCCCACATGTTCTTCAAGCCGGCGGTGGCGTTCCAGAGAAGGATCGAGGAAGCCCAGGGCTCCTCCGATCTCCCCGGCCCGGCCGTCCAGAGCCACATCGTCAGGAGCTAGAGATGCCGACCTACACCGACATGACGAGATGCGACGGCTGCGGGGACTGCGTCGACATCTGCCCCTCGGACATCATGCACATCGACCCGGTGTACCGCCGCTCCTACAACATCGAGCCGAACTTCTGCTGGGAGTGCTACTCCTGCGTGAAGGCCTGCCAGCAGCACGCGATCGACGTGCGGGGCTATGCGGACTTCGCGCCGCTGGGGCACAAGGTGCGGGTGCTGCGGGAACCGGAAAAGGGGTCGATCTCCTGGAAGATCAGGTACCGCGACGGGCGCATCAAGGAGTTCACGTTCCCGATCCGGACCACCCCCTGGGGCTCGATCAAGGCCGCGCAGGATTACGAGAAGCCGGACTTGAGCGCTCTCGGCTCGCCGCTGCTCGCGCACGAGCCCGAGGACCTGCACGTCGGCGCGCTTCCCACGATCAAGAAAGCTTAGAGAGAAGGCAATAAGGCCATGGCCAGAAGAACCAGGTTCGTCGATTCGGACATCCTCATCGTAGGCGGCGGCTTCGGCGGCTGCGGCGCCGCCTACGAGTCGCGTTACTGGGGGCGGGATCTCAAGATCGTGCTGGTCGAGAAGGCCAATGTCGAGAGGAGCGGCGCCGTGGCGCAGGGACTCTCGGCGATCAACTGCTACATGGGCATGCAGTGGGGCGAGAACCAGCCCGAAGACTTCGTGAAATACGCGCGCGGCGATCTCATGGGCCTCGTGCGGGAGGACCTCGTCTACGACATCGCCCGGCACGTGGACTCCACGGTGCACAAGTTCGAGGAGTGGGGCCTGCCGATCCTCAAGAACGCGAACGGCCGGTACATGAGGGAAGGCAAGTGGCAGATCATGATCCACGGCGAGAGCTACAAGCCGCTCGCCGCCGAGGCGGCGAGGAAGTCCGCCACCGAGGTCTACAACCGGATCATGGTGACGCACCTGCTGATGGACCAGAAGCGCCCCAACCGCATCGCGGGCGCCGTCGGCTTCAACGTGCGCAACGGCGATTTCTACGTCTTCAGGGCGAAGGCGGTGATCGTCGGCGCCGGCGGCGGCTCGCACATCTACCGGCCGAGGGCGGTCGGCGAAGGCATGGGAAGGACCTGGTATGCGCCGTGGAGCACGGCTTCGGCCTACGGTCTCATCATCCCGACCGGCGCCACGATGACGCAGATGGAGAACAAGATCGTTCTCACCCGCTTCAAGGACGGCTACGGTCCGGTGGGTGCCTGGTTCCTGCTCCTGAAGGCGGTGGCGACGAACGCCGCCGGGGAGTTCTACGAGAAGGACCGCTATCCCGAGATCAAGGAGCGCGTCGGGCACTACGTGGACATCGTGCCGATGCCGACCTGCCTGCGCAATCACGCGATGCTGGAGGAGATCAAGGCCGGCAAGGGCCCGATCTACATGCATACGCAGAAGGTCCTCGACACCAGGGAGAAGGAGGAGATCGGCTGGGAGGATTTCCTCGACATGACGATCGGCCAGGCGGTCGTCTGGGCGGCGCAGAACATCGATCCCAAGGAAAAGCCCTCCGAGCTGATTACCTCCGAGCCCTACATCATGGGCTCTCACGCCACCTGTTCCGGTGCCTGGGCAAGCGGGCCGGAGGACTGCGCACCGGCCGAGTACCAGTGGGGCTACAACCGCATGACGACCGTCGAGGGCCTCTTCGGCGCCGGCGATACGATCGGCGGCTCCGCGCACAAATTCTCCGCCGGCTCCTTCACGGAAGGTCGGTTGGCTGCGAAAGCGGCCGTCCGATACGTCATGGATCGCAAAGAAGAGTCGCCCGAGGTCGACGACGACCACGTCGAGAGCCTCAAGCAGGCGGTATTCAAGCCGCTGGAAACCTACCGGGTCGGCAGGAACGAGATCGTCGCCGGGACCGTGGCGCCGGGCTACATCAACCCTCTCCAGGGCCTGCAGCGGCTCGAGAAGATCATGGACGAGTACGTGGGCGGCGTCGGCATGTTCTACGTCACGAGCGAGAACCTGCTCAACCGCGGCCTGGAGCATCTCGCCATGCTGCAGGAGGATTTCGAGAAGATCGGCGCCGAGGACCTGCACCAGCTCCAGCGGGCCTGGGAGCTGCAGCACCGCATCCTGACCGGCGAGTCGGTGGCGCGGCACACGCTCTACAGGAAGGAAACCAGGTGGCCGGGCTACTACTATCGCGGCGACTATCCGAAGCTCGACGACAACGAGTGGCACTGCTTCACCGGATCCGAATACGACCCCAGGTCACGCGAGTGGAAGATGTCGAAGCTTCCCGTTCACCGCATCGTCCCGGGCTTCGAGCTATTGCGAACCTGACCGCCCGAGCGATACGCGCGGGTGAGAATCTGCATCGTCTCGGATAGCCACGACCGCGCCGATGCGCTCGGTCGCGCCGTGCGCGAAGCGGCCGCGCAGGGTGCTCAGGCGGTGATCCACTGCGGCGACCTCATCGGCACGCAGACGCTGCGCCCGGCAATGGACGCCGGGCTCCCGATCCACGTCATCCACGGCAACAACCTGGGCGACCCCAACTCGCTTTCGCGATGGGCGCACGAGAGCGGCGGCCGGCTGCGCTACCACGGCGCCGACGCCCGCGTCGAGCTCGGCGGACGGCGTATCTTCGTGGTGCACTACCCGGAGTACGGCTACGGCATGGCCTGCACGGGGGACTGGGATCTCGTGTGCTGCGGGCACTCGCATCACGCGGCCGTCGAGCGCGTGGCGAACGTCAAGGGCGGTGCCACCTGGCTCGTCAACCCCGGGACGGTCGCGGGCCTTGCGGCGCCCGCAACCTGGATGCTGGGCGATCTTGCGGCGATGCGCTTCGAGATCCGCGAGCTCGGCACAGCCTAGAAGCAGCTGATCAAGGACTGACTCTGTCGTCGTCCCCGCGCAAGCGGGGAACCGTTCTCGAGAACCCCGCCCGGGAAATCGCGCGGGGTTTTTGTTTTGCCGTCGCCGGGCGCTTCAAGCTACCGGAGGGGCGGTTCGCATTGTCGCCTGTCGCCGCAATGCCTAAGATCGCGGCATGGACCGTTTCCACCGCTACTACACGCTGAAGCTCGACGCGGGGGTCATTAAGCGCCGCGGTGCGGAGTGCGCCGCGCGCATTTTCCGAGCCTGAGATCCTCGTGGGCAAGCCGGTGGTGAAGGGCACGCGACTGTCGGTGGATCTGATTCTCGACCGTCTCGGTGACGGGTGGACGGCAGATGATCTGTTCAAATCCTATCCGCGCCTGACGCCCGAGGCGCTGCAAGCGGTATTCGCGTTTGCCGCCGAGGTGTTGAAGGATGAGGACTACGTCGCTCCTGCCAAAGCGGCGGCATGAAGCTGCGGCCGCTCGCCAACGATGTTTTTCCACGCCTTAGCGCCAGTTCGACGGCCGTAGTTTGAGTTCGGCGCGTGCTACGATGGTTTTTTCAGGCATGGCAAGCCGTGGAGGCATCATGGATGCGATTTCGGTGGAACAGCTCATCAGGAGTCCGGGCAAGCTGATCGAGGATGCCGAGAACGGTCAGCTTGCGGTAATCACCAAGGCGGGCCGCCCGCTGTTTCTCGCCGTGCCTTTCGACGCGCGCCTGGCCGGGGAGGATGTGCACGTCGTCGTCGCGGTGCGTCTGTACGAGAGCGACGCCGTGAGCCTCGGCAGGGGCGCGAGAATCGCGGGGCTCTCGATCAGCGAATTCATCGACCGGCTCGGTGCGCTGCAGATTCCCGTCATTCGCTATTCCGTCGAGGAGCTCGAGCGGGAGCTCGCCGCGTTTGGCTGAAATCGTCGTCGCGGATGCGGGGCCGCTGATCGCGTTCGGACTGAAACTTTTGCCGCCCGATGTGGAGCTGGGGGAAGGAGAGGCGGTTGCAATCGCCTTGGCCGCTGGTCGTGGGCACGGCGTCCTGATCGACGAGAAACTCGGCCGCGCGGTGGCGGAGGGGCTCAGTCTCAAAGTCATCGGAACCGTGGGCGTTCTTCTCATCGCACGCAAGCGCGATCTGATTGCGGCGGTGAAGCCGTTGCTGGAGGACCTCAAGGCATCCGGGCATCGGCTGTCCGAGGATTTGGTTGTAGAGGCCCTTCGCCGTGCCGGTGAGTAGTTGCTCTGCCAACTTCGTCGAGATTGATGGCAAATCTTCTTCCACCCCTCAAACCGATCCCGATTAAGGAACGGCTGTCGGTTCTCTACATCGAGAAGGGCCATCTGGACGCCCGCGCGCGCGGGGATGAACCGCGATCGAGATCGGCGATCTGCCGGCGTGGGAAGTGTTCCCCGCGCGCGGGGATGAACCTCCGCGAGGAAACCCGCTACCCGGGCTTCTACTACCGGATGGACAAGAACTACATCGACGACGAGAACTGGAAGTGCTTCGTCAACTCGACCTACGACCGCAACACGCACCAGTGGGCGCTGAAGAAGGTGCCGTACAAGCAGCTGATCAAGGACTGACCCCGTCGTCGTCCCCGCGCAAGCGGGGAACCGTTCTCGAGAGCCCCGCCCCGGAAATCGCGCGGGGTGTTTTCTGGCTACAATCCATCGACGCGTTTGTTGTCTCCTGGACGCAGCGACGTGAGGATCGGGAAACCGGAGAATCTGGCAGGCGAGCTGTGGGGCGGGCTGGCAGCGATGCTGGTCGCGCTGCCCTCGGCGATCGCCTTCGGGGTGACGATCTTCGCGCCGCTCGGCGGCCAGTACGCGGCGCAGGGCGCGGTGGCGGGAATTCTCGGCGTGGCCGCGCTCGGCATCGTTGCTGCGTCGCTCGGCGGTACCGCGCGCCTGATCACCGCGCCGTGCGCGCCCGCGGTGGCGGTGCTGGTGGCGCTGGCGATCGAGCAGACGCAGCGCGGCGTCGCGCCGGAATCGATTCTTCTCACGCTCACTCTGGTCGCGCTGCTGTGCGGCCTGCTCCAGTTCGTGTTCGGGGCGATCGGGCTCGGGCGGCTGATCAAATACATGCCGTATCCGGTCGTGAGCGGCTACCTCAGCGGCGTCGGCTTGATCATCATCGTGAGCCAGATTCCGAGGCTGCTGGGCGTTCCGAACGACACGCGCCTTCTCGATGCGCTCACCATGCCCGCGCTCTGGCAGTGGCAGGGTGTCGCCGTCGGCGTGGCGACCATCGCCGTGATGGCGCTGGCGCCGCGGCTCACCAGGGCGGTCCCCGCGGCGATTCTTGCGCTTTTCGCCGGGGTCCTCGCCTATCTTGCTCTCGGCCTGGGCGATCGCCAGCTCTACCAGGTGGCCGGGAACCCGCTGCTGGTCGGCCCGCTCGGCGGCCCGGGCGGCGGTTTCCTCGACGCGATCGCCTCGCGCTGGAGCGCGATCGGTGCGCTGAGCCTCGGCGAGCTGCGCTACGTGGTGATACCGGCCCTGACGCTCGCGGTGCTGCTTTCGATCGACACGCTGAAGACCTGCGTGGTGCTCGACGCGCTCACGCGCTCGCGTCACGACCCCAACCGCGAGCTGATCGGCCAGGGGCTCGCCAATCTCGCCTCGGGGGCGGTCGGCGGCGTTCCGGGCGCCGGAACGATGGGTGCGACGCTGGTCAACGTCGCGAGCGGGGCGCGCACGCGGCTGGCGGGCGCGCTCGAGGGAATATTCGCGCTGGTCGCGTTCCTCGCGCTCGGCAGCCTGATCGCCTGGGTGCCGATCGCCGCGCTCGCCGGAATCCTGATCGTGATCGGGGTGCGCATGTTCGACCGCCACAGCCTGCAGCTGCTGCGCTCGCGCTCGACGGTGCTCGATTTCTTCGTCATTCTGACGGTGGTGGCGGTCGCGCAGTTCAACTTGGTCGCCGCCTCCGGTGTCGGCATCGCGCTCGCAATCGTGCTGTTCATCCGCGAGCAGGTCGGCGGCTCGGTGGTGCGCCGCAAGGCCTACGGCAATCAGGTGTTCTCCAAGCGGGTGCGGCTGCCCGAGGAGATGGCGATCCTGGAAAAGCACGGCGGGCGCTGCGCGATTTTCGAGCTGCAGGGAAGCCTGTTTTTCGGCACCGCGGACCAGCTCTTCACCGCGCTCGAGCCCGAGCTGAAGACGCGCGAATACGTGATCCTCGACATGCGCCGCGTGCAGTCGGTCGACGTGACCGCGGCGCACATGCTGGAGCAGATCGGCGACATGCTCTCCGAGCGCAAGGCGCTGCTCATCTTCAGCCAGCTGCCGCGGGAGGTGGCGAGCGGCAGGGACATGCGCGACTACTTCGAGCAGGTGGGGCTGACGCGCGCCGAGCAAAAGGGCAGGACTTTCGGCGAGCTCGACGAGGCGCTCGAGTGGGTCGAGGACCGCATCCTCGAGCAGGAGCGCCTCGAGCGCGCGCTGGAAAAGCCCCTCGAGCTGCGCGAGCTGGAGGTCTTCAAGGTGCGCAAGGAGGAGACGCTGGCGGCGCTCGAGGCGTGCATGGACAAGCGCTCCTACAAGGCCGGCGAGAGAATCTTCGCGCGCGGCGAAAGCGGCGACGAGATGTTCCTGATCCGGCGCGGCCAGGTGCGCATCGTGCTGCCGATCGGCGAGGGGCAGACGCACCACCTTGCGAGCTTCGGGCGCGGCGACTTTTTCGGCGAGATGTCGTTCCTCGATCGCGACGCGCGCTCGGCCGACGCCGTGGCCTTGACTGACATCGACGTCTACGCCTTGTCGCGCGGCCGCTTCGACAGGATCGCCGAGGAGCACAAGAAACTGGCGCTCGGGCTGCTCGAGGGAATCGCGCGCGTGCTGGCGATCCGCCTGCGGTTCACCGACACCGAGCTGCGCGCACTGGAGCGCGCGTGAGGCGCCCCTAATAGGTGAGCAACGGCGTCTGCCCGAGATAGCGGTTCGACTCGAGCTCTTTCAACATGAAATGGGCGACGTCCGCGCGCGAGATCCGGCGCGCCGTGACGCCGCTCAGGTCGGTGAGAGCCCTGTAGTTCCCGGTCAGCGGACCGTTGCTGAGAATTCCGGGCCGAACGATCGTCCAGTCCGTGTCGCTCGCCCGGACGAGCGACTCCTGCCGGTCCTTGTCCGCGTAGACGGCCTTCAGCAGCAGAGGGAAAAAGACGCGGTCGAAGAGGAAGCCCCCGTGTCCCCGGCTGTCGCCTGCGCCGATACCCGTAATGCATACCAGGCGCCGCACGCCCGAGCGCTTCATCGCCTCGAGCAGCCGTCTGGTGCCTTCGGAGAACACGCTCGGCTGCTCCCACGGCGTCTTCACGCCGATCGTGCAGCACACCGCGTTCTGCCCGGCCATCGCCGCGGCGACCGAGGCCGGATCGAGCACGCTGCCCTGCACGATGCGCAAGCGTTCATGCGCCGCCGCGAGCTTCGACGGATCGCGGGCCAGCGCCGTCACCGCATGCCCGGCCGCGAGCGCCTGCTCGACGAGCTGCCGGCCGATGCCCCGGCCTGCGCCTGCGACCAGGATGTTCATGTCTGATACTAGCCCCGGGGCCGGCTTGGCTCAACAATCCAAAATCCACGATAAAATCCGACCCCACGACGAGGGAATGCATGAACTTCGACAAGGAACTCGACACCCGCGGCCTCAACTGCCCGCTTCCGATCCTGCGCGCCAAGAAGACGCTGACCGACCTCCAGTCGGGCCAGGTGCTGAAAGTGCTCGCGACCGATCCCGGGTCGGTGAAGGACTTCCAGGCGTTCTCCAAGCAGACCGGCAACGAGCTGCTCGAGCACGCCGAGGCGAACGGGGAATACACCTTCTTCATGAAGAAGAAGTAAAGCCGGACGCCCCTTTGGGGCGCCGGTTTACTTCTGCGCAGTTCTGATCGAGATCAAACGCGGCGCCGGGCCGGGTCCCATACTCGGCCCATGTCCCCGCGCCCGCCCGGCGTTTCGACGGCGAAAATCGGCTGGAAGGGCGGCAGCCCCGACATCCGGGGGCTGCTCGGGCGCATGCTGCAGTTGCGCGGCGCCGTCACGCGCGCCGGGAGCGCGTTGCTGCGCGGCTGGCGGCCGCAGCTGCGCCGGCCGGGGTACTTCGCGAGCGCGGCGAACCTCGCAGCCTATATCGGGCTCAGGCGCCACGATCTGCGCGCGCTCCAGGGCATTCTCGCGACCCTCGGCCTTTCCTCGCTCGGCCGCAGCGAGGGCCACGTGAGGGCGACGCTCGACGCGGTGATCCACGCGCTCAAGCGCATGACCGGGGCACGCGTGGCGCGCCAGGAGATCGCGCGCGTCGCGCTCGCCATGGGCCGCGACCAGGTGCTGCTGCAGCGGCACACCAACCAGCTGTTCGGCCCGCCGCCGGCGAAGCGCTGGACGCGCTTCATGGTGACGCTGCCAACCGAGGCCGCCTCGGACTACGCCTTCGTGCGCGAGCTCGTCAGGCACGGCATGGACTGCGCGCGCATCAACTGCGCGCACGACGGCGACGCGGCGTGGGGCGCGATGATCCGCAACGTCAGGCGCGCCGCGCGCGAAACCGGCCGCGCCTGCCGCGTGCTGATGGACCTGGGCGGGCCGAAGCTACGCACCGGGCCGGTGAAGGCGGGCGAGGCGCTGCTTCGCGTCAAGGTCGGGCGCGATGCGCGCGGCAAGCTCGTTTCTCCGGCGCGGATCGTCCTCGACGCCTCGGGCAAGGAGGCGCCGGCTGCGCCCGCGGGCAAGGCCGCGCCGGGCGCGCCGATCCGGCTCGCGGTCGAGCGCGCCTGGCTGGACCGGGTGAAGGCCGGCGATGCGATCCGCTTCACCGACATGCGGGGGCGCGAGCGGCGCCTCACAATCGACAAGCGCCTGAACGCGCACCGCGCGGTCGGGGCGCTGGCAAAGGGCGCGTGGATCGGCGAGACGCTGAACCTCGAGCGCATGCCGAGGCGCGGCGCGCATTGCGCCTGCGCGGCGCGCTGCGCGATCGCGCCTCCGCCGCTCGCGATCCGCGTCGAGCGGGGCGACACGCTTCTCCTCACGCGCGAGCCGGCGCCGGGCGAGCCCAGGCGCACCGACCGCCGCGGCAAGTCGGTCGCGCCGGCGCGCATCTCCTGCAGCGAGCCCGCCGTATTCGGCGCGCTCAAGGTCGGGCACCGCGTCTGGATCGACGACGGCAAGGTCGGCGCTGTGGTCGAGGCGCTGGACGAGCACGGCGCGTGGCTGCACGTCACCCACTCGCGCGAGGGCGGCGAGCGCATCGCCGCGGAAAAGGGCCTCAATTTCCCGGACACCGCCCTGCCGCTGCCGGCGCTGTCGCCCTCCGATCTCGCCGACCTCGATTTCGTGGCGCGGCACGCCGAGCTCGTCGGCTTCTCGTTCGTGCGCGGCGCCGCCGACATGGACCGGCTGGCCGAGGAGCTGGCGCGGCGCGGCCGCGAGGACGCGGGCATCATCGCCAAGATCGAGACCTACGAGGCGGTGAGGAACCTGCCCGAGATCATCGTGCACGGCGCCGGGAGGCACCCGTTCGGCGTGATGATCGCGCGCGGCGACCTGGCGGTGGAGATCGGCTACGAGCGGCTGGCCGAGATCCAGGAGGAGATCCTGTGGCTGTGCGAGGCGGCGCACGTGCCGGTGGTCTGGGCGACCCAGGTGCTGGAAGGACTGGTGAAGCGCGGCCGGCCTTCGCGCGCCGAGATCACCGACGCGGCGTTGTCGCAGCGCGCGGAGTGCGTGATGCTGAACAAGGGCCCGTACCTGCTGCAGGCGCTCGAAGTGCTGGACAACGTGGTCGCGCGCATGCGCGCGCACCAGCGCAAGAAGACCGCGCAGTACCGGGCGCTGCACTGGTAGACGCGGTACTTGGTTCTTTCGCCTTTCATCGATCTCGCGACTTCCGGGCCTTTTCTTTTCCGGAAGTCGCGAGACATCGGGGCGGTCGCATTTCTGCGGACGCCTTCGCTATGCCGAGGCACCAATGTCTCGTCATTTCCGCAAAAACAAAAGGCGCGGAAATGACGAGATCGTGGAAACCCCAAAAAACCCAACGACACCGAAAACCGTTACTTCTTCTTCGCCTTCTTCGCCTCCTTGGCGACGCGATCGAGCGCGTCCTCGACCGCCTGGGTGAGCGTCTTCAGCACCTTGAGCCGCGCGTGGTACTTGTTGTTGGCCTCGACCAGCGTCCAGGGCGCGTTCGCGGTCGAGGTGCGGTCCACCATGTCGCACACCGCGGTCTCGTAGGCGTCCCACTTCTTGCGGTTGCGCCAATCCTCCTCGGTGATCTTGAAGCGCTTGAACGAGGTTTTCTCGCGCGCCTTGAAGCGCTTGAACTGCTCGTCCTTGCCGATGGCGAGCCAGAATTTCATCACCACCACGCCGTGGCGAAGCAGCGCGCCCTCGAAGTCGTTGATCTCGGTGTAGGCGCGCATCCAGTCGGCTTCCTTGCAGAAGCCCTCGACGCGCTCGACCAGCACGCGCCCGTACCAGGAACGATCGAAGAACACGAAGCGGCCGCGCCGCGGGATGTGGCGCCAGAAGCGCCACAGATACGGCTGCGCGCGCTCCTCCTCGGTCGGCGCCGCCACCGGAACGTTGAAGTAGCTGCGCGCATCGAGCGCGCTGGTGACGCGCCGCACCGCGCCGCCCTTGCCGGCGGCGTCGTTGCCCTCGAAGACGCACGCCACCGAGATGTTCCTGAAATTCGGGTCGCGCGAAGCGAGGTTCAGGCGCCCCTGCCACTTCTGCAGCTGCTTCTGGTATTCGGGCTTGGTGATCGGCTGGTCGAGCTGGAGCGCGCGCAGCACGTTGGTGCTGTTGGCCGACGAAAGCAGCGGCGGATTCCTGTCCGGAAGCTGCTTGACCGGCTTCTCGTCCAGGCGCTCGCGCATCGCGGCGAGCAGGTGCTTGCCCGCGGTGAGCGCGCGGTAGCGCGCGTCCGCGCCCGGCACCACGATCCACGGCGCCTCGCCCGTGGAGGTGCGCCGCAGGAACGGCTCGCACACGCGGATGAACTTCTTGTAGACCTTGAAGTACTCCCACTCGCGCTCGGTCACGCGCCAGCGCGTCGCGGGGTCCTTTTCCAGCGACTTGAGACGCTTCTTCTGCTGGGACTTGGAGAGGTGGAACCAGTACTTGAGCAGCAGCACGCCCTCGTCGGTGAGCATCTTCTCCAGCCGCACCACCTCGTGGATCGCGTGCCCGAACTCGCCCTCGCTGATCAGGCCCTGCACGCGCTGGATGATCGGCATGGTGTGCCAGGCGCCGAAGAAGATGCCGATCTTGCCTTTGGGCGGCAGCGCCCTCCAGAAGCGCCACAGCGCCGGCCGCTCGCGCTCCTCGTCGGAAGGCTCGAAGAACGCATGCGTGTAGATGTGCCGGGGGTCCATCCACTCGTTGAGCAGGTTCACCGCCTCTCCCTTGCCGGCGCCCTCGACGCCGGCAATGAGGATCAGCACCGGAAACCGGCCGTGCTGGTTGAGGTCGAATTGCGCGTTGAGCAGCGCCTCGCGCAGCTTGGGCATCTCGCGCAGATAAGCCGCCTTGTCGACGCGGTGATCGAGATTGGCCGATTCGAACATCGTTTCCCCCCTGGAGCTTCCCCAGGGGCTATTGTCCTCCGATGCGCTCATTCCTGCTCATGACCTGGATCAAACCACGCCCCGCCGCCGGCCGGGCGGCGCGCGGATGGACACGGCGCGCGGGCTGCGAAATAATCCGCGGCATGATCGCAGCGCGCTGGATTCGTCTCGGCCGCGTCGAGCCGCTCGAGCTGCGGGCCGCGTACACGGGCCTCGCCGCTGCGCAGTCGAGCGGCGCGGCGCCGATCCTGCTCTGGGGGAGCACCGCGATGCGCTGCGCGTTCGCGCTCGTCACGCCGAGGAAATTCGCGCCCGGCCGCGCATCGCGCTGGAGCGCGTGGGCGCTCGCGCCCGCGGTCGCCGCCTGCCGCCGGCTCGGCGTTCCGGCCTACCTCGAAGGCGGCGAGATCTGGCTGCACGGGCGCAGCGTCGCCCGCAGCCAGGTCGCGGCGATCGGGGAATGCGCCGTCGCGGTCTCGGGCTTTCCCGCCCGGCTCGCTCCCGATGGCGCGCTGGAAGAGGGGTTGCGCCTGCGCCTCGAGGCGCAGCACGGCTGGCAGTTCGACCATTCCTGGCCGGACAGGGCCGAGGCGGCGTCGATTGCCCGCGCGCGCGAAGCGCTTTCCGAGCCGGTGCTGAAAGTCGCATGACGACGCGGCGCGACTGGCTGCTCGCCGCGTCGGTCCTGCCGCTCGCCCGGGCGGGCGCGCTGCTCGCTTCGGGAACGGTGGAGAAGGGCGTGTACCGCGTGCGCGGCGACGTGCGCGTCAACGGCAGGCCGGCGGTGCCGGGGATGGACGTGAAAGCGGGAGACGTCGTCGCTACCGGACCCGACGGCGAGGCGGTGTTCGTCGTGTACCGCGATGCCTTCCTGGTGCGCGCGAATTCGCGCGTCGAGATGCAGGGCACGGCCGGCGCTCTGCTCGTGACCGGGCTGCGCCTGGCGACCGGCGCGATCCTGTCGGTGTTCCCGCCGGGCGAGCGCAAGACCATCCGCACCGCCACCGCCACCATCGGCATCCGCGGCACCGGGGTCTACGTGGAGGCCGAGCCCGCGAGGACCTATGTCTGCACCTGCTACGGTGAGGCCGATCTGGAGCCGGCGGACGACCCGGCGGAGCGCGAAACCGTGAGGACCGTCCATCACGACGAGCCGCGCTACGTGATGGCCAAAGGCATGCCGCAAATGATCATGAAGGCGCCGGTGGTCAACCACACCGACGCAGAGCTGACGCTGCTCGAAAGCCTGGTCGGCCGCGAGCCCGCGTTCGCCGGCAAGGGCTACAAGTCCTACTGAATCAGGTTTTCGCGGCGAGCCTTTCGAGCTGAGGTTTGAGCTTCGCGAGCGCCACCTCGAAGCCCGCCAGGCGCTCGCGCTCCTGCTCGACCACCTTCGCCGGCGCGCGCTCGACGAACGAGGCGTTTTCGAGCTTGCCGCGGCATTTGGCGATCTCGCCCTCCACGCGCGCGATTTCCTTGCCGAGCCGCTCGCGCTCGGCTGCGGGATCCACGGGCTTGTAAAGCATCAGGCGCGCGTCTCCGATCACGGCCGTGGCCGCGGGGTAGTCCGGCAAGACGTCCACTTTCTGAAAACCGCTGAGGCGTGCGAGAGAGGTAACGGCGGCGGTTGAGACGTTCAGGTCCGAGACCATGGGATCCCTGGTTCTGTAGAGTTGCACTCGCTCGGAAGGCGCAACGTTCGCCTCCGCCCTGAGATTTCTTGCCGTGTCCGTCCATTCCTTGAGCACGGCCATGTCGCGCTCGGCTTTCTCATCGAGCTTTTCCGGCTGCGACCTGGGGTAGGGCGCGAGCATGATGGTCTCGCCCTTGCTTCCCGCGAGCGGCGCGACCTGCTGCCACAGCTCCTCCGTAATGAACGGGACGATCGGGTGGGCGAGCCGCAGAATCGTTTCCAGCACGCGTACCAACGTGCGGCGAGTTCCGCGTTGCACCGCTTCATCCGCCGACTGCAGCTGCACCTTGGCGAGCTCCAGATACCAGTCACAGTACTCGTCCCACACCAAGCGGTAGATCGCGTTTGCGACGTTGTCGAGCCGATATTCGGCGAAGCCCTGCTCGACCTCCGCCTCGGTCCGCTGAAGCAAACTAATGATCCAGCGATCGATGTACGATAGGGACACGGGCCGCGATTCGTCCTTCCCGCAATCCTTGCCCTCGGTGTTCATGAGCACGAAGCGCGCGGCGTTCCACAGCTTGTTGCAGAAGTTGCGGTAGCCCTCGCAGCGCTTGAAGTCGAAATTGACGGTGCGCCCGAGCGTCGCGTAGGCGGCCATGGTGAAGCGCAGCGCGTCGGCGCCGTAGGCAGGCATCCCCTGCGGAAACTCGATTTTCGTTCGCTCCCGGACCTTCGGGGCGTCCTCGGGCTTGCGCAGGCCCGTGGTGCGTTTCTCGCGCAGCGGCTCGAGCGCGATGCCCTCGATCAGGTCCACCGGGTCGATCGTGTTGCCCTCGGACTTCGACATCTTCTTTCCATGCGCGTCGAGGACCATGCCGTGGATGTAGACGTCGCGGAACGGCACGCGTCCCGTGAACCATGTGCTCATCATGATCATGCGCGCCACCCAGAAGAAGATGATCTCGTAGCCGGTGACGAGCACCGAGGAGGGCAGATACAGCTCGTACGCGATCTTGTCCTCGCCCTGCGGGTCGGGCCAGCCGAGGGTCGAGTGGCAGACCAGCGCCGAGGAGAACCAGGTGTCGAGCACGTCCGGGTCGCGCCTGAGCTTGGCGCCGCCCGCCCTGCGCCGCGCCTCTTCCTCGGAGCGCGCTACGTGGATGTCGCCTCGCTCGTCGTACCACGCCGGAATCTGGTGGCCCCACCACAGTTGCCGCGAGATGCACCAGTCCTGGATGTTGCGCATCCACTGGTAGTAGGTATTGACCCAGCTCCCGGGGAAGAACTTCACTTCGCCCTTTTCCACGACCTCCAGCGCAACCTGGGCGATGGATTTGCCGGATGGCCCGGGCTCGCTCATCGCCACGAACCACTGGTCGGTGAGCATGGGCTCGACCACTGCCCCGGTGCGAGCGCAGCGCGGCACCACCATGCGGTGCGGTTTCTCGCCCTCGAGCAGGCCCGCGGCCTTGAGGTCGTGCACGATGCGGTCGCGCGCTTCGTAGCGGTCGAGGCCGCGGTAGCGCTGCGGCCCGTTCTCGTTGATGCGGGCGTCCAGCGTGAAGATGCCGATTCTCGGCAGCCCGTGGCGCTCGCCGACCCGGTAGTCGTTGAAATCGTGCGCCGGCGTCACCTTCACGCAGCCGGTGCCGAACTCGCGATCCACCGCCTCGTCGGCGATCACCGGGATGCGCCGCCCGGTGAGCGGAAGCTCGACCTCCTTTCCGACCAGGCGCCGGTAGCGCTCGTCCTGCGGGTGGACCATTACCGCGACGTCGCCCAGCATGGTCTCGGGGCGGGTGGTGGCGACCGTCACGCCGAAGCCCTCGCCCGGATAGCGGATGAGCCACAGATGCCCGTCTTCCTCCTCGCTTTCCACCTCCAGGTCGGACACCGCGGTGAGCAGCACCGGGTCCCAGTTCACCAGGCGCTTGCCGCGGTAGATCAGGCCCTGCTCGTACAGGCGCACGAAGGTTTCGACGACCACCTTGGAGAGCTTTTCGTCCATGGTGAAGTACTCGCGGCTCCAGTCGCACGAGGCGCCGAGACGCCGCATCTGCTCGGTAATGATGGAGCCCGACTGCCGTTTCCATTCCCAGACCTTGTCGACGAATTTCTCGCGTCCGAGCTTCTCGCGCGAGCCGCCCTCGGCCTCGAGCTGGCGCTCGACCACGATCTGCGTCGCGATGCCGGCGTGATCGGTGCCCGGCAGCCACAGCGTGTTCTCGGCGCGCATGCGGTGGTAGCGGACGAGCGCGTCCATGATGGTCTGGTTGAACGCGTGCCCCATGTGCAGCACGCCGGTCACGTTCGGCGGCGGCAGCTGGATGCAGAATGCGGGCCTGCCCGGCGCGGCTCCGGCGGCGAAGCGGCCGGACTCCTCCCAGCGCCGGTACCAGCGCCGCTCGATCGCGGCGGGATCGAAGCTCTTCGCCAGCACTTACCCGGTTTTCCGCTGCGAGAGGGCGCGCGCGATCGACGCGGCGACCGCCTCGCGCACCATCTGCGTGACGGTCACGGTGAGCTCCGCGCGAACGGCTTCGAGCGAGCGCCCGAGCACCTCGGTCAGGGTGCGCGCCAGGCGCTCCTCGATCAGCCTGTCCACCTCGGGGCCGAGCCGCTCGAGCACCGCGTCCTCGAGCATCCGCGCCAGAGCCTCCACGGTGGCCTCGTCGACGCCCGGGCCGGCGCTCGCCGCCGCCTCCGGATCGACCACTTCGGTGAGCACCGGAAGCTCGCCGCCGCCGGGATCGTGCCGGCGCAGCAGCGCGTTCACCCGCTTCACCAGCGGATTGGGTTCGCGCGGCTCGCCGTCACTCACTGCGCGCCTGCCCGGCAAGATCGTGGTGGCTTACCTGGTAGCCGCGGCTGCGGTACTCGCGGTAGCGCGCTCGGGCCCCTTCGCGGTCGGCGCTCTCGGTCGACACCACCTCGAGCAGCCGATCGAAGCGCTCGAAATGCGGCGGGCACTCGGCCGAGAGGTTGAGCAGCATCTCGCAGCCCTCGGGGACCTCGGTGCCCGAGGCGATGAGCACCGGCGTATCGGGGGCGAGCGGGTCGTGCGCGGCGCAGTGCGGCACGAAGCCGATCGCGGGCCAGGTCCACAGCATGCGGTCGATGCGCTGCGCGGTCTCGGGCTGCGGCGCATACACGAGCACGCGCTTGTTCCTTGCGATCGCCTGGCCGGCCAGGCGGCAGGCGACCTGCATCCTGTCATCCGCGTTGAAATAGAAATCTATTTCCGTCACTTCTTTCCGGCGTGCCGCAGCACGAAGCGAACGAGCAGCGGCACCGGCCGGCCGGTCGAGCCTTTCTCGCGGCCGCTCTTCCACGCGGTGCCGGCGATATCGAGGTGCGCCCAGCGCAGCTTGCTTGCGAAGCGCGAAAGGAAGCAGGCCGCGGTGACGCTGCCAGCAGGGCGGCCGCCGATGTTCGCCATGTCGGCGAAGTTGGAGCGCAACTGCTCCTGGTAGTCTTCCCACAGCGGCATCTGCCAGACCCGGTCCCAGGCGTCCCCGGCCGCTTCGCGGATCTCGTCGGCGAGCGTCTGGTCGTTGGCGAACAGTCCCGTCGCCACGTGGCCGAGAGCGATCACGCACGCGCCGGTAAGCGTCGCGATGTCCACCACTGCCTCGGGATCGAAGCGCGCCGCGTACGTGAGCGCATCGCACAGGATCAGCCGCCCCTCGGCGTCCGTATTGAGGATCTCGACCGTCTGGCCCGAGAGCGTGGTGACGATGTCGCCGGGCTTCGAGGCGGCGCCGCCCGGCATGTTCTCGCAGGCCGGGATTATGCCGACCACGTTCACCGGCGCGCGCATGGCCGCGAGCGCCCGCAACGCGCCGAGCACGCTGCCCGCGCCCGACATGTCGAACTTCATCTCGTCCATCTCGCCCGAGGGCTTGAGCGAGATGCCGCCGGTGTCGAACGTAATGCCCTTGCCGACGAACGCCACGGGCTTGCGGCCGCGCGCGCCCCCCGAGTACTTGAGCACGATCAGCTTGGGCGGCTGGCGCGAGCCCCTGGTCACCGAGACCAGGGCTCCCATGCCCAGCTTTTCCATGTCGCGGCGCTCGAGCACCTCGATCGCCAGCTTGAACTGCCGCGCGAGCTTGCGCGCCTCCTCGGCGAGGTAAGCGGGGGTGCAGATGTTGGACGGAAGGTTGCCGAGCGTGCGGGCAAGGGCGGCGCCGTCGGCGGTCGCGACCGCCTCCCTCAGGGCCTCGCGCAGCGGCGCGGTTGCGGCGGCGGCGATCGTCACCGACGCCAACGCCGGCGCGGGAGATTTCTTCTGGGTCTTGAGCTGATCGAATCGGTAAAACGCTTCGCGCATCCCGAGCACCAGGTGGCGCAGGTTCCACGCCGGCGGCCGCGCGCCCGCCTTGAGCTCGGCGAAGAACACCGCGGCGTCCTTCGCGCCGAGGTCCTTCAGCGCGTTCGCAGCGCCGCGCACCGCGTCGCGGTAGGCGGCTTCGGCGAACTCCTTGCGCTCGCCGAGCCCGACCAGCAGGATTCGCTCGGCGGCGAGCCCCGGCACGCGTCGCAGCAGCAGCGTCGAGCCGGTCTTGCCCGAGACATCGCCGAGCGCTTCGCGCAGCGCGCCGCGCGCGGCGCGGTCGGCGAGCTGCGCGGCGCGCGTGAGCTCGGCGCCGCGCGCGCCGCGGTACACGCCGAGCACGAGGCAGCCGGTTTTCGCCTTCCCGGGCGAGAGCGTCTTTATGCTAAATTCCACCGCGAGCTCCCTCGAATCCGGGCGCAAGTATCGCATGATCTTTCACCGCGCGCTGCTGCGGGAATTCGCCAGCCTCGCCGGCGCGGTGTTCCTGACGCTGTTCGCGATTTCTCTCACCACGCGGCTCATCCGCCTGCTCGGACAGGCGGCCGGCGGCAGGATTCCCTCGGACGCGGTGATCGCGTTGCTCGGTTTTTTCGCGCTGTACGCGCTGCCGGTGCTGCTCTCGCTCACCATGTTCATCTCGGTGCTGCTCACGCTGACGCGAAGCTGGCGCGACTCCGAGATGGTGATCTGGTTCAACTCCGGGCTGTCGCTCGCCGCCTGGCTGAAGCCGGTGCTGATCTTCGCCACTCCGCAAGTGGCGCTGATCGCGGCGCTGTCGCTTTTCATCTCGCCGTGGTCGGCGCAGATGAGCGAGCAGTACCGCACCCGGGTCGAGGCGCGCGACGACGTCTCGCGCGTGAATCCGGGGGTGTTCGGCGAGTCGTCGAACCGCGAGCGCGTGTTCTTCGTCGAGTCGGTCGCGGGCGATCGGAGCACGGTCCAGAACGTGTTCGTGAGCTCGGTCCAGCACCAGAGGCGCGGCATCAGCATGAGCCGCAGCGGCCGCAGCGAGACCGCGCCGAACGGCGACCGCTTCCTCGTGCTCGAGGACGGCCGGCGCTACGAGGACGTGCACGGCGAGGAGCGCTACCGCGTGATGGAGTTCCAGCGCTACGCGGCGCGCATCGCGTCGAAGGAGGGCGTCGAGCCGGTTCCCACGCACAAGAACCTGCCGACCTGGGCGCTGATCCAGGCGCCGACCAGCGCCAACCTGGGCGAGCTGCTGTGGCGCATCGGCGTGCCGATCTCGGCGCTGGTGCTGGCGCTGTTCGCGATTCCGATGAGCTTCGTGAACCCGCGCGCCGGGCGCTCGATCAACCTGCTGTTCGCCCTGTTCACCTTCATGGTGTACTCGAATCTGCTCACCGTGAGCCAGGCGCGCGTCGCGCAGGGCAGGCTCGACTTCTCGCTCGGGTGGTGGCTGGTGCACGCCGTCATGGTGGCGCTGCTGCTTGTCATGTTCGCCCGGCGCATGCAGCTGCTGCGGTTGCGGCTGGGACGCTAGCAGCGCGCGCGTGGCCGCGATCCGCACCCTGGAGCGCTACCTCGCCGCGCAGATCTACGGCGCGGTCGTCTTCGTGCTGGTGGGATTCCTCGCGCTGTTCGCGTTCTTCGACCTGATCCGGGAGCTCGGCGATCTCGGCAAGGGCGACTATCAGTTGCGGCAGGTGTTCACCTTCGTGCTGCTGTCGGTGCCGGCGCACGCCTACGAGCTGTTCCCGGTGGTGGTGCTGATCGGCACGCTCTACGTGCTGGCTCATCTGGCGAGCAATTCCGAATACACGGTGATGCGCGGCTCGGGGCTGTCGCCCCGCCAGGCGGGCTGGGCGCTCGCCAAGATCGGGGTGGCGTTCGTGGTGGCGACCTTCGTCATCGGCGAATGGATCGCGCCGGTGGCGGAACAGGCAGCGCAGAAGGTGCGCCTGCGCGCGATGAGCTCGCTCATCGGGCAGGACCTCGACTCCGGGCTGTGGTTCAAGGACGAGCGCTCGTTCATCAACGTGCGCGAGGCGCGCCAGGCGAACTCGCTCGCCGGCGTGCGCATCTACGAGTTCGACGCCGCCTACCGCCTGCGCACGGTGCGCACTGCCGAGCGCGGCGAGTACCGGGGCGAGGGGCTGTGGGCGCTGACCGGCGTGGTGCAGACGCGGTTCACCCCCGGCGGCCCGCAGACCACGCGCGTTGCGGAGGCCGATTGGCGCAGCGCGATCACCCCGGACATGCTGGACGTCCTGATCGTGGCCCCGGACCGCATGTCGGCGTGGCGGCTGTACAAGTACATTCAGCACCTGGCGGAGAACCGCCAGAAGACCGAGCGCTACGAGATCGCGCTGTGGAAGAAGCTGTTCTATCCGCTCGCGACGCTGATCATGATGGCGCTCGCGCTGCCGTTCGCCTACATCCAGGCGCGCGCCGGCATGGTCGGCGTCAAGGTGTTCCTCGGCATCATGCTCGGCATCTTCTTCCACATGCTGAACAGCCTGTTCTCGCACGTCGGGCTGCTGCAGAACTGGCCGCCGATCAGCGCCGCGGCGCTGCCCAGCGCGGCGTTCTTCCTCGCGGCGCTGGCGATGATGTGGTGGGTGGAGCGTAGGTAGGGTTTTCGCTTTTCTACGATCTCGCGATTTCCCGCGCCTCTTGCCTTTGCGGGAAATCGCGAGACATTGGTGCGATCGCGTTTGGCAAACGCCTCAGCTATGCGACGGCCTCAATGTCTCGTCATTTCCGCAAAAGAAAAGACGCGGAAATGACGAGATCGGATAAAAGCGCAATAACCTACACCATCACCAGCCGCGTGCCGGCAAGCCGATCGTGCAGGAACATCCGCTCGCGATCGAACAAGGCCCACACGAGCGAGATCCCTGTGGGCACGAGGATCGCCGCGAGCGCGAGGCGCACGAGCGCCGTGCGCGGCGTCGCGCCCTGCAGCCGGATGCGCCAGGCCTTCATGGCGAGCGTCTGCCCGCCGCGCAGCCAGCACCACAGGAAATAGGCGGCAAACGCCGCGGCGATGAACAGCTGCAGCGCGTGGCGAATCCACCCGAGCGTGGCGTCGCGCCCGCCGCTCGCGAAAAAGAATACCCAGGCGGCGAAGAAGGCGACCGCGGCGAGCAGTAGCGCCTCGTAGAGCATGCTTGCAAGGCGCCGCGCCAGGCCGGGCGTCACTTCTTGGACGACCTGGTGGATTTCGCCCGTGGCTTCAGTTGCGGCTCGGGCGTCCACAGCCGCTCGCGCTCGTGCGACGGCAGCGCCAGATACTCCGCCCACTGCTGGCGCAGGTCGCCGCGCTTGGCGCGCGCCGCCTCGCTCATGCGCTTGTAGCGCTCGCGCACGTGCTGGCGCTCCTGCGGGCTCAGGTTCGCCCAGGTCTGCATGCGCCGCTGCACGCGCTGCTGCTCCTCGGGCTTCATCTTCGGATAGCGCTTGGCGATGCCGATCCACTTGCGCCGGCGCTCCGGGGCCAGGCTTTCCCAGTCGGCCTTGAGCGGCGCGAGGACCTGCTGCTGCTCGGCGGTGAGCTCGGCCCAGGCGGGGCGCTTGGCGCCCGTCTGGGCGAGCGCGCCGCCGGCAACGGCACACAGCGCCGCCACCAGCAGGGCGCCGAGAAGGACGCGGCGCATCACTCCTCCGCCGCGCGCTTCTTGAGCCAGTTCTGGAAGCCGCGATCGAGATACGCGTCGATCGGCAGCTCGTCGGTGAGCAGCCGGGCGTCCAGCTCCTCGATCTCGGCCGCGCGCTGGTTCTGCTGCCAGCCGTAGAGCGCCGCCGCGGCGATTGCGAGCGCCGCGGCGGGGAGCAGCACGCGCAGCGAAAGCCCGCCGAACCCGCCGACGCGGCCGAGGACGTTGTCGGCCCATTGCAGGGCGGGCGCGCGCTCGGGACGCTGGCGCTCCAGCGCGCGTTCGCGCGCCGCGCGCAGCCTCGCGGCCGTGCGCTCTTCGAGCCTCAGCCCCTGGTTGAGGATCTGCCGGATCCTGTTGGCGAATTGAGGTTCGTTCATGGCTTGATCGGGACGCGCGCCGCGCTCAAAGCGTGATGCCTCGCGCCTTGAGCGCGCTCGCCAGAGCGTGCGCAGCCCGGGAGCAGTGCGTTTTCACGCTGCCCTCCGAGCAGCCCATCACCCTGGCGGTTTCGGCGACGTCCAGTTCCTCCCAGTAACGCATGATAAAAGCCTGACGTTGACGGGCCGGCAAGTTCGCGATCTCTTGGTCAATGATTTCAAGGACTTGAGATCGTTCGAGGCGTTCTGCCGGCGCCTCTTCGGAATTCGAGTCGCTAGCCGGCCGCAAGGTTTCCAACGGGTCGGCATCTTCGTCATCCCCGCGTCCCGGCACAAGCGAGGACAGGAGCGTCGTCCACAACGAGCGCACCCTCTGGCGCCGGAAAAAATCGCGGATCGCATTCTGCAGGATACGGTGGAAGACGAGCGGCAACTCGGCCGCCGGCAAATGACCGTAGCGCTCGGCGAGCCGCAACATCGCGTCCTGCACGATGTCGAGCGCCTCCTCCTTGTCGCGCACGGCGAATACCGCCTGCTTGAACGCCCGGCGCTCCACCCCCTCGAGGAATGCCGAAAGCTCGGTGCGGGATGCCAGGGTGAACCCTCTGTCAGGGGCGTCGTTGTCGGGCAGTCGATGTTACCATCATGGTTTTCAACGCTTTTTGCCGAACGCCGCATGGATCGGGTCAAGGGGAAATCGCTCACCGGCGCCGAGATCGTGGTGCGCTGCCTCCAGGAGGAGGGGGTCGAGTACGTCTTCGGCTATCCCGGCGGGGCGGTCCTGTTCATCTATGACGAGCTGTTCAAGCAGGACAAGGTGCGCCACGTGCTGGTGCGCCACGAGCAGGGCGCCGCGCACGCCGCCGACGGCTATTCGCGCTCCTCGAACAAGATCGGCGTGTGCCTGGTGACCTCGGGCCCCGGCGTCACCAACGCGGTGACCGGGATCGCCACGGCATACATGGACTCGATCCCGATGGTGGTGCTCACCGGCCAGGTGCCGACGCATGCGATCGGGCTGGACGCTTTCCAGGAGTGCGACACCGTCGGCATTACGCGGCCCTGCGTGAAGCACAACTTCCTGGTGAAGGACGTGAAGGACCTCGCGACCACCATCAAGAAGGCGTTCTACCTCGCGACCACCGGGCGCCCCGGGCCGGTCCTGGTCGACATCCCGAAGGACGTCACCGCCGCGACCTGCGAGTTCCACTACCCCGGGACCATCGCGTTGCGCTCCTACAACCCGGTGAAGAAGGGCCACGCCGGGCAGATCAAGAAGGCGGTGCAGCTGCTCACGGAGGCCGAGCGCCCGATGGTCTATACCGGCGGCGGCGTGATCCTGTCGAACGCGGCGCCGCAGCTCACCGAGCTGGTGCGGCTGCTCGGGTTTCCCTGCACCAACACGCTGATGGGGCTGGGCGCGTATCCGGGAACGGACCGCCAGTTTCTCGGCATGCCCGGCATGCACGGCACCTACCAGACGAACATGGCGATGCAGCATTGCGACGTGCTGCTCGCGATCGGCGCGCGCTTCGACGACCGCGTGATCGGCAACCCGGCCCACTTCGCGCAGAACCCGCGCAAGATCATCCACATCGACATCGACCCGTCGTCGATCTCGAAGCGGGTGAAGGTCGACGTGCCGATCGTCGGCAACATCCCGGATGTGCTCGACGATCTCCTGAAGCTTCTGAAGAACGAGAAGCCCCGCGACATCAAGGCCTGGTGGAAACAGATCGAGGAATGGCGCGCCAAGGACTGCCTGAAGTACGACCGCAAGTCGAAGATCATCAAGCCGCAGTTCGTGCTGGAGAAGCTCTACGAGGTGACCAAGGGCGACGCGTTCGTGACCTCCGACGTCGGCCAGCACCAGATGTGGGCGGCGCAGTTCTACAAGTTCGACAAGCCGCGGCGCTGGATCAATTCCGGGGGCCTGGGCACGATGGGCTTCGGCCTGCCCGCGGCGATGGGCGTGCAGATGGCGAACCCGGGCGCCACGGTCGCGTGCGTGACCGGGGAATCGTCGATCCAGATGTGCCTGCAGGAGCTCTCGACCTGCAAGCAGTATCGCCTGCCGATCAAGATCGTCAACCTCAACAACAAGTACATGGGCATGGTGCGCCAGTGGCAGCAGTTTTTCCACGGCAACCGCTACTCCGAGTCCTACATGGACGCGCTGCCCGACTTCGTGAAGCTCGCGGAGGGCTACGGGCACCGCGGCATGCTGGTCGAAAAGCCCGGCGACGTGGAGCCCGCGCTGCGCGAGGCGTTCGCGCGCACGAACGAGCTGGTGTTCCTCGACTTCATCACCGACCAGGCGGAGAACGTGTATCCGATGATCCCCGGCGGCAAGGGGATCACCGAGATGATCCTTTCCGAAGACCTGTGACGCGTCACATCATCTCGGTGCTGGTCGAGAACGAGGCCGGGGCGCTGTCGCGCATCGCGGGGCTGTTTTCCGCGCGCGGCTACAACATCGAATCGCTCACCGTCGCGCCGACGGAGGATGCGTCGCTGTCGCGCATGACCGTCGTCACCTCCGGCTCCGAGGACGTGATCGAGCAGATCACCAAGCAGCTCAACAAGCTGGTCGACGTGGTGAAGGTGGTCGATCTTTCCGAGGCCGAGCACATCGAGCGCGAGCTGATGCTCATCAAGGTGCGCGCCGGGCAGAAGGACCGCGAGGACATGAAAAGGATGGCCGACATCTTCCGCGGCCGCATCATCGACGTCTCGGACAACACCTACACCATCGAGCTCACCGGCGACGGCAGGAAGCTCGACGCCTTCATCCAGGCGCTCGACCAGGCCGCGATCATCGAGACGGTGCGCACCGGCACCAGTGGAATAGGCCGAGGCAACCGGGTCCTTAGAATCTAGGGACGGACCATGGGTCCGGCCCGAGGGTTTTTAGCGTAGGGGTTCCTCATGAAAGTCTATTACGACAAGGACGCGGACCTCTCGCTCGTCAAGGGCAAGAAGGTCAGCATCATCGGCTACGGCTCGCAGGGGCACGCGCATTCGCTCAACCTGAAGGAATCCGGGGTCAAGGTCACCGTCGGGCTGAGAAAAGGCGGCGCGTCCTGGGACAAGGCGAAGAAGGCGGGCCTGAAGGTCGCCGAGGTGGGCGACGCCGTGAAGGGCGCCGACATCGTGATGATCCTGCTGCCCGACGAGCACCACGCGCAGGTGTACCGCGAAAGCGTGGAGCCGAACATCAAGAAGGGCGCTTCGCTCGCCTTCGCGCACGGCTTCAACATCCACTACGGCCAGATCCAGCCGAGAAAGGATCTCGACGTGTGGATGGTGGCGCCGAAGGCCCCGGGGCACACGGTGCGCTCGACCTACGCCGCCGGCGGCGGCACGCCGATGCTGATCGCAGTGCACCGCGATAGCTCGAAAAAAGCCCGCGACATGGCGCTGTCGTACGCGGCGGCGATCGGCGGCGGCAAGGCCGGCGTGATCGAGACCACGTTCAAGGAGGAGACCGAGACCGATCTGTTCGGCGAGCAGACCGTGCTGTGCGGCGGGTGCGTCGAGCTGGTGAAGGCCGGCTTCGAGACGCTGGTCGATGCGGGCTACGCGCCCGAAATGGCGTATTTCGAGTGCCTGCACGAGCTGAAGCTGATCGTGGATCTCATGTACGAGGGCGGCATCGGCACCATGAACTACTCCATCTCGAACAACGCCGAGTACGGGGAATACGTGACCGGCCCGAAGGTGATCAACGAGACGGTGCGCAAGGCGATGAGGGACGCGCTCGCGCGCATCCAGTCGGGCGAATATGCCAAGGAATTCATCCTGGAGAACCGCGCCGGCGCGCCGACGCTGCTGTCGCGCCGCCGGATGACCGCCGAGCACCCGGTCGAGATCGTCGGCGCGCGGCTGCGCGAGATGATGCCCTGGATCAGGAGGAACCGCCTTGTCGACACCTCGAAGAATTAGCGCACTGGTCGTCGCCGCGCTGGCGCTCGCCGGCTGCGGCGACAAGCTGCCCGAGTCCGAAACCGCGAGGAAGATCGGCGAGCAGCCCAAACAGACGGTGGACAAAGCCGCCGCCGACGTGAACAAGGCGCTGCAGCAGGGCGCCGACCGGATGCGCGAGGCGGACAAGAAGAATTAGCGCGTGCGGCCGGCGTATCCGCACCCGATCGTTGCCCGCGAAGGCTGGCCCTATCTAGGGATCTCGGTCGCGGCCTCCGCTGCGGCGGGATTGCTCCTCGGCTGGTGGTGGTCGGCGCCGTTCTGGCTCGCCGCGCTGTTCGTGCTGCAGTTCTTCCGCGATCCGCGGCGCGAGGCGCCGGACGATCCGCGCGCGGTGCTCGCGCCGGCGGACGGCCGCGTGGTCGAGGTCGGCCGCGCGCGCGATCCGTACCTGGAGCGCGAAGCGCTCAAGCTGAGCGTATTCATGAACGTGTTCAACGCGCACTCGAACCGCTCGCCGGTGGACGGGACGGTCGAGCGGCGCTGGTACCACGCGGGAAGCTTCCTCAACGCCTCGCTCGACAAGGCCTCGCTCGAAAACGAGAGGAACGCCCTATGGCTGCGCACCCGCGACGGCCAGGATGTGACCTGCGTGCAGGTGGCGGGACTGATCGCGCGCCGCATCCTGTGCTATGTTGAGGCCGGGGCAGGGCTGGGGCGGGGAGAGCGATTCGGGTTCATCCGCTTCGGCTCGCGGCTCGACGTGTACCTTCCGCTCGACGCCGAAGCAACAGCGGCGATCGGCGAGAAAGTGTACGGGGGAGAAACGGTCATCGCTCGACTCGCCGACGGGTGACGTGAACGAAACGCTGCCGGAACCGTCGCAACTGCGCCCGACGCAGCTCGGCGCGCTGCGCCGCCGCGGCATCTACCTGCTGCCGAACCTGTTCACCACCGGGGTCCTGTTCGGCGGATTCTTCGCCATCGTGCAGGCGATGAACGGTCGCTTCGAGATCGCGGCGGTGGCGATCTACGTCGCGATGGTGCTCGACGGACTGGACGGGCGCATCGCGCGCTGGACCCACACGCAGAGCGAATTCGGCGCCGAGTACGACAGTCTCGCCGACATGGTCGCGTTCGGCGCGGCGCCGGCGCTGGTCGCCTACGAATGGGCGCTCAAGGACCTCGGGCGCCTCGGCTGGATCGCGGCGTTCGTCTACTGCGCCGGGGCGGCGATCCGCCTCGCGCGCTTCAACGTGAACATCGAGGTCGTCGACAAGCGCTTCTTCCAGGGGCTGCCGAGCCCGGCGGCGGCGGCGGTGGTCGCGGGGCTGGTGTGGGTGCTCAGCGATTTCGAGGTCGTCCGGCACGACTGGATGGCGGCGCTCGCCTGGGCGATCACGGTGTTCGCCGGGATCACCATGGTCTCGAACGTCCCCTTCTACAGCTTCAAGGAGATCAACTTCAAGAAGCGGGTGCCGCTGTGGGTGATCCTCGCCAGCGTGGTCGGCATCACGGTGGTCGCCTCCAAGCCCTCGCTCGTCCTGTTCGCGCTGTTCGTTGCCTACGCGCTCTCCGGCTACGTCATCTGGGGGCGCGGGCAGCGCGTCAAGCCGCTCCCCGAGGACGAGTCCCCTTGATCTGAAGCAAGGGTCGGGCGCGCACCCCGCTTACGATGCGCGGGCGATGTCCGCGCTGTTCGCCCTCGCTTTTCGCCCGTTCTACCTGCTCGCGGCGCTCGGCGCCGCCGCGGGCGTCGTCGGCTGGGTGGCGATGCTGGAAGGCCGTATCGACGCGGTGAGCTTCCTGCCGGGGGTGCTCTGGCACCAGCACGAGATGGTGTTCGGATTCGCGCTCGCGGTGATCGCGGGGTTCCTGCTCACCGCGGGCCGGGTGTGGACCGGGTTGCCGACGCCGACCGGCGGCCCGCTCGCGGCGCTGGCGCTGCACTGGCTCGCCGCGAGGGTCTTCATGATCACCGGGCCGGCGCCGCTCGCGGCGGCGGTGGACGGCGCGTTCCCGTTCGTGCTGGCGGCGGTGGTGGCGCGAGTCATCTTCGGCTCGAGGAACGCGCGCAACTATTTCGTGGTGGCGCTGCTCGTCGCGCTCGGTTCGGCCGATCTCGCGTTCCACCTCGGTTTCGAGGAGCTCGCGGTGCGAGTCGCGCTCTACCTGGTGCTGACGCTGGTGGTCGTGATGGCCGGGAGAGTGGTGCCGTCGTTCACCGCCAACGCGCTTCCCCGGGCGCGCGTGGTGCGCCGCCCGCGGCTGGACCGCTGGTCGGTCGCCGCGACGCTCGCCGCGTTCGCCGGCGACGCCCTCGGGCTCGGCGCGTGGGTCGTCGCGCCGGCGGCGCTCGCCGCCGCGGGGCTGCACGTCGCGAGGCAAGCCGGCTGGGCGCCGCTCGCGACCCGGCGCGAGCCGCTGCTGTGGAGCCTGCACGCCGCGCACGCCTGGTTTCCCGTCGCGTTGGTGCTGCTCGCGCTCGCCTCGATGGATATCGTCCCGCGCGCGGCGGCGCTGCACGCATTCGGGGCGGGGGTGCTCGGCGGCACGGTGATCGCGATGATCACGCGCACCGCGCTCGGCCATACCGGACGGGCGCTCGCCGCCGGGCGCGCCGAGACGCTCGCTTACGTCCTGGTGCACGCCGGCGCGTTGCTGCGCCTGCTCGCGACGCTCGCACCGGGGATCGGCTACATGGAGCTCGTCGGCGCGTCCGGGCTTGCCTGGTCGGCGGCGTTTCTGGTCTATTTCGCGGTCTACCTGCCGCGTCTCATGCGGCCGCGACCGGACGGCAAGCCGGGCTAAAATGGGGTCAGATCAACATTTCCTTGGGGTAACTCGAGGGTCTCTGCCGGGTGCGGAAAAGTTGATCTGACCCCATTTTTCGAGCTATAGTCCGCGCATGACCCCGGCGACCGCACTTCTCGTCGCGTCGCTCACCAGCCTGGCTCTCCTGCCGGCTGGCCTGCTGCTGCGCCTCGCGCGCACACACTAAACCCTCCAATTCGGCAGCACCCTTCCCGCCTACCCGGCGGCAAGGACTATTCGCATTCCCACGAGGAGCGGCCATGAGCAAGCACAAGCTGATCATCTTCGACACCACCATGCGCGACGGCGAGCAGAGCCCGGGCGCGTCCATGACCAGGGACGAGAAGCTGCGCATCGCGCGCGCGCTCGAGCGCATGCGCGTGGACGTGATCGAGGCGGGCTTCCCGGCGGCCTCGAACGGCGATTTCGAGGCGGTGCGCGCGATCGCGGGCGTGGTCAGGGACTCGACCGTCGCCGGCCTGTGCCGAGCCAACGACCGCGACATCCAGCGCGGCATCGACGCGCTGAAGGGCGCCAGGTCCTGGCGCGTCCACACCTTCATCGCCACCAGCCCGATCCACATGGAAAAGAAGCTGCGCATGAGCCCCGAGCAGGTGCTGGAGCAGGCGAAGCTCGCGGTGCGCTACGCGAGAAACGCTTGCCCGGATGTGGAATTCTCGCCCGAGGACGGCAGCCGCTCCGAGATCGACTTCCTGTGCCGGGTGCTCGAGGCGGTGATCGACGAGGGCGCGACCACCATCAACATCCCGGACACCGTCGGCTACGCGGTGCCGCAGCAGTTCGGCGAGCTGATCCGCGGGCTGCGCAGCCGCATCCCGAACTCCGACAAGGCGGTCTGGAGCGTGCACTGCCACAACGATCTCGGCATGGCGGTGGCCAATTCGCTCGCCGCGGTGATGATCGGCGGCGCGCGCCAGATCGAGTGCACGATCAACGGCCTGGGCGAGCGCGCCGGCAACGCCTCGCTCGAGGAGATCGTGATGGCGGTGCGGACGCGCAAGGACTTCTTCGGCGTGGAGACGCGGCTCGACGCCACGCAGATCGTGCCGACCTCGCGGCTGGTGTCGCAGATCACGGGTTTCACCGTGCAGCCCAACAAGGCGGTGGTGGGAGCGAACGCATTCGCTCACGCCTCGGGCATCCACCAGGACGGGGTGCTGAAAGCGCGCCAGACCTACGAGATCATGACCGCCGAGGACGTCGGCTGGACCACCAACAGGATCGTGCTCGGCAAGCTCTCCGGCCGCAACGCGTTCCGCCAGCGCCTGAAGGAGATCGGCGTCGAGCTGGAATCCGAGGACGCCTACAACAAGGCGTTCCAGCGCTTCAAGGACCTCGCCGACAAGAAGACGGAGATCTTCGACGAGGACCTGCTGGCGCTGGTCGCGCAGGAAGCGGGCATTTCGTCCGACGAGCACTGGAAGCTCGTCACCATGAGCCAGGCGAGCGGCATGGGCGAGCGGCCACACGCCGCGGTGGTGCTGAAGGAAAACGGCGCCGAGAAGCACGCCGAGTCGCAGGGCGACGGGCCGGTGGACGCCACCTTCAAGGCGATCGAGGCGATCGCGAAGAGCGGGGCCGACCTGCTGCTCTACTCCGTGAACGCGGTGACGCAGGGCACCGAGTCCCAGGGCGAAGTGACAGTGCGCCTCGGGCGCGGCGGGCGTATCGTGAACGGGGTGGGCGCCGATACCGATATCATCGTGGCCTCGGCCAAGGCCTATATCGGCGCGCTCAACAAGCTGGAGAGCAAGATCGAGCGGCTCAATCCGCAGCACCAGCTCTAGGGAGGGGAGAACACCGATGACGATGATCGAGGGGACCGAATCGCTTCGCCGCGTGGTCAACCGGTTCTCGGAGGCGGTCGGGAGCCTGCTGGTGGACGGCTTTCATTACCTGGCGCTGTTCGCCATCGGCGGCGCGATCGTCTGGTCGGCAGTGGTCGCGTTCCTGGGCATGGCGGCGAAGGGCCACGCCTCCATCGAGGACATCCTGCTGCTTTTCATCTATCTCGAGCTCGGAGCGATGGTGGGGATCTACTTCAAGACCAACCATATGCCGGTCCGCTTTCTCATCTACGTGGCGATGACGGCGCTCACCCGCATGCTGATCGCCGAGATCCAGGCGCATCAGCGGCCGGACTGGGGAATACTCCTGGTTTCGGGGGGAATCCTGCTGCTTGCGCTCGCGACGCTGGTGATCCGCTACGGCTCGGCGCGCTTTCCTTCCGCGATCACCGGCGCGGAACCCGGCGTCCGGTGAGGGCGATCGCGCTGGCGCTTCTCCTTGCCGCAGCCGGCGTGGCCCACGCGCAGACGTACAAGTGCGTGGACGAGCGGGGCGTGACGCATTACACCGACAAGCCGCGGCCGGGCTGCAAGGGCGGCGAGGTGGACATCCGGCCCATTGCGCCGCTCGGGGGCAAGGTCAAGGCGCCGAGCGACGACCTCAAGAGCCAGGATGCGGAGTTCAGGCGCCGCCAGATCAGCCGCGAGCAGGCGGAATCGAAGGACCGCAAGGCGCTCGAGCAGCGCTGCCGGCGGGTGCGCAGCGAGCTGATGCGGCTGCAATCGGCCGGGCGCATCGCCAAGCTCAACGAGAAGGGCGAGCGCGTCTACATGGGCGATGCCGCGCGGCAGCAGCGCATCGAGCAGTTGAAGGGTGAATTCCGGGGGTGCCCGGAGTGAGGCTGCGCCAGGTGCCGAACTGCGGGTTGACGGTCTCGCTCGTCGGCCTGGGCTGCAACAACCTGGGCGGGCGGCTCGATGCCGAGTCGTCGGTCGCGCTGGTGCGCCACGCGCTCGATCGCGGCATCACCTTGTTCGACACAGCGGATATCTACCCGCTGGGAAAACCGGGAGTATCGGAAGAATGCCTCGGCCGCGGGCTCGGCGATCGCCGCAAGTACGTCGTTGTCGCCACGAAGTTCGGCAAGCCGATGGATCAGGGGAACACGCTGCGCGGCGCGTCGCGCCGCTACATCGCGCAGGCGGTCGAGGCGAGCTTGAAGCGCCTCGGCACCGACTGGATCGATCTGCTCCAGATCCATGAGCCGGATCCCGCGACACCGATCGAGGAGACGCTGCGCGCGCTGGACGATCTGATCCGGGAGGGAAAGGTCCGGTACATCGCGTGCTCGAATTTTCCCGCCTGGCGAGTGGTCGAGGCGCAGTGGACCGCGCGCCACCACAACCTGAACGGCTTCGTCGCCTGCCAGGACGAGTACAGCCTGGTCCACCGCGCGCTCGACCGCGAGCTCGCGCCGGTGCTGACGGAATATCGTCTCGGGCTGCTGCCGTTCTTTCCGATCGCGGGCGGCCTGCTGACCGGCAAGTACGCCGGCAGGTCCATTCCCAAGGGCTCGCGCTTCGACAAGGCGCCCGTGTTCCAGGATCTGTTTCTCACCGAGGAGAAGCTGCGTCTGGTCGGCGAGCTCCAGGCGTTCTGCGCCAAGCGCGGCAAGAGCCTCGTCGAGCTCGCGTTCAGCTGGCTCGCGCGGCGGCCGTTCGTGTCGAGCGTCATCGCGGGGGCCTCGACGCCCGCGCAGGTCGAGCAGAACGTGCGCGCGGTGGGGTGGGAGCTGACGGCGGACGACATGACGGAGATCGATCGCCTCACTCTGCCGACCGAACGGCCGAGGCACTAGACCGGCTCAACCGGGCGTACGCCACCGCCGCCGAGTAATAGGCGAGGCTCAGGACGATCTCTGCGGCGGCGAGCCATTGCGAAGCGCCGCGCTCGCTCCAGGCGCGCGTCACGCCCTCGGCGAGATACGCGAGGATCAGCATGCTCGACCACTGGAAGGTGTAGCGCCGGCCGGCGAGCACGCCGGCGAGCGGCGCAACGAGCGGCAGCGCCTTCAGCGCGAGCAGCGAACCGCCCGGCCGCAGCGGCGCGAGCCACAGCTCCCATCCGAGGCACAGCAGGATCAGTCCCAGCAGCGAAACGAGCGCGGCGAGCCTGGTGATTTTCAAGCCACGGTATCATAGCGCCGGGATGCAACTTCCCGACGCGCTGCCGAAGGATTTCAACGAGATTGCGCTGTTGGCGCGCGCGGTGGCGGCGCGCTTTCACGAGGAGCGCTGCTTCCAGCTCGCCGCGAGCCTCGCCTACACCACGTTGCTCGCGCTGGTGCCGTTGATCACCGTCGCGCTCGCGCTGATCACGGCGTTCCCGGTGTTCGGCGAATTCACCAGCCGGGTGGACGACTGGCTCACCGAGAACCTGCTGCCCGAGCAGGTCGCCGGAATCATCGCCGACTCGATCGGCCAGTTCACGGAAAAGGCCGGACGCCTCACCGCGCTCGGCATCGCCGGCCTCGCGCTCACCGCGGTGATGATGATGCTCACCATCGACCGGGGGATGAACCAGATCTTTCGCGTCACGCGCCCGCGCACCCTGGTGCAGCTGCTGGTCATGTACTGGGCGGTGCTCACGCTCGGGCCGATCCTGATCGGACTGAGCGTCTCGATGACCACCTACCTGGTCTCGGAATCGCTCGGTCTGGCGAAAGGTCTGCCTCTGGTCGGCGACATGATCCTGCGCGTCACACCGGTGATCCTCACCAGCGTTGCCATCATGCTGCTCTACCTCCTGGTGCCCAACCGCAGGGTGCGCATCCGCCATGCGCTGATCGGGGGCGTGGTCGCCGGAGTGCTCTTCGAGCTGACCAAGCGCGGCTTCGCGCTCTACGTGACGAAGTTTCCGACCTACACGCTGGTCTACGGCGCGTTCGCCGCGCTGCCGATCTTCCTGGTTTGGCTTTATGTCTCCTGGCTGGTGGTGCTGCTCGGCGCGTCGGTGACCGCCATCCTGCCCGGATATTCGCGCACGGAGCGCCGCGGGCGGCCCGCGGGCCTGCATTTCTTCGAGGCGCTGGACGTGCTCGGGCAGCTTGTCGCCGCGCAGCGCCACGGCCACGTCACGGCGCTCACGCCGCTCGCCCGGGGGCTGCTGCTTGCGCCGGAGCAGTGCGAGCGCATGCTCGAGCGCATGGCGGCGCTCGGCTGGGCGACCCGTACCGCGGGCGAGGGCTGGGTGCTCACGCGGGAAGCCGGTTCGCTCACCGTGGGCGACGTGTACGCGGCTTTCGTCTTCGACCCGCAGGCCGCGGCGGCGCGATACCAGGGCGCGGAGAAGCGCCCGGACACGCCGCTTTCGCAGCTCTTCGAAAGCACCGAGGAGACGCCGCCGGAGCGGCGCCGCTTCGAGCTGTTCACGATGCGCCGCGACCGCGCGTGAGCGCAAACCCGATCCCGCGCCGCGAGCGCCTGATCGTCGCGCTCGACCTGCCCACGAGCGCCGAGGCGCGCGCGCTGGTCGAGCGGATCGGCGAGGCGGCTTGCTTCTACAAGGTCGGGCTCGAGCTGCTCACTTCGGGCGGCGCCTTCGAGCTGATCGATTGGCTCGCCGCGCGCGGCGCCAGGGTGTTCGCCGACCTCAAGCTCTACGACATCCCGGAGACCGTGCGGCGTGCGGTCGCCAACCTGCGCGGACGCGGCATCGCGTTCGCCACAGTGCACGGCGACCGCTCGATCATGGAGGCGGCGGCGCAGGAGAAGGGAGAGATGAAGATCCTCGCTGTGACCGTGCTCACCAGCTTCGACCGCGCCGACTTGGAAGAGATGGGTTACGCCGGCGACGTCGGTCAGCTGGTGCTGGCGCGCGCCCGCGGTGCGCTCGAGTCGGGCTGCGACGGCGTGATCGCGTCGGGCCTGGAGGCAGCGAAGCTCAAGGCGGAGTTCGGTGCCAGGCTGCTGGTGGTGACGCCGGGGATCCGGCCCGCCGGGGGGAGCCGCCCCGCGGACGACCAGAAGCGCACGGTGGACGTGGCGCAGGCGTTCGCCAGCGGCGCCGACTACATCGTGGTCGGCCGCCCGATCCGCGAGGCCGCGGACCCCAGGGCCGCGGCAGAGGCGATTCAGGCGACAATCGCGTCGATTTTCCGAACTTAGATCAGGCGCCGCTCACGGAATCGGCACCGCGGCGAGCAGCTGCGCCCCGATGTCCACGCGCCGCGGCGCGTCCTGTGCGGGGCGCAGCCGGTGCGCGGCCACC
>MERQ01000002.1:0-8862 GCA_001770655.1 Betaproteobacteria bacterium RIFCSPLOWO2_12_FULL_68_20
ACGCCGATCGCGATGGAGCAGGGGCTGCGCTTCGCCATCCGCGAGGGCGGCAAGACCGTGGGCGCCGGAGTGGTGGCGAAGATCGTCGAGTAGGAATGCCGGGAACTAGGGGCATAGCTCAACTGGCAGAGCGTCGGTCTCCAAAACCGAAGGTTGGGGGTTCGATCCCCTCTGCCCCTGCCAAGCGCTGACCATGGCCGACAAAATCAAGCTGGGATTCGCCGCCGCGCTGGCGGTGCTCGGCGTGTGGGCTTACTACCAGCTCGCGGACGTCGCTTTGGTGCTGCGCGTCCTTGCCGTGGCGGCGGGCATCCTCGCGGGCGGCGCGGTGGCGTGGCTCACCGAGCCCGGCCGCCAGTTCGCGGTATTCGCCGCAGAGGCGATCGTCGAGGTGAAGAAGATGGTCTGGCCGACGCGCAAGGAGACGATGCAGACCACCGCGGCGGTGTTCGCGTTCGTGGTGGCGATGGCGGTTTTTCTGTGGATGACTGACAAGACGCTCGAGTGGGTGCTGTACGACCTGTTGCTCGGATGGAAAAAGACGTGATCGGAACGGCCATGGCCAAACGCTGGTACGTGGTGCACGCCTACTCCGGCTTCGAGAAGTCGGTGCAGCGTGCGCTGGAGGAGCGCATCGCGCGCTCCGGAATGCAGGACAAGTTCGGCAAGATCCTGGTGCCGGTGGAGGAAGTGGTCGAGATGAAGGGCGGCCAGAAGCACATGTCGGAGCGCAAGTTCTTCCCTGGCTACGTGCTGGTCGAGATGGAGATGAACGACGACACCTGGCACCTGGTGAAGAACACCAACAAGGTCACCGGCTTCGTCGGCGGCACCGCGACCAAGCCCGCGCCGATCGCGGAGAAGGAAGTCGACGCGATCATGCAGCAGATGCGCGAGGGCGTGGAGAAGCCCAAGCCCAAGGTGCTGTTCGAGGTCGGAGAGATGGTGCGCGTGAAGGACGGCCCGTTCACCGACTTCCAGGGCACCGTGGAAGATGTCAATTACGAAAAATCGCGCTTGCGCGTGGCGGTGACGATCTTCGGCCGCTCGACCCCGGTCGAGCTGGAATTCGGTCAAGTGGAGAAGGCTTAGATGGCGAAGAAAATCGTCGGACTGATCAAGCTGCAGGTTCCGGCGGGCAAGGCGAACCCCTCGCCCCCGATCGGACCGGCGCTCGGGCAACGCGGCCTCAACATCACGGAGTTCTGTAAGAGCTTCAACGCGCAGACCCAGAAGGTGGAGCCGGGTCTGCCGCTGCCGGTGGTGATCACCGCCTACGCGGACAAGAGCTTCAGCTTCATCATCAAGACGCCGCCGACGACGGTGCTGATCAAGAAGGCCGCCGGCATCGAGTCGGGCAGCCCGCGGCCGCACACCGACAAGGTGGGGAGAATCACGCGCACGCAGGTGGAGGAGATCGCGAAAGTGAAGATGCCCGACCTGAACGCCTCCGACCTCGAGGCGGCGATGCGCATCGTCGCGGGCAGCGCGCGCTCGATGGGCGTGATCGTGGAGGGAATGTAAATGACGCACGTCTCCAAGCGCCGGAAGGCGTTCGCGGCGAAGGTCGACCGCTCGAAGTCGTATGCGGCCCTCGACGCGATGAAACTCGTCAAGGAAACGGCGAGCGCCAAGTTCGATGAGGCGGTGGATATCGCGGTGAACCTCGGCATCGACGTGAAGAAGTCGGACCAGTCGGTGCGCGGCTCGGTGGTGCTGCCGGCGGGCACCGGGAGGAAGGTGCGCGTGGCGGTGTTCGCGGCAGGCGACAAGGCGCAGGCCGCCAAAGACGCAGGCGCCGACCTGGTGGGCCTGGAAGACCTCGCCGAGCAGGTGAAGGCCGGCAAGATCGAATTCGACGTTGTGATCGCGGCGCCCGACGCGATGCGGGTCGTCGGGCAGCTCGGCCAGATCCTCGGTCCGCGCGGCCTGATGCCGAATCCCAAGGTGGGGACGGTGACGCCGGATGTCGCGGCGGCGGTCAGGAACGCAAGAGCGGGCCAGGTGCAGTTCCGCGCCGACAAGGCGGGAATCGTGCAATGCACGATCGGACGCGCCTCGTTCACGCCGGAGCAGCTGCGCGACAACCTGGCGGCGCTGGTCGATGCCCTGAACAAGGCCAAGCCGGCAGCCACCAAGGGCATTTTCCTGAAGAAGCTTTCGGTGTCGAGCACGATGGGGATCGGGGTCAAGGTCGATCCGGCATCGCTCTCGGCGCAGGCGCACTAGAGGATTCGATTTGAAGACTTTGGGCTGTTGCCCGAAAGGGCGGCTGTCAAAGACCGTAGGGGTTCGCAAGAACTTAATCGCAGCCTTGCCCTACGCAGACGGCGCACTCGAAGAGGGTTCCGCGGGGTTCCCGACTCAAGGTCGCCGATTCATCAACGCAAGGAGGTAGACCTTGGGACTCAGTCTGGAGCAGAAGCAAGCGATGGTCTCGGAAGTCGCGGCCAAGCTGGCGGGCGCCCAGGCGGTCATCGTCGCGGAGTATCGCGGCCTGACCGTCGAGGGCGCGACGCGTCTGCGCGCCAGGGCGCGCAAGTCCGGGCTTTACCTGCGCGTGCTCAAGAACACGCTGGCGCGCAGGGCCGTCCAGGGCACGCCGTTCGAGAAGCTGACCGAGCAGATGAGCGGTCCGCTGATGTACGGCATCACCCGGGACCCGGTCGCCGGCGCGAAGGTGCTCGCCGATTTCGCGCGCGAGAACGAGCGTTTCGTCATCAAGGCCGGGGCGATGCCGAACGCCGTGATGTCCGCGAAGGACGTCAGGGCGCTGGCGTCGCTGCCGAGCCGCGAAGTGCTGCTGGCGACGCTGGCGGGAACGCTGCAGGCGCCGATCGCCAAGCTCGCGCGCACCATGAACGAGGTTGCGGCGAAATTCGCCCGTGCGCTCGCCGCGCTGCGCGATCAGAGGGAAAAGCAGGCCGCCTGAGGACCGCTTTCAGGAACCTTTAAATTCGGAGCACACGATGGAACGCACACAGATTCTCGAAGCGATTTCGAAATTGACCGTCCTGGAGCTGTCGCAGCTCATCAAGGACATGGAAGAAAAGTTCGGCGTGTCGGCCGCGGCGCCGGTCGCCGTGGCGGCCCTGGCCGCCGGCGGCGCTGCCGCCGCGGTGGCAGCGGAGGAACAAACCGAGTTCACGGTCGTGCTGACCGCCTTCGGCGACAACAAGGTAAACGTGATCAAGGCGGTGCGCGAGCTGACGAGCCTGGGCCTGAAGGAGGCCAAGGACCTCGTCGACGGCGCGCCCAAGCCGGTCAAGGAGGGCGTCTCCAAGGCCGACGCGGATGCGGTGGCCAAGAAGCTCACCGACGCCGGCGCGAAGGTTGAGATCAAGTAAGGAACCACGGAAACCGGGCGGAGTCTCATGGACCCCGCCCGGGCCGAGGCCAAGGCGAAAGCCGGCGCTTTCGCTTTGTCCTTGGACCAGTGCCCTCACAACAGAGAGACTCAATGACGTATTCGCTAACTGAGCGCAAGCGCATCCGCAAGAGCTTCGCCAAGCGCGCCGTGGTGCAGAAGGTGCCGTTCCTGATCGCGACGCAGCTCGAGTCCTACACCGCGTTCCTGCAGGCGCACGTCGCGCCCGAGGCGCGCAGGATCGAGGGGCTGCAAGCCGCGTTCACGTCGATCTTCCCGATCGCGAGCCATTCCGGAAACGCGCGGCTCGAGTTCGCGAGCTATTCGCTCGGCGAGCCGCCGTTCGACGTGAAGGAATGCCAGCAGCGCGGCCTTACCTACGCCAGTCCGCTCAGGGCCAAGGTGCGCCTCGTGATCATGGACAAGGACGCGCCGAAGCCGACCACCAAGGAAGTGAAGGAGCAGGAGGTCTACATGGGCGAAATCCCGCTCATGACCACCACCGGCTCCTTCATCATCAACGGCACCGAGCGGGTGATCGTGTCGCAGCTGCACCGCTCGCCCGGGGTGTTCTTCGAGCACGACCGCGGCAAGACGCACTCGAGCGGGAAGCTGCTGTTTTCGGCGCGCATCATCCCGTACCGCGGCTCGTGGCTCGATTTCGAGTTCGACCCGAAAGATATCGTGTTCTTCCGCGTCGACCGCCGCCGCAAGATGCCGGTGACGATCCTGCTGAAAGCGCTCGGCTATACGCCCGAGCGGATCCTGAAGGAATTCTTCGCTTTCGACACGTTCCACATCGAGGCGAACGGCGTGCTGTTCGAGGTGGTGCCCGAGCGCCTGCGCGGCGAGGTGGCGCGCTTCGACATCAACGACAAGGCCGGAAAGACGATCGTCGCCAAGGACAAGAGGATCACGGTCAAGCACATCCGCGACATGGAGACGGCGGGCATCAAGCGGGTCGAGGCGCCCGACGAGTTCATCCTAGGCCGCACGCTTTCGCACAACGTGGTGAACGGCGAGACCGGCGAGATCATCGCCAGCGCGAACGACGAGATCACCGAGGAGGCGCTCGCGAAGCTGCGCGAAGCGCGGATCGCGAAAGTGCAGACGCTGTTCACCAACGACCTGGACCAGGGCCCCTACGTCTCGCAGACGCTGCGCACCGACGAGACCGCCGACGTGAACGCGGCGCGCGTCGCGATCTACCGCATGATGCGGCCGGGCGAGCCGCCCACGGAGGATGCCGTGGAGTCGCTGTTCAACGGGCTTTTCTTCGCCGAGGAGCGCTACGACCTCTCGGCCGTCGGCCGCATGAAGTTCAACCGGCGCATCGGTGTGCCCTGCGAGAGCGCGTGGCAGATCCGGCTGAAGAACCTCGCCCTGTCCAGGGAAGCCGAGGAGGAGGTGCGCGCCTACTTCAAGCACGTGCCGGAGCTCTCGCTCAACAAGGTGAGCCTGGAGGGACTGAAGAGCGAGGCGGAGGCCCAGGCCGCGGTGGACAAGATGGTCCACGACCTCAAGTCGAAAGGCGTGGACCGGCACAAGCTCGAGGCCAGGATCGAGCAGCGCTTCACGATGAGCCCCAAGGACATCGTCGAGGTGATCCGCATCCTGGTCGAGCTGCGCAACGGCCGCGGCGAGATCGACGACATCGATCATCTCGGCAACCGGCGCGTGCGCTCGGTGGGGGAGCTCGCCGAGAACCAGTTCCGCGCCGGGCTGGTGCGGGTCGAGCGCGCGGTGAAGGAGCGGCTGTCTCAGGCGGAATCCGAGAACCTGATGCCGCACGACCTGATCAATGCGAAGCCGATCTCGGCCGCGATCAAGGAGTTTTTCGGCTCGTCGCAGCTCTCCCAGTTCATGGACCAGACGAACCCTCTTTCGGAGATCACGCACAAGCGGCGCGTCTCGGCGCTCGGGCCCGGCGGGCTCACCCGCGAGCGCGCGGGATTCGAGGTGCGGGACGTCCATCCGACCCACTACGGCCGCGTGTGCCCGATCGAGACGCCGGAGGGGCCGAACATCGGCCTGATCAACTCGCTGGCGCTGTACGCGCGCACCAACCGCTACGGGTTCCTGGAGACGCCGTACCGCAAGGTGACCAACAGCCGCGCGACCAACGAGATCGTGTACCTGTCGGCGATCGAGGAAGGCAACTACGTGATCGCGCAGGCGAACGCGCAGATCGACAAGGCGGGCAAGCTCACCGACACCCTGGTGTCGTGCCGCTTCAAGAACGAGTTCGAGCTGAAGTCGCCCGAGGAAGTGCAATACATGGACGTGGCCCCGAGCCAGATCGTGTCGGTCGCGGCATCGCTCATCCCCTTCCTCGAGCATGACGACGCCAACCGCGCGCTGATGGGCTCGAACATGCAGCGCCAGGCGGTGCCCTGCCTGCGGCCGGAGAAGCCGCTCGTCGGCACCGGAATCGAGCGCACCGCGGCCATCGACTCGGGCACCTGCGTCATCGCGCTGCGCGGCGGCGTGATCGACTACGTGGACGCGAACCGCATCGTGGTGCGCGTCAACGACGACGAGACCGTTCCGGGCGACGTCGGAGTCGATATCTACAAGCTGACCAAGTACACCCGGTCGAACCAGAACACCAACATCAACCAGCGCCCGATCGTGAAGCAGGGCGAGCGCATCGCCAAGGGCGACGTGGTCGCCGACGGCGCTTCCACCGACCTCGGCGAGCTGGCGCTCGGCCAGAACATGCTGGTCGCGTTCATGCCGTGGAACGGCTTCAATTTCGAGGACTCGATCCTCATTTCCGAGCGGGTCGTCGCCGACGACCGCTTCACCTCGATCCATATCGAGGAGCTGACGGTGGTGGCGCGCGACACCAAGCTCGGGCCCGAGGAGATCACGCGCGACATCTCGAATCTGTCGGAGGCGCAGCTCGCGCGCCTGGACGAGTCGGGAATCGTCTACATCGGCGCGGAAGTCGAGGCGGGCGACGTGCTGGTGGGGAAAGTCACTCCGAAGGGCGAGACCCAGCTCACGCCCGAGGAGAAGCTGCTGCGGGCGATCTTCGGCGAGAAGGCGAGCGACGTGAAGGACACTTCGCTGCGCGTGCCCTCGGGCATCTCCGGATGCGTGATCGACGTGCAGGTGTTCACGCGCGAGGGCATCGAGCGCGACAAGAGGAGCCAGTCCATCATCGAGGACGAGCTCAAGCGCTACAAGACCGACCTCGCCGACCAGATGCGCATCGTCGAGTCCGACACCTTCGAGCGCCTGGAGCGCCTGCTCACCGGCAAGACCGCGAACGGCGGACCGAAGCGCCTGGCGCGCGGCACCAAGGTGACGAAGGGCTACCTCGAGTCGGTCGAGCGCTACGACTGGTTCGACGTGCGGCTCGCGAACGAGGAGGCCGCCTCTCAGGTCGAGGGCCTCAAGGACTCGCTCGCACAGAAGCGCCGCGAATTCGACGCGATGTTCGAGGCCAAAAGGAAGAAGCTCACGCAAGGCGACGAGCTTCCGCCGGGCGTGCTGAAGATGGTGAAGGTGTACGTCGCCGTAAAGCGGCGCCTACAGCCCGGCGACAAGATGGCCGGACGCCACGGCAACAAGGGCGTCATTTCCAAGATCGTGCCGGTCGAGGACATGCCGCACATGGCCGACGGCACGCCGGTCGACCTCGTGCTCAACCCGCTGGGCGTGCCCTCGCGCATGAACGTGGGGCAGATCCTGGAGACCCACCTCGGCTGGGCGGCGAAAGGCCTGGGACTGAGGATCGGAGAGCTGATCAAGGCGCAGGCCAAGATCGCCGAGATCCGCAAGCAGGTCGAGCGCATCTACAGCGTGAGCGGCAAGGAGGACGAGATCGCCAAGCTCACCGACGAGGAGGTGCTGCAGCTGGCGCACAACCTCAGGGAAGGCGTGCCGTTCGCGACACCGGTATTCGACGGCGCCTCGGAGTCGGAGATCAACGCCACGCTCGAGATGGCGGGGCTGCCGGTGTCGGGACAGATGACCCTGCACGACGGCCGCACCGGCGAGGCCTTCGACCGGCCGGTGACGGTGGGCTTCACGCACATGCTGAAGCTGCATCACCTGGTGGACGACAAGATGCACGCGCGCTCCACGGGCCCGTACTCGCTCGTCACGCAGCAGCCGCTCGGGGGCAAGGCGCAGTTCGGCGGCCAGCGCTTCGGCGAGATGGAGGTGTGGGCGCTGGAGGCCTACGGCGCGGCCTACACGCTGCAGGAGATGCTGACGGTGAAATCCGACGACATCACCGGGCGCACCAAGGTGTACGAGAACATCGTCAAGGGCGACCACAAGATCGACGCCGGCATGCCCGAGTCGTTCAACGTGCTGGTGAAGGAGATCCGTTCCCTTGGCATCGACATCGATCTGGAGAGGTTCTGATGAAAGCGCTTCTTGAGCTCTTCAAGCAGGTCCAGCAGGACGAGGAGTTCGACGCCATCAAGATCGGGCTCGCCTCGCCCGAGAAGATCCGCTCGTGGTCCTACGGCGAGGTGAAGAAGCCCGAGACCATCAACTACCGCACCTTCAAGCCGGAGCGCGACGGCCTGTTCTGCGCCAAGATCTTCGGGCCGATCAAGGACTACGAGTGCCTGTGCGGCAAATATAAGAGGCTCAAACACAGGGGTGTGATCTGCGAGAAGTGCGGCGTCGAGGTGACGCTCGCGAAGGTACGGCGCGAGCGCATGGGCCATATCGAGCTGGCGAGCCCGACCGCGCACATCTGGTTCCTGAAGAGCTTGCCCAGCCGCCTCGGGCTGGTGCTCGACATGACGCTGCGCGACATCGAGCGGGTGCTCTATTTCGAGGCCTACGTCGTGACCGATCCGGGTCTGACGCCGCTCAAGCGCTGCCAGCTTCTCACCGAGGACGACTACCTCGCCAAGGTCGAGGAGTTCGGCGACGACTTCTCGGCGTCCATGGGCGCCGAGGGCATCAGGGCGCTGCTGCGCTCGCTCGACCTCAACAAGCAGCTCGACGACCTGCGCAAGGAGCTCGAGGCGACCTCCTCGGACGCCAAGATCAAGAAGTACGCCAAGCGGCTCAAGGTGCTCGAGGGCTTCAAGGCCTCCAACATCAAGCCCGACTGGATGATCATGGAGGTGCTGCCGGTGCTGCCGCCGGAGCTGCGGCCGCTGGTGCCGCTCGATGGCGGGCGGTTCGCGACCTCGGACCTGAACGACTTGTACCGGCGTGTGATCAACCGCAACAACCGTCTCAAGCGGCTGCTCGAGCTGAAAGCGCCCGAGATCATCGTGCGCAACGAGAAGAGGATGCTGCAGGAGGCGGTGGACTCGCTGCTCGACAACGGCCGCCGCGGCAAGGCGATGACCGGCGCCAACAAGCGCCCGCTGAAGTCGCTCGCCGACATGATCAAGGGCAAGGGCGGGCGCTTCCGCCAGAACCTGCTCGGCAAGCGCGTCGACTACTCCGGCCGCTCGGTGATCGTGGTCGGCCCGCAGTTGAAGCTGCACCAGTGCGGCCTGCCGAAGAAGATG
>MERQ01000002.1:8876-56352 GCA_001770655.1 Betaproteobacteria bacterium RIFCSPLOWO2_12_FULL_68_20
AGATGGCGCTCGAGTTGTTCAAGCCGTTCATCTTCAACAAGCTCGAGCTGCTGGGCCTCGCCACCACGATCAAGGCCGCGAAGCGCCTGGTCGAGCAGGAAGTGCCGGAGGTCTGGGACATCCTCGAGGAGGTGATCCGCGAGCACCCGGTGATGCTCAACCGCGCGCCGACGCTGCACCGCCTCGGCATCCAGGCCTTCGAGCCGCAACTGGTCGAAGGCAAGGCGATCCAGCTGCATCCGCTGGTGTGCGCGGCGTTCAACGCCGACTTCGACGGCGACCAGATGGCGGTGCATGTGCCGCTGTCGCTCGAAGCGCAGATGGAGGCGCGCACGCTCATGCTCGCCTCGAACAATGTGCTCTCGCCCGCCAACGGCGAGCCGATCATCGTGCCCTCGCAGGACATCGTGCTGGGCCTGTACTACGCGACCCGCGAGCGGCTCAACGCCAAGGGCGAGGGGATGAGCTTTTCCGACCTGGCCGAGGTGACCCGCGCCTATGACTCGCGGCAGGTGGACCTGCACGCGCGCGTCTGGGTGCGCATCAAGGAAAAGGAAATCGCCGAGGACGGCGAAGTCACCGAGAAGGTGACGCGCTACGAGACCACGGTCGGCCGTGCGCTGCTCTCGGAGATCCTGCCGGTTGGATTGCCTTTCGAGCTGCTCAACAAGCCGCTCAAGAAAAAGGAGATCTCGCGGCTCATCAATGCGGCGTTCCGGCGCTGCGGCCTGCGCGAGACCGTGATCTTCGCCGACAAGCTGATGCAGGCCGGCTTCGGCATCGCCACCAGGGCGGGCATCTCCTTCGGGGTGCACGACATGATGATCCCGGCGCAGAAGCCGGAGCTGATCAGGGCGGCGGAGTCCGAGGTGAAGGAGATCGAGGTCCAATACACCTCCGGCCTGGTGACCGCCGGCGAGCGCTACAACAAGGTGGTCGACATCTGGTCGCGCTGCGGCGAGCAGGTCGGCAAGGTGATGATGGAGCAGCTCGGCAGCGAGGACGTGTCCGACCGCTACGGCAAGAGGGTCAAGCAGGAGGCCTTCAACTCCATCTACATGATGGCGGACTCGGGGGCGCGCGGCTCGGCGGCGCAGATCCGCCAGCTCGCGGGCATGCGGGGCCTGATGGCGAAGCCCGACGGCTCGATCATCGAGACGCCGATCACGGCGAATTTCCGCGAGGGCCTGAACGTGCTGCAGTACTTCATCTCGACGCACGGCGCGAGGAAGGGCCTGGCGGACACCGCGCTCAAGACCGCGAACTCGGGCTACCTCACGCGGCGCCTGGTGGACGTGACGCAGGACCTGGTGGTCACCGAGGACGACTGCGGGACCCAGAACGGCGTTTCGATGAAGGCGCTGGTCGAGGGCGGCGAGGTGGTCGAGGCGCTCAAGGAGCGCATCCTCGGGCGCGTGATCGCCGTCGACCTCCTGCATCCCGAGACACAGGACGTGCTCTACGTTGCGGGAACGCTGCTCGACGAGGAGGCGGTCGACACCATCGACAATGTCGGCATCGACGAAGTGAAGGTGCGCACCCCGCTCAGCTGCGACACCCGCTGGGGCGTGTGCGCCAAGTGCTACGGGCGCGATCTCGGCCGTGGATCGCTGGTGAACGTGGGCGAGGCGATCGGCGTCATCGCGGCGCAATCGATCGGCGAGCCCGGCACCCAGCTCACCATGCGCACCTTCCACATCGGCGGCGCGGCGTCGCGGACCGCGGTGCAGAGCCACGTGGAGGCGAAGTCCTCGGGAACGGTGCGCTTCACGCCGACCATGCGCTACCTCTCCAACGCGAAAGGCGACAAGGTGGTGATCTCGCGCTCGGGCGAGGTGATCATCGCGGACGACAACGGCCGCGAGCGCGAACGTCACAAGGTGCCTTACGGCGCGACGCTGCAGGTCGCCGACGGCGACGCGGTGCGCGCCGGCAAGACCTTCACGAGCTGGGATCCGCACCACCGGCCGATCATCACCGAGTACGCGGGAACGGTGAAGTTCGAGCACGTCGAGGAGGGCGTCACCGTCGCCAAGCAGATCGACGACGTGACCGGCCTCTCCACGCTGGTGGTGATCGACTCCAAGCGCCGCTCCGCGGCCACCGGCAAGGGCGTGCGCCCCTCGGTGAAGCTGCTCGGCGAGGCGGGCGAGGATGTGCGCATCGCCGGCACCGACCACGCGGTGAACATCAGCTTCCCGGTGGGCGCGGTGATCGCGGTGCGCGACGGCCAGCCGGTCGCGGTGGGCGAGGTGCTCGCGCGCATTCCGCAGGAAGTGTCCAAGACGCGCGACATCACCGGGGGGTTGCCCCGGGTGGCGGAGCTCTTCGAGGCGCGCTCGCCGAAGGACGCGGGGATGCTCGCGGAAGTCACCGGCACGGTGAGCTTCGGAAAGGACACCAAGGGCAAGCAGCGCCTGGTGATCACCGACCTCGACAAGCAGGAGCACGAGTACCTGATCGCGAAGGACAAGCACCTGCTGGTGCACGACGGCCAGGTCGTCAACAAGGGCGAGATGATCGTCGACGGCCCGGTCGATCCGCACGACCTGCTGCGGCTTCTCGGCATCGAGGAGCTCGCGCGCTACATCATCGACGAGGTGCAGGACGTGTACCGCTTGCAAGGCGTGAAGATCAACGACAAGCACATCGAGGTGATCGTGCGCCAGATGCTGCGCCGCATCGAGGTCGAGGAGCCGGGCGACACGCCGTTCATCCAGGGCGAGCAGGTGGAGCGCGCCGAGTTGCTGGAGGAAAGCGAAAAAGCCCTCAAGGCGGAGAAGAAGCCGGCCACCTACCGCAACATCCTGCTCGGCATCACCAAGGCGTCGCTTTCCACCGACTCGTTCATCTCGGCCGCGTCGTTCCAGGAAACGACGCGCGTGCTCACCGAGGCGGCGATCATGGGCAAGCGGGACGAGCTGCGCGGGCTAAAGGAGAACGTGATCGTCGGGCGCCTGATCCCGGCTGGCACCGGTCTCGCCTACCACGCCATCCGCAAGGCCCAGGCCGCCGAGCCGGTGCTGGCGGAGCTGCCGGCGCCGGCCGAGGCGACGCCCCAGGCGGAAGCCACCGCCGGCGGTTCCTGAGAAACACCAGCCGTCAAATCGGAAGGCCGCCTTCGGGCGGCCTTTTTTTATGACTTTCTGGCTTTGCGCCCGGGCATGGTGCGCCCCACCAGCCGCTCGATCAAAACCGCGCCTTCATGCAGCAGGAATTCCTTGAACGCGACGGCGACCGGGGGCAGGCGCTTGTTCTTGTGATGCACGATGTGCCACTTGCGCATCACCGGGAATCCCTGGACGTCAAGCACCGAGAGCTGCCCGAGCTCGAGCTCCCGGCCGATGGTGTGGGCCGAGAGAAAGCTGACGCCCATGCCCGCGATGACGGCCTGTTTGATGGTTTCGGTGCTCTGGATTTCCATCGTGACGTTGAACTTGACGCGGAATTCCGCAAGCAGCTCATCCATCGCGAGGCGCGTGTCGGAGCCTTGCTCGCGCACGATGAATGCCTCGCTCGCCAATGCCTGCAGCGGAATATTGCGCTTGCGCACCAGCCCGTGGCCGGGCGGCGCAATGATGACGTGCGGTTGCGGCGCGAACGCCACGGCCACCATGTCGGGATTTTCGGGAGGACGCAGCAGGACGGTGAGATCCGTCGTGTTCTCGGTCAGCCGGCGCAGGATTTCCTCGCGGTTGTTGACGCTGAGCTGCACCGTGACGCTTTGGTGGCGGCGGCAGAACTCGGCGAGCAGGCCGGGAAAAAAATAATCGCCGGCGCTGATGACCGCGATATTGAGGCGGCCGCCGCGGATGCCTTTCAGCGCAGCGAGCCCCTCGTCGGCTTCCTTGAGCTGCTGGATGATGGCGCGGCTGTAGCGCAGCATTTCGTGACCGGCGGGAGTCAGGTAGATCTTCCTGCCCAACTGCTCGAACAGCGGCAAACCCGCATGCCCTTCGAGCTGTTTGATATGGGCCGACACCCCGGGCTGACTCATGCGCAGCTCTTGCGCGGCGCGCGAATAGCTCAGATGTCGCGCCACCGTTTCGAACACCTTCACCTGCCGGAAGGTCGCGCTCTTCATTGCGCTGCGCCGTTGCAACCCATAAGGGAAAGCTTGTCGTAACCATAATGATCCATAACTAAATTGCCGCGCCGGCTGACTTAGATCAAATCCTTCCCCAAAAAATGGGCGTCCTATGACCGGGGACACCCAGGGCAACGAAGGAGGGGCGCATGGCGAGCAAGGTGCATCAGATCACGGTGTGGGCTCGGGGCGTGGTGCAGGACAAGGAGGGGCGCGACATCGCCAATGGCGTGGCGAGCGCGGCGGGCAGGGCCGGCAAGTTCACCCAGGCCTTCGACAACTACGTGGATCTACCCGACCGGGTGAACGTGCCGCTCAGGAAATACGCCCGCATCAGCGACGAGGAAATCGAGGAACGCTACGAATACGAGAACGCGACGCCCGAGATCGTGATCGTGGCGGACGCCACCATCGTGAAGGGCATCAACATCCTGCGCGGGATGGAGAAAGGCGGCACCCTGGTGGTTGCCACCGACCGCAAGCCGGAGGAGATCCTGAAATTCATCCCCAACAAGGACCTGCTCGGCACCATCGTTTGCGTCGACGCCAAGGCGATCTGCGGCGATCAGACGGTGGACTTCTCCGGCAGCGAGGGCGGCGTGGATTCGCTCGGCATCGGTCAGGGAATCTCGGCGCCGATCCTGGGCGCCCTGGCTCGCGGCACCGACCTCGTCACGCTGGACAGTCTTGACGCCGTGGTGAAGAACAAGGAAGCCCTTCACAAGGGTCACGAGCAGGCCGTGGTGAAGGCCCTCAACTAGCTCGGATCGAGCTCGACGGAGATCACGCCATGTTCAATATCCCGAAGGACAAAGAGGTGCCTCTCGGATGCGTCACGCCGGCGCCGGTGACCGAGCAGCCCATGATGATCACCGGCAACTGGCGCGAATACCGGCCGGTGCTCGAGCCCGAGAAGTGCGACCTGTGCATGAACTGCGTGGTGTTCTGCCCGGACGCCTGCTTTCAGCTGGACGAAGCCGAAGAGATGGTGGTCTTGAACGAGAAGTACTGCAAAGGCTGCAACATCTGCATCAACGAGTGCGCCACCAACGCCCTGACCGAAGCCTACGAGCTGGATTTCGAGGACGGCGTGGTCCGGCTCGAGACGCCGTTCTGAGGAGCAACCACCATGCCAAGAGAGATGATGTTGAGCGGGTGCGCCGCCTCGGCGCAAGCGGCCAAGATGGCCCAGGTCGAGGTGATCTGCTCGTATCCGATTCGCCCCTACACGGCGATCATGATGGAGCTGGCCAAGATGGTGGCCAACGGCGAGCTGGACGCCGAGTTCGTTCACGGCGAGGGCGAGCATGCGCAGCTTTCAGTGGTGCTCGGCGCCGCGGCGGCGGGCGCACGTGCCCTGACGGGGAGCTCCGGGGTGGGCGTCACCTACGCATTCGAGACCTATTCCCCGATCGCGGGCGGGCGCATTCCCCTGCAGATGATGATCGCCGATCGCGCGCTCGACCCTCCGGGCGACTTCGGGTCGGAGCACACCGATGCGATGTCCTGCCGGGATCAGGGCTGGCTCATGGGATGGGCCGAGAATCCCCAGGAGGCGTTCGACAACTGCCTGATCAATTATCGCGTCGGCGAGGACCACCGCGTGCTGCTGCCCCAGTTCGTGTGCCAGGACGGGTATTTCGTGTCTCACATGCCCGGAAAGGTCGTGCTGCCCGATCAGGGCCAGGTGGACGAGTTTCTGCCGCCCTACAACCTGCCGCACCCGCTCGATCCGAAGCGCCCGGTGTCGCACGGGCCGCAGATTCGCCCCGACCAGGGCACGATCATGGACCTGCAAAGGGCGCAGGCGATGCTGGATGCGCCCGCGGTGATCAGGGAGGTGATCGACGATTTCAACCGCATCTTCGGACGGAATTACTCGCCGTTCGTGGAAGAGTACATGACCGACGACGCGGAGATGGCCTTCTTCATCATGGGCGCCCACACGATGACGGCGCGCCATGCGGTCAGACACCTGCGCAGCCAGGGCGTGAAGATCGGCCTCGTGAAGCTGCGCTTCGTGCGGCCGTGGCCGACTCAGGAAGTGGCCGAGGCGCTGTCGAAGTTCAAGGCCGTGGGCGTGGTCGAAACCAGCACCTCCTACGGCGGGGCGATGCGCGGCGGAAACCTCCTGCACGAAGTCCGCGCTTCCCTGTACGAGCTTCCGCAGCGGCCGTTGACCACCTCGTTCATGGCCGGCCTGGGCGGCGAGATGGTGCCGCTGAAGGAGTTCTATTACATGGCCGACATCCTGTCCAAGGCCGTCAAGGAGGGCAAGACCAGGAAGACCGTGTATTGGGTCGGCTTCGAGGCCGAGGAATAGAACCTAACGCTGCCCGAAAGGAGGCCAGATGGCCGTCGCCCTGAAAACCCAGAACCTTCCGCCGATCAAGCTGATCCGGAACGTTCCCAAGGAAGAATACTACGTGCCCGGGCACCGGACCTGCGCCGGCTGCGGCCCGGCCCTGCAGTACAAGCTGGTGGCCAAGGCGGCCGGCCCCAACACCATCTTCCTGGGGCCCACCGGCTGCATGTATGTGGCCAATGCCAGCTACCTTTGCACTCCGTACACGGTGCCCTGGATGCATACCCAGATCACCAACGGCGGAGCGGTGGCCTCGGGGATCGAGGCCGCCTACAGGGTGCTCCTGCGCAAGGGCAAGCGCGAAGGCGAGCTGCCCAACATCATCGTGATGGCGGGCGATGGCGGCTCGGTGGACATCGGCCTCCAGGCGATGTCGGCCATGATGTACCGCGGGCACGATGCGCTGTTCATCTGTTACGACAACGAGGCGTACACCAACACCGGTATCCAGACCTCGCCCACCACGCCGTACGGAAGCAACACCACCTTCACGCCTCCGGGGTCCGCAATTCCCGAGGGCAAGAAGCTGTTCCCCAAGGACCCTCCGCAACTCGTCATCGGCGGCCACCCGGCGGTGAAGTATGTGGCTACGGCCTCGGTGGCATACCCGGTCGACTTGATCAACAAAGTACGCAAGGCTCTGAACGTGCAGGGGCCGACCTTCCTGCACATCCATTGCCCCTGCCCCAAGGGATGGAAGTTCGACGCGGCGAAAACGATCGAGGTCGCCAGGCTCGCCATCGAGACCGGCATGTGGAACATGTACGAGTGGGAAAACGGAGAGTACCGGTACCAGTTCAAGCCCAAACGGTACAAACCGGTTCGCGAGTACCTGAAGCTGCAGGGACGGTTCGCGCATCTGGCGGACGTCCACGTCGCCAAGCTGCAGGCGTTCGTGGACGCGAAGGTGAAGGCGCCCGGCATCCCGGTAGAGACTCCGGTTCCCACGCCGCCGGTGCACTGAGCCCTCGGGACAACCGGTGAGCGAGACGGTATCGCTGCCGAAGGGCGACCGGTTTTTCGAGATCCGGTTCGAATCGATCGGGGGCCTGGGCGCTCACGCGGCCGGGCAGGTGCTGGCGAGCGCCGCGGTGCTGAAGATGGGGCTGAACGGCGCCCATTTTTCCTCGTACGGGTCCGAGAAGAAGGGCTCGCTCGTGCGCTCGTTCGTGCGCCTGGCGCCCGCGGACCGGCCGATCCGTACCAGCGCACCCGTGGAGACGCCCGATGCCGTCGTGGTTTTCCACGCCGCGCTTCTGAGCAATCCGGCGACCTTTGCCGGGCTGCGCAAGGACGGCACATTCATCTACAACGCGCCGCCGCGCTCGGTCCCGGAAGAGCTCGCGGCGCTGCCGAGCACGGTGCGGATCATTCGCGTCGACGCTCTCGGGATCGCGGTGAAGGAGAAATCCCGGCCCAACGCGGTCCTGCTCGGGACGCTTTGCGCCGCGTTGCCTTTTCTCGACGCCGAAAAGGTCCTCGAGGCCCTGTCCGAGGGGTTTGCGGGCAAGCGGCCGGAGGCGGTCGCTTCCAACGAGAGCGCGTTCCGGCGCGGGGCCGCGGAGCTCGAGACGCTCCGGGGCGTGGGCCGAGCCGAGGGCGATCTGCCGGCCGCCCGGGCCGAGCCGGCGTGGGGCTATGAGACGCAGCCGATCGGCGCAATCATCCCCGAGCCGGGCAACACGGTGTGGAACGACCTTTCGACAGCGCGCACCGGATCGCTGCCGGTTTTCAACAGGGAGAGGTGCATCCACTGCGGGCTGTGCGACCTGGTGTGCCCCGATCTCTGCCTGGTCTGGGAAGACGGCGAGAAAGGCGGCAGGTTCGAGCGCGAGCTCACCGGCGTGGATTACCGCTACTGCAAGGGTTGCCTGCGCTGCGTCGAGTCCTGCCCGGCCAGCGCGTTGACCAAGAAGGCGGAAACCCCTGGCCTCGCCGCCCGGCTGCGCGTACCGCTTTTCCCCGAGCTCATCGAATGAGGCCGAGACAATGACCGCGCGCCCATCCGTCGTCGTGCGGCAGAAATTCGAGTTCCGCAGCGGCAACGAGGCTGCGGCACTGGCGGCGCGCGACATCGGTTTTCATGTGATGGGCTACTTTCCGATCACGCCCTCGACCGAGGTCGCCGAGAACCTCGCGGCAATGCAGGCCGAGGGCGGGCACGACATCGTGATGATCGCCGGCGACGGCGAGCACGGTGCCGCCGGCATCTGCTACGGCGCAGCGCTCGGCGGCGGCCGGGTGCTCAACGCCACCAGCTCACAGGGCCTCCTGTACGCGCTCGAGCAGCTCCCGGTCCAGGCCGGTACGCGCGTGCCGATGGTGCTCAACATCGCCGCGCGGACCGTCTCCGGGCCGCTCGACATTCGCGGCGACCACTCCGACATCTACTACGCGCTCAACACCGGATGGATCGTTCTCTGCGCCCGCGACCCGCAGGCGGTGTATGACCTGAATTTCGCCGCGATAAGGATCGGCGAGCACCCGGAGGTGCGGCTGCCGGTCATTGTGGCGTACGACGGTTTTTTCACCAGCCATCAGAAGCGGCGCATCCAGGTGTTCGACGACCGGGAGGCGATCCGCGGCTTCCTCGGCGAGCGGCCGGCATTTCCTACGCCGCTCGACACCGAACACCCCGCGACCTTCGGCCCGTACATGAACGACCCCGACCTCATCAACAACAAGGTCCAGCTCTCGCAGGCGATGGAGGCCGCGCGACGGGTGATTCCGGAGGTGCTGGCGGAGCTGGAGAAAATCACCGGCCGGGCCACCCCGGTGCTCGACGCCTACCGGATGGAAGACGCCGAGGTCGCGATCGCGCTGCTCAACTCGGCCGCCGAGACGGCGAAGGACACCGCCGACCAATTGCGCGCGCAGGGCAAGCGGGCCGGCGTGCTCTCGCCGAACGTGCTGCGGCCGTTCCCGGCGGAGGAGTTTCGCCGGGCGCTGCGCCCGGTGAAGGCAGTCACGATCGGCGACCGCGCCGATTCGTATGGCGCGGGCGGCGGCAACCTGTCGCTCGAGGTGCGCGCCGCGATCCAGCTCGACCCGGAGAACAGCACGCTCGTCCTGTCGCGGATTTACGGGCTCGGCGGCAAGGACTTCTACACGGCCGACGGCGAGCAGTTCTTCGGGCAGGCGCTGGAGGCGGCGGCGTGCGGGCGTGTCGCCCGGCCCTTCGCGTACCACGGCGCCAACCCCGGCGCTCCGGACAGCAGGCCGCGGCCCGGGCTTGCGCCGATCGCGGCCGCCGAAGTTTCGCGCGGCATGGCGAAGGTGCGCAGCGACGAGGCGACCGGCCGGCTCAAGGTCGAGCTCGAGCCCCTGTGGAAGATGACGTCGGTGCCGAGCCGCATCGCGCCGGGACACGGCGCCTGCCCCGGTTGCGGCGCCTTCACGACGCTGCACCAGATCTACAACGTGCTCGAGGGCGACATCGTCGTGCTGTTCCAGACCGGCTGCGCCATGGTGGTGACGACCGGCTACCCGACGACGGCGCACCGGATCAACTATATCCACAACCTGTTCCAGAACGGCGCGGCGACCCTTTCGGGTCTCGTGGAGATGTACCACGAGCGCGTCCGGCGCGGCGAGCTGCCCGCATCGAAGGACATCACGTTCGTGATGGTCACCGGCGACGGCGGCATGGACATCGGCATGGGCGCGGCGCTCGGCGCCGCGCACCGCAACCACCGGATGATGATCCTGGAATACGACAACCAGGGCTACATGAACACCGGAGCGCAGCTGTCCTATTCGACCCCGTTCGGCCACCGCACTTCCACCAGCGAGGTCGGCGCGAGCCTGCATGGCAAGCGCTATCACCACAAGGACACCGCCCAGATTTTTGCCGGGTGCCACCTGCCTTACGTGTTCACCGCGAGCGAAGGCTACCCGGAGGATCTGATGCGCAAGGTAGCGAAAGCCCAGTGGTATGCGAAGAAAGAGGGAATGGTGTACGGCAAGATCCTGTCCTTCTGCCCGCCCTTCTGGGCCACGGCGGACGATGCCGCGCAGCCGGTGCTGCAGGCGGCGATCGACAGCTGCTTTTTCCCGCTCTACGAGATCGAGCACGGTCACACGACGCTCACCTACGATCCGGACGCGGCGAGCCGCCGCCATCCGGTGTCGGACTGGCTCAAGCTCATGGGCAAGAGCCGTCATCTTCTGTCGCCCGAGAACGCCCCGATCGTGCAGGCCATTCAGGACGAAACCGACCGGCGCTGGGCGCGGCTCAAGGCGATGCACGAGCACCCGCTGCTCTAGGCGGACCGACATGGCGCGAATCCTCGAAACCCGCAGGCTCACCCCGGTCACGAAATACTTCCGCATCGAGGCCCCGCTCATCGCAGCCGCGGCGCGGCCCGGACAGTTCGTCATGCTCAGGGTGCGCGAGGGCGGAGAGCGCATCCCGATCACCATCGCCGACTACGACCGTGCCGCAGGGACGCTCACCATCGTGGTGCAGGAGGTCGGCGCCACCACACGGCGAGTCTGCGCGCTCGAGGCGGGCGAGGAGATCCTGGATGTGGCAGGCCCGCTCGGCGGGCACATCGAAATTCCGCCCGGCGGCCATGTGTGCGGCATCGGCGGCGGGTTTGGCTCGGCTGCGCTCCTGTGCCTGATGCGCGAGCTCTCGGCTCGCGGCGACCGGACCACGGCCATCCTCGGAGCGCGCACCAAGGAGCTGCTCATCCTGGCCGACGAGTTGCGGCCGCTCTGCCGCAACGTCGAGGTTTGCACCGACGACGGCTCCGCGGGGTTCAAGGGCTTTGTCACGCAGCGCCTGGCGCAGCTGATCGCGGGCGACGGGCCGGGACGGCCCGATCACGTGGTCGCGATCGGCCCGATGGCGATGATGCGCGCCGTCGCCGACGCCACGCGGGAAGCCAAGGTGAAGACGCTGGTGTCGATGGATCCGCTCATGGTCGACGGCACCGGCATGTGCGGCGGCTGCCGCGTGACCGTCGGCGGCAAGGCCCGGTTCGCGTGCGTCGACGGCCCCTGTTTCGACGCCCACGAGGTGGACTTCGACGTCGCGATGCGCCGCAACAAGCAGTACGTGAGGGAAGAGAAGCAGGCGTTCGAGCGGGTTGCCTGCATGGCGGCAAGGGAGTCGCGCTGATGCCCGTCAAGCGCGCCGAGAAGACCCCGATGCCGGTGCGCGACGCGCACGAGCGCGCGCACGACTTCCGGGAAGTCAACCGGGGATACACGGTGTTCCACGCCGTCTTCGAAGCCGAGCGCTGCCTGCGCTGCCAGGAACCGGTGTGCGTCGACGGCTGCCCGGTGCAGATCCCGATCCCCGAGTTCATCCACGCGGTGGCGATCGGCGACATGGCCGCTGCCGCGAAGATCCTGCGCTCGGCGAACCCGCTGCCGGCGATCTGCGGCCGCGTCTGCCCGCAGGAATCCCAGTGCGAGGCCGAATGCAGCATGACCAAGAACTTCGACCCGGTAGGGATCGGGCACCTCGAGCGCTATGTGGCCGACTGGGAGCGCACGCAGCCGCCCGCCGTCCAGGCGAAGCTCACGCGCGCGGAGAAGATCGCCGTCATCGGGTCGGGCCCCTCGGGGCTGGTGTGCGCCGGGGAGCTCGCGCGCCTCGGCTACCCCGTCACGATCTACGAAGCGTTGCACGCTCCTGGCGGAGTGCTGCGCTACGGCATCCCGGAGTTCCGGCTGCCCAAGGCGGTTCTCGACTGGGAGATCGGCCTCCTGAAGGCGATGGGCGTGGAAATCGTCTGCAACGTCATCATCGGCAAGACCCTCACGCTGGATGAGCTGTTCGAGAAGCACGGGTACTCGGCGGTGTTCATCGGCACCGGCGCGGGACTGCCGCAGTTCCTGGGCATCCCGGGCGAGAACCTGAACGGCGTGATGTCCGCCAACGAGTTCCTCACCCGCATCAACCTGATGCGCGCCTATGAGTTTCCCGAGGCCGACACGCCGGTGCGCGTCGGCAAGCGCGTGGCGGTGATCGGGGCGGGCAACACGGCGATGGACGCGGTGCGCACCTCGTTGCGCATGGGCGCCGAGGAGGCAATGATCGTCTACCGGCGCAGCGAGAAAGAAATGGGCGCGCGCATCGAGGAATACCACCACGCGCTCGAGGAAGGCGTGAAGTTCCACTGGCTCACCAACCCGCTCGAGATCCTGGGCAACGCCGAGGGCTGGGCCACGGGCCTGAAGTGCCAGAGAATGCAGCTCGGTCCCAAGGACGCCTCGGGCCGCGCGCGCCCGATCCCGATCGAAGGCAGCGAGCTCGAGCTCCCCGTCGACAACGTGGTGCTCGCAATCGGCACCACCCCGAATCCGCTGCTGACCCGCACGACCTCGGGCCTGCTCACGAACCAGAAAGGCTGCCTCGTTGCGGACGAGCAGACGGGGCTCACCTCGAAATCGCTGGTGTTCGCCGGCGGTGATGCCGTCACCGGTGCCGCTACCGTGATCCTCGCCGCCGGCGCCGGCAAGCGCGCCGCGCAGGCCATGCACGAGGCTCTCGCGGCGCGCGTCAGCTGACAAGAAAAAAATGGACACGGCGGCGCACCCCAAATTCCGGGTGGCCGAGTCGTTCCTGGAGGACACCGGCCGAGGCTTGGTCCGCCTGGATGCGGACGACTTGAAGCGGCTCCACGCCGTGCCCGGGGACGTCTTGATGATCACCGGCCGCCGCGCCACGGTGGCGCGGGCTGCCCAGGCACCGTCCAGCCATTGCGGACAAGCTTTGGTGTTAATCGATGGCACAACCCGCGGCAACGCGCAGGCTGGAGTGGACGAGTGGGTGACGGTTCGGAAGGTCCCGTTCAAGGCGGCGGAGTCGTTGCTGCTCGCCACGGTGCAGGCCGGGCACTCCGCTCCCACCGAAGAGGAGATTCCGCACCTGCGCCAACTCCTCTCCGGCGTTCCGGTCGTTCCCGGCGATCACCTCCAGGTGAGCTTCCTGGGTGCGCGCCCGCGGTCCTTCACCGTCGAGGGCGCGGCGCCACGGGGTGCGCTGCTGATCTCCGCTAACACCTCCATCGCTTTCAAAGTTCCCGAGGTTTCCGCCGAGACGGCCTATCGCGTCTCCTACGAGGACATCGGCGGTCTGGAGCGAGAGGTATCGCTGGTCCGGGAGATGGTCGAGCTGCCGCTGAAATTCCCCCAGCTCTTTGGCGTGCTTGGAATCGATCCGCCCAAGGGGGTGCTTCTGACGGGACCTCCAGGCACGGGCAAGACCCTGATTGCCCGGGCAGTCTCCAGCGAGGTGCGGGCGCATTTCATCCACGTGAACGGCCCGGAGGTCATCCACAAGTACTACGGCGAGAGCGAGGCCAAGCTGCGCCAGATCTTCGAAGAAGCGCAGCGCAACGCGCCCAGCATCATCTTCCTCGACGAGTTTGACGCCCTCGCACCCAAACGCGCCCAAGTCGTCGGCGACGTGGAAAAGCGGGTGGTGGCGCAGCTTCTGGCGCTGATGGACGGTCTGGTGGAGCGCGGCGAAGTGGTGGTCATCGGCGCCACCAACATGCCGGAGCTGGTGGACCCGGCGCTGCGGCGGCCGGGACGCTTCGACCGCGAGATCGCCATCGGCGTTCCCGACCGGGCCGCGCGCCGCCGGATACTGGGCATCCATTCGCGCCGCATGCCGCTCGGAGCCGACGTGGACCTGGAGCAGATCGCTGAGATCACCCACGGCTACGTTGGCGCGGATCTGGAGGTCCTGTGCAAAGAGGCGGGGATGGTGGCCCTGCGCCGCCTGATCCCGCGCGTACGTTTCGAGGTCGACCTGAAGCCCCAACTGGACGCGCTGGCATTCCAGGTCACTCGCGAAGATTTTCTGGCGGCGTTCAAAGTGGTGGAACCGACATCCACCCGGGAATTCCTGGCGGAGCGGCCGCGGCTCAGCTTCAAGGACGTGGGCGGCCTGGCCGAAACGAAGCGAACCCTCAGTTCCATCCTGCAGCTCGTCCGCGCAGGCGGCGCGCTCCTTGGCCACACGCGGTTCAACCCGCCGAAGGGCGTCCTGCTCACCGGGGCCTCGGGCACCGGGAAAACCTTGCTGGCGCGCGCCCTGGCCGGAGAGCTGGGGCTCACCCTGATCACGGTGGACCAGCCAAGCCTGCTGTCGAAATGGGTGGGCGAGTCGGAAAAGGGCCTGCGCGAAGTGTTCAAGCGGGCCAAGCAGGCGTCCCCTTGCATCTTGTTCTTCGACGAAATCGAATCGCTGGTCCCCGCCCGGTCCGCTCAGGAGGCGGGAAGCCTGTTTCCGCGCCTGGTCAGCCAGCTCTTTCGCGAGCTGGATGAGCTTCACGGCTCGCTCGGCGTAGCGGTGCTGGGGGCAACCAATCGACCCGACCTGATGGAGCCCGCGCTCCTGCGCGCGGGCCGGTTCGATTACGTGCTCGAGTTGCCGCTGCCCGATCGCGACGAGCGGCGCCGGATTCTCGAGATCCATACCGAGGGACTGCCCCTGGACAACGATGTGAATCTCGCCGAGCTCGCGGAGGCCACCGGGGGCTGGACGGGTGCAGGTCTGGAATTGGCATGCAAGAAAGCGGCGATCCTCGCATTGGAGGAATGCCGCGCAGCCCCGTCTCGGGAGCTGCGCGTCGCCGCTCGGCACCTGCGGGAAGCCCAAGCGCAGGTGCGGACGATGGCGTAAGCGCGCTACGCATTGTCCATGCGGCTCTCCGGGCAGTCATCCTGCACGGCTTTCGGGTGTGACCAGAGCCAGAGACGGAAAGTAGGCGGCGTAGCGCCGCCGGTCGCGTGTGAGCAGGGGGCAACCGGCGACGGCCGCGTGTGCACCGACCATGAAATCCGCAAGGATCCCGGTTCGGATTCCACCGCGGCTGCGATACGCGGCATGCGCGCGCCCCGCGAGGAACAGGGCATCGCGCGGCATTTCACGCATCAGCAATCCCGCCGTGGCGATTTCCGCTTCAAGCGACTCCTTGCTTCGGGCGTAAGCCGCCAGCTCCGCGTAGATCACCGGGTCGATGAGCAGCGGACCGCGTGCGCTCCAGAGCTCGAGCTGCGTCTGCGACCAATCGGCCCATTTGCGGTCGTTCTCCAGCACGTCGATGACGACGCAGGAATCAACCAGGATCATTTCTTTCCGGTTTTGAATCCCGGGTCGCCGGCGTCGTCGCCGTAGCCGCGCAGCAGGTTCATGATTTCATCCGTGCTCATGCCCGTTTTGCGCGTGCCGCGCAGCGCCGAGACCCGGCTCGCCTTCCTGCCCTTGCCCTGGCCGGGCTTGCGCGGCGCCACGATGCGCACTGCACCGTCGTCCGTGTAATCGAAGCGTACCTTGTCCCCCGGCGAGAGGCCGAGGTAATCGCGCAGGCGCTTCGGAATCGTGACCTGGCCTTTTATCGTAAGCGTGCTGGTGTTCATCGGCGGACCCCAAAAAGTAATACCGTCTACAAATAGTATTACTTGGCGGCGCGTCGCGCAAGCAGGATCGGCGAAACCCAGGTCAGTGCCGCCTTTTTCCAGAGGCGCTGCTCGCCGCGGGATTGCGGCTCGCGGTGCTCGGGTTTCTCGTGGAGGAACGGGCGCTCACGCAGGAGCTGCGCAGCCGCATGCTCGCGCACTGCCTGCACGCGGGATCGAGCGGCATGGTGGCGATTTCGACGTAACCGGCGTTGCCGATCGGCCGAGCGCAGGCGCAACATGCTTCCCGGCGCAATGCTCGGCAGCGGTGAATCAGCGCGAAACCGTCGCCATCGGCCAGACGCGCGAAAAGAGCAGGATTGAATTACCTATCGTTCGTTCAAACCGTTACAACGCCCAGCCCGAGCGACTTGGCGCTCTCGATCACCGCCTCGTCGAGGCAGAGTATGCCCTGCGCGCTCAGACTTGCGGCAATGGCGAGGTGAAGCGCATCGCCCGCCCGTAGCTTCAACGCGTCGTCGCCCGCCAGCGCAGCGGCGCGACGGAATTCCTCCCGTCCGGGAACGGCTATCGTGCAATGCTTCTGCGCGAACTCGTGGACCCGTGCCGTGGCTTGTTTCACCAGGTTCGCCGCCGACTGGCCGGTGCGTACCTTGATCGCGGCGGCCGAAGCGAACTCGACCAGGGACCACTCGCTGATCGCCAGACGCTCGCCCGAGGATTCGATCCAGGCTATGACGGCCTCGCTCTTCGGCTCCCGGATGAAGACCGGAACCAGGGCGCTCGTATCAACGTAGATCATCAGTAGCGCGCGCCGCGGCGCATTTCTCCGACCACCGGCACCGTCTCCTTCTGGCGGGCAAGGAATTGACGCAGGCGGCGCGTCTCGGCTTTACCGATGGCGCGGCCTTCCGGGGCGAGTACCAGGCGCCCGTCGGCCGAAACCTCCGCAATGAGCGTATCACCCTCGCCCACCCCGATCCGCTTGGCCGATTCAGCCGGCAAGCGCACCGCGAGGCTGTTGCCCCACTTCGACACCATGAGTTCCATCCGCGAGCCCTTGGTTGCCATTGATCGCTCCATAGTATCTACACGTAGATACATCATGAGCCGGAGCGCCGGCCTTGTCAATGCGCAGTCGGCATGCGCTCAATGATCCGGCGGCTTTTCGCCGCTCGGCACCTGCGGGAAACCCGTCAGTAATCCCGCTGCGCGGCCGCGGGGCTCACCTTGCCTTCGCGCACGTCGCGCTCGAGCGCCTCGCGGTCGCGTTGTTTCGGGTCGCCGTAGCCGCCGCCGCCGGCCGCGTCCATCACCACCGAGTCGCCGGGTTTCAGAAGCGTCAGGCCATAAGGATCCGCCGGGCTGCCGTTGACGAGAAACTGCGCTTTTGCGCCCGGCTTGCCGCCGAACAGGCCTTCGGGCGGGAGGCGGAACCGCCCGGACTGGATCGCGAGGCGCACCGGCGGCTGCGGCGCCCGGGCGTCGTCGGGCACGCGGAACACTTCGCGCCTGCCGAGCGCGCCGCGCTGCTTTCCCGCGCCGCCCGAGTCGGCCAGCAACTCGCGCCGCTCGACGATCAGCGGCGCGTCGCTCTCCAGGATCTCGACCGGGGTGTTGGCGCCGTTGGCCGGGAAGATGAAGCAGCCCCCGCCGTCGCGCGCTGCGCCCGCCCCCAGGCCGCCGCCGCGGATGAGCACGGCGTGAAACGGCTCGCCGCCGCTGCGCCGCCCGTAGAACACCTGCATCGTCGCCGGCGTTCCGCCGCAGCCCGCGACCACGCGCCCGGGCAGGGCCTGCGCGAGCGCACGGTAGATGATCTCGGTCATGAAATGCCCGATCTGCATGCGTGCCGCGACCGCCGCCGGGTAGCGGCAGTTGACGACCGTTCCCTCCGGCGCGGCGAGGCGGATCGGCGCCGCGACGCCGTCGTTGTTCGGGATGTCGGGGTCGAAAATGCTCTTCACCGCCATGTGCACGTACGCGTAGGTGAAGTTGTAGACGACATTGCCGCCCCAATCGACCTGCGGCGAGGAGCCGGCGAGGTCCACGTTGATGTCGCTCCCGGCGATCTCCACGGCGCACTTGATGACCACGTCGGGCTGGCCTTCCCCCTGCTCGATCGCGCCCTCGGCGCGATAGACGCCGGGCGGCGCCTTGGCGATCGCGGCGCGCATGCTCGCTTCGCTTCGCCCGATGATCTCCTCGGCCAGCTCATCGAGGTCCTCCCAGCCCTGCTCCTCCAGCATGCGAAGGATCTTCTCGGCGCAGACGTGGTTCGCCGCGACCTGCGATCGGATATCGCCGGTCACCTGCTCGGGCGTGCGCACGTTGGCGCGGATCATGTCGAGCACTCCCTGGTTCAGGCGCCCGCCGTCGTAGAGCTTCACCAGCGGGATGAACAGGCCTTCCTCGAATACCTCGCGATTGTCGGAAGCCACCCGCCCGCCGATGTCGCCGTGGTGCAGGATGCACGCGGTGAATGCCGCGAGCCTGCCGCGATGGAAGATCGGACCGAGCACGCAGACGTCGTTCAGGTGCCCGGCGAGCGCCCAGGGATCGTTGGTGATGTAGGTGTCGCCGGGACGGAACGAGTCGGCGGGCAGGCTCTGCACGAGCTTTTTCACGCCGAGGGCCATCGCGCCCGACTGCCCGGGCGTGGCGAACGTCCCTTGCGCGAGCTCGCGGCCGCGGCGGTCGGTGAACATGCAGGTGTAGTCGTGCGCGTCGCGCAGCAGGCTCGAAAACGCGGTGCGCGCGACCGCGGCGTCGGCCTCGTCGACGATCGAAACGAGGCGGCGCCAGAGAATCTCGACGGCGATCGGATCAAATTTGCGTGCCATGGCCTGCCTCCGGGGCGAGATCGATCCACAAGAAGCCGTACTCGTCGAGCCGGGCGCTCGCGTCCTCGCCGACGACCAGCGTCGATTCGCGCTCCTCGACGATCGCCGGGCCCGGGAGCCGGGCGCCCGGCGCGAGCCGGTAGCGGTCGTAGACCGTGAAGGGCAGGAACTCGCGCGCGAGCCCGGAATACGCGCGGCGTTGCCCCTTGATTGCGTCCTGCGCGCGGCCGTTCGCCGCGAGCCTCGGCAGCGAGAGCGGCCGCACGGGGAGGCTCGTGCGGACGCGGAAATTCACCAGCTCGACCGGCGACTCCGGATAGGTCCGCCCGTAGAGCCGCGTGTAGGCGTCGTCGAACCTGCGGCGAACTTCGGCCGGGTCGAGGCGGGTGAAGTCGCGCTCGGGGATCGGCAGCGCGGTTTCCGATCCCTGGCCGACGAAGCGCGCATCCACCGAGCGCGAGAACTCGACCGGGCCCCCGGCCCCCGCCCGGCGAAGCGTGCGCTCGCCCTCAGCCTCCAGCTCGCGGAACAGCGCCTCGATCTGCGCGAAATCGGCCGAGGCGAGCGCCGTCTTGTGGCTGCGCACGAGATCGAACGCGCGCGGCGCGGCGAAGAAGCCGAGCGCGGAGCCGACGCCCGCGTTCGGCGGCACCATCAGGCGCGGCGCGCCGAGCTTGCGCGCAAGCCCGCAGGCATGCACCGGGCCGGCGCCGCCGAACGCGGCGACCGTCACCACCCCCGGATTGCCGCCGTGCTCGGCGATGTGCGTCTTCGCCGCCGCGGCCATGTTCTCGTTGACCAGGTCGTGAATGCCCCACGCCGCCTGGATGAGGGACACGCCGAGCGGCTCGGCCACGCGCTCCTCGATCCCGCGCCGCGCCGCCGCCGCATCCAGCCGCATCGTGCCGCCGAGAAAGTAATCGGCGTCGAGATAGCCGAGCAGCAGATCGGCGTCGGTGACCGTCGGCTCGCGGCCGCCGCGCCCGTAGCAGATCGGCCCTGGCTCGGCCCCTGCGCTGTCGGGCCCGACCTGCAGCGTGCCGAGCCGGCTCCTGCGCGCGATGCTGCCGCCGCCCGCGCCGATTTCCATGAGGTCCACCACCGGCACCTGGATGGCGAGACCGCTTCCCTTGCAGAAGCGCTGCACGCGCCCGACCTCGAAGCTGGACACCACGCCCGCCTCGCCGCCCTGGATGAGGCAGGACTTCGCGGTCGTGCCGCCCATGTCGAAGCAGAACATCTCCGGCAGCTTGAACAGCCGGCTGTAGTGCTGGGCCGCGATCACGGCAGCCGTCGGGCCGGATTCGATGATCCGCACGGGGAACTCGGCCGCGGTCTGCGCCGAGGTCACGCCCCCGGAGGACAGCATGACGAACAGCCGGCCGCGAAAGCCGGCCGACGCGAGGCGCTCCTCCAGCCGCCGCAGGTACTTTTCGGTGAGCGGCTTGACGTAGGCGTTCACCACGGTGGTGCTGGTGCGCTCGTACTCGCGGATCTGCGGCAGCACCTCGCAGGAGATCGACAGCGAGGCCTCGGGGAGCTCCTCGGCGATGACGCGCTTGAGTGCCCGCTCGTGCGCGGGGTTCTCGAACGAGTTGAGCAGGCACACCGCGACCGATTCGACCGCGAGATCCCGCATCGCGCGCGCGACGCTGCGCGCTTCGCCCTCGTCGAGCGCCTTGAGCACGCTGCCGTCGGCGCGCAGCCGCTCGCTCACCTCCAGCCGCCGCTCGCGCGGCACCAGCGGCTCGGGAAATTCCGCGAACGCGTCGTACGCGGCGTAACGGATCTCGCGCCCGAGCTCCAGCACGTCGCGGAACCCTGCGGTGGTGATGAGGCCGGTGCGCGCGCCCTTGCGCTCGAGGATGGCGTTGATGACGAGCGTCGTGCCGTGGATCACTTCCTCCATGCGCTCGAGGCAGCCGGGGCTGCGCTCCTCCAGAGCGCGGATCCCCGCGACGATCGCCTCCGACGGATCGCGCGGCGTGGTGAGGCACTTATAGGTGCTCAACGTCCCGGTCGCGTCGTCCACCAGGACGAAATCGGTGAAGGTGCCGCCGACGTCGATGCCCACGCGCACGGTCTTGTCCTTGACAACGCCCGGACTGAAGTATACGGTATACCGTACACCTTCACCCAGACCCGAGGCGGCATGATCGCCAAGCTCGAGGCGCTCGAGCGGCCGCAGCCGCTCGGCGACCGCGTCTACGCCACGTTGCGCGAATACCTGCGCGCAGGGCGCATCCAGACCCGACAGCCGCTGCAGGAGGCCGCGCTCGCGGCCCGGCTGGGCGTTTCGCGTACGCCGGTGCGCGAGGCGCTGGCGCGGCTCGCGGCCGATGGACTGGTCGTCGCCGACGGCCGCAGCTTCACGGTCCCGGCGCTCACCGACTCCGACATCGGGGACATCTATGCGCTGCGCGATCTGCTCGAGCCCGAAGCGCTGCGCCTGATCGCCCGGCGGTCCCCCGGCCGCGAGGCGCTCGCGCCGCTGCGCCGCGCGCTCGAGGAAATGGGCGCGGCGCACGTCGCCCGCGACGGCGCGGAGTTCATGGAGGCCAACTACCGTTTCCGCGCGGCGTGGATGGCGCTGGTCCCGAACCGGCGGCTTTCCCGCGCCATCGAGCTCTACGCCGACCACGTGCGCTATCTGCGCGCGTTCACGCTGGAGGACAAGGCGGTGCGCGTGCTCGTGCTGGAGGGCCTGCGGCGTCTTCTCGCGGCACTGGAGCGCGGCGATGGCGAGGAGGCGGCCGCCGCGATGCTCGCTCACCTCGGCAACGCCAAGCGAATTCTCCTCGAGAAAAAGAGCACCCGGTGACGTACAAGGCGGAAATCCCGTACGGCGCGTACTGGAGCACGCCGTTCGCGCGCTGGCAGGGCGCGTTCGCGAACCTCCATTCGATCGAGTTCGCGGCGCACGTGGCAAGGAAGGAGCTGGCGAGCCGCGGCATCGCGCCGGCTTCGCTCGATCACGGCGTGCTCGGCCTGAGCGTGCCGCAGCAGCATTCCTTTTTCGGCCTGCCCTGGCTCTCGGGCTTGACCGGGGCCGGCCAGATCGGCGGGCCGACGCTCATGCAGGCCTGCGCCACGGGCGTGCGGGTGCTGCTCGCCGCGGCGCAGGAAATCGAGTGCGGCCTCGCGCAGGTTTCGCTCGCGCTCACCTGCGACCGCACTTCCAACGGGCCGCACCTGTATTACCCGAATCCGCGCGGGCCCGGCGGCACCGGCGCGCACGAAGACTGGGTGATGGACAATTTCAATTGCGATCCGCTGGGGCCGCACGCCATGGTGCGCACCGCCGAGAACGTCGCCGCCAGACACAAGATCACGACGGCCGAGCAGCATGAAGTCGTCCTGCAGCGCGAGCAGCAGTACCGCGATGCGCTCGCGGACGACTCGGCGTTCCACAAGCGCTTCATGGCGCTGCCGTTCGAAGTGCCCGATCCCCGGTACCGCAAGACCGTCGCGACGCTTGCGGGAGACGAGGGCATCAACTTTTCCACGGCGCAGGGACTGGCGAAGCTCAAGCCGGTGCTCGAAGGCGGCACCGTGACCCACGGCGCGCAGACGCACCCGGCGGACGGCAACGCCGCGATGGTGCTGGCGAGCGCCGGGCGGGTGGGCGAGCTGAGCCGCGATTCCCGGATCCGCATCCGCCTGCACGGCTTCGGCCAGGCGCGCGCCGCGCTCGGCTACATGCCGGAGGCGCCGATCCCGGCCGCGCAGCGGGCGCTGTCGCAGGCGGGGAAGAACTTCGCCGACATGGCCGCGATCAAGACGCACAACCCCTTCGCGGTGAACGATATCCTGTTCTCGCGCCAGACCGGTGTGCCGCTGGAGCGCTTCAACCGCTACGGCTGCTCGCTGGTCTGGGGGCACCCGCAGGCGCCGATGGGCACGCGCGCGGTCATCGAGCTGGTCGAGGAGCTGGTGCTGCGCGGCGGCGGCTGGGGCCTTTTCACCGGCTGCGCCGCGGGCGACACCGCGATGGCGGTGGTGCTCGAAGTGACCGGGGCCGGGACGTGAACCTCGCCGGCTGGATCGCGCGGCACGCGGCGTTCGCGCCCGGCAAGACCGCGATCCGGTTCGGCGCGCAGGACATCAGCTACGGCGCGTTCGCACGGCGCACCGGGCGCGCGGCCGCGGGGCTCGCCGCGCTCGGCGTCGGGCGCGGCGACGCGGTCGCCTATCTCGGCCTCAACCACCCGGAAATGCTGGCGATGCTTTTCGCCTGCGCGCGGCTGGGCGCGATGCTCGCGCCGCTCAACTGGCGGCTCGCGGTGCCCGAGCACGAGCGCATGATTGCCGCCTGCCCGCCGCGGGTCCTCGTCGTCGAGCCGGCCTTCGCGGAGCACGTGCGCAGCATCCGATCGGGTCTGGAGCGCACGCTGATCGTCGCGCTCGAGGAATCGCCGTGGAAGAACGCGGCGGCATCCCCGCCGCAGGAGGGCGCGGAGGATTCGCCGGTGCTCCTTTGCCATACCTCGGGCTCGACCGGCGCGCCCAAGGGCGTGGTGCTGACGCAGCGCGCGCTGCTCTGGAACGCGGTGAACAGCACCCACATGCACGATCTCACCAGCGCCGACCGCGTGCTCACGACGCTGCCGCTGTTTCACGTCGGCGGCCTGAACATCCTGACGACCCCGGCGCTGCACGCCGGGGCGAGCGTGGTGCTGCACGCCCGGTTCGATGCGCAGGCGGCGCTGGAGGCGATCGAGCGCGAGCGCATCACGCTGGCGGTGCTGGTTCCCGCGCAGCTCTCGGCGATGATGGAAAGCGCGCGCTGGGCGAGCGCCGACCTCTCCAGCCTGCGCATGATCACCACCGGCTCGACCATCGTCCCGGAAGCGTTCGTGCGCAAGGTGAATGCGCGCGGCGTGCCGCTGGTGCAGGTGTACGGCGCGACCGAGACCTGCCCGATCGCGACCTACGTGCGCGCCGAGGACGCCGAGCGCAAGGCAGGCTCGGCCGGCGTGCCGGCGCTTCACTGCGAGGTCAAGGTGGTGGACGATGCGGGAGACGAGCTTGCCGCGGGCCGCGACGGCGAGATCCTAGTGCGCGGGCCGAACGTCGCCGCGCAGTACTGGAACGACGCGCACGAGACCGCGCAGGCGCTGCGCGACGGCTGGTACCGCTCGGGCGACATCGGGCACTTCGACGAGGAAGGGCACCTTTACGTCGTGTCGCGCAAGAAAGACATGATCATCTCGGGCGGCGAGAACATCTATCCGGCCGAGCTCGAGAACATCCTCGCCGAGTGCCCGACGATCGAGGAGGCCTGCGTGGTGGGGCGCGCCGACGGGCGCTGGGGCGAGGCGGTGGTCGCCGCGGTGGTGCTCAAGCCCGGCGCGTGCATGTGCGAAGCGGACGTGCTGGCGCTGTTCCAGGGGCGCATCGCGCGCTACAAGCAGCCGCGCGAAGTCCGCTTCCTGGCCGCGCTGCCGCGGACCGAGCTCGGCAAGCTCAGGAAAGAGGAAATCCGGCGGGCCGTGTCGGCCTGAGAGCGCATGGACTTCGAGCCCACCTCCGAGCAGCGGGCGATCCGCGACACGTTCGCGCGCTTCGCCGACGAGCGCGTCGCCCCGCAGGCCGCGGCGCTCGACGCGGCGCACCAGTTCCCGCGCGAGCTGTTCGGGCAGCTCGCCGACATGGGCCTATTCGGGATGCGCTATCCGGAAGAGGTCGGCGGCAGCGGCACCGGGCTGGCGGAATTCTGCCTGGCGCTGGAGGAGATCGCGCGCGGCTCGATGTCGCTCGCCGGCTGCGCGGCGATGCAGTCGCTGATGGGCACCAAGTTCCTGCACATGCTCGGATCGGGCGAGGTGCTCGAGCGCCTGTTCAAGCCGGCGCTGAAGGGGGAGAGGATCGGCGCCATCTGCATGACCGAGCCGGACGCCGGCAGCGACCTGGACAGCATCGCCACGCAGGCGAGGAAAGTGGACGGCGGCTATGTGCTGAACGGGCGCAAGACCTGGGTGACCTCGGCCCCGGTGGCCGATTTCTTCACCGTGTTCGCAAGAGCGGGCGAAGCGCGCAAGCTCACCATTTTCCTGGTCGAACGCGGCTTCAAGGGGCTGGCGATCGGCCGCCAGATCGAGAAGATGGGCGTGTGGGCGCTGCCGACTTCCGAGCTCGCCTTCGAGGACTGCTTCGTCCCGGACTCGCACCGCCTGTCGAAGGAGGAGGGCGACGGCGAAGGTCACCTCAGGAAAACGCTCGCCGAGATCCGCATCATCACCGGGGCGATGGCGCTGGGCGTCGCGCGCGCGGCGCTGCAGGCGGCGCTGCGCTACGCCGCCGAGCGCAGGCAGTTCGGAAGCGCGATCAATCGCTACCAGGCGATCCAGCTGAAGCTCGCCGAGATGGCCACCGGGCTCGAGGCGGCGACGCAACTGGTCTATCGCGCGGCCTGGCTGTGCGATGCCGACAAGCCGCACCGCAAGGAGGCGGCGATGGCGAAGCTGTTCGCGAGCGAGACGGCGGCCTCCGTCTGCGACCAGGCGGCGCGCATCTTCGCCTCCTACGGCTACGCGATGGAATACCCGGCGCAGCGCTACCTGAGGGACGTGCGTTTCACCCTGATCGGCGGCGGCACCAGCGAGATTCTCAAGCTGATCATCGCAAAGGAGGTGTGCGCGTGAATCGCCCGATCAAGGTGGTTCTCGCCAAGCCCGGCCTCGACGGCCACGACCACGGCGCGAAGGTGGTGGTGCGCGCGCTGATGGAAGCCGGCATGGAAGTGGCGTACACGGGACTGCGGCAGACGCCCGAAGCGGTGGCGCGGATCGCGCTCGAGGAGGACGCCGACGTGATCGCGCTCTCCTCGATGGCGGGCTCGCACCTGCCGTTCTGCGAGAAATTGAAGCCGCTGCTGGAGCAGGCGGGCCTCGGCGGCAAGCTGTGGATGATCGGCGGCAACCTGCCGAGGCAGGACCACGCGCGGCTGCGCGAGCTGGGCTTTCGCGGCGTTTTTCCGTCGAGCTCCAGGCTCGACGACATCGTCAACTTCATCAAGGCGAACGTGCCATGAACGAGAGGCTGCGGCTGCGGCCGGTGGTGAACGAGTCGGGGATCGAGATCCGGCCTGTCTACACGGCGGGGGACGTCGAGTCGAGCGGCGGCTTCGGCTTCGTCGGCGAGCCCGGCGCGTACCCGTTCGTGCGCGGCATTCATCCGCTCATGTACCGGCAGCGGCCGTACACGATGCGGCAGTACACCGGCTTCGGCAATCCGGCGGACACCAACAAGCGCTTCCGCTACCTGATCGCCAACGGCCAGACGGGCCTGAACGTCGCCTTCGACCTGCCGACGCAGTGCGGCCTCGACTCGGACGACCCGCTCGCCGCGGGCGAGGTCGGGCGCGTCGGCATGGCGGTCGATACGCTCGCCGACTTCGAGATCGCGTTCGATGGCATCGACCTCGAGCGCATCACCGTCTCGCTCACGGTGAACGGCGCGGCGCCGCAGCTGATCGCGATGTACTTGGCGATGGCCGAGAAGCGCGGCTACGACCTCGCCGGCCTGCGCGGCACCGCGCAGAACGACATTCTCAAGGAGTTCATCGGCCGCGGCACCTGGATCTACCCGGTCGAGCCTTCGGTCAAGCTCGTCGGCGACACCATCGAGTACTGCGCGCGGCATGCGCCGAAGTACAGCCCGGTATCGGTGTGCGGCTACCACATCCGCGAGTCTGGAGCGAACCCGGTGCAGGAGATGGCGTATGCGTTCTGCATCGCGAAAGCCTACGCCGACGAGGCGCTCGGGCGCGGCCTCGACATCGACGAGTTCGCGGGCCGGCTGTCGTTCAATTTCAACGTGTTCGGCAACCTGTTCGAGCAGGTGTGCAAGTTCCGCGCCGCGCGCGGCCTGTGGGCGAAGATCGTCAAGGAGCACTTCGGCGCGACCAAGCCGGAGTCGGCGTGGATGCGCATGATCGCGGGCGGCGGCGGGGGCGGGCTCACCTACGAGCAGCCCGAGGTGAACATCGTGCGCGGCGCCTATTACGGGCTGATCGCGGCGCTCTCCGGCGCGCAGACGATGGCGCTGTGCTGCTACGACGAGGGATACACCATCCCCACCGAGTACGCGCAGCGCATTTCGCTGCGCACCATGCAGCTCCTCGTCGAGGAGACGGGGCTCGCCGACACGGTCGACCCGCTCGGCGGGTCGTGGTACGTCGAGACGCTCACCAACGAGATGCGCGCGAGGATGGAGAGAACCATGGCCGAGGTGGACGCGGCGGGCGGCATCGTCAAGCTGGTCGCCGAAGGGGCGATCCAGGCGAAGGTCTCGGCGCAGGCCCACCGCATGCAGCGCGCGATCGAGTCGGGCGAGTTCCGCAAGGTCGGCGTCAACTGCTACCGCAGCGAGCAGGCCGAGGAGCACGAGGTGCAGCTGCATCCGTACCAGGAGGACGACGCGCGCAGGCAGGTGGAAAGCCTCGGTGAAATCCGCAACCGGCGCGCCGCGGCAGACGTGGCCGCGGCGCTCGCCGGGCTGCGGCGCGCGGCCGAGGCCGGCGAAAACGTCATGCCCGCGGTGGTCGAGGCGGTGAAGGCGTACGCGAGCGTGGGCGAGATCACCCAGGCGCTCGCCGGAGTCTACGGACGCTACCGCGAGCCGCTGCGGTTCTGACATGAGCGGGATCGAACGCTACGCGGCGCCCCGCACGCTCGAGGAAGCGGCCGAGCTGCTGAGCGCGGGCGGCGCAACCGTCTTCGCCGGCGGCACCGACGTCATGCCGCAGGCGAACGCGGGGCGCCTGCGGTTCCAGAAGACGCTCCTCAACATCGGGCGGATCGCCGAATTGCGCGGGATTGGCGAGTCGAACGGCGTGGTGCGCATCGGCGCGCTCACCACGATCACCGAGCTGCTGGAGAGCCCCCTGGTGCGCGGCCGCTTTCGCGCCCTGTGGCAGTCCTGCGATCACTTCGCGAGCGACCAGATCCGCAACGCCGCGACGCTCGGCGGGAACCTGTGCAACGCCTCGCCCGCGGGCGACACGCTGGTGCCGCTGCTCGTGCTCGATGCGCAGGTGGTGCTCGCGGGCAAGCCGAACGGCACCCTGGCCACGCGCAGGCTGCCGCTCGCCGGATTCCTCACCGGGCCGGGGCGAACGCTGCGCGCCGCGCACGAGCTCCTCACCGCGGTCGAGATCGCGCTGCCGCCGGCCGGTTTCGACTCGGAGTACTTCAAGTTCGGCACCCGGCCCGCGCTCGACATCGCGGCGATCTCGATCGGCCTCGGGGCCGTGCGAGAAGGCCGCGTGCTGCGCGACGTGCGGGTGGCGTTCGGCGCGGTGGCGCCGACGCCGGTGCGCGCCCCGCGCGTCGAAGCCGCCCTGGAAGGCAGGATCGCGGACGACGCGGCGATCGAGGCCGCCCTCGAGGCCGCAGCCGACGAAATCCATCCCATCTCGGACATTCGCGCCTCGGACTGGTACCGGCGCGAGATGGTCCGCAACATGCTGCAAAGGATGCTCTGCGATGTCCGCGAAGGTTGAGATCGATTTCACGCTGAACGGGGTGCGCGAGCAGCGCGCCGTTGCGGCCGACATGAGCGCGCTGGCGATGCTGCGCGACGTGGTCGGGCTCACCGGCACCAAGTACGGATGCGGCGAGGGCGAGTGCGGCGCGTGCACCATCCGGGTGGACGGCGTGACGCTCAACGCCTGCCTCATGTTCGCGGTGGATTGCGACGGGCGCGAGGTGACGACGATCGAAGGGCTCGCGGCGACGCCGCCGGGCGAGAAACTGCGCGCGAGCTTCGTCGAGCACGGCGCGGTGCAGTGCGGCTTCTGCACGCCCGGGCTGGTCATGCAGGCGAGCCATCTGATCGAGAAGAACCCGGGCGCGGGAGAAGAGGAGATCCGGCGCGGCATCGAGGGGAACCTGTGCCGCTGCACCGGCTACCGCAAGATCATCGAGGCGATCGCGGGAGCGAAGTAGCCATGGGAGAAGCGCAAAAAACGGTGGCGCGCGAAACGCTGATCGGCAAGCGCATCCCGAAGATGGATGCGCCCGAAAAAGCGAGCGGCAGGACGCGCTACCTGCACGACATCGACCTGCCGGGCCAGCTGCACGCGAAGATCCTGCGCTCGACGCAGGTGCACGCGCTCATCAAGTCGATCGACACCGGCGCAGCGAAGCGGCTTCCCGGCGTGCATGCCGTGATCACCGCCGCCGACGTTCCCTGGCAGCGTCCGATCGGGGTGGCGAAGGACCACCTGCCGCTCAAGACCGGGCGCGTGAGGAGCCTGCGCGACGAGGTCGCCGCGGTGGCGGCCGACAGCGTGGAGATCGCCGCCGCGGCGCTCGCGCTCATCCGCGTCGAGTACGAGCCGCTGCCCCCGCTCACCGACCCGGTCGAGGCGCTGCAGCCCGGCGCGCCGCTCATCCACCCCGAGCCGCACGGCGGCGACGGCGGTCCGCAACTGAAGCCCGGCGGGCCGGTCGCCTACACCGGCAAGCCCGACAACGTCGCCATGACCTTCGAATACGCGCAGGGCGACGTGGCGCAGGGCGAGCGCGAATCCGACGCGGTGGTGGAGGACGTGTTCCGGCTGCACTACGTCACGCACTGCTGCATGGGCGTCTCCGGGGTGATCGCGGAGTTCGACGCGAGCGGCAACCTGCTGCTGCACTCCAACACGCAGGTGCCGTTCCTGCACAAGCGCGAGTTCGCCGAGATGCTGGGGATCGACCCGGGCCGGGTCCGCATCATCCAGCCTCCGATCGGGGGCGGCTTCGGCTCTAAGCTCGACATCTATCCCTTCGAGCCGATCGCGATCTTCCTCGCCAGGGCGACCGGACGGCCGGTGAAGCTCGTCTACACGCGCGAGGAGGAGTTCGAGGCCTCGCCCACGCGCCAGCCGGTGCTCCTGAAGCTGCGCTCGGGCTGCACCAGGGACGGCGCTCTCACCTTCCGCGCGGTCGAGACGCTGCACGACAACGGCGCGTACACCTCGTGGGGCGCGACGACGCCCTTCGTCATGATGCAGACGGTGTCCTCGCTCTACCGCGTGCCCCACTGCAAGTACCGCACGCGCGCCGTGTACACGAACAATCCCTACGCGGGCTCGTTCCGCGGCTACGGCAACCTGCAGGCGACCTTTGCGGTGGAAGCGCACATGGACCGGCTCGCCGACGCGATCGGCATGGATCCGCTCGAGTTCCGGCTGAAGAACGCGCAGCAGCCGGGCGAGGTGACGCCCCAGGGAATGCACTTCGGGACCTGCGGTTTCAAGGAGTGCCTGAGCACCGCCGCGGCCCGCAGCGCGTACCAGCGCAAGCGCCTCGAGCACGCGTCGCGGCAGGGCGACGCGAGCCCGCTCAAGCGCGGCGTCGGCATCGCGTCGATGCTGCACGTCGGCGGCGGCGCCAAGATCTACCCGTCGGACGGCTGCGGCACGATCCTCAAGATCGACGATTTCGCGCACGTCACGCTGATCACCGGGGCATCCGAGATCGGCCAGGGCTCGGAGACCGTGCTCGCGCAGCTGGTGTGCGAGGAGCTCGGCCTTCCCCTCTCGTCGGTGACCGTGGTCAACAACGACACCGACATCACGCCCTGGGACGTCGGCGTGCACGCCTCGCGCACCACCTTCATCGCCGGCAATTCGGCGATCGGTGCCGCGAAGAAGGCGAAGGACAAGATCCTCGCCGCCGCCGCCGCGAAAAGCGGAAGGGCGTCGGGCGATCTGCAGCTGTCCGGAGGGTTCGTCGTCACCCCCGAAGGCGAAAAGCTGTTCGAGCTCGGGAAATTCCTGCGCTCGCTGCACTTCTCCGACAAGGCGGACCTGGTGATGACCACGTTCTACTACGAGCCGCCGAGCCACCACCAGGACCGCGAGTTCAAGGGCGACGTCTCGGCCGCGTACGCCTGGGCGTCGCAGGTGGCGGAGGTCGAGGTCGACACGCGGACCGGGATCGTGAAGCTCCTCAGCATCACCGCGGCGCACGACGTCGGGCGCGTGCTCAACCGCCTCGGCATCGAGGGGCAGATCGAGGGCGGCGTGGTGATGGGGCAGGGCTACGCGCTCACCGAGAACCTGATCGTCGAGGGCGGCGCGGTGAAGAACCCGAGCTTCCGCGACTACAAGCTGGTCACCGCGCCCGAGATCCCGGAAATGGACATCTCCTTCATCGAGACCATGGACGGCGAGGGGCCGCAGGGCGCGAAGGGCGTCGGCGAGGCGCCCGCGATCTGCGTCGCCGCGGCGGTGGCGAACGCGATTCACAACGCCACCGGCGTGCGCATCACGTCGCTGCCGTTCACGCCGGAGCGGGTGTACCGCGCGCTGCGCGGCAAGCTCGAGGCGCCGGTCTGGAACGTGCCGGCGTGAAGCCGCGCACCGTCCTTTCCATGGAGCAGGCGCTCTCGATGCCGTACGCCACGCTGCGCTTCGTGCAGCTAGGCTGGCGGGTGATCCGCATCGAGGCGACGCCCTCGGGTGCGGGCCTTCCGGGAGATCCGAACCGCTACATCGGAGGGCGGGTCGCGGACGAGGACCGGCGCAGCTATTACATCGCGCCGAACGTCGGCAAGGAGGCGATCGCGCTCAACCTGAAAAGCGCCGAGGGGCGCGAGGCGCTGAAGCGCCTGGTGCGCGGGCTCGGCGCGGACGTCTTCTGCTGCAACACCGTCCCGGCGCGCTACCGGCCGCTCGGCATCGACTACGAGACGCTCTCGGCGGTGAAGCCCGATCTCATCTGGGCCGGCATCTCGGCGCTCGGCCCGGAATATCCGGAAGTTCCCGGCTACGACCCGGTGGTCCAGGCGATGGCCGGCTACGTCGAGCTCACCGGCGACCCGAACGGCACGCCCGTGCTGTGCGGCATACCGGTGATCGACCTCAAGGCGGGCGACGAGGTGTACGCGAACGTGATGCTCGCCCTCGCCGAGCGCACCGAAACCGGCCGCGGGCGCGAGATCCACGTCTCAATGCTGCAAGCCGCGGCCTCCTGGCTGATCACCACCCTGCCGCTCATCGACTTCGACTGCGAGCCCTGGGAGATCACGCGTGCCGGCAACGAGCACCGCAAGTTCGTTCCCACCAACGTCTACCCCGTGCGCGACGACTTCCTTTACATGGCGATCGGCAGCGACGTGCAATGGCGCCGCCTCACCGCCCTGCCGCGCTTCGCCTCGCTCGCGACCGAGGAGCGCCTCACCAACGAAGGCCGCATCCGCGACCGCAAGAACCTTCAGCGCGACATCGCCGCGCTCACTGCAACGATGAGCGCGGAAGAGGTGATCGCCGATCTGCGCGCGGCTACCATCCCGCATGCGCGCATCAACGGCGTCGCCGCCGTGCGCGAGCTCGAGGCGCTGCGCGGCCGGCTCACCGTCACGACAATGCCCGACGGCAAGCGCGTGCGCATGCAGCCGATGGCGGTCGACCTTCCCGGCACTGCACGCGAGTTTTCTTTTCCGCCGAAGTACGGCGAGCACACGCGTCCGGTGCTGCGCGAGGCCGGCTTCACGGAGCAGGAATGCCGAGCGCTCGCGGCCGCGGGTGCCATTCCGCATTGAGCGGTCGAAGCATCGGCGCCGCGTTCCTCGCTTCAATAAGGGAAGAAACATGATCCGATCCGTCATTGGCCTCCTGCTTGCCGCGCTGTGCGGCCTTGCCTCGGCGCAGAGCTTCCCGTCGAAGCCGCTGCGCATACTCGTGCCGTTTCCGCCGGGGGGCGGGACCGACGTCGCCGCGCGCGCGCTCGGCGAGCACCTTTCGCGCGATCTCGGGCAGCCGGTCGTGGTGGACAACCGCCCGGGCGGCAATTCGGTGATCGCCACCCAAGCGCTCGCGCGCTCCGAGCCCGACGGCCATACGCTGCTCCTCACCACGGATTTCCATTCGATCAACGCGGCGTTCGGCGCGTCGCTGCCGTACGACTCGCTGAAGGACTTCGCTTTCGTCGCCCGCGTGTCGACCTCGCCGCTCATGCTGGTAACGCACCCGGGAACGGGCTTCAAGACGCTCGTGGATGTCGTCGCGGCGGCGCGGGCGAAAACTGGAACGCTGAGCTTTGCATCGCTCGGCACCTCCAGCCCGCACTACCTCGGCTTCGAATGGTTCAAGCGCATGGCGAAGATCGACATGATCGACGTGCCTTACAAGGGCGGCGGCCCGGCGCTCGCCGCGGTGATGGGCGGGCAGGTGAGCTTGTCGCTCGTGGTGGCCTCCAACGGCATCCGCCAGGCCCAGGCCGGGAAGCTGGTCGCGCTCGCGGTGACCGGACCGACGCGGGCGAGCGTCGCGCCCGGCGTGCCGACCTTCGCCGAATCCGGCTATCCGGAATTCGTGATGCTCAACTGGTACGGTATTCTCGCGCCCGCAGCGACGCCGCGCCCGGCCGTCCAGCGGCTGAACGCCTCGATCGTCGCCGCCTTGAAGACGCAGGCGGTGCAGAACCGGCTCGTGACCGCCGGCGTGGACGCGGCGCCGAGCACGCCCGAAGAGCTGGAAGCCTGGGTGGGCAAGGACATCGCGAATTACCGGCGCATGATCGAGCTGACCGGCGCCAAGCCCGAGGGGCGCTGAGCCGCACGATGAGCCCAAATCGCATCGCTCGCGGAGGCGGGAGTCATCGCGTGAACGCCGATCCCGCGCGCGGCGAGCTGCGCGAGGGCGACGCGCGCTACCTTCTGGTCCGCTGCGACTCGCTGATGGGCATGTTCCGGCGTCTGGCGGAGCCCGCGCGCAGCGAGGCACTGGCGGCATTCGCGGATTCGGTCGCCGAGCATGGCGGACGTTCCGCGGAACGCTACTTGTCTGAAGTGGATCGAAAAAAACTTCTCGGGAAAATCCAAGCCACGGCAGGCAGTCTCGGTTGGGGCATGTGGAAGTTCGAGCAGGAAGACGGCGCCCTCCTGCTCACCGTGGAGAACAGCCCGTTCGCGCAGGGCCACGGTCCCTGCGCCGGACCGGTGTGCGCGGCGATCGCCGGCATGCTGCGGGCGGTGGCGGCGCTCGCGCTCGGCGGCGAGGCGCATGCCGAGGAGATCGCGTGCGCCGCGGCCGGCGGCGGCCCGTGCAGGTTCCGGGCGCGGCTCCGATGAGAATTGCGGTGCTCGGCGGCGGCAACGGCGGCTACGCCGCCGCGGCCGACCTGAGCGAGCAGGGCCACGAGGTTCGCTTGTGGCGCCGCGACCGTCCCGCCTTTGCTGCCGTCCTCGAGCGCGGAGCGATATCGCTCCTCGACGAGCGCGGGACGCGGGCGATCCCGATCGCGCGTCCGACCCTCGAGATCGGGGAGGCGGTGCGTGGCGCGGAGCTCATCGTCGTTCCGGCACCGGCGACGGCGCAGGAGGAAATCGCGCGCGCGATGGCGCCGCACCTTACGGACGGCCAGGTCGTGTTCCTGCCGCCGGGCACGTTCGGCAGCTACGTGATGGCGGAAATCGTGCAAGGCGCGGAGGTCACTTTCGCCGAGACCGGCACGCTCCCGTATCTCGCGCGAAAGCGCGGGCCGGCCGAAGTCGCGATCACGATCCGCGCGGTGCGCCTTCCGACCGGCGCCTACCCGGCGAAGCGCGCGGCGCACGCGCTGGAAGTGATCCGGCGCGCCTACCCCGCCGTGCAGCCCTGCGAAGACGCGCTTTCGGCCGCGCTCATGAACGCGGGGCCGATCATCCATCCGCCGCTCATCCTCATGAACGCCGCTCCGCTCGAGCACTTCGAGCGCTGGGACATCCACAACGAGGGCACGCAGCCCTCGGTGCGCGCGGTCACCGACCGGCTCGACGCCGAGCGCGTCGCCGTGCGCGAGGCGCTCGGCTACGCGGCGCCGCACTTCCCGCTCTCCGACCACTACACGGGCGAGCGCTGGATGTACGGCGACGCGCACCGCAAGCTCGTCGACTCGGGCGACTGGCGCGAGCACATCGACCTGCGCGCGCACCGCTACATGACGGAAGACACCGCGCTCGGGCTCGCTTTTGTCGCCTCGGTGGCGCGCTGGGCGCGCAGCCCGGCGCCGGTGGCCGAGGGGCTGCTCGCGATCGCCGGGGCGATTCTCGGGCGCGAGCTCGGCCGCGGCCCGCGCACGCTCGAGGCGCTGGGGCTCGCAGGGCTCGATCGCGATGCGATGAAGCGTCTGCTGTACGAGGGAACGGCCGCATGAACGCGCCGGCGGTAATCGGTGCGCTGGGTGCCGGAAGGATGGGGCGCGGCATCGCGCACGCATTCGCCTACGCCGGCCACGAGGTGGTGCTGATCGATGCCAAGCCGCGCGACGCCCCCGCCTGCGACGCGCTGCGCGACCAAGCCTATGCCGAGATCCGCGCCAACCTCGCTGCCCTGGCCGATGCTGGCGGGTTTGATGCGCGCGAGACCGATGCCATCGTTGCGCGCGTGCGCTTCGCCGCACGTGAAGAGGCGGGCACGGTGCTGCCGGGCGTCGGCGTCCTGTTCGAGGGCGTGCCGGAAGTACTCGAGGCGAAGCGCGCGGCGTTCGAGTTCGCATGCGCGCACTTGCGCGAGGACGCGATCGTCGCCTCGACCACCTCGACCATGCTCTCTACTGAGCTCTCGGGTCTGGTGCCGCGGCCCGAACGCTTCCTCAACTGCCACTGGCTCAATCCCGCCTACCTGATCCCGCTGGTCGAGCTCTCGCCGCACGCGGGCACCGATCCAGCGGTGACCGCGCGGCTCAAGGCGATTCTCGAAGCGATCGGCAAGAAGCCGGTCGAGTGCAAGGCCGCGCCCGGATTCATCGTGCCGCGGCTGCAGGCGCTGGTGATGAACGAGGCCGCGCGCATGGTCGAGCAGGGAGTCGCCACCGCCGAGGACGTCGACCGCGCGGTGCGCTACGGCTTCGGCATCCGCTATGCCAGCATGGGCGTGGTCGAGTTCATCGACGTCGGCGGGCTGGATATTCTTTACTACGCGAGCCATTACCTCGCAGGGGCGCTGGGCGATCCGCGCTTCGTGCCCCCGGCGATCGTCGACCGCTACATGCAGGAGGGACGGCGGGGACTGCGCGACGGGCGCGGCTTCTTCGACTGGCAGGTCGTGGACGCGAACGCCTATCGCAAGGAAGTGCTGGCGCGGCAGCTCGCGCTGCTCAAGCACCTGGGCCTGGCGCCCGAGCCGGGCGCGGCGCTACGCCGCTTGTCGTAGCGAGGAGGTGTATTGCTCGACGAGGCGGGGCACGTACAGGTCTTCGTCAACCAGCGGCCAGTGGATTCCCAGTCCGAAGGGAGTGAGCTCCATGGCACTGCGTTCGCGTTCGGACGCCTTCGAAAGACGCTCGGTCATCGGCAACGCAATGTCCAGGACTGCGCCGCTCACCAGTTCGATGACGAGCCGAACTCGCGCCGCGTCAAGCGGAATCCGCCCTCGGTGAAGATCGTCGGCATTGAATCGCTCGCCTCCTTCAGATCAGCGAGCCGCGGTTCGCCATTCCGCCGTCGATGGTGACGATGGTGCCGGTGGTGTAGGACGAGAGGTCGGAGGCGAGCAGCGTGACCGTCGCGGCGATCTCCTCCGGCGTCGCCGAGCGCGCCAGCGGAAATCCCTTCTCGAGCTCGCGCCAGCGCGCGGCGTCGCCGAAGCGCGCCTGCGCCTCCTTCTTCATGAGCCCGACCAGGCGCTCGGTCGCGACCGGGCCCGGGTTCACGCCGAGCACGCGCACGCCGAAGTCGATGCTCCCCGCCCCGAGCGCGCGCGTGAACGCCATCAGCGCCGCGTTGCCCGCGGCGCCGGCGATGTAGCCGTAGTCGACGCGCTCGCCGCCGTTGCCGATGATGTTGACGATCACGCCGCGGCGGCGCGCCTTCATGCGCGCGTAGAACACCCGCGACAGGTTGATGTAGCCGAACACCTTGAGGTCGAACGCCTGGCGCCAGCGCTCCTCGTCCACCTCGTCGAGGGCGCCGCGCGGCGTCGCGCCGGCGTTGTTGACGAGGATGTCGAGCTCGCCGCAGCGCGCCCCGAGCTCCTCGGCCCGCCCGCGCCCGGCCAGATCCATCGCGTGCACGGTCACGGGGACGCGGTGGCGCGCGACGATCTCTCCGCGCGCCGCCTCGAGGTCGGCTTGCGTGCGCGCTACGAGGTGCAGCGCGCAGCCCTCGGCGGCGAGCTGCCTGGCGACGGCGAGCCCGATCCCCTTCGACCCGCCGGTGACGAGCGCGACTCGGCCGTTCAGTCCGAGTTCCACGTCACGCCTCCTTCCCCTGCGGCTCCACCAGGATGAGCTTGGTCTTGTGCGCGTCCCGCGGCAGGCTCCCCGGCGCATGCCATTCGATCGCCGGGGCGACCCGAAGCTCGGCGCGAAAGCGCGCCATCAGATCGGCTTCGAGGGCGGGGAGGTCGCCGGCGCGCGTGTCCGCGCCGTGCTCCGCGCGCAACCTGAGCGGCGGATCGACCTTCGGCCCCGGACGCGCGAGCACGATGCGGAAGCTCCCGGTCACGCGCGGCATGAAGGCGGCGAGCACGTTGCGGATCGCCTCGGGATACACGTTCACGCCCTTCACGATCAGCATGTCGTCGGTGCGCCCCACGATCTTGAAGCGCATCCCGGGCATGCCGCAGGCGCAGGGCCGGGTCCACACCTGGATCAGGTCGCCGAGCGCGTAGCGCATGAACGGGCCGCCGCGCCAGTCGAGAAAGGTGAACACCATTTCGCCGACCGCGCCTTCGGCGATCGCGATCGGCGCCCGGGTGTGCGGATCGACGAGCTCGAGCAGGCAATGGTCCTCGGACACGAAGTGCATGCCCTTGTATTCCTCGGGCGGCTCGTCGCAGGAGATGCCGTGGAAGGCGTGGCCGCCGCCGGTATGGTCGAACACGCGGGCGCCAAATCCGTCGGCGAGCGCACGCCGCACGCCGGGGTTGCCGCCGCCCGGCTCCCCGGCGCAGAAGAACCAGCGCAATCCGAGCGCGCGCGCGTCGCCCGCCCCCGCCTCGGGGCACTGCTCGATCAGATACTGGCCGAAAGAGGGCGTGGCGATCAGCGCGTGCGCCCGCGTGAGCCGCGCGTACTCGAGCACGCGGCGCGTGCCGCCCTCGATGCCGACCGGCACGACGCAGGCGCCCATGTGGATGATTCCCTCCGACAGCGGCAGACCGCCGGTGAACATCGAGAGCGAGAGCGCCTGGATCATGACGTGGCCCGGGCGGATGCCGGCGCGCCAGTACTTGCGCGCGTGCATCTCGTTCACCACCGCGACATCGTGTGCAGTAAGCGTGTAGAGCGTCGGGATGCCGGTGGTCCCGGAGGTCGCGCTGATGCGCACGATCTCCTCGGGCGGCGCGCACGCGAGCAGGGCGTACGGCGTGCCGTGGCGCTCGAGCGATTCCTCCTGCACGCGCCGGTGCTCGGCCTTGTCCATGATCGGCACCCGCGCGAAGTCCTCGAAGCTGCCGACGCCGCCGGGCGCGATTCCGGCCGCGTCCATGCGCGCGCGGTAGTACGGCGAGCGCTCGTAGTTGTACGCGACCTGGCGCTTGAGGCGCGCGAGCTGCAGGTCGCGCATCTCGTCCGCCGGCATGCGCTCGATGCGCTCGTTCCACAGCGGCCGCGTTTCAGTCACGCTGGCAGATCTCGAACAGCAGCCCGGTGACCGGATCCGGCTCGAAGAACGCGACCCGCCCGTGCGCGCCCCGGCGCGGAAAGCCCTCCATCGGCTCGAATCCCGCCGCGCGCAGCTCGGCGATCGCGCGCTCGAGGTCGACAACGCGCGCGGAGACGTGGTTGAGGCCGGGCCGCCCGCCCATCACGCGCCGCGCGAACGCGTCGTTCGTACCGGTGTACTGCAGCAGCTCCACCGTGACGTTGCCCGCTTCGAGCTCGGCGACCCGCAGGCCGACGTCGGCAAGCTCCTTCAACTTCGCCGGCTCGCCGAAAAGCGGCTTGAGCCTCGCGAGCGCCGCGTCCAGGTCGGCGACGAGGATGCCGATGTGATCGATTCTCGGCGCGCTCATCGTTTCCTCAGCCCGGCGGTGCGCTCGCGATCGAGCGCGAGCGTCGCCGGGTCGATCGCGACGCCGTAGTCGGCGCGCGCCGCCTCGATGCTCAGGAGCCCGTCGCGCACTTCGGCGAGCACCCGTTCCGCCGGCCGCTCGAACGGATCGCCGTAGCCGCCGCCGCCGCCCGCCTTCTGGTTGAAGACCGTGCCCGCGGGAATGCCGCGGATGATCTCCTTGGATTTCGCGCTGCGCCGCGTTCCGTCGGGATACGCGAGGGTGATCGAATTGCGCGAGCCGGGCCTGCCGCCGAAAAAGCCGAACGCGCGCGCCTCCTCCTCGACGCCGTCGCCGAACGCGACCCCGGTCACGTTCTCGCCGCGCATCACGAATTCCGTTTCGACACCCAGGCCGCCACGCCAGCGGCCGGCACCCGCCGAGTCGGGGAGGTACTCGTGCTTGAGGAGGAAATGCGGATCGTGGATCTCGAACATCTCGTAGTCCTGCGCCAGGATCCCGCCGGCGCAGTTGATGAGCCCGATGTGGTCGTAGCCGTCGGCGCCCGAGGTCGCGCCCGAGCCGCCTTTCAGCGCGAGGAACAGGATGTCCACGTAGGGCAGGCCGCGGCGGGGGTCGTGGCCGGACACGGCGAAGCCGAGAAAGCGGTTCCAGCCCGCGGTCACCATCTTCGGCAGCGCTTGCGCGAACGCGCGGAAGATCGCGTCCGACGTGGGCCCGGTGATCGAGTTGCCGAAGGTGGTCGCCGCGGGGAAGCGCGCGTTCAGGAACGAGCCCTCCGGATTGACGATGCGGATCGGGCGCAGCAGCCCCGCGTTGTGCGGAATGTCGGGCCGGATGAGCATCAGGAACGTGAGAAGCAGCGCCGAGGCGGTGGCCGAATATGGCGCGTTGACGAATCCCGGCGTCTGGGGCGAGGAGCCGCTGAAGTCGAAAGTGATGGCGTCGCCCTTCACCGTCACGGCAAGATTGATCTTCATCCGCGTGCCCTCGGTCACCCCGTCGTAGTACGCGTGCGACTCGCCGCGGTAGGTGCCGTCGGGAATCGCCGCGATTTCCTTGCGCACCATCGTCTCGGTGCGGTCGAAGAGCGATTCCAGCAGCCGCTCGAGGCGCTCGCGGCCGAAGCGCGCGACCAGCGCCTTCACCCCGCGCTCGCCGACCGCGCAGCCGCCGATCTGCGCCTTGATGTCCTCCTCTACGATTCTCAGGCGGATGTTGGCGAAGATCAGGTTCCAGACGTCGCGCCTGAGCTTTCCCCGTTCCACGATCTTGACGGCGGGAATGCGCAGCGCCTCCTGCCACACCTCGCGCGCCTCCGGGTTGTAGCCGCCCTGCACGGCGCCGCCGATGTCGGCCTGGTGGCCCTTGCACGCCGCCCACGCCACGAGCTTCGCGCCGGCGAATACCGGCTTGAACACCGCGACGTCGTTGTTCTGGTTGCCGCCGCTGAACACGTCGTTGTGCAGGATCACGTCCCCGGGGTGCACGTCGCCGCCGAAGAACCGGATGACGTGCTCGCAGGCCGGCTGCAGCGCGAAGGCGAGCACCGGGATGTACTCGGTCTGCTCGAGCATGCGCCCCTTCGCGTCGTACAGCCCCGTGACGAAGTCGCGCGCCTCGTTCAGGATCGGCGAGCGCGTCGTCCTGAGGAGGGTCAGCCCCATCTCCCCGGTGATCGACTTCAGGCGCCGCTGCAGCACCGCAACCTGGATCGGATCGGCCTTGCCGGTCTTGCGCTTCATGCGCTGAGAATGCAGTTGTCGAGCGCATCGTACTGCGCGCGCCAGCCGCGCGGCACGAAAACGCTGGTGTTGACCGACTCGATGATCGCCGGCCCGGCGAGGCGGTTGCCGTGGGTCAGCCGGTCGCCGTCGTACACCGGGACCTTCGAGAAGCGCGCGCGCTCGGGCAGATACACGGGACGATGTGCCTTGAGGGCCGCTCTTGCGCCGGTCTTCGCGCGCGGCGAGCGGGCGAGCGCGGGCTTCGCGGTCACGCCGAGCGCGCCGAGGCGAATGCTCAGCAGCTCGACCGGCGTCGCCTCCTCGCGCAGCGCGTAGCCGTAGAGCCGGTCATGGCGCGCGTGGAACCGGTCGCGAACCGCGCGCCAGTCGGAGCGCGCGATGCATTCCCGCGGCACCGCGACCGTCACTTCATGGTATTGCCCGAGGTAGCGAAGGTCCATGCTGTAACGGAACCGCTGGTGCGTGCGTGCGATGCCCTCGGCGGCGAGCGCCTCGCGCGCCTCGCGTTCCATTTCGCGCGCAAGCGCCATCACCCCGGGAAGGGCGGCGCGGCGCTCTGGGAGCAGGCGCGCGAAGCTGCGCACGTAGTCGTGCTTGAGGTCGGTGCGCAGCATCCCGGAAGCGCAGAAGATCGGCGAGTCGCGCGGCACGATCACCCGCCGGATGCCGAGCTCGGCGGCGATGTACGCGCCGTGCACCGGGCCCGCGCCGCCCGCGCAGATGAGCGGGAATTCCCTCGGATCGTAGCCCTTCTCGATCGAGATCTCGCGGATCGCGGAGGCCATGTTGACGTTGATGACGTGGAACATGCCGTGCGCGGCCTCGAGCACGCCCATGCCGAGCGGCGCGGCGACTGCCTCGCGGATCGCGCGTTCGGCGGCACGCGCCTCGAGCCGCATGCGCCCGCCCGCGAAGTACTCCGCCGACAGGTAGCCGAGCACCAGATTGGCGTCGGTGCAGGTCGGCTCCTTGCCGCCGCGCCCGTAGCACGCCGGTCCCGGGTCGGCGCCGGCGCTCTGCGGGCCCATGTGCAGCAGGCCGCCCTCGTCGATCCACGCCACCGAGCCGCCGCCGGCCCCGATGGTGTTGATCTCCATGGAAGGAAGCGCGAGCGCGTAGCGGTTGACCGTGCCGCGCGTCGTCACCGCCGGCTCGCCCTCGAGCACCAGCGCCGCGTCGAAGCTCGTGCCGCCCATGTCCACGGTGATGAAGCTTCGCTCGCGGCGCGGCGCCATGCAGGCGAGGCCGGCGGCGGGCGCCGCCGCGGGGCCGGACAGCAGCGTCATCGCGGGCAGGCGCGCGACGCGCTCGGGCGCGGCCACGCCGCCGTTCGACTGCATGACGAGCAGCGTCCTGCGGAACCCCGCCGCGGCGAGCCTGCGGGTGAGGTTGGCGAGGTAGCGCGAAAGGATCGGGCCCACGCCGGCGTTCAGCACCGTGGTGCTGGTGCGCTCGTAGAAGCGCACCTGCGGCAGAACGCGCGACGACACCGACAGGTACGCCCGCGGCATGCGGTTGCGCACGATGCGCGCCGCGGCCTCCTCGTGCGCGGAGTTGGCGTGCGCGTGCAGAAAGCAGATCGCCACCGCCTCGACGCCTTCGCCGCGAAACCGCTCCAGCGCCTGCTCGACGTCCGCCGCCCGGAGCGGCGTCACTACGGTGCCCTCGGCGTCGACCCGCTCGGTCACCGGCAGCCGCAATCGGCGCGGCACGAGCGGCTCGGGCGGGTGGTAGCGGTTGTCGTACATCTGCTCGCGCACGCCGCGGCGCATCTGCAGCGCGTCGCGAAAACCGCGCGTCGTGAGGAGCCCGGCGCGCGCCGTGTTGCCGGTCAGGATCGCGTTCGTCGTGACCGTGGTGCCGTGCACGATGAGCTCGACCGCCCCAAGGAACCGCGTCAGCGGCATCGCTTCGGCTGCAGCGAGCGCGGCGAGCCCGGCCATGACCGCTACTGAGGGGTCGGCCGGCGTCGAAAGCTCCTTGTGCACCGCGGGCCGGCCGCGCGCGCGCATCAGCTGAAAATCGGTGAAGGTCCCGCCGACGTCGATTCCGATTCTGAATGCCATGCGGAAAGTTTGATTTAGATCACGTTCGGGTGCACGATTTCACCCTTAGAGTCTCACATTCCTTCCCGGCGGAGGATCGGGCGGAATTCCCTGTACACAAGGAGGAGAGAGAAATGACCCGCAGATTCTGCACTGCAATCGTCGTCGCCGCGGCCGCGCTTGCCGCGGGCGCCGCCAACGCCGAGATCACGGTGGGCGTGACGCTGGGCGCCACCGGTCCCGGCGCGTCGCTGGGCATCCACTACAAGAACGCGTTCCAGCTCGTGCCGAAGACCCTCGGCGGCGAGCCGGTCAGGTACATCATCCTGGAGGACGGCTCGGACGCGACCAACGCCGGCAAGAACGCGAGGAAGCTCGTCACCGAGGACAAGGTCGACGCGCTCATGGGCTCGAACGGCGTGCCCTCGTCGCTGCAGATCGCGCAGGTGGCGTTCGAGACCAAGACCCCTTACCTGGTCCTGACGCCGATCTCGCTGCCGCCGGAGAAGTACTTCTGGGCGTTCATCGTGCCGCAGCCGACCGAGCTGATGATGGGCGCGGTCGCCGAGAACATGAAGGCGAACGGCGTGAAAACCGTCGGCTTCATCGGCTTCTCCGACGCCTGGGGCGACCTGATGTACAAGGCGACCAGCTTCCACGCGGCGAAGTTCGGCTACAAGGTCGTCACCGACGAGCGCTACGCGCGCGCCGACACCAGCGTCACCGGGCAGGTGCTCAAGATCCTCGCCGCCAAGCCCGACGCGGTGGTGGTCGGCGGCTCGGGCACGGGGGGCGCGCTGCCCCAGGTCGCGCTGGTCGAGCGCGGCTACAAGGGCCGGGTCTACCACAATCACGGCACCGTCAACCGCGAATTCATCAAGGTCGGCGCAAAGGCGGTCGAAGGCGCGATCGCCCCGACCGGTCCGCTGATGGTCGCCGAGACCCTGCCGGCGGGCAACGCGAGCAAGGCAGTGGCGTCCGAATTCGTCAAGCGCTACGAGTCGACGTTCGGCGCCGGCTCGCGCAACGCCTTCGCCGGCTACACGTTCGATGCCGTGAAGCTGCTCGACGCCGCCGTCCCCGCGGCGATGAAGAAGGCGAAACCGGGAACGCCCGAGTTCCGCGCGGCGCTGCGCGAGGCGCTCGAGGGCGCGAAGAACGTGGTCGGCGTGCACGGCGTGTACAACGTCACGCCGCAGAACCACAACGGGCAGGACGAGCGCTCCCGCGTGCTGGTGCGCGTCGAGAAAGGCGAATGGCGGCTGATGAAGTAGAGTAAGGCAGCTCGCACGCTGCAAGAGGGGACGGGCGACCGTCCCCTTTTTTTCGGGCTCCCCGGCATGGGCGCGGACATCTTCGCCTGGCTCGTCCAGGACGGCATCACCAACGGCGCGATCTACGCGCTGCTGGCGCTCGCGCTGCTGCTGGTGTTCACGGTGACGCGCGTGATCTTCGTGCCGCAGGGCGAGCTCATCACCTTCGCCGCGCTGTCGCTCGCCATGCTCGAGTCCGGCCGGGTGCCCGGCACCGTCTACATCCTGGTGTTCGGCGGGCTCGCCGCCGCCGCGATCGAGGCCGTCGTCGCGTTGCGCGAGCACAGGCTGCGGCGCCTGCCGCGCATCGCAATGCTCTACGTCGCGCTGCCGCTCGCGGTCGCCGCGGCCGTGTGGTGGGCGGCGCCGCGCCGGCCCGACCAATGGGTCCAGGTCCTGCTGGTGCTCGCCATGGTGGTGCCGCTCGGCCCGATCATGTACCGCATCGCGTACCAGCCGCTCGCCAGCGCCTCGGTGCTGGTGCTGTTCATCGTCTCGATGGCGGTGCACTACGTGCTCACCGGCCTGTCGCTCGTCTTCTTCGGCGGCGAGGGGCTGCGCTCGAGCGCGTTCTCGGACGCGAAGTTCAGGCTGGGCGTGGTGGACGTCACCGCGCAGAGCCTGTGGGTGGTGCTCGCCAGCCTCGTGATCATCGTCGCGCTGTGGCTGCTTTTCGAGCGCTCGATCTACGGCAAGGCGCTGCGCGCCACCGCGATCAATCGCGTCGGCGCGCGGCTGGTGGGCATCCCGACGGTGCTGACCGGACACTTGAGCTTCCTGCTCGCGGCGTTCATCGGCGCCGTGTCCGGCATCCTGATCGCGCCGATCACCACGCTGTATTACGACACCGGGTTCCTGATCGGCCTGAAGGGCTTCGTCGGCGCGATCCTCGGCGGCATGGCGAGCTATCCGCTCGCCGCGCTCGGCGCGCTCGCGGTCGGGCTGCTCGAATCGTTCTCGTCCTTCTGGGCGAGCGCGTACAAGGAAACCATCGTCTTCGGGCTCATCGTGCCGGTGCTGGTGTGGCTGTCGCTGCGCTCGCGCCACGTCGAGGAGGAGGAAAGGGAGTGAGCCCCGGGCGCATCGCGATCGCGCTGTTCATCGCCTACTTGCTCGCCGCGCCGTTCGTGCTGCCCGAGTTCTACGTCACGCTGATGAACTACATCGGCCTGGCGACGCTGGTGACCCTCGGCCTGGTGCTGCTCACCGGGGTCGCGGGGCTGATGTCGTTCGGCCAGCAGGTGTTCGTCGGCTTCGGCGCCTACGCCACGGGGGTGCTCACGACCGTGTACGGCGCATCGCCGTGGCTCGGGCTCGGCGCCGGCCTCGCCTTCACCGCGGTCGCGGCGCTCGCGCTCGGGCTGATCACGGTGCGCCTGTCGGGGCATTACCTGCCGATCAGCACCCTCGCCTGGGGCATCGCCTTTTATTTCGCGTTCGGCAACCTCGAGCTGGTCGGCCGCTACGACGGAATCCAGGGCATCCCGGCGATCTCGCTTTTCGGCTGGAGCATCGAGTCCGGGCGCGGCTCGTATGCGCTGATCTGGGCGGTGACGCTCGCGGCGCTGCTTGCCGCGCACAACCTGCTCGACTCGCGCTCGGGGCGCGCGATCCGCGCGTTGCGCTTTCGCGCCGTCATGGCCGAGAGCTTCGGCATCGACACCGCGCGGCTCAAGCTCGTGGTCTTTCTCTACGCCGCGCTGCTGGCGTCGCTCTCGGGATGGCTGTACGCGCATTTCCTGCACTTCGTCAGCCCCGGCGCGTTCAACGTCAACATCGGCATCGAGTACCTGTTCATGGCGGTGGTGGGCGGCGCGAGCCAGGTATGGGGCGCGGTGATCGGGGCGTCGCTGCTGACGCTGCTCAAGGAGTGGCTCAAGGACATCCTGCCCAGGTTCTTCGAGCAAAGCGGCAACTACGAGGTGATCGTGTTCGGCCTGCTGATGCTGCCGCTGCTGCACCGCGCGCGCGACGGCCTCATGCCGGTGCTCGCGCGCCTCGGCCGGCGCAACGGCCGCGCCCCGGCGCGGGCGCCGCGCGCCGCGCCGGCGCTGGCGAGGCGCGCCGGCCCCGCCGCGGGCGAGCCGCTGCTCGGCCTCGCCGGCGTGCACAAGAACTTTGGCGGCCTGGCGGCGGTGCGCGCGCTTTCCTTCGAGATGCGCGCCGGCGAGATCCTCGGCCTCATCGGCCCGAACGGCGCGGGCAAGAGCACGGTGTTCAACGTCGTCACCGGCGTGCTGCCCGCGGACGCGGGCGAGGTGCGCTTTCGCGGCGCGCGCATCGACGCGCTGCCGGCGCGCCGCATCGCGCGGCTGGCCATCGCGCGCACCTTCCAGCACGTCAACCTCGTGGGCGGCATGTCGGTGCTGGAGAACGTCGCCATCGGCGCGCACCTGCGCGGCGCCAAGGGCACGGCTTCGGCGATGCTGCGTCTGGACCGCGAGGAGGAGAGGCGGCTGCTGCACGAGGCCGCCCGCCAGGTCGAGCGCGTCGGGCTTTCCGCGCACCTCGGCGAGCCGAGCGCGAGCCTGGCGCTCGGCCAGCAGCGCATGGTCGAGATCGCGCGCGCGCTGGCGGCCGACCCGGTCCTGCTGCTGCTCGACGAGCCGGCGGCCGGCCTGCGCTTCCAGGAGAAGCGCTCGCTCGCCGCGCTGCTGCGGCGCCTGCGCGCCGAGGGAACGAGCATCCTGCTGGTGGAGCACGACATGGATTTCGTCATGGGGCTGGTCGAGCGGCTGGTGGTGATGGACTTCGGCGAGAAGATCGCCGAGGGGCTGCCGCACGAGATCCAGGCGAACCCGCTGGTGATCGAGGCCTACCTCGGGGGCATCGAGTGAGCGCCGCGCTGGAGATCGACGGCCTCTCGGTCGCCTACGGCAAGGTCGAGGCGCTGCACCGCGCGAGCTTGCGCGTCGCCGAGGGCGCGATCGTCACCGTGATCGGGCCCAACGGCGCCGGCAAGACCACGCTGCTCGGCGCGGTCATGGGGCTGCTGCCCTCGAAGGGCGTGCTGCGCTACGCCGGCGCGGCGCTGGGAGCCGCGTCCACCGAGGAGCGCGTGGCGCGCGGCATGTGCCTCGTGCCGGAGCGGCGCGAGCTGTTCGCCGAGCTGAGCGTGCGGGACAACCTGCTGCTCGGCGGCTTCCATCGCCGCGGCGACGGCGCGCGAGCGCTTGCCGCCGACATGGCGCAGGTCTATGCGCGCTTTCCGCAGCTCGCGGAGCGCGCCGGCCAGCTCGCGGGCACGCTCTCGGGCGGCGAGCGCCAGATGCTCGCGCTCGGGCGCGCCCTGATGGCGAAGCCCAGGCTGCTGCTGCTCGACGAGCCGAGCCTCGGGCTCGCGCCGCGCGTGGTGCGCGAGACCTTCCGCATCATCGCCGATCTCAAGAAAACCGGCGTGTCGATGCTGCTGGTGGAGCAGAACGCGCGCGCCGCGTTGCAGGTCGCCGACTATGCCTACGTGCTCGAGGTCGGCGACATCGTCCTGGAGGGGCCGGCCGGCGAGCTCGCCGGGCACCCGCGGGTGGTGGAGACCTATCTAGGCTTGAGCTCGGCCGCGAGGTAGTGGATGGATTTAACCGGCCGCAAGCGGCCAAAAACGGTCAATTGCAAAGTAGCAAATCGCTAAAGTGTTGGCTTAACGTCCCCGCTAACGCGCAGCCCGCTTGCGGGCGGTGATCCTCATCCGATTTGGTGGACACTTTGCTAGGCATTGGCCAAGCATTCGAACTCGACCGGGGAATGATAGCCCAGGCTGG
>MERQ01000003.1 GCA_001770655.1 Betaproteobacteria bacterium RIFCSPLOWO2_12_FULL_68_20
CACGAAGAAGCTCGCGGTCAGCAGCAGCACGGCGAACAGATAGACCCAGTAGCTCACCATGTTGACATAGGGGAAAACCATGTCGCGGGCGCCGACCATCAGCGGGATGAGGTAGTTGCCGAATCCCCCCAGGAAAAGCGCGGTGAGCAGGTAGATCACCATGATCATGCCGTGCATGCTGACGAACTGGAGGTAGTTGCTCGGGTCGATGAAGGAGAACGTGTCAGGGAAACCCAGCTGCAGCCGCATCAGCCACGACAACACCAGCGCCACCAGCCCTATCCCGATCGCGGTGATCGCGTACTGGACGGCGATGACCTTGGCGTCCTGGCTCCAGATGTACTTGCCGATGAAAGTCTTCGGATGGTAGAGCTCTACCTCTTCGACTTCCGCTGGCGGGACCAGAATGCTTGCATCGTGCGCGACGTAACTCATGGAAATCTCCTGCTCGCCAATTCCTCAGAAAAACGCCCCGTTCGCCTGAGCATCAAGATCATCAGCGCAAGGTATTGATGTGGGCAACGACGTCATCGATGGCCTGATCGTCGGTCAGCATTCCGGTCATCGACGCCATCTGCGGACCGTACATGTCCTTTGCGTGGGTGCCGCGAATGCCCTGTTTGAAGTTCTTCAATTGAGTGACCAGGTACCAGTCGCTCATGCCCGCCAGCGCCGGGGCATTGGTCGACCACAGGCCCCGTCCATCGGGCCCGTGGCAGACAGCGCAGGTCACATAGTTCCTTTGACCCTTGCCCGCGCGTCCCTCCACCGTGGCCGGGGCGGGCTTGTGCGGCAGCGTCCCGACATAGGCGACGACGTTGGCGATTGCCACGTCGTCGGCCAGCGTCGCGGCCATCGGCGCCATCGTCTTGCCGAACACGTCCTTGTCGTGCGTGCCGCGCGCACCTTGCTTGTAGTTCTTCAGCTGTCGCGTCAGGTACCAGTCGTTCTGCCCGCTCAGCTTCGGCGCATGCAGCGCCGGATTGCCCTCGCCTTGCGCACCATGGCAGCCGGCACACACCGCAAAGAGCGCCTTGCCTGCCGCGGCGGACCCTCCGGCCGCTTGCGCCGACAGCTGCGCGAACGTCGGCTGGCTGCTCAACCAAGCCTGAAACGCGCTCTCCTCTTCGACGATGACCTTGCCGCGCATGACGAAGTGCCCGACGCCGCACAATTCGTTGCACAGCAGGTCGAACTTCCCGACCCGGGTGGGTGTGAACCAGATGTAGGTGACCAGGCCCGGCACCAGGTCCATCTTGACGCGGAACTGCGGCACCGCGAAGTTGTGCAGGACGTCCTTACCGCGCAGCAGCGCCTTGACCGGCTTGCCGAGCGGCAGATGCACCTCGGGGCTCGAGACGAGGACGTCGTCCCGCCCGTCGGGATCGTCGGGATTGATGCCGAACGGGTTCTTGTCGTTGACGAATCGGGAATCGACGGTGCCCAGCTTGCCGTCCTTGCCGGGGAAGCGGTAGCTCCAGTGCCACTGCTGGCCCACGACCTCGAACGCCGAAGCGTCGGGCGGAACGTCGACCACCTTCGCCCAGACGAACAAGCCGGGGGCCAGCATGGCGGCGATGCCCACCGAGCTCAACCCCACGAGCCACGCCTCGAGCTTCTTGTTCTCGGGCTCGTACGCCGCCCTGCTCCCCTTGCGCTGACGGTAACGGACCAGGCAATACACCATGAACAGGTTGACGGCGACGAAGACAGAGCCCGTGATCCAGAACGTGAGGCTGATGGTGTCGTCCATCGCAACCCAGTTGGAGGCGATCGGCGTGAAGTACCACGGGCTCAGGAAGTGAAACAGGACCGAGCCGAGGATCAGCACGATCAATACGATTGCCATCGTCATCAGCGGATTCAACTCCCAGTCGCAACTCGAACAAGGAACGGGGGACGCTCAGCGTGCCCGCCGAGCGCGCAAAGTTACCACAGATCAACAAACTGCTTCAAGAATTGCGCTTGAAAACGCTTATCGTTTTCGTGGTCTCTTTCGGCGCGCCCTTCCAGGCGTGCCCGTAGACCACCTCGAAGGTCGCCGCCAGGCGCCCCGCGCCCGCCTGCGCGGCGAGCGCCGCGCGCAGCCGCGCGCCGAAAGCCCTGCCCGAGAGGCCGCGCGAGCGGTCGGCGCGCGCGCTGGTGCGCGCGGCCGCGCGCAGCTCGCGCAGGAACGCCTCGGGCCCCGGATAGGTGAGCGTCATCATCTCCATGTCCACCACCGGCGCCGAGAATCCCGCGGCGACCAGGCGATCGCCGAGGTCGTGCATGTCGAGGAAGCGGTGCACGCGCGCTTCGCCCGCCGCCGCGCGCAGCTCCTTCAGCGTGTCGGGCCCGAGAGTCGTGAACATGAGCAGCCCCTCGGGAGCGAGCACGCGGTGAAACTCGCGCAGCGCCTCGAGCGGCTCGGCGATCCAGTGCAGCGCCATGTTCGACCACACCAGGTCCACCGCTGCGGCGCCGATCGGAAGCTTCAGAAGGTCGGCGCACAGGGGACGCGAAACGGCGCGGCCGAGCAGCCGGTCGAGAAAATCGTGCCTGGGGAGGAGCGGGAGCGAAAAATCGAGCGCCACGATTCTCGCGTCCCGATAGCGCTTGCGCAGGGCCCTCGCCTCGCGCGCCGGGCCGCTGCCCGCGTCGAGGATGAAACGCGGAGCGATTTTCACGTAGTCGAGCCGCTCGAGCATGCGCTCGCCGACCTCGGCTTCCAGCTGCGCGGCGCGGGCGTAGCCCCGCGCCGCGCGATCGAAACGCCGCCGCGCCGCGCGGGCGTCAATCTCGGGTAAGCGCGCGCTCAATCGCGGCGGCTACTGCCAGGAGACGCCGGTCGCTGCCCGCCGGTCCGCACACCATGAAGCCCACGGGCGCCGAGCCCGGCTCGTGGCAGGGCAGCGTCGCGGCGCAGCCGTCGAGGAAGTTGGCGAGCCCGGTGTTGCGCAGGATGCGCAGGTTCCAGCGGAAGTAGGCTTCGTCGCTCGCGTCCACCTCCTCGATGGTCGGAGCGACGCACGGCGCGGTCGGCATCACGATGGCGTCGAACGGCGCGGCAAGCGCCTCGACTTCGCGGATGAATGACGCGCGCAAACGCACAAGCTCCACGTAGTCGGCGCCCGAGAGCTGCTCGCCCATCGTGATGCGCTTCGCCACGCGCGGGTCGTACTCGCCGAGCCGGTCGAGGCGGGGGCGATGCACGTGGTAGGCCTCCACTCCGGAGATTCCGCCGTTCCTGAAGTACTCGCCCTGCCGGTCGAAGGCCGGCACCGGGCGCTCGACGACCAGGACGCCCGCGCGCGCGAGCCTCGCGAGCGCGTTCTCGAAAGCGGCGGCCACTTCCCGGTCGAGGTCTTCGAGCACGCTCGATTTCGGCACAAGCAGCCGCAGTCCCCTCGCCGGCCACTCGGGCAACGCATCCGCGGGCTCGCCGGCAAGCACCGCGTCGTAGGCGGCGCAGCACTCGATCGTGCTCGCGAGCGGCCCGATCGAATCCATCGTGTAGGAAAGCGGGAAAGCGCCCTCGCGCGGCACGCGGGCCGCGGTCGGCTTGAAGCCGGCGACGCCGCACAGCGCCGCGGGCTGCCGGATCGAGCCGCGCGTGTCCGAGCCCAGCGCCATCGCGCACATGCCGTCGGCCTGCGCCACCGCGCCGCCCGAGGTCGAGCCGCCGGGCACGCGGCCGGTCTTGCGGTCCCAGGGGTTCTTCGGCGTGCCGTAGTGCGGGTTGAGGCCGGCGGCGCCGAAGGCGAACTCGACCATGTTGGTGCGTCCGACGATCACTGCGCCCGCGGCGCGCAGCCGCGCTACCGCCGGCGCATCCGCCTTCGCGGGCGGCGCACCGGCGAGGATCTTCGAGCCCGCGCGCGTCACGTCGCCCGCCAGGTCGAAGAGGTCCTTCACCGACACGGGAAGGCCCTCCACCGGCGAGCGCACCGCGCCCGAGCGCCGCAGGCGGTCGGAAAAATCGGCTTCCGCCCGCGCCGTTTCGGCGTACACCTTGAGAAACGCCCGCGCGCCTTCGCCCGCGGGATCGGCGATGCGCGCGAGCGCCTGCTCGACGAGGCTGCGGCTGGTGGTCTTTCCGGCGGCCAGGTCGCGCGCAAGCTGCGCTACAGTCCACATGGGCAAAAGATAGCATGCTGAAAAACCTCTCGAGCCTCTTCTTCGGCGGCAGCTGCTTCGTGTGCCGCGGCGCCGCGCGCGAGATCCTGTGCGAGGAGTGCGACGCCGACCTGCCGCGGCTCGGCTCGCAGCTCTGCCCGCGCTGCGCGCTCGCCGCGCCGGGCGGGAGCCTTTGCGGCCGTTGCCTCGCGCATTCGCCGCATTACGATGCCACCGTGGCGGCGCTGGCGTACGCGTTCCCTGCCGACATCCTCGTTCACGCGCTCAAATTCCGCGGCGAGCTCGCGCTCGCGCCGCTGCTCGGTCGGCTGCTTGCCCTGCGGATCCCGGCCTTGGAGGCGGTGGATCTCGTCGTGCCGGTGCCGCTTTCGGCGCGGCGGCTGCGCGAGCGCGGCTACAACCAGGCGATGGAGATCGCGCGCCACGCCGCGCCGGCCGGCGCGCGGCTCGACGCGCACCTGTGCACGCGCAGCCGAGATACGCCTGCGCAGGTCGGCTTACCGCTCGCTGAGCGCGCGCGCAACGTGCGCGGCGCCTTCCGCTGCGAGCGCGATCTCGCAGGCGCCTCGGTCGCGATCGTCGACGACGTGATGACCACCGGCGCGACACTCGAGGAGATCGCTGCCACTCTCAAGCGCGCGGGCGCCGCGCGTGTCGTCAACTGGGTCGTCGCGCGCACTCCGCCGCCCGCCGACGTTTGACATCGTCCTCGTCGCGCCTGAGATCCGGCCGAACGCAGGAAACGTGATCCGGCTCGCGGCGAACACCGGGGCGCGGCTGCAGCTCGTCGTACCGCTATGGTTTGCGCTCGACGACAGGAGCCTGCGGCGCGCCGGGCTCGACCAAGCATTCCGATTTCGAGGCTCAGAACAGGCACGATAGCGGCGCAGCATAGAGCCGGTTGCCGAACGGGGCCACCGAATCGCCGTTGTGCAGCACGAGCCCGAGGACGAGCTTCCCGCCCGAGGCATCCGAGAGCCTGCGCAAGCCGCGAAAGTCGCCCGTCGAGACGCTCGCCGCAGACTTGACTTCGACGCCGACCAGCCGGCCGCGATCGTCCTCCAGAACGAAATCCACCTCCACCTGATCCTTGTCGCGGTAGTAGTAAAGCGCCGGGGCCGAATCGAGCTCGTTCGCCTGCTTGGCGAGCTCCGCGTAGACGAACGTCTCGAGCAGAGGACCAATCCGCTGCCGCTCTCCCGCCGCACCCAGCATCGCTCCCAGCAGCCCCGAATCGAGGAAATGCGCCTTGGGGGTCTTCACCAGGCGCTTGAGCCGGTTGCGAAACCACGGTGAGACGCGCTGCACGAGGTAAAGACGTTCGAGCACGCCGACGTACTTGCGCGTGGTCTTGTCGTCCAGCCCGATTGCTGCGCCGAGCTGCGTGAAATTGACGAGCTGCGTCGCCTGTTGCGCAAGAGCGCGCAGCAGACGCGGCAGCTGCTCAAGCTTTTCGATGTCGGCCGCCTCGCGCGCGTCGCGCTCGACGACCGCGCGCAGGTATTCCCTCGCCCACGCGCGGCGCCGCACTCCGCTCGGGCGCGCAAGCATCGCCGGGTATCCGCCGCCCAGCACTGCGCGCAACAGTTCCGCCATCGGGACGGCGGCGACGCTCGACGGAGCTTTGCCGGCAAAAACGTCGGCGAGAAACCGCGGACGCCTTTCCCGCAGCTCGGCCTGCGAGAGCGGAAGCAGCGTGACGACCTCCATGCGGCCTGCCAAGCTTTCGGCGGCGCGCGGCAGCGCGAGAAGATTGGCCGACCCGGTGAGCAGGAACCGACCCGCGCGCCGGTTCTCATCCACCGATTTTTTGATCGCATGCAGAAGCGCGGGCGCGTGCTGCACTTCGTCGATCGTCACCCGATCGAAACGCCTGATGAATCCCGTCGGGTCAGCGCGCGCCGCCGCGAGCTCGGTCGGGTCGTCCAGCGTGACGTAATGGCGCGTGCCGCCGACCAGCTCCCGGACCAGCGTCGTCTTGCCGCCTTGGCGCGGACCGTTGACGAGCACCACGGGCGTATCCCGCAGCGCCGCCGCGACGCGCGCAGCCGCCAAACGAGGATAGAGTCGCGTGCGCCGGGGTGACATGCCTTTCGCTCCTGGAGAGGGTCCGTCCAATCCGGATTATACGTCCGTCCAATCCGGATTTAAAGCCCGTCCAATCCGGATCGAGGAGGCTCCGCACTCAGCGCTCCTGTTTGGGATCCCTGGAGAGAAGAAGCTCCACCGCCGCCGCTGGCGCCAGGCGCGCCTCCAGCACCGCGTTCACCGCTTCAGTGACCGGCATCTCGACCCTGCGCGCGCGCGCGAGGCGCGAGACTTCCTTCGCCGAGCGCGCGCCCTCGGCGACGTGGCCGAGCGCCGCCAGGATCTCCGCGAGCGGGCGTCCTCGCGCCAGCTCGAGCCCGACACGGCGATTGCGCGACAGGTCGCCGGTCGCGGTGAGAATCAGGTCACCAGCGCCCGTCAGCCCATAAACCGTCTCGGCCGAGCCCCCGAGCGCAACTCCCAGCCGCGCGATTTCGGCAAGCCCGCGCGTGATCAGCGCCGCGCGCGCATTCTGTCCGAGCTCGAGCCCGTCGCACAGCCCCGCGGCGATCGCCATCACGTTCTTCACCGCACCGCCCACCTCCACACCGACGAGGTCGGTGCTGTAGTACACGCGCATGCGCCCGCCGTGCAGCAGCGCCGCCGCCTCGCGCGCGAACTGAGCATCACGCGCGGCGAGCGTCAACGCGCAAGGCAGTCCGCGCGCGACTTCGTCGGCGAACGAAGGGCCGGAGAGCGCGCCGCAGCGCGCGTTTTTTCCCAGGGTTTCCTCGACGATTTGGTGCGGCAGCAACCCCGTGCCTTCCTCGAAGCCCTTGCACAGCCAGACAAGCGGCACAGCGTTTGCCAGTTTCCCGAGCAGATCGCGCAGGCCCGCGACCGGCGTAGCCGCAAGAATCAGCTCCGCTTGCGCGGTCGCATGTGACAGATCCGACGTGACGGCGAGCGATTGCGGAAGCTCAATCGCAGGCAAATAGCGCTCGTTACGCCGCGTGCGCGCGATCGCCTGCGCCTGCGCCGCGTCGCGCGCCCATAGCGCGACTTCCAGCCTGCCCGACAGAACCGACGCGATCGCCGTGCCCCAGGCGCCCGCGCCGAGCACCGCGATGCGGGCCACCGCCGCGCGCCCTCAGGCGCCCCAGACGAGCGTCGCGCGCACGTAGCCGTTCGCGCCGTCCGGGTGCCGAACGCGCAGCCAGCCGGCGGGCGCGAACTCGAGCAGCTCGAGCGCGACGAACTGCGCGGCGACGAACGCCACCGGGGCGCCGTCCTCCGGGCGCTGGCGCGCCTCGGCCGAGGGCGCCGTCACGACCACCATGCGCCTGGCGCCGAGCTGCCGCTTCTCGATCCATGTGAGCGAGCCGGTGTGGTCGCGCACCTTGACCCAGGCTTCCAGATCGACGATCACCTCGAGCGGGTAATGCCGCGAGACGACGAACAGCGGAGTGGCCTGCTTGGAGGGCGCGTCGTACAGTACCGCAGCGGCATCCACCACGCTGCGGAACTCGGCAGCGATACCCGCCGTGGCTGCCGCAAGCAATCCCAGGAACGCGACGGCCCTCGCCATCTCAGCGCGCGACCTCGATCTGCCCCTGGCCGCCCGCCGCCTGCTGCTGGCGCTGCAGGTACAGCGCCTCGAACGACACCGGCACGAGAATCACCGGCGGGAAGCCGCCTCGCGTGACCACGTCCGAGATCGCCTCGCGCAGGTACGGGTACAGGATGGTCGGGCAGGCGATGCCGAGCAGCGGCCCGATCTCGTCGGCCGGCACGTTGCGCAGCGAGAAGATCCCGGCCTGCACCGCCTCGGCGAGGAACATGGTCTTGTCGCCGGCGCGCGCGGTGACGGTGGCGGTGACGCTCACCTCGAAGCTTCCCTCGACGATCTGCGCCGACTCGGTCGCGATCTGGATCTCGAGCTGCGGCTGCCCCTGCTGCATGAACACCTGGGGCGCGTTGGGGAGCTCGAGCGAGAGATCCTTGAGGTAGATCTTCTCGATCTGGAACGCCGGCTGCTGCGCTTCGCTCATCGGGGGATTGCCTCCAGTAGTGAGTCGAGCCTGCCTTCACGCTCGAGCGCGTAAAGCTCGTCGAAGCCGCCGACGTGCAGCCCGCCGATCCAGATCTGCGGTACGGTGCGCCGGCCGCTTTTCTCGACCATCTCGGCGCGGCGCTGCGGCTCGAGATCGATGCGCACCTTCTCCAGCTCGCGCACCCCTTTCCCGGAGAGCAGCCGCTCGGCCGAGCGGCAGAACGGGCACGCCGCCGTGCAGTACATGAGCACCTTGCGCAAGCTCATTTTTCCACCGGCAGCCCGGCCTGCTGCCACGCGCCGAGGCCCCCGGAGAGACTGACGACGCGCTCGAACCCCTGGCGCTTGAGCGCCGCCACCGCCTTGGAGGAGCGGCTGCTGGTATCGCAGTAGACGATCAGCGGCCGGCCCTTGCGCTTGGCGAGCTCCTCCGCGCCGGCGTCGATCCTCGCCAGCGGAACGTTCTTCGCCCCGAGGATGTGGCCCGTGCCGTACTCGCCCGGCTCGCGCACGTCCACTACCACCGCGTCTTCCCGGTTGATCATCAGCGTCGCGCGCGTCACATCGACCCAGGGGCCGCCGACGCCGCGGCGCAGCAGCGGCCACAGGAGCATCGCTCCCGACACCAGCGCGACCGCGATCAGCAGGATGTTGTTGCGGACGAAATCGAACGACATCGAATCATTATAATTCACGCACATGCACAAGCTCGTGCTGCTGCGACACGGCGAGTCGGACTGGAACCGCGAGAACCGCTTCACCGGCTGGACCGACGTCGATCTGTCGCAGAAGGGCATCGACGAGGCGCGCGCCGCGGGCCGGCTGCTCAAATCGGGCGGCTATTCGTTCGACATCGCGTTCACCTCGGTGCTCAGGCGCGCGATCCGCACGCTGTGGCTCGCGCTCGAGGAGCTCGACCAGATGTGGATCCCGGTCGAGAAGAGCTGGCGGCTCAACGAGCGCCACTACGGCGCGCTGCAGGGGCTCGACAAGGCTGAGACGGCGGCGAAGTACGGCGAGGCGCAGGTGCTCGCCTGGCGGCGCAGCTACGACACGCGGCCGCCCGCGCTCGCGCCCGATGACCCGCGCGGCGCCGCGCGCGAAGCGCGCTACGCGGGACTGTCGGCGGGAGAGATCCCGCTCACCGAATGCCTCAAGGACACGGTGGCGCGCGTGCTCCCGTACTGGAACGATTCGATCGCGCCCGCGGTGCGCGCCGGGCGCCGCGTGCTCATCGCGGCGCACGGCAACTCGCTGCGCGCGCTCATCAAGCACCTGGACGGCGTCGGCGAGGCCGAGATCGTCGGGCTGAACGTGCCGACCGGCGTGCCGCTCGTCTACCAGCTCGACGAATCGCTGCGGCCGCTCGAGCACTACTACCTGGGCGACGCGGACGAGGTGGCGCGCCGCATCGCCGCCGTCGCCGCGCAGGGCAAGGCTAGGGCCTGATCCGCAGCGTCCTTCTTCTCGCGCTCGTCGGCGCGGCGCTCGCCGCGCAGGCGGCCACGCGCGATGAGGACCTGAAGGCGCTGCGCGGCCGCATCGAATCGCTGCAGGCCGTCCTGGAGGAAAAGGAATCGTCGCGCCGCGAGGCGCGCGACGCGCTGCGCGCCTCCGAGCGCGCGATCTCGGAGGCGAATCGAACGCTCGCCGCGCTGGCCGCCGAGGGCCGGACGCTGCGCGCCGAGTCGGACCGGATCGCCGAGCGCCGCCGGTCGCTCGAGCGCTCGCTCGCCGCGCGCCAGGCCGCGATCGAGCGCATGCTCGCCGCGCGCCACGCAAGCCGGGCGCCGGACGTGCTGCGCGTCGCGCTCTCCGGCGATGACCCCGCCGATTTCGCGCGCAAGCTGCATTACCTCGGCTACGTGTCGCGCGCCGCCGCCGCGCTTCTCGCCGCCCAGCGCGGCGGGATCGCCGAGCTCGAGCGCCTGGCGCGCGAGTCACGCGCGAGGGCCGAGCGCTTGGCGGAGGTCGAGCGCTCGAGCCGCGCCGACCGTGAAAAAGTTCTCACCGAGCGACGCGAGCGGCGCCGCGTGCTCGCGCGTCTGGCCGGCGAGATCCGCGGGAGCCGCAGGGAAATCAAGGTGCTGCGCGCCGACGAGGCACGGCTCGCGCGCGTGGTCGAGGAAATCGGCCGCGTGATCGCCGCGCGACCGCTCGCCGGCTACACGCGGGTCGAGCCGGCGCCGCAGGCGGCAGCTGCGCGCGGGCCGTTCTCCTCGCTGCGCGGCAGGCTGCGCATGCCGGTCGCCGGGGAACTCGCCGGGCGCTTCGGCGCTCCAAGAAGGCCGGCCGGCGCCGAGGCGAAGGGCGTTTTCATCCGCGCCCCCGAAGGCCGCCCGGTACGAGCGATCGCCGGCGGGCAGGTGGTGTACGCCGACTGGATGCGCGGCTTCGGCAACCTGCTCATCCTCGACCACGGCGAGGCCTACCTTTCCGTCTACGCCAACAACGAGTCGCTGCTCAAGCAGGTGGGCGACGCGGTCGCGCCGGGCGAGACGATCGCCACCACCGGAGCGAGCGGTGGCAACGAGGAAACGGGTTTATACTTCGAATTGCGGCACCTCGGAAAAGCGTTCGATCCCCTGCGCTGGATGAAACCGAGGTGAAACCGGGCAGGGCCGGGCAGCGTAACAGCAAGAGGAACATGCACAGCAAGCTTCGCAACATCGGGCTCATCCTCCTCGGGGCCGTCGCCGGCGTTCTGGTGAGCCTCAACTTCCAGGCGGTCGCCGAGCGCGCGGCGCGCGCGCCGCTGCCGGTCGAGGAGCTGCGCGCCTTCACCGAGGTGTTCGGCGCCATCAAGACCAACTACGTCGAGACGGTCGAGGACAAGAAGCTCATCACCGAGGCGATCAACGGCATGCTCTCCGGCCTCGACCCGCACTCCGCCTACCTCGACGCCGAGGCCTTCAGGGAGCTGCAGGTCGGCACGCAGGGGCAGTTCGGGGGACTGGGCATCGAGGTCGGGATGGAGGACGGCTTCGTGAAGGTGATCTCGCCCATCGAGGACACGCCCGCCTTCCGCGCCGGCGTCAAGCCCGGCGACCTGATCGTCAAGCTCGACGACACGCCGGTGAAGGGCATGACGCTGAACGACGCGGTGAAGCGCATGCGCGGCAAGCCCGGCACGCAGATCACGCTCACCATCTCGCGCAAGGGCGAGGCCGCGCCGATCGTGGTGACGCTCACCCGCGCGGTGATCCGGGTGCAGAGCGTGAAGTCGAAACTGATCGAGCCCGGCTATGCGTGGGTGCGCGTGTCGCAATTCCAGGAAGCGACCGCCGATAACCTGGTCAGGCACCTCGAGGGGCTTTTCAAGCAGGGACCGGTGAAGGGGCTGGTGCTCGACCTCCGGAACGACCCGGGAGGCCTGCTGCACGGCGCGGTCGCGATCTCCTCCGCGTTCCTCAAGCCCAAGTCGCTGGTGGTGTCGACCGACGGGCGCATCGAGGAAGCGAAGCGCAAGTTCTTCGCCAGCCCGGACGACTACGGCGCGCGCGCCGCGCGCAACGACGTGCTGAAGAGCCTGCCCGCGGCGGCGAAGACGGTGCCGATGGTGGTGCTGGTGAACGGCGGCTCGGCCTCGGCCTCCGAGATCGTCGCCGGAGCGCTGCAGGACCACAAGCGCGCGGTGGTGATCGGCACGCAGACCTTCGGCAAGGGCTCGGTGCAGACCATCATGCCGCTCGGCAACAACACCGCGATCAAGCTCACCACGGCGCGCTACTACACGCCGAGCGGGCGCTCGATCCAGGCGAAGGGCATCACCCCAGACATCGTGGTCGAGGATCCCGCCGACGTGCAGGCGCGCGTGCGCGAGGCCGACCTGCAGCGCCACCTCGGCAACGGCCAGGACAAGGAAGACGAGAAGAAGCCCGCCGCGGCGCCGCGCGCCGCGAAGCCCGCGCCGGCCCCTGCGGCGACGACCAAGCCGGTGGAGATGGGCTCCAAGGACGACTTCCAGCTCGCGCAGGCGATCGCCTACCTCAAGGGCGAGCCGGTGAAGCAGCCGCCCTCGGTGGCGCAGACCCAGAAGCAAAACTGAAGGACGAGCAGCTCCTCCGCTATAGCCGGCACATCCTGCTTCCCGAGATCGGGATCGAAGGGCAGGAACGGCTGCGTGCGGCGCGGGCGCTGGTGGTCGGCGCGGGCGGCCTGGGCTGCCCGGCGGCGCTGTACCTCGCGGCGGCCGGGATCGGGCGGCTCGCGATCGCCGACCCGGACAGCGTCGATCTCACGAATCTCCAGCGTCAGATCCTTTACCGCACCGATTCGGTCGGTGAGCCGAAGGTCGCCGCGGCGAGCGCGACGCTTGCCGCATTCAATCCCGAAGTCGAGGTGACGGCGCTGCCCGAGCGCCTCGAAGGGGACGCGCTGGAGCGCCTGGTGGCGCAATCCGACGTAGTGCTCGATTGTTCGGACAATTTCGCCACGCGCCACGCGGTGAACCGCGCCTGCGTGCGGCACGCCAGGCCGCTCGTTTCCGGCGCCGCGATCCGCTTCGACGGGCAGGTCGCCGTCTTCGATCTGCGAAAGGCCGATTCGCCCTGTTATGCGTGCCTGTTTCCGGAAGGCGGAGAGATGGAAGAATTGCGCTGCGCGGTGATGGGCGTGTTCGCGCCGCTCACCGGAGCGATCGGCGCGCTGCAGGCGGCCGAGGCGATCAAGCTGGTCGCGGCAGCCGGCGAGTCGTTGACCGGACGCCTGCTGATGTTCGATGCCAAGCGCGCCGAGTGGCGCAGCGTGCGCGTGCCGAAGGATCCGGCCTGTCCGGTCTGCGGCAATAAATAATCAGGGACAGACCACGTTTCCCCTGGGAAAGACGCGGGGAAACGTGGTCTGTCCCTGTTTTTCGTCAGTCGACCAGGTAGCGCCGCTGCGCCGAGAAGCTCTCGACCGGCTTTTTCGCGAAGCCGCTCTTGGCGAACTGGTGCAGGCAGCCGATCGCGTAGCGCAGCATCGCCCCCGCTTTGCCCGCCGCGTCGCCATCCGAGGCCACCCTCAAAGACTGCTTGAGGGTGGCCTCAAAACGGTCGAAGAACTGGTTCATCCTCGCCTGCAGCCGCTCGTGCTCGCCGACCAGCGCGTCGCCGGTCATGACCCGCACCATGCCGGGGTTCTTCTCGGCGAACGCGAGCAGCATCTCGAGCAGCTTCTCGGCCTGCTTGTGGCCGTCGGACTCGTCCTCGGTGATGCGGTTGGCCAGCGAGAACACCGAGCTCTCGATGAACTCGATCAGGCCCTCGTACATCTGCGCCTTGGAGGCGAAGTGCCGGTACAGCGCCGCCTCCGAGACATCCAGCTTCCCGGCGAGCGCGGCGGTGGTGATCTTTTCCCATTTCGGCGCCTCGAGCATCTGCGCGAGGGCCTTCAAAATCTCGAGCCGGCGTTCGCCTTTGGCGCGGGGCATGGGGACGGAGGGACGCGCCGAATTCTAAGCTCAGGCGTAACGGAACACCAAGCGAGGCAGCTCGATTACCGATCCCACACGCAAGTCCACGAACCGCGGCCGCCTGCCGACGCGGCTCACCCAGACGGTGGACATGCCGAGGCGCCTGGCGGCGCGCAGGTTGTCGAGCGAGTCGTCGATGAGCGCGCAGCGGTGCGCGTCGAGGTCGTGGTTGCGCAGCACAAAATGGAATCCGGGCAGCGCAGGCTTGCCTCGGTAGCGCATGTCCTCGATCGTGTACACGGCGTCGAAGAAGCGCGCCACCCCGATCGCGCGCAGCACCTCCTGCACGTAGTGGCGCGGCGCGTTCGAGAACACCAGCTTCGTCCCGGCAAGACGGCCCAGCGCGTGCTTGAGCGCGTTCTCATGCACCACCAGCTCGGCGAGCTCCGGGAAACGGTGCGTTTCGCGCAGGAAGTGGCGCGGGTCGGTGCCGTGATGGCGCATCAGCCCGCGCAGCGTCGTTCCGTAGCGCAGCCAGAACGCGCGCCGCATCGCGTTTGCCTGCGCCTTGTCGAGGCCGAAATGGCGCATCAGGTACTCGTTGATCTGCTCGTGCATCGAAGGGAAGATGCGCGCGCCGGCGTCGTGCAGCGTGTTGTCGAGGTCGAAGATCCACACCCGCCGGGACGGCGGCAACCTCGCGATGCGCACCTGGTTATTTGCTTCTGATCAGGGTGCCCACGCCCTTGTCGGTGAGCACCTCGAGCAGCAGCGCGTGCGGCACGCGGCCGTCGATGATGTGGACGCTTTTGACGCCAGAGCGCGCCGCGTCGAGCGCCGCGTCGATCTTGGGCAGCATGCCTCCCGAGATCACGCCCTTCGCCACCAGGTCGTCGATCTTCTTGGGCGTCAGGCCGGTGAGGAGCCTGCCGTCCTTGTCCAGGACGCCGGGCGTGTTGGTGAGCACGACGAGCTTCTCCGCGCGCAGCACTTCGGCGAGCTTGCCCGCGACCAGATCGGCGTTGATGTTGTAGGTGGTGCCGTCGGCGCCGGTGCCGATCGGCGCCACCACCGGGATGAAGCCGCCGTCCTCGAGCGTGGCGATCACCGCCGGGTCGATCGAGTCGATCTCGCCCACCTGGCCGAGGTCGACCGCGGCCTCGTCCTTCGAAGGCAGGACCATCTTCTTCGCGCGGATGAACGCGCCGTCCTGCCCCGTGAGGCCGACCGCCTTGCCGCCCGCCTGGTTGAGGAGCTCGACCACCTCCTTGTTCACCTGCCCGCCGAGCACCATCTCGACCACGTCCATGGTCTCGCGGTCGGTGACCCGCATGCCCTGCACGAACTCGCCTTTCTTGCCCAGGCGCGCGAGCAGCTGCTCGATCTGCGGCCCGCCGCCATGCACCACCACCGGGTTCATTCCGACCAGCTTCAGCAGCACCACGTCGCGCGCGAAGCCGCTCTTCAGCGCGTCGTCGGTCATGGCGTTGCCGCCGAGCTTCACGACGATCGTCTTGCCGTGAAAGCGCTGGATGTACGGCAGCGCCTCCGCGAGGATGCGCGCTTGCTCCGCGGCCTGCGAGCTGTCGTCGTGCGGGGCGTTCATCGGCTGCGGCATTGTACAAAACAAAAAGGGCCGGAGCTTGCGCGCCGGCCCTTCGAGCTGCGGTTTGACGCTTACTGGATCGTGATCTGCTTGCGCGCCGCGGCCGCCTTTTTCGGCAGCGTCAGCTCGAGCACGCCGTCGCGGAACTTCGCCTCGGCCTTCGCCTCGTCGAGCTCCTGCGGCAGCGTGAAGCTGCGGCTCGCCTTGCCGTAGACGCGCTCCGAATGCAGCACGCGCTCGTCCTTGGCGATCTCCTTCTCGCGCCGCACTTCCGCCGACAGCGTGACCTGCGCGCCGTCGATCTGGATCTGGATGTCGTCCTTCTTCACGCCGGGCAGCTCGGCCGTGACGGTGTAGGCGCCGTTCTTCTCGGCCACGTCCACCTTCATGCGCAGCAGCGCGTCGGCCCGCCCTTCGTAGGCCATCGGCCGCACGTAGAAGCCCTTGAAGAAATCGTCCACCAGCTCGTTGAACGGATCGTATCGGGTGATGTTTGTCATATCGAACTCCTTTCCTGGTCCTTGCGGGATTTCGCCCCGGTGCCTGCAATCTGGGGCCGCGCCCGCCGGCTTCAAGCCCCTTGTAAAATCCCCGCACGACCCCATGTCCGGCCATTCCGACTTCCGCGCCCAGGTCGAGGCCCAGCGTCCCTACCTCGTGCGCTACGCCTCGCTGCAGTTGCGCGATTCGCACGCCGCCGAGGACGCGGTGCAGGAGACGCTGCTTGCAGCGCTTTCCTCGCCAGCAGGCTTCGCCGGTCGCTCGAACCTGCGCACCTGGCTCACCGGCATCCTCAAGCACAAGATCGTGGACGCGATCCGGCGCGCGAGCCGCGAGCCGGCGCTCTCCGTAGACGCTCCGGGGGACGATTCCGAGCTCGACTCCCTCTTCGACCAGCGCGGGCACTGGAACGAAGGGCCGGCCACCTGGGAGAATCCCGACGCTTCCCTCGAGCAGAAGCAATTCTTCGCGGCGCTCGAGGACTGCCTGGCGCGGCTGCCGACGAAAACCGCGCAGGCGTTCACGATGCGCGAGCACCTGGGGCTCGAGACCGGCGAGATCTGTAAGGAACTCGGCGTGACGCCGACGCACTGCTGGGTGCTGCTCTATCGCGCGCGCATGGCGCTGCGGCAGTGCCTGGAGACGAACTGGTTCGGCAAATGATGCTCTCGTGCAAGGAAGTGTCGCGGCTGGTGTCCCAGGGCCTGGATCGGCGCCTGGGCTTCGGCGAGCGCTTGCGGCTGCGCGTTCACTTCGCGATCTGCGGGGGCTGCGGCAACCTCGAGCAGCAGATGGCGTTCCTGCGCCGCGCGATGCGCCTGCGGTCGCTGCGCGACCATGACGGCCCCTGAGGAGCTTGAGCGCGGACAGGCCGCGTGCGGGCGCTGCGGCACCGTGTTCGTGTGCGGGATGCAGGCAGGAGAGCAAAGCTGCTGGTGCGCTGACCTGCCGCCGCTCGCGCCGGTGCCGGGGCGCGGCTGCCTGTGCCGGCAATGCCTCGAGGAGGAGCTGAAGGCTCAGAGCACGTAGCGGGCGAGGTCCTCGTTCTTCGCCAGTTCCCCGAGCCGCGCGTCCACGTAGGCGGCATCGATGGTCACGGTGCCCGGGCCGCGCTTGCCGGCCTCGAAGGAGATCTCCTCGAGCAGCTTCTCGAGCACGGTGTAGAGCCGGCGCGCTCCGATATTTTCGGTTTTCTCGTTCACCAGGAAGGCGATCTCGGCGAGGCGCCGGATCGCGCCCGCGGCCCATTCGAGCCGTACCGCCTCGGTCTCGAGCAGCGCCTGGTACTGCTTCGCCAGGCTCGCGTCGGTGGCGACGAGAATGCGCTCGAAATCGTCCACCGAGAGCGCATCGAGCTCGACGCGGATCGGGAAGCGCCCCTGCAGCTCGGGAATCAGGTCCGAGGGCTTGGCGAGGTGGAACGCACCCGAGGCGATGAACAGGATGTGGTCGGTCTTCACCATGCCGTAGCGCGTCGAGACCGTGGTGCCCTCGACCAGCGGCAGCAGGTCCCTCTGCACGCCCTGGCGCGAGACGTCCGCGCCCGCGACTTCGCTGCGGCTCGTGATCTTGTCGATCTCGTCGAGGAACACGATGCCGTTCTGCTCGGCGTTCGTCAGCGCGCGGCTCTTCAGCTCGTCCTCGTTCACCAGCTTCGCCGCCTCCTCGTCGGTGAGCAGCTCGATCGCCTCGCGGATCCGCATGCGGCGCATGCGCCGGCGCCCGCCGCCGATGTTCGCGAGCATGCCCTGGATCTGCGAGGTGAGCTCCTCCATGCCGGGCGGGGCGAGGATCTCCATCTGCGGCGCGGCCGCGGCGACCTCGATCTCGATCTCTTTTGCGTCGAGCTCGCCCTCGCGCAGCTTCTTCCTGAACTTCTGCCGCGTCGCGCCCTCCTCCGCCTCCAGGCCGCGCGGGGCGGGAAGCAGCGCATCGAGCACGCGCTCCTCGGCCGCATCCTGCGCGCGCGTGCGCACGCGCCGCATCGCCTGCTCGCGCGTCTGCTTGACGCTGATCTCCACCAGGTCGCGCACGATCGTGTCGACGTCGCGCCCGACATAGCCAACCTCGGTGAACTTGGTCGCTTCGACCTTGATGAAGGGTGCGTCGGCGAGGCGCGCGAGGCGCCGTGCGATCTCGGTCTTGCCCACGCCGGTCGGCCCGATCATCAGGATGTTCTTGGGGGTGATCTCCTGCCTCAAGGGTTCCGCAACCTGCAGGCGCCGCCAGCGGTTCCTGAGCGCGATCGCCACCGCACGCTTCGCCTTCGACTGGCCGACGATGTACTTGTCCAGCTCGTGCACGATCTCCTGCGGCGTCATCGAGCTCATTCGAGGACCTCGATCGAGCGCTGGTGGTTGGTGTAGATGCAGATGTCGGCGGCGATGGCGAGCGACTTCTCCACGATGTCGCGCGCGGGGAGCGAGCTGTTTTCGAGCAGGGCGCGCGCAGCGCTTTGCGCGAACGGCCCGCCCGAGCCGATGGCGAGGATGCCCAGCTCGGGCTCGAGCACGTCGCCCATGCCGGTGATGACGAGCGAGTGCTCGCGGTCGGCCACCGCGAGCATCGCCTCCAGGCGCCGCAGGATCCGGTCGGTGCGCCAGTCCTTCGCCAGCTCGACCGCCGAGCGCATCAGGTTGCCCTGGTGCTTCTCCAGCTTCGCCTCGAAGCGCTCGAACAGCGTGAACGCATCGGCGGTGCCGCCCGCGAACCCGGCGAGGATGCGGTCGTTGTACAGGCGCCGCACCTTGCGCGCGCCGGCCTTCAGCACCACCTGGCCGAGGGTCACCTGGCCGTCGCCACCGAGCGCCACGCTCGGGCCGCGGCGCACGGAAAGAATCGTGGTGCCGTGCAGGTATTCCATCAGCCCATTCTAGATCCTAGTGCAGCGACTAGCCGAGCATGCCTATGGTTCCGAGCCCGAGCGCGATCAGCCCGATCTGCCACCACAGCTCCTCGCGGTAGTTCTGGCGGTGCAGGTGGGGGATCAGGTCGGCGACCGCGATGTAGATGAAGCAGGCCGCCGCCAGCGCCAGCGCGTACTGCAGCAGCGGCTGAGCGTAGTCGAGGATGAAATAGCCGAGCACGCCCCCTGCCACCGAAGCGACGCTCACCGCGAGATTCAAAAGCAGCGCGCGCGCGCGCCCGTATCCGGCGTGCAGCAGGACCATGAAGTCGCCGATCTCCTGGGGGATCTCGTGCACCATCACCGCGAGCGTCGTGGTGAGGCCCAGCCGGAAATCGGCGAGGAAAGCCGCAGCGATGAGCACGCCGTCCACGAAGTTGTGGAACCCGTCGCCCGCGAGGATCAGCAGGCCCGAGGTCTTGCGCTCCGCGTGACCCTCTTCCTCGTGGCTGTGGCGCCAGAGCGCCGCCTTCTCGAGCAGGAAAAACCCGAGGATGCCGGCCAGCACCACGCCGAACATCGCTCCCGGCTGCGTTGCGGCCTCGAACGCCTCGGGCAGCAGGTCGAGAAAAGTCACGCCGAGCAGCACGCCCACCGAATAGCTCACCATGCGCGGCACCCAGCCGGCGAGCAGCGTGTAGGCGACCGTCGCCGCGAGCAGCACGCTCACCGCGCCTCCGGCGACGCTGCCGCCGATGATCCAGAAAAGGGTCGTGTCCACGCTTCCCTATGCAAATCAGTTGCGTTTGAAGATCCGCTCGCGCGCTCGAGCGCAACCTAGTTGCAATAAGAGGCCGAACGCCACGGCGCGCCGGACCCGCGCGCCAGGATCATCCGCCTACTGGACCAGGCATTGCTCCATGCCGGCGAGGAAAAGGTCCCTCGGCAGCTTCTTGCCGATGAAGATCATCACCGAGCCCTTCTTCTCGCCCTTCGTCCAGGGCTTCGCGAGGTCGCCGCCCATCATCATGTGCACGCCCTGGAACACCACGCGCCGCGGGTTGCCCTTCATCCACAGCACGCCCTTGTAGCGAAGGAGATCCGGCCCGTAGACCTGGATCATGCCGGAGAGGAACTGCTCGAGCTTCTCGCCGTCGAACGGCTTCTCCGACCTGAAGACGAACGACTCGACCTGGTCGTGATGGTCGTGGTGAGAGTCGGCGAGAAATTCGGGATCGAGCTCGAGGATCGCGTTCAGGTTGAAGCCGCGGATGTCGAGCACCTCGTCGAGCGGCGTCTCGCCGAAATGCACCTTCTTGATCGGCGCGCGCGGGTTCATCCTCTTCAGCCGGTCGATCAGCGTCTTGACCTCGTCTTCGCCGGTCAAATCCGTCTTCGAAAGCAGTATCCGATCCGCGAAGCCGACCTGCTCCTGCGCCTCGCGGAACTCGTCGAGCTGCTGCGGCGCGTGCTTGGCGTCGATCACCGTGAGGATCGAGTCGAGCAGGTAGTAGTTGCCGATCTCCTCGTCGGTGAAGAAGGTCTGCGCCACCGGCCCCGGGTCGGCCATGCCGGTGGTCTCGATCACCACGCGGTCGAACTTGAGCGCGCCCTTGTCGCGCTTGTCCTTCAGCGTGCCGAGGATGCGGATCAGGTCGCCGCGCACGGTGCAGCAGATGCAGCCGTTGTTCATCTCGACGATCTGCTCGTCGCTGCTTTCGATGATGTCGCTGTCCACGCCGACCTCGCCGAATTCGTTCTCGATCACGGCGATGCGCCGCCCGTGGTCCTCCTTGAGGATGCGGTTCAAGAGCGTGGTCTTGCCGGCGCCGAGAAAACCCGTGAGGATCGTCACCGGGACCATACTTTCCTGTTGCATGCGGACTCCTTGCGAAGGGCGCGATTCTACTGCCGCATCCCGGTCGACGCGTCAGCGCGCGGGGAAGGCCTGAAAGCCCGCCTGAACGAAATGCCGGTCGTTCGTCAGCGCCGCGCCGATGCGCCGCTCCTTCATGACCACGAAGCTGGTGCAGTCGGTGAACGAGAAATCCTTGTCGCGCCAGCGGAAGAACCAATGCCGCGCCTTCTCGGCGCGAGCGGGGTTGATCCACTCCCAGCGCACGCGCGCGCCGTCTCCGACCCGTTCCCACCATTGCTCCGCGACCGACAGCCCTGCGCGAGTCCGCAGCAGGGTGAATGTCTCGTCCATCACGAAGTCGGTCGAAACCAGGATTCCTCCCTCCGCCAGCCAGCGATCGCGGAACGCGACAGACCGCGCATGCTCGCGATCGCCCGCGTCCGCCAGCATTACCCAGCCCGCGGTGTCAACGAACAGCGACTTCAACGGCGCCGTCTTTGTCGACGTGGTGCGCCGACGCCGTAGAGGATCGCGTCGTGATCCGCCGCTACGCGTCCATCGCCTGACCGAAAGAGCGCAGGCGCCCTGTAGATTGGATCCTCTTCCAGCGGCGGTAGCTTCCCTTCCATATCATCACCGACGGGCACGATGCGGAACGCCGGTCGGCTGCGGTAAAGCACGGTAAAGCGCTCGCCGCGCCGCACACGTTCTACCGTTTCCGGCAAGGAGGCACGCAGTTCCTTGGCGTTGATGGTCCGATCCATGGTTCAACTCAAGTTTACCTCAGGTGCGCGCGAGCAACAAGCCCTTGAGGTATTCCCCTTCCGGAAACTCCAGCGCGACCGGGTGGTCCGCCGCCGCCGCGAAGCGCTCGACGATTTTCGCCTCCACCCCGGCGTCGAGCGCGGCGCCGGCGACGATCGATTGGAAAAGTTCGCCCGAAACTCCGCCCGAGCACGAGAAGGTCGCGAGCAGCCCGCCGGGCGCGAGGAGCTTCAGCGCGAGGAGATTGATGTCCTTGTAGGCGCGCGCGGCGTTTCGCGCCTGCGCCGCCGTGGGCGCGAACTTCGGCGGATCGAGCACCACGAGGTCGAATTGCTTCCCCTGATCGCGCAGCTTGCGCAGATGCGCGAACACGTCGGCCTTGACGAATTCGACGCGCGAGGCGTCGAGCGGGTTCGCGGCGAGATTCTCGCGCGCCACCTCGAGGGCCGGCGCCGAGCTTTCGAGCGCGACCACGCGCTGCGCGCCGCCGGCGAGCGCGGCGATCGCAAAGCCGCCCGTGTAGCAGAAGCCATCAAGCACCTCGCGCCCCGCGGCGAGCGCGCGCACCCTCTGGCGGTTCTCCCGCTGGTCGAGGAAGAACCCGGTCTTCTGGCCCTGCTCGACGTCGACGCGGAAGTGCAGCCCGTATTCCACGATCGGGCAGCGCGAGGCGTTGCGGTTTCCTCTGGCGAAGCCCGAGCGGGCCGGCAGGCCTTCCAGCTTCCTCACCTCCGCATCCGAGCGCTCGTACACCGCCTCGCAGCCGGTCGACTCGACTAGGGCGTCGAAGATCTCCTCGCGCCAGCGCTCGATCCCGGCCGCGAGGAGCTGCGCCACCAGCACGTCGGCATAGCGGTCGACCACCAGCCCGGGCAGGCCGTCCGATTCGCCGTGCACCAGCCGCAGCGCGTTGGTGTGCTTCGCCGCCGGAAGCTGGGCGCGCAGGCGCAATGAGGCCTGCAGCCGTTTGCGGAAAAATCCCGCATCGATCGCCTCGGCGGCGTCGAAGCTCCAGACGCGCGCGCGGATCTGCGATTTGGGACTGAAGGCGGCGAGCGCGAGCGGCTTCTTCGCCGCGTCGAGCACCTCGACGGTCTCTCCCGGCGCGGGCTTTCCGGAGACCCGCTCGATCGCGCCCGAAAACACCCAGGGATGGCGGCGCTTCAGCGACTTCTCGCGCCCCTTTTTCAGAATCAGCGCATTCATCGCTTTTTCGCCCGCGGATGCGCCGCGTCGTAGACCTTGGCGAGCGCCTGGAAATCGAGATGCGTGTAGATCTGCGTGGTCGAGATGCTCGAATGGCCGAGCATCTCCTGCACCGCGCGCAGGTCCTGCGAGGATTGCAGCAGGTGCGTGGCAAAGGAATGACGCAGCATGTGCGGGTGCACGTGCTCGGCCAGGCCGCGGCGCCGCGCCCATGCCGCGAGCCGCGCGCCGACCACCGCCGGCGCGATCCTGCGGCCACGCGCGCCGACGAACAGCGCGCGCTCGCCGGCCGCGGCGAGCTGCGGCCGCACCGCGAGCCAGCGCCCGATCGCTTCGCGCGCCTTCGCTCCGACCGGCACCGTGCGCGTCTTGCCGCCCTTTCCGGTGACGGTCACCTCACCCTGCCCGAGATCGAGCCGGCCGTCGCCCGCGTCCAGCCCGACCAGCTCGGCGAGCCGCAGTCCCGAGGAATACAGCAGCTCGAACATGGCGCGATCGCGCGCCGCGGAGGGCGTGGCGTCGGCTTCGGTGCCGAGCAGGCGCGCTGCGCCTTCCACCGAAAGCGCCTTCGGCAGCCGCTTCGTGCCCTTCGGGGCGCGCACGCCGAGGACGGGGTTGGCGCGAAAACCGCGGTACCGGGCCAGCCACCGGTAGCAGCCGCGCCAGGCAGAGAGCGCGAGCGCGAGCGTGCGCGCCGACAGGCCCTTCGCGTGCAGCAGCGCGACGAAGCGCCGCACCTGCGCCACCTCGAGCGAGTCCAGGCGCGCGCTTCCCAGCAGGCCGAGCAGCACGCCGAGCGCGCGCCGGTAGTTTCCGAGGGTGGCCGGGGAGAGCCGGCGCTGGTGCTTCATGGCATCCAGATACTCGCGCACCAGCTCGAGGTCGGGATGCCGGTCCATCGAGGCCGCTACAGCCTGGCCGATACTCCCGCCGCGCACAGCTCGCCGATACGCCGCAGGTACAGCGTGCCCATCTCGGCGTAGAAGCGCTGCGGGTCCTCGCTGCCCAGCGCGAGCAGGCCGAACACCGAGCTCTCGCTGAGCGGCACGAGCGCGATCGAGCGCACGTGCTCGGCCGCCTCGAGGAACCAGGCGGTGAACGAGTTGCCCGCCGCCGGGCCGCACTGCGGCGCGCCCAGCGCCTCGGCCTCGCGACGCTGCTCCACGGCGACCGCACCGGCCTCGACGAAGTCCACGGGCACGCTCTTTCCCCACACCCGCAGCGCCACGTGCGGCACCGCGAAATCCTCGCGCAAATGGAAATAAAGCGCATGGGCGAGCGCCGGGAAATCGCGCGCTCCGGCGAGCGCGACGGCCAGACGGTGCACTTTTTCGCTGATCGCGTCGTTCTCGGTGCCGCGCTGGATCAGCTCGCCGAGCTTGCCCTCGAGCAGCTTCAGCTTGTCGCGCAGCGACACGACCTGCCGCTCGGCCAGCGGGATCGCGCGCCCGCCGTGGGGATGCGGTACGTAGATGGTCTCCAGAAGCTCGGGATGCTGGTCGAAGAACTGCGGGTGGGAGCGGAGGAAACGCGCGACGTCGTCAGGAGCCATGGCGTCCCTCTATAGCTCGATCGTGCCCTCGAACACCGTCTCGGCGGGACCTTTCATCCACACCGCATTGTCGCCGCCCGCCCAACTCACGGTCAACGCTCCGCCGCGCGTTTCGACGCGCACCGGCGAATCGAGAGCCCCGAGCAGGATTCCCGACACCGCGGCAGCGCAGGCGCCGGTGCCGCAGGCGAGCGTCTCGCCCGCGCCGCGCTCCCATACCCTGAGCGCGATGCGGCGGCGCCCGATCACCCGCATGTATCCGGCGTTGACCCCGCGGGGAAAGCGCGGGTGGCGCTCGATGAGCGGACCCTGGCTCGGCACCGGCGCGCAGTCCACGTCGGCGACGATCTGCACCGCATGCGGGTTGCCCATCGAGACCAGCGCCAGCTCGACGCGCGCACCGCCCACCTCGAGCGCCTGCACGAGCGGCGACTCCGGCGCCGGCGCCCCCATGTCCACCGACACCTCGCCGTCGGGCTCCAGGCGCGGCGCGATCGGCCCGCCGAGCGTCTCGACGCGGATCTCGCGCTTCGCGCTGAGCCCCCTGGCGTGGACGAACTTCACGAAGCAGCGCGCGCCGTTGCCGCATTGCTCGACCTCGCCGCCGTCGGCGTTGAAGATGCGGTAGCGGAAGTCCGCCTGCGTCCCATGCGGCGGCTCGACCACCAGCACCTGGTCGCAGCCGACGCCGTAGTGCCGGTCGGCGAGGCGCCGCAGTTGCGCGCCGGAAAGGGCAAACGGCTGGCGCGTGCAGTCGAGCACCACGAAATCGTTGCCCGCGCCCTGCATCTTCGCGAAGCGCACGCTCGTCATGCGCCGCCCGCGTAGCGCTCGAGGCGCTCGCGCACCAGGCGCCCGACCGTGAGCGCGAGCTCGAGCGCGCGAACCCCGTCCTCCCCGCTGACGACCGGCGGCGCGGCGCCGCGCGCCGCGGCGACGAACCCCGCCGCCTGCTCGGCCAGGGCATCGCCGCCGGCGTGGTCTTCCTCCCGCTCGGCGATGGCGTCGTCCGTCTGCCGCACGTAGCGCAGGCGTCCCGCCTGCAGATCGGCCGAAACGTACAGCTCGGGCTGGAACACGCGCAGCTTGCGCAGCGCCGATTGGCTGACGCGGCTCGCCGTGACGCTCGCGACGCAGCCGCCGGCGAACTCGACGCGCGCGTTGGCGATATCGATGTCGCGCGTGAGCACGCGAAAGCCGCACGCGCTCACGCCGGTGACCGGGGAGCGCGCGAGCGCCGCGGCGAGGTCGAGATCGTGGATCATCAGGTCGAGCACCACGTCCACGTCGGCGCCGCGCTGCTTGAACCCGGACAGCCGCTCGGCGTCGATGTACAGCGGCCGGCCCATGCGCGAGGCGAGGGCGCGAAACGCCGCGTTGAATCGCTCGACGTGACCGACCTGGAGCACGCGGCCCGCGGCGCGCGCCGCGCGCACCAGATCCTCGGCTTGCGCGAGCGTCGCCGCGATCGGTTTCTCGAGGAGCACGTGCGCGCCCGCCTCCAGGAAGGCGCGCGCCACCTCGGCGTGGCGCTCGGTGGGAACGGCCACCACCACCGCCTCGGCGCGCCCGAGCAGCTCGCGCCAGTCCGCGGACGACGCGCAGTTCCATCTCGCCGCGGCCGCCTCGGCGCGCGCGCGGTCCGCGTCGGCGACCGCGACCAGCTCCACGTCCTCGCGCGCGGCGAGCTTCTCCGCGTGCAGGCGCCCCATGTATCCCGCCCCGATCAGCGCTACGCGCAGCCTGGCCATGCCTCTCCCGTCATTCGAGCGCGTCGGAGCCCGATTTTGCCCTCGCCGGGCTCTTGTAGCGGTTGTAGCCCCACAGGTACTGCCCGGGGCGCTCGCGCACCAGCGCCTCCACGGCGCGGTTGATGCGCCGCGCGGACGTCTCGCCCGCGAGCGGCGCCGGCAGCTCGCGCAGGTGTATGACGTAGCCCGCGCCGCGGGGCAGCCGCTCGCAGAATGCCAGGAAGGTCGCGGTGTTCGGGCGCTGCGCGAGCTTCCCCGCGAGCGTCATTGTGTACGCAGGCCTGCCGAAGAATTCGGCCCATTCGCCTTCGCCCTCGCCCGGCACCTGGTCCGGAAGGATGCCGACCGGCTCGTGCCGGCGCAGCGTCGCGAGCAACTGCCTCACGCCGCCGAGGTCCGCGGAAGCCAGTCGCACGTTGTCGCGCCCGCGCCCTTGCTCGATCAGCGGCTGCAGAAAGCGCAGCTTGGGCGGGCGGTACAGGATCGTCACCGGGATGTGCTGCGCGAGCACCTGCGGGGTGATCTCGAAGCAACCGTGGTGCGGCGTGAGGAATACGAGATCCTTGCCCGCGGCATGCGCCGCGCGCGGCAGCTCCTCGCCGTCGATGCGCTTCACCCAGCGCGTCACCTCGGCGCGCGGGCGCAGCCAGATCGCCGGCCATTCGGCGATCATGCGGCCGGCCGAGGCGATCGCCTCGCGGCGCGTGCGCGAGTCGGTGTAGCCCGCGAGGCGCAGGTTCTCGACCAGGTGCCGCCGGTAGGTGGGCGATATCCCATAGATCGCCCAGCCGAGGACGTTTCCCAACGCGTGCAGCGCCGGCAGCGGCAGCCTTGCGAGCAGCCGCAGCGCGAAGCTAGGGAACGAGTGCAAGATTTGTTATCCTTGCGGCCTTCATTTCAGGCCGAGGCGCACACGCAATGAGCGAGTTTCTCTTCACTTCTGAATCGGTGTCCGAGGGCCACCCGGACAAGGTCGCGGACCAGATCTCGGACGCGGTGCTCGACGCGATTCTAAAGCAGGACAAGACCTCGCGCGTCGCCGCCGAGACGCTGGTCAAGGACAACCTGGTGGTGCTGGCGGGCGAAATCACGACGCGCGCGCAGGTGGATTACGAGGCGGTGGCGCGAGCGACGATCAGGCGCATCGGCTACTCCGATCCGGCGCTCGGCTTCGACGCCTCGACCTGCACGGTGATGCGCGCGTACGGGCAGCAGTCGCCGAACATCGCGCAGGGCGTGGACGAGGGGCGCGGCCTCGATCTCGAGCAGGGCGCGGGCGACCAGGGCATGATGTTCGGCTACGCCTGCGACGAGACGCCGAGCCTGATGCCGATCGCGATCTACCTCGCGCACCGGCTGGTAGAGCGCCAGTCCGAGGTGCGCCGCGACGGGCGCCTCGCGTGGCTGCGCCCGGACGCGAAATCCCAGGTGACGATCAAGTACGCGAACGGCAGGCCCGATTCGATCGAGACCGTGGTGCTCTCCACCCAGCACGCGCCCGGCGTGCAGCACAAGACCATCGAGGAGGCGGTGATCGAGACCGTCATCAAGCCGGTGCTGCCGAAGAACCTGGTGAAGGGGCCGATCAAGTTCCTGGTCAACCCGACCGGCGCTTTCGAGATCGGCGGCCCCAAGGGCGATTGCGGCGTCACCGGGCGCAAGATCATCGTCGACACCTACGGCGGCTCGGCGCCGCACGGCGGCGGCGCGTTCTCCGGCAAGGACCCCTCCAAGGTGGACCGCTCGGCGGCCTACGCCGCGCGCTACGCGGCGAAGAACATCGTCGCGGCGGGCCTCGCCTCGAAGTGCCTGGTGCAGGTGTCCTACGCGATCGGCGTGGCGCGCCCCACCAGCGTGATGGTGACCACCCAGGGCACGGGCAAGATTTCCGACGACAGGATCGCGGCGCTGGTGCTCGCCAACTTCGACCTGCGCCCCAAGGGCATCATCCAGATGCTCGACCTGCTGCGCCCGATCTACGAGAAGACCGCCGCCTACGGCCACTTCGGCCGCGAGGAGCCGGAATTCACCTGGGAAGCGACCGACAAGGCGCTTGCGCTGAAGCAGGCGGCCTAGATTCAGAAGGAGGAAAACGATATGGCTCACAAGAATCTCGAGGAGTTGCTGAAAGCCGTCGGAAATCCGGTGGAGATGCTGCGCAATTCGCAGATCGGCGCCTACGTCTACCCGGTGGTGCCGTCCGAATTCTCCAACTGGCGCGACGAGCAGATGGCCTGGCAGAAGACCGCCATTCTTTACGACCAGTGCCACCACATGGTGGAGCAGTACGTCGAGGGCCCCGACGCGGTGAAGCTGTTCTCCGGGCTGACGATCAACAGCTTCGCCAACTTCCCGGTCAACCGGGCGAAGCAATTCGTTCCGTGCAGCCACGACGGCCACGTGATCGGCGACGGCATCCTGTTCCACCTGGCTGAGAACAGCCTGGTGTTCGTCGGCCGCGCTCCGGCCGCGAGCTGGGTCCAGTTCCATGCCGAGACCGGCGGCTACAAGGTCAAGACGGAAAAGGACGACCGCTCGCCCAGCAACCCCAAAGGCAAGGCGGTGGTGCGCCGCAATTACCGCTACCAGATCCAGGGGCCGAACGCTCCGCAGGTGCTCGAGAAGCTGAACGGCGGGCCGGTGCCGGAGGTGAAGTTCTTCCACCTGGGCGAGATCAACATCGCGGGACGCAAGGTGCGCTGCTTGCGCCACGGCATGGCAGGCGCGCCGGGGCTGGAAGTCTGGGGCCCTTACGCGGAGCGCGAGGAGATCCGCGCGGCGATCGTCGAAGCCGGCAAGCCCTTCGGGCTCAAGGAAGTCGGCTCGAGGGCCTACGCCACCAACACGCTCGAATCGGGCTGGATCCCCTCGCCCCTTCCGGCGGTCTACACCGGCGAGAAGATGAAGGCCTACCGCGAGTGGCTGCCGGCGACCAGCTACGAGGGCGCGGGCTCGATCGGAGGCAGCTTCCACTCCGGCAAGATCGAGGACTATTACATGACGCCCCACGAGCTGGGCTACGGGCCGTTCATCAAGTTCGACCACGATTTCATCGGCCGCCAGGCGCTGGAGAAGATGGCCGGCAAGCCGCACCGCAGGAAGGTGACGCTCGCCTGGAACTCAGACGACGTGGTCAAGGCCTTCAGGTCGATGCTCGAGCAGGGCGATCCCTACAAGTACATCGACATGCCGCTGTCGAACTACACCTCGGCGTCGTACGACAAGGTGCTGAGCGGTGGCAAGACGGTCGGCGTATCGATGTTCGCCGGCTACAGCTACAACGAGCGCTCGTACCTTTCGCTCGCCGTGGTGGACCCGGAGATCGAGCTCGGAGCCGAGCTCAAGCTGCTCTGGGGCGAGGAAGGCGGCGGCTCGAAGAAGCCCACCGTCGAGCGCCACCGGCAGATCGAGATCCGCGCGATCGTCAGCCCGGCGCCCTACGCCAAGCAGGCGCGCGCGACGTACCACGAGGGCTGGCGCAGCAAGGTCCCTGCCTAGGGACAGGACCCACTCATCCGTCGGGTGCTCGATCAAAGCAATCCGGTCACGGCCTTGAAGCTTTTCTCGACCGAGCTCATCTCCTCGAGCGTCAATTTCGTGACCGGCCCGTCCGCAAGACGCCTGCGGTCCAGCGTCCGCGGCTGTTCCGGCATCACCTGGCACGCCTGCCGCAAGCGGTCGCGCGCCGGGATCGTGACGTGAAGCGGCTCCTTCGACTTGCGGACCTGCGTGCTGAGCGGAAGCACGACGATCGTCGGCTCGCCCTGATCGGTCAGGAAATCGGCCTGCAGGATCAGCACCGGGCGGATCTTCCCGATCTCGCTGCCGCGGTTCGGATTGAGATTGCCGATCCAGATCTCGCCGCGCCGCATCAGCGCTTCCTTCGCTTCGCCCGGTAGGGCGCCCTCGCCTGTTGCACACCTCGTTCGGCAAGATCGAGGGCCTCGTTGCCTGCGGCAAGCGCCTCCTCGGCGACCGCGATCGGGTCTTCGCCGCCGCGCTCGCGCGCGGCGCGCGCGATCTGATCAAGGAACCGCTGCCGCTCCTGCTGTTCCAGGAACGCAGCGATCGCGGCGCGAGCCAACTCCGAGCGAGTCTGCTCGGTGCGGTCCGCCTCGCGCGAAAGCCGGCGGTCCAGCTCGTCGTCGAGACGCATGTTGAGCGTGGCCATATGGAAGGATGCGATCGCAGGCTGTGACACGAATTGTAATACAGAGTGCGTTGTCCAGCCAGTGGCGGGGGCACTTCGGGCACTCGAGCGGATCGGCTTCGTACACCTTGCGGACGAGCTGCGCCCAGGCGGCTTTGGCGCGGCTTGCGTACTCGCTCGGCACTTCGGTGACGCCGCCGGGGGTGAGCGCAGCCGCACCCTTGGCCTTGCGCTTCCCGCGGCTGCGGCTTGAGTACCAGCCGCAATAGCGGACCAACTGCTCGTAGCGGTCAGGAATGTGCTTGCACAGCAGCGCCAGCCAGTCGGCACCGGGCATGAGCTGGAAATTGCGCTTTAACCCCAGGTGCATCTTCGAGCGGTGGATCACGGTGCCCGAAGCCGCGTCGTAGCTCATCTTGGCAAGGGAGAGCGGCGCGCGCAGCATATAGCCAGCGAGCTTCTTTCGGCCTTCGGCGTCCCCGGCCGCGACGCGCACCTGGTTGTGGACCGAGAAGCCGCTGTAGCGCCAGCCGAGCAGAGGAAGGCGATGTCGCGGCAGAAGTCGTCGAGCGAAAGGCCGAGGGATTTCGCTCCCGCGCCGAGCGCGTCCATCATGCCGCGCGAGAAATCCTCGGGCGTCGAGGGGACCTTGGTGGTGAGGAGACGGCCGGCGCGGTCGACGATCGCGCAGTCGGTGAAGGTGCCGCCGATGTCGATGCCGACGACGTAGCCCATGGGAATATGTTAGCCGGAGCCTGTCCTTCGTGCCCTCTAGGGCGCGCAATTGCGGCGGTGAAGTCCTCAGCGTAACGTAGCGAGAAAGGCGGCACCAAGAATGCACTGCAGACAATTCGCCGTGCTCATCTCTGTCGTGTTCGGGGGCTGCGCGGTTTCACCGGTGCAGGACCTGGGCTACGGGATGGCGAAGTCGATTTTCGACGGCCGCGTCGCAGGCACCCAGTTCGCCGATGGAACGTATCCGTACGTCTGGAAGTTGGGGGCAGGGTTCACGATGTTGCCCGCTCCGCCGCCTGAAGGCTTGGGTGAAGCACTGGCTGTAAGGGGTGCGAGAGTGGTCGGCAGCGCAGCAGGGCATGCGGCCATGTGGAACGACGGTGTGCTTCAGCTGCTTTCCGCACCGCCTGAGGAGGTCACTTCGGGCGCCGGCTCGATTTCCGACGCACGCATTGTCGGGTGGGTGAGGAACGCAACTGGGCGAGTGCGCCCCGTTCAGTGGAGCTACGCGGGAGTCATAGCCGATGTGCCGCTGCAAGATGGCCGACACGGAATGGCGCTCGGCACCTATGGCGCAAGCAGCGTAGGCGCGACATGGCCGGAAGGCCAGACCGGGCCCTATTCGATTTTTTCGCCGTACATGCCGCTTCCGAATGGAGTCCGTGCCACGGCGTGGATCGATGGCGTGCGGATCGATTTGCCGGCGCCCGGGATTCTCACCTATGCACCTGCGCTCGCGGCGCCGTACCGTTGGCAGGACTGGGCGGCGCCGTGGTCGGAAAAGCTTGACGCGCCGAAGACTTCGGACGGCAAGCCGCTCGGCTGGAAGCGGCGGAAGCTGCAGGAAGGAAAGCGCGGCGACTACTTCACGTTTGTAAATGAGGATCTGTTGCCGCATCTGCGCGGGCTGCGCGACCGACCGGGCGCGACGCCAAAGCAGAAAGTCATAAGCGAGATCATGTCTGCCACCGAGCGCGTGCGAGTGGACACGGAAAGCAACTTTGCCGACGTGCTCGATCGTGTCCACGCGCTGCGCCTCGCGGGTACCGATACCCAGCATCAGTTCATGCTGTCGCAGGTGTATGAAGGCCTTCTTCTCAAGATGGGAGAGAAGAACTCCGATGGCGGCCAGTTCTATACGCCGCGAGAAATCATTCGCGCGATGGTCCGTGCCGTGGGCCCGAGGATCGGTCAGACGGTGTGCGACCCCTGCTGCGGAACGGCCGGGTTCCTCGCTGAATCAGCTGAGCACATGCGCACGCTCGGTGGGGAACTGACGACAGACGCACTCGATTCGCTCAAGCACCGCACGTTCTACGGGCGGGAAAAGGACAACCTCGCCTATACGATCGCGCTTGCAAATTTGATGTTGCACGGCGTGGACGAGCCGCACCTGTGGCACGGCAACACGCTGTCGAAACAAACGGTGTACGGCGGGTTGTGGGAAGGTGCACCGGAACGCTTCCACGTCGTCCTCACCAATCCACCCTTTGGCGGCAAGGAGGGTAAAGAGGCGCAAGGGCCTTTCCCCTTCAAGACGCGGGCGACGCAGGTGCTGTTCGTGCAATACGTGATGCAGATCCTCGAGCCGGGGGGTCGCTGCGGCATCGTGCTCGACGAAGGGTTGCTATACCGCACGAACGAGGAAGCTTTCGTCAAGACCAAGCGGAAGCTTTTGGACGAGCACGACCTGTGGTGCATCCTCAGCTTGCCCGGCGGCGCATTCACCGGCTCGGGCGCGGGCGTAAAGACCAACTTGGTATTTTTCACCAAGGGACGGAAGACCGAGCGCATCTGGTACTACGACCTGTCGCACATTAAGGTCGGCAAGAAGACGCCGCTCACGATGCTCCAATTCAAGAATTTCTTCGAGCTGCTCGACAAGCGCGGCATGCCGGAAGCCGAAACCGAGCACAGTTGGATGGTGGATTTCGCCGAGCGCAAGCGGAAGGCGGCGGACGAAGCCGCCCCTCATCGGCGCGAGGCGGATGCGCAACGGGAGCGCGCGACGACGCTACGGGAGCAGGCAAAGCTCCTGAGTAAGAGCGGAGAGGCGGCAAAGGCGGACGCTTTGCTGCCCGAGATCCAGGCTGCGGACAAGGCGGCGCGCGAAGCGACCTCCAAGGCGCAGGCGATCGACGACGCTGTCTACGACCTGAAGGCTGTCAACCCACGGGAGCGGAAGGTCGTTGATACCAGGACTCCTGCGCAATTGCTGGACGCTATCGCCGAGAAAGGGAAGGAAGTGGATGCCGCGTTGGAGCGCCTTAGAAATCTGATGTAGGCCGGCTATGCCGGCCCCCCGAGTGGACGATGAGCGCACCTAGATTCGGCGGATCCTGGACCGAGCGCAAGCTGGCTGCGCTTAGGGCTTACCTAGTCCAGTATCAAGTAATTTTCAAGAAACATCCGGTTGCCCGAAACCTGCGCACTGTCTATGTGGATGCTTTCGCCGGGACTGGAGATCGCGACGCCCGCCCGGGCCAGACCACGGTTTCGCTGTTCGGCTATGGGGACGAAACCCGCGAGTTCCAGCAAGGCAGCGCTCGTGTGGCGCTTAACCTCGAAGATAAATTTGACCAATACATCTTCATCGACCAGAAAGTGGGGCACATCGAGGCGCTTCGAAAGCTGGTAGAACGAGAGCTACCTGCACTCGCGCCACAGTGCGAATTCGTTCACGGCGATGCCAATACCTGGCTCCAATCGTGGTGTGCGGGTCAGAACTGGCGTGTACAACGTGCGGTTGTGTTCCTTGACCCGTACGGAATGAGCGTTGCCTGGGAAACCATTGAAGCGATTGCGCGGACTCGTGCAATCGACCTCTGGATTCTGTTTCCCTTTGCGATTGGCGCCAATCGAATGATGCCGGGCGACGTATTGCCCGAGAAAGACTGGGCTGTCATCCTGACCAAAGTATTCGGAACGGTTGACTGGATCAAAAGGTTCTATGCGAAGAGATCGGACACCGACCTCTTTGGCACGCAGCTGGACTCTGTGACAAAGATTGCGGGCATGGACGAGATCCTTGAATTTTTTCTTGAAAGACTACGTACCGTGTTCCCACACGTAGTCCAGAAGCCAATGATTCTTTACAATTCAAACAAGACTCCGATGTACGCGCTGTGCTTCGCCGCGGGAAATCCAAAAGGCGGAGGGACGGCACTCAAGATAGCGGCTCATTTGGCTCGAACGCGGTAACCCGAGGATGGCAACGATATCGAACATCGAGTGGACCGAAATGACCTGGAATCCCGTAACTGGGTGCACCAAGGTCAGCCAGGGATGCAAGAACTGCTACGCGGAGCGCATGACGAAGCGCCTAACCGCCATGGGTAGTGATCGCTATCGCAATGGATTCCGGGTCACGCTTCATCCCGATTCGCTTGATGAACCGCGCAAGTGGAAAAAGGGGCGTGTAGTGTTCGTGAACTCGATGAGCGATTTGTTTCATGACGATATCCCGCTTTCCTATATTCAACGCGTCTTTAGCACCATGCGTGACTGCCCGCATCACACTTTCCAGGTGCTCACGAAGCGGAGCGAGCGCCTAGCGGAACTCGCGTCCAATTTACCCTGGCCTGGAAACGTCTGGATGGGCGTGAGCGTCGAGGATTCGCGCGTCATGCATCGAATTGCAGATTTGCAGAACGTACCTGCAGCTGTGCGATTTCTTTCGTTGGAACCGCTTATTGGCCCCTTGAGTGAAATTTCGCTCAACGGCGTCCATTGGGTCATCGTCGGTGGAGAGTCGGGTCCACGCGCGCGACCTTTGAAGAAGGAATGGGTGAGTTCAATACTGCGTCAGTGCAGGTCGGCAGGCGTGCCGTTTTTCTTCAAGCA
>MERQ01000004.1 GCA_001770655.1 Betaproteobacteria bacterium RIFCSPLOWO2_12_FULL_68_20
CACGTCCCAGTAGAAGTCCTTCATGCTCCCGGCGATGCCGAAGCCCTTCATGGTCGCGAAGTACTCCAGGAACTGCGCCCAGTCGCGCACGAACGGCATGTGCCCGGAAAGGGGAAAGGCATTGACCGCGTTGAGGCGCGAGGACTGGAACGCGGTGTCCTCGCCCTGGTAGTAGGGAGAAGCCGCCGAGAGCGCGATGAAGTGCGGCACGTAGCGCGTCATCATGTGAACCAGGTATACCGCCTCGTCGCCCCCCGGGCAGCCGAAGTGGATGTGCTGGCCGAACACGGTGAACTGCTTGGCGAGGTAGCCATAGCGCTCGACGATGTGCTTGAAGCGCTCGGTCGGGAAGATGCGCCGGTCGGTCCAGTCGTGGAACGGGTGCGAGCCGCCGCCGCAGATGCGCAGGTTCAGTACGCCCGCCTCCTTCACCACCGCTTGGCGCATCGCCTCGAGCTCCGCGCGCAGCGCGTCGTGGTGCGGATGGACCGAGCTGTTCAGCTCGATCATGCTCTCGGTGATCTCGGGCTTCACCGCGCCGGCGAGCTTGCGCTCCTCGAGCCGGGACAAGAGCGCACCCGCCTCGCGCGACAGATCGAGGTCGTGCGGCCGCACCAGCTGCAGCTCGAGCTCCACGCCGATGCTCCCGGTCGCCGATGGCGAAAAATCCATCTCGCTCATGCGCGCTCCTCAGGCGCCGGACGATTCCGGATGCGCCTCGCCCGCGCGCTTGAGCGCGAACTGGGTCGCGAGCGGCCCGACGAGCTCGAGCACCGCGACCGCCGACAGCACCACCGCGGCGAGCTCCTTGCCGAAGCCCGGGTAGAGCGTCGCGGTGTCGCGCACCATCACCACCGCGAGGCCCGACATCGGCAGCAGCGCGATTGCGAGCAGGCCGGCTCCGCCGGCGCGCACGCCCGAGGGATAGCCGAACAGCAGGATCGCCGCCGCCTTGCCGAGAAACCGCACCACGATGAACGCCGCGACCGCCGCCGCGGCCGTGCCGAACGCCTCGAACTCGAGGCTCGCGCCGGTGAGCACGAACAGGATCACGAAGAACAGCTGCCCGCCGTGGCCGAAGCGCAGCGGCAGCAGCGCGTGCTGCCAGTCCAGGTTGCGCGCCAGCATCCCGAGCACGACCAGGGTCACCATCACCGACAGGTTCATGCTGTGCGCCACGCCGACAGTCAGCACCACCACCGCCACCAGCAGCACGAACTGTCGGTCCTCGCGCTTGCCGACCCAGCCCGCCAGCCCGAGCATCACCATGCAGGCGACGAATCCGGCGAGGGCCGAGCCGGCAAGCACGTAGATCGGGTGCAGGACGGCCTCCTGCCAGCCCGCCTCGTGTTCCAGGTGCAGAAACGGCAGCAGCAGCGTCAGCACGACGTATGCAAAGACGCTGTTCACCGCGGTAAATAGCAGCATGCGCTCGGTCACCTGGCCCTCGGCGCGCAGCTCGTGCGCCACCAGCATCACCACCGGTGGCGAGGTCGCCGTGCCGATCGCCGCCGCGCTCGCCGCGAGCAGCGGCCGGAACTCGAAATATGTCAGCGCCGCGAAGATCGCCCAGAAGCAGAACACGCTCTCGGCGATCGCGGTGACGAACAGCCACTTGTTGCGCTGCAGCCACTCGAAATCGAGCCGGAAGCCGAGCTCGAACACGATCAGCCCGATCGAGAGGTCCACCAGCAGGCGCGTCGCGCCGAGCACGTCGGCGCCGAGCAGTCCGCTGCCCTGCGGCCCGAGCGCGACGCCGGCCAGCACGTATCCCGTGATGCGCGGCAGCGCGGCGTAGCGGCGGATCGCCTCGCCGCAGACGAGGCCCAGCACCAGCAGCGCGCCGAACAGGACGGGCTGCGACAATTCAAGCGGGAGCTTGGGAAGAAAGCTCAGGTCCATCGGCCTCCCTGTCGCCGCATGGCCGCACGGCGTTGCGCCTGTGACCGGGCCCGCAGCGCGGAGTTCCTACCCGAGGAGGACGATGTGCACGCGGTACGGCCCGTGCGCACCGAGGATCAGCGTCTGCTCGATGTCCGCGGTGCGCGAAGGGCCGGAAATGAAATTGACCGCGCGCGGCAGCTGCCCAAGCTCGGCGCGCGCCAGCTCCCAGCCGTCCTCCATGTGCGCGACGATTCGCGCCACCGGCACGAGCGCGACGTGCGTCTCCGGGAGCAGGCTCACGCTCGCGGGCGTGTCTGCGCCCGAGACCAGCATCAGCGTCCCGGTCTCGGCGAGCGCGCAGAACGCGCCTGTCACGCCGATCGCGTCCTCACCGTTCGCCGCGCGCGCTTCGAGCGCAAGCCCCACCGAGCGCCAGTCCAGGCGCGCGAGCGCCGGCCACACGCATCCTTTCCCGGGCAATCCATGCGCCTCCAGATAGCGCGCCACGGCCGCAGGCACCTCGCGCTCGGCGGCGACCCGCTCACAGGTGCACGCCGCCGCCTCGGCATTCGCGCCGAAGCGCGCAGCGAGGTCGCCATTCACCGCGGGCAGCGGCCCGCGCGGATGCGCGCGCAGGTAGGTGCGCACATCCTCAAGCTCGGCGTTGGAGGGCGCCGCGCCGGCGTGTCCCTGCCGCCGCCGGATTTTCGCGAGGATCCTTTCGCGCGATCCCATCAGTCCAGCGCCTTCACGATCTCCTCCACGGTCTTCTTGGCGTCGCCGAACACCATCATGGTCTTGTCCATGTAGAAAAGCGGGTTGTCGAGCCCGGCGTAGCCCGCGGCCATGCTGCGCTTGTTGACGAGCACGCTGCGCGCCTTCACCACGTCGAGGATCGGCATGCCGTAGATCGCGCTGCCTTTTTCGTAGGCGAGCGGGTTCACCACGTCGTTCGCGCCGAGCACCAGCGCCACGTCGGTGGTGCCGAACTCGCCGTTGATGTCCTCCATCTCGAACACCTGGTCGTAAGGCACCTCGGCTTCCGCCAGCAGCACGTTCATGTGCCCGGGCATGCGGCCGGCGACCGGGTGGACGGCGTACTTCACGCTCACGCCCTTCGCTTGCAGCTTCCCGGCCATCTCTTTCACCGCGTGCTGCGCCCGCGCCACCGCGAGGCCGTAGCCCGGCACGATGATCACCGATTCCGCGTTCGCCATCAGGAACGCGGCGTCGTCGGCAGAGCCCGAGCGCACCGTCTTGCTCTCCGCCCCCGCCGCCGCCGCGCCTTCGGCCGCGCCGAACCCGCCCAGGATCACCGAGATGAAGGAGCGGTTCATCGCCTTGCACATGATGTAGGAAAGGATCGCGCCCGAGGAGCCGACCAGCGACCCGGCGATGATCAGCATCGAGTTGTTGAGCGAGAAGCCGATGCCCGCCGCCGCCCAGCCCGAGTAGCTGTTGAGCATGCTGATCACCACCGGCATGTCGGCGCCGCCGATCGGGATGATGATCAGCACCCCGAGCGCGAACGCGATCGCGGTCATCAACGCGAACGGCGTCCACGCCTTGTCCGCGGCGAGGAAGAATGCCGTGCCGAAGCCGATCATCGCCAGCCCGAGCGCGAGGTTCAGCCAGTGCTGCCCCGGAAACACCACCGGCGCGGAGGAAAAGAGGCGGAAACGCTTGCCCAGCCCGGCGAGCTTGCCGAAGGCGATCACCGAGCCGGAGAACGTGATCGCGCCGACGAAGGTGCCGATGAACAGCTCGAGCTTGTTGCCCCTCGGCAGCGGGTCCGCAACGCCGAACGCCGCCGGATTGTTGACCGCGCCGATCGCGATCAGCACCGCCGCCATGCCGACCAGCGAGTGCATCGCGGCGACCAGCTCGGGCATCTGCGTCATCTGCACCCGCCGCGCGACCAGCGCGCCGAGCGTGCCGCCGACGAGCATGGCCAGCACGATCAAGTCGAGGCGGCCATTCCAGATCAGCGCCACCGTGAAGACGACCGCCAGCGCCATCCCGGCCATGCCGAGCACGTTGCCGCGGCGCGCGCTGGTCGGCGCCGAAAGGCCTTTCAGCGCCAGGATGAAGCAGACCGAGGCGACCAGGTACCACAGCGTGAGCTGGTTCGCGCTCATTTCTTCTTCCTGAACATCTCGAGCATGCGCTGCGTGACCAGGAAGCCGCCGGCCACGTTCACCGAGGCGAGCGCCACCGCGATCACGCCGAGCACGGTGCCGAAGTCGGTCTCGGCAGGCGCCGCGGCCAGGATCGCGCCGACGATGATCACGCTGGAGATCGCGTTGGTGAGGCTCATCAGCGGCGTGTGCAGCGCCGGGGTCACGTTCCAGATCACGTGGTAGCCGACGAACACCGCCAGCACGAACACCACGAGGTTGATGACGGTGGGGTCTACGGTTCCGCCCATGGTCAGCCTTTCCTGATCGATTCGCCGCCGATGCAGGCGAGCGTCCCGGCGATGATCTCGTCGCCGCGATCGAGCTTGAATTCGCCCGTCTTGGCGTCGAGCATCAGCGTGAGAAAGTTGTAGAGGTTCCTCGCGTAAAGCGCCGAGGCGTCGGTCGGCACGCTCGCCGGGAGGTTCTCGAGGCCCACCAGCTTCACGGCGTGCCTGACGACGATTTTCCCGCGCTCGATGCCCTCAACGTTGCCGCCCTGCTCCACCGCGAGGTCCACGATCACCGAGCCGGGCTTCATCGCCTGCACGGTCGCCTCGCGGATGAGCTTGGGCGCCGGCCGCCCGGGGATGAGCGCGGTGGTGACGACGACGTCGGACTGCAGCGCGCGCTGGTGCACCGCCTCGGCCTGGCGGCGCATCCAGTCCGCCGGCATCGGCCGCGCGTAGCCGCCCGCGCCTTGAGCGATACTGCGCTCCTCATCGGTAAGATAGGGGACGTCGAGGAATTTCGCGCCGAGCGACTCGACCTGCTCCTTCACCGCGGGACGCACGTCGGAGGCCTCGATCACCGCGCCGAGGCGCTTGGCGGTGGCGATCGCCTGCAGGCCTGCGACGCCCGCGCCGAGCACCAGCACCCGCGCCGCCTTCACCGTTCCCGCCGCGGTCATCAGCATGGGGAAAAAGCGCCCGATCTCGGCGGCGGCGAGCACCACCGCCTTGTAGCCGGCGATGTTCGCCTGGGAGGAGAGCACGTCCATCGACTGCGCGCGCGAGATGCGCGGCAGCCATTCCATGGCGAAGCCGGTGACGCCACTCCTGGCGAGCGCCTCGATGCCCGCCGCGTGGAACGGATCGAGCAGCCCGATCAGGATCGAGCCGGACTTGAGCAGCGCGAGCTCCGATTCCTGCGGCGCGCGCACTTTGAGAACAATATCGGCGTCGCAGGCCTCGGCCGCGGCGCCGACGATCTTCGCTCCTGCCGCCTCGTACTCCCGGTCGGGAATGCTCGAGCCCGCGCCCGCTCCGGACTGGACGCGGACTTCGTTCTTGGCCGCCAGCTTCTTGACCGTCTCGGGCGTCGCCGCAACGCGCGTCTCGCCCGGACGGGTCTCGGCAGGAACGCCGATCCGCATCGACCGCTACCCCCGTGATTTGTGTTCCGGCCGCCGGTTCGGCGCCCGGAAAAGCCCGCATGATACGACAGCGCGGCGGCTTGCCGGCCTGCGACTACCGATTACATTTATTCGGCGTCAACTTCTCAAACCGCGCGGGCGACGTCACGCACGTGCGCGATTTCGCCCTGACGAATCTCGCGAACCTCCTGGGCGGAGAGCGTCAGGACCGCGACCGTCTCTCCATCCAGCGCAGTAAACTCGAGCTCATAGCCCTCGCCGTCCCCGTGGACCAGCACGACCGTGCCGACGTCGCCTCGCACGAGGCCATGCTCCGGCAAGTCGCGATCAAGAACTACGACGTCCAATTCACGAATCACGTCGATTCCCTTTTGAGCGGATGCGCGGTTGCGAACCGGGGCACCGACTCTCTTCGCCTTATAAACCATACGCTGCGCACGTTCAAGCGTAAGCCGTCTGGCGCTAGAAGCACTGCATCGATGACGTAGCGCATCCCGTACAGAGTCTGGGTGGCCTGTGCGACATCGTTGTCGATCGCGTGTCTGCGCAATGCCTCAGCCAGCGCCCGCCAAGCTGTGACTTTGAATCCATGTTTGCCGAAGAAGGCAGCTTTGCTTCCGCCCGTCGGGTGCGTCGGCGACAGCAGATAGCGAACGATCTTTCGTTCGGAAATTTCCGCCTTCTCCGCATTTGGCAGGCGCACCGGCCTCTCCTCCCGGGTTGGATAACGCCAGCGAGGTCACCGCCGTTGACCTCATGTACGCCCCCCTCCCTGCACCCGCGCCATCCATCCGAACCGCCGCTCGCCGATCTCGAACGCCCCCTGGACGATGAGTGCGAGCGCGGCCGCAGGCACCGCGCCCGACAGCAGCATCACCGTGTCGTTCAGCGCTAAGCCAGACGCAATCCGCTCCCCGTAGCCGCCGGCGCCGATGAAGGCGGCGATGGTGGCGGTGCCGACATTGATGACTGCAGAGGTCTTCACTCCGGCAAGGATCAAAGGCAGCGCGAGCGGCATCTCGATGTGCCGCAGCCGCTCGCGCGCCGGCAGCCCCAGCGCGAGCGCGGCCTGCCGCATCCCGGCGCCGATGCCTTCCAAGCCCGCGTGCGTATTGCGCACGATCGGCAGAAGCGCATACAGGAACAGCGCGATCAGCGCCGGCCATGTGCCGATCGTGCCGACGAGCGCGATGAGGAAGGCGAACAGCGCTAGCGACGGGATGGTCTGGATCACGCCCACGACGCCGAGGATCGGTTGCGCCGCCCAGCGCAGCTTCGCCGCGGCGACCCCGAGCGGCACGCCGAGCGCCACGCTCGCCGCGAGCGAGACGAAGACGAGCAGCAGGTGCTCTCCCGTCAGGCGCAGGAAATCGGGCCCGAACAAGGCGCCGAGGAAACTTCGCTGTCCGGCGCGCACGGTCCCGCCCCCCGATTCGAGCAGCCTCGCCGCCTCGGCAAAGCTCTTTCCTTCCAGCTCGGCCGCGGCGTTCATGCGGATCATCTTCCTTTCGTCGATTCGGCCCGCGAGCTTTTCGAGCTCGCGCCAGGCTTCCGGAAATCGCTTCGGCACTTCGAGCCGATGGAGCAGCACCGCCTCGTAGCGCGGAAAGAATTTCTTGTCGTCCTCCAGCGTGCGCAGGTTGAAGCGCTCGATCTTGGCGTCGGTGGTGTAGATGTCCATGACGTCGATCTTCCCGGCCGCGATCGCCTCGTAGGCGAGGCCGTGGTCGAGACCCGACGGCGTTCGATGAGGCAGCCGGTATGCATTCTTCATCGCCGGCCAGCCGTCGGTGCGACCGATGAATTCCTGCGACAGCCCGAGCTTGAGCTGCGGGTGCCTCGTCAGGTCGGAAAGCGTGCGGATGCCGAGCGCCTGTGCGCGGTCCTCGCGCATCGCAAGCGCGTAGCTGTTGCTGAACCCGAGCCGCACGGCGACGCCGATGCCCTGCGGCGCGAGCGCACGATTGATTTCGTCGAGCCCCGCCTCGCCTTGGAGCCTGAGCAATTCTCTCGCGATCGTGCCGGTGTAATCCGGGTAGAGGTCGATCGAACCGGCTTTCAGCGCCGCGAACACGATGCCGGTGTTGCCGAGCCCCGGCTTGTGCTCGGCGCGCACGCCGGCGCGCTGCGCCGCCTGCACCAGGATCTCGCCCAGGACGTAGGACTCGGTAAAGCGTTTCGAGCCGACCCGCAGCGCCTCCTGCGCCTGCGCCGCGCAGGCGAAAAGAACCAGCAGGACCGCGCCTAGGCGGCGCGTTCCCATCGCGGCGGCGCCTCCCCGCCGAGGAACTGCAGCTGCGCGAGGTGCGCGTACAGACCGCCCTGGCGCATCAGCTCCGCATGCGTGCCCTGAGCCACGATCGCGCCCCGGTCCATCACCACGATGCGGTCGGCGTGCTGCACTGTCGCGAGGCGATGCGCGATCGCCACCGTGCTGCGTCCGTGCTCGAGCGTCTCGAGCGCCTGCTGCACCATGCGCTCGCTCGCCGCGTCGAGCGAGCTGGTCGCCTCGTCGAGCAGCAGGATCGGGCGGTCGGCGAGCAGCGCGCGCGCGATCGACAGGCGCTGGCGCTGCCCGCCCGAGAGCGTCACGCCGCGCTCGCCGAGCGGCGTGTCCAGGCCCTGCGGCAGCCGCTCGACGAACTCGAGCGCGAGCGCCTTCTCGCACGCGGCGAGCGCTTCCTCGCGGCTCGCGCCTGGCCGCCCATAGCGCACGTTGTCGAGCACGCTCGCGGCGAAGATCACGGGATCCTGCGGCACCACCGCGATCAGGCGCCTCAGGGCGAGCGGGTCCATGTCGCGCAGGTCCACGCCGTCGATGCGCACTGCGCCGTGCTGCGGGTCGTAGAAGCGCAGCAGCAGCGCAAACACCGTGGACTTGCCCGCCCCCGACGGCCCGACCAGCGCCAGGCGCTCTCCGGGCGCGATGCGAAGGCTGAAGCGCTCGAGCGCCGCGGTGCCCGGCCGTGCCGGGTAGGCAAAATCGACCTCGCCGAACTCGATCGCGGCCGGCGCGCGCGACGCCGGAGCGACCGCAACGGCGGGCGCGAGGATCCGCGGCGAGGTCTCGAGCAGCTCCACCAGCCGCTCGGTGGCGCCGGCGGCCCGCTGCAGCTCGCCCCACACTTCGGACACGGTGCCCGCGCCGCCCGCCACCACCCCGGCGTAGAACACGAATGCGGAGAGCTCTCCGGCCGACAGGCGGCCGGCGAGCACGTCGTGGCCGCCGATCCACAGGATCACGCCCACGGCGCAGAACGCGATCAGCATGACCGAGGAGATGAGGAACGCCTTCTGGCGGATGCGCGATACGGCCGATCGGTACGCGGCCTCGGCGTGGCGCGCGAAAGCCGCGCGGTCCGCGTGCTCGTGCGCGTAGGCCTGCACGGTGCGGATCTCGTGCACCGATTCGTCCACGTACGCGGACACGTCGGCGACGCGGTCCTGGTTGTCGCGCGACAGGCGCCGCACGCGCCGCCCGAGCAGCAGGATCGGAACGAGGGTCGCCGGCACGCCGAGCAGCACCAGGGCCGCGAGCTTCCAGCTGGTCACGAACAGCATCACGGCCGCGCCGACCATCATGATGAGGTTCCTCACGAACATCGACAGGCCGTAGCCGATCACCTGCTGCAGCAGCGTGGTGTCGTTGGTAAGGCGCGAGATCACTTCCCCGGTGCGGGTCGCCTCGAAGAACGCGGGATCCAGCCCGACGATGTGGTCGAACACCGCCCGCCGCAGGTCGGTGACGACGCGCTCACCGGTCGTCATCATCAGATAGAAGCGGAACCAGGTGGCGACCGAGAGGGCGACGGCGACCGCGATCATCGCCGCGAGCGCCTGGTCGAGCAGCCGCGGGTCGCCGCTGCCGAAGCCGTTGTCCACCACGTGCCTGAGCCCCTGGCCCAGGGCGAGCACCGCTGCGGCCGCGACCAGCAAGGCGACCAGCGCCGCGGCGACGCGCGCGCGGTAGGGCGTCACGAAACGGGCGAGCCGCGCCAGCGATTTCTGCGACGATCTCACCCGCCAACTATACCGCGGGCGCGGCGCTACCTGCCGTAGAAGCGGTAGTTGTTCTTGCCGAGCTGCTTGGCGCGGTACATCGCCGCGTCGGCGTTCCGGAGCAGCGCGTCGCCGTCGCCCGCGTCCGACGGGAAGATCGAGATCCCGATGCTCGCGCCGAGATTGAAATGCCGGCCGTCGGCCTGGAACTCGGGCGTGAGCGCGTGCAGGATCTTCTCGGCGACGATCTGGCAATCGGCCTCGAGCTGCAGATCGGGGATCACCACCACGAACTCGTCGCCGCCGTGCCGCGCCAGCGTGTCGGCCTTGCGCACGCAACCGGCGAGGCGCTGCGCCACCTCGCGCAGCACCGCGTCGCCGGCGCGGTGCCCGACCGAATCGTTCACCTGCTTGAAGTCGTCCAGGTCGATCAGCATCACGGCCACCTTGGTGTCGCGCCGCTGCGCGAGGTAGACCGCCTGCTTGAGGCGGTCGTCGAGCAGCCGCCGGTTGGGCATCCCGGTGAGCGAGTCGTGGTAGGCGAGGAAGCGCACCTCCTCCTCCTGGCGCTTGCGCTCGGTGATGTCCTGCGACACGCCGATCATTCGGTGTACCTTGCCGGAGGCTTCGCGCATCGGCACCCCGCGAGCGGCGATCCAGAGCAGCTGCCCGTCGTGCCCGACCAGGCGGTATTCGTTGGCGAACGACTGGCCGCGCTCGAGAGCGGCGCGATGCAGGGCATCGCAGCGCTCGCGGTCCTCCGGGTGGATGAGCTGCGTGAATTCGCTCCATTTCTGCTCGCCCCCCCGGGGCGCGCCCGGAAGCGCCGAGGGATTGCGGCCCCAATGCAGTCGATCGGTCGCCGCGTCCCACTCCCAGTAGTAGAGGTCGGCCGCGTCGACCGCGAGCTGGAGCTTCTCGACGCTTTCCTGCAGCGCCTGCTCGGCGGCGACGCGCTGGTCGACGTCGGTGAAGGCGAAGATGATCGACCCGCCCTCGGGCTCGCTCGCGTCGACGGCGCGCGCGAGCACCCGGCACCACAGGCCCGTCCCGTCCTTGCGCCGCACGCGCGCATCGCCCTCCATCATCCCGCTGTCCGCGAGGCGCGCATAGCTCTCCTCGCGCGCGGCGTACCAGCGGTCGTCGCTGGCGAACCACACCCGCGTCGACTGTCCGCGCAGCTCGTCGGGCGCGTAGCCGAGCATCTGCTCCAGCTTGCGGTTGCAGCGCACGATCGAGTGCCGCTCGACGAACGCCACGCCGACCGGCAGCGTATCGAGCACCAGGTTCTCCTCCGCCAGCACCGCCAGGTACGCCTCCTGCGCCCGCTTGAGGCCGCTCACGTCCGAGACCAGGCCGACCAGGCCGCCGCGACGCATGCGCACCGTGCCGCCGCGCCGCCAGCGGCCGTCGCGCGCCTGGAACTCGTTCATCTCGCCGCGCCCTTCGCGATGCAGCGAGACGCGCCGCTCGATCCACTCGTCGCGCCGGCCCTCGAATTCCGGCGCGATGCGCTCGGCGTCCCAGGCGTTCTCGGCGATCCTGCGAAACGTCGCGCCCGCGAGCCGCTCGGCGCCCAGCCCGCCGCCGTACAGGCTCGCGTAGGCGTCGTTGCACACCACCAGCCGGTCGTCGGCGCCCCAGATCGCGATGCCCTCGGGCAGGCTTTCGATCGCGTCGCGCAGCACGCCCCCGGTCGCCGCAGCGCGGGCGTGCAGCTCCTCGTTGCGCAGCTGGACGCGCAGGGTGTCCACGATGCCGCGGTAGACGTCGCGGTGCACCTTGATCATCACCCCGCCGACGACGAGCAGCACCAGCGCGAGCAGCACGTAGGTGCGGCCGGGCTGCGCCGCGAGCTGGACCAGCATGGCGGCGAATGGCAGGCTGGTGAAGGCGTAGAACGCAAGCGGGCTGGGCGCGTACACGCCGGCCGCGCCGATCACGCTGGCTCCCACCACCAGCACTACCGCCATCTGCAGCAGCGGATCGCCGGCCGGGAAGAACACGGCGGCCGAAAGCGACCACACCGCCCCCGACGCAAGCGCGCCGATCATGTAGCGGCGCTCCCACGCCGCCGCGTCGGCGCCGCCGGAATCGCGGGCGGCGCGCGTGTAGCGCGAGTGCAGCGCGATGCGGCCGAGCGACACCGCGACGAGCGCCGCGAACCAGACCAGCAGCACCTCGGCGGTGAACGGCCCCCACAGCGCCACCAGCAGGATGCCGGCGTTCGCGAGCGTCGCGTAGTACGCCGGGCGCGAAACGCGGTACAGCGCCTCGACGCGTGCCGCGTCTAGGCGCGATTGGCCCGAGAGCTGCCCGGGCCCGGCTTCGCGTTCGCCTTGCATGCCGTCCTCGCCTCCGGAATCGACTCCTCCGGAAGCTACGTCGGCTCGATCGCGTTCCAGTATCGATCCCCCCACGGGCCTGACCGTTTCTTACCATCCGCCGCCGGGCGCGCCGGTTGCGCCGACGGACGGCGCGTCACGGCTGTGCCGCCAAAGCCTCGTCCAGCAGCTCGATCCAGTGGCGCACCGGAAGCTCGCTCGCAGACTGGAGGTGGACCATGCAACCGAGGTTCGCGCTCGCGATCGCCTGCGGCATGCTCTCGGCGAGCGAGGCGAGCTTGCGCGCGCGCAGCTCGCGCGCTATTTCCGGCTGCAGCAAAGAGTAGGTGCCCGCCGAGCCGCAGCAAAGGTGCGAGTCGCGCACCGGCGCCAGCTGGTAGCCCGCGCGGGCGAGCAGCGCCTCCACCGCGCCGCGGATCTGCTGGCCGTGCTGCAGCGAGCACGGCGACTGGAAGGCGATCCGCCCGCGGTCCCTCCCGGCGGCGATCGCCTCCGCCGGCACCACCTCGCACAGGTCTTTCGCCAGGCCCGAGATCCGCTTCGCCTTGTCGCGGTACGCGGGATCGTGCGCGAGCAGATGGACGTAATCCTTCACCGTCACGCCGCAGCCGCTCGCCGTAACGACGATCGCTTCGATTTCGTTGCTTTCCACCAGCGGCCACCAGGCGTCGATCAGCGCGCGCATGTCGCCGCGGCCCGCCTCCTGCTCGTTGAGATGGAAGCGGATTCCTCCGCAGCAGCCGGCGCCAGGCGCCTCGACGAGCGACACGCCGATGCGGTCGAGCACGCGCGCCGCCGCCGCGTTGATCCCCGGCGCGAGCGGCGGCTGCACGCAGCCGGCGAGCGCGAGCATCTTCCTCGCGTGGCGCGGCGCCGGCCAGCGACCGCGCCGCGCGTGGCGCGCCGGAATCCGCGCGCGCAGCCCCGGCGGCAGGAGCGGACGCACCAGCTGTCCGAAGCGCAGCAGCGCCCCGAACAGCGCGGTGCGCGGCATCACCACGGACAGGACCGCGCGCCAGGCGCGCTCCAGCGCCCCGCGTCGCGTATGCGCTTCCACCACGCCGCGCCCGATGTCGGCGAGCCGCCCATAGCGCACCCCCGAGGGGCAGGTGGTTTCGCATGCGCGGCAGGTCAGGCAGCGATCCAGGTGCAGGCGCGTCTTTTCCGTCACCGGGTGGCCTTCCAGCGCCTGCTTGATCAGGTAGATCCGGCCGCGCGGCCCGTCGAGCTCGTCGCCCAGCAGCTGATAGGTCGGGCAGGTGGCGGTGCAGAAGCCGCAGTGCACGCACTTGCGCAGGATGGCGTCGGCCTCGCGACCCTCGGGCGTGTCGCGGATGAAGTCCGCGAGCTGAGTCTGCATGGGGCTCGCTATACTTTTCGGCGCACGGCCCTAGAACTCCGGGTACATCCGGCCGGGGTTGAGGATGCCCGCCGGATCGAACGCCGCCTTGAGGTTGCGGTGCAGCCGCATCGCGACGGGATCGAGCGGCGTGAAGGCGCCGGCCGACTTGTCGGCGGCGCGGAAAAGCGTCGCGTGCCCGCCCGCCGCGGCGGCCGCCGCGCGCACCGCGGCCGCGTCGGCGCGCGTGCGAACCCAGCGCAGCGCCCCGCCCCACTCGATCAGGCGCTCGCCCGGCAGCTCGATCGGCGCGGCGCTCGAGCGCACCGCGAGGCGCCACAGCGGCGCGTCGCCGCCGAAGAACCCGATCGTGTGCTCGCGGATCCCGGACCAGAAGCGCTCGGCCTCCCCGCCCTCCACGCGCTCGCCGCCGATGCGCTCGGCCGCGGCGCGCAGCGCGCTGTCGGCCCCCGAGAGCCGCACGCCCAGATCGCCGTCGTTCCAGGCGCTTGCCGAGATCGGCAGCGGCTGTCCCGCCCAGCGGTTGAGCGACTCCAGCGCGCGCTCCTCGGGCATCTCCAGGCGAAGCGTCAGCTCCGCGCCCGGCCGGGGGAACAGCTTGAGCGAAATCTCGGCGATCAGGCCGAGCGTGCCGAGCGCTCCCGCGAGCAGCCGCGACACGTCGTAGCCCGCCACGTTCTTCATCACGGTGCCGCCGAAGCGCAGCACGCGCCCGCGGCCGTCGACGAGCTTCGCGCCGAGCACGTAGTCGCGCAGCGCGCCCGCGGCCGCGCGCCGCGGCCCGGAAAGGCCTGCGGCGACGCAGCCACCGACGGTGGCGCCGGGTCCGAAGTGCGGAGGCTCGAAGGCGAGCATCTGGCCGTTCGCAGCGAGCGCCGACTCGAGCTCCGAGAGCGGCGTGCCGCAGCGCGCGGTGACGACCAGCTCGGTCGGCTCGTGGGCCACGATCCCCGCGTAGGCCCGCGTATCGAGCAGCTCGCCGCGCGGCGTGCCGCCGTAGAAATCCTTGCTGCCGCCGCCGCGCAGGCGCAGCGCGGTGCCGCGCTCCGAAGCCTCGCGGATTCTCGCGGCGAGGCCCGCCAGGGCGGTGTCCATCAGAACCTGGGCAGCTGCGGATGCGGGAGCTTGCCGCCGGGCCCCCGCAGCAACCGGTACTCGGCACAGCGCGCGAGCGTCGGCACCGCCTTGCCGGGATTGAGCAGGCCCCGCGGATCGAAGGCGCGCTTCACCGCGTGGAACGCCTCGAGCTCCTCGGGGCTGAACTGCACGCACATCTGGTTGATCTTCTCCACTCCCACGCCGTGCTCGCCGGTGATGGTGCCGCCGACCTCGACGCATTTCTCCAGCACCTCCGCGGCGAACAGCTCGGTGCGCCGCAGCTCGTCGGCGCTGTTGGCGTCGAACAGGATCAGCGGATGCAGGTTGCCGTCGCCCGCATGGAACACGTTCGGGCAGCGCAGGCCGTATTTCTTCTCCAGCCCGCCGATGAATTTGAGGATCTCCCCGAGGCGCTTGCGCGGGATCGTGCCGTCCATGCAGTAGTAATCGGGCGAGATGCGGCCGACCGCCGGGAAGGCGGCTTTCCTTCCGGACCAGAAGCGCAGGCGCTCGGCCTCGTCGCGCGATACTTTGGTCCGCGTCGCGCCGGCGCGCTCGAGCACCGCCCGCATGCGCGCGATTTCTTCCTCCACCTCCTCGGGCATGCCGTCCGACTCGCACAACAGGATCGCCGCGGCCTCGAGATCGTATCCCGCGCCGACGAACTGCTCGGTCGCGAGCGTCGCGGCCTTGTCCATCATCTCGAGGCCCGCCGGGACGATGCCCGCCGCGATCACCTCAGCGACCGCGCGGCCGGCTGTTTCGACGTCGTCGAACGAAGCCATGATGAGGCGCGCGCTCTGTGGCCTGGGCAGGAGCTTGACCGTGACCTCGGTGATCACGGCGAGCATCCCCTCGGAGCCGACCGCGAGCGCGAGCAGGTCGTAGCCCGGCGCATCCGGTGCTTCGGAACCGAAATCGACTGCTTCGCCTTCGATCGTGTACCCGCGCGCGCGCAGCACGTTATGAACGGTCAAACCGTACTTCAGGCAGTGCACTCCGCCCGAGTTCTCCGCGACGTTGCCGCCGATCGTGCAGGCGATCTGGCTCGACGGGTCGGGCGCGTAGTACAGGCCGAACGGCGCAGCGATGTCCGAGATCGCGGCGTTGCGCACTCCGGGCTGCACCACCGCGATACGCGCCTTCGGGTCGAGCCGCAGCAGGCGCATGAATTTCGCCATCGACAGGAGCACCCCGTCCCCGGGCGGCAGCGCGCCGCCGGAGAGCCCGGTGCCGGCGCCGCGCGGCACCACGGGCACGTCCATCGACCAACAGGTCCTGAGCACGCGCTGCACCTGCTGCTCGGTCTCGGGAAGCGCCACTACCATCGGCACGCGCCGGTATGCGGTCAGGCCGTCGCATTCGTAG
>MERQ01000005.1:0-10235 GCA_001770655.1 Betaproteobacteria bacterium RIFCSPLOWO2_12_FULL_68_20
TCTATCGTCGCTGGAAAACGGTCGGCGACATTCCGGAGCAAAAGGCGAATGATGCGCTCAAGGACGTGGGTTACACGCCGGAGATGGCCGAGGAGGTCTACTACCTGACGTCGCTGCCCAAGTTCGATGACCGATTCGTGATTCCGGCGGCCCATCGCGAGCAGGCGATCGAGATGCTGGAGTTCACGGGCGACAGAAGAGGCGAAGTCGGCTTTGGCTTCAAGGAAGGCACGATGCAAAGGGGGCTGTGAGCCAACATGAATTACGCACACTACAGCCATGTGGCCGAGTTGTTTGATTTTCCGGGACCGGAGCTCGCCCCCCGGGGACGGGCGTTGTTGGACTTTCTGAGTGAAAACTATCCCGCTGCCGCGGTCGAGGTGGAGCATTTTCTCGACGCGATTCCGGAGAAGACACTCGATCTCCAGGAGCTCCACACCCGTACGTTTGACGTGCAGTCCCTGACGACGTTGGACATCGGTTATGTCCTGTTCGGGGACGACTACAAGCGTGGAGCGTTGTTGTCCAATTTGAATCGCGAGCACGCACAGGCGGAAAACGACTGCGGGCGCGAACTGGCCGATCATTTGCCGAACGTTCTACGGCTGATTCCGAAGCTGAAGGATCAGAACCTGCTGAACGATTTGGTCAGGCAGATCCTGGTACCGGCGCTGATGCTGATGATCCGGGAGTTTGAACCGGGGCGAATCGAGAAGAAAAACGCGAACTATCGGAAACATTACAAAACTCTCATCGATCCTGCCGCCGGGTGCGATTCGACCGTTTATCGCCTGGTGCTCAAGGCCGTGCTGCAGGTGCTGGCGAAGGATTTCCAGGTGACCGAGACGATGACCAAATTGTCGGATTGGAGCAGCCGGCCGCAGGCTGTGGATTTCCTGCGACTGGTCGAGAAGGAAATGGACATCGAGCGGGACGCAAACCCGGTCAACAGCGGCTGTGACGCCTGAGCGCGAGGAGAATCAGACATGAACGTGGTCAACAATTTCCTGTTTATCGGTTTACCGTATGCCGCCATCGCGGTGTTTCTGGCCGGGGCCATTTATCGGTATCGGGCAACCGGGTTCAAGTACTCGTCCTTGTCCTCCCAGTTCCTGGAAGGGCGCGGTATTTACATATTCGCGGTGCTGTTTCACTGGGGAATATTGATAGTGTTCCTGGGACATCTGATCGCCTTCCTGTTGCCGGACGCGATCTTGACGTGGCACAGCAGCGCGGTGCGCCTGATCTCCGCCGAGATTGTGATCTTCACGTTCGGGCTCGGCCTCTTGATCGGATTGGCCGGGCTTTTCATCCGGCGAATCACGCACCCCCGCCTTCGGGTGGTGACCAGCCGGATGGACATCGTCATCGAGCTTCTGCTGCTTGCGCAAATCGTCCTCGGGCTCTGGATTGCCCTGGGATACCGCTGGGGATACTACTGGTTCGCGGCGGATCTGTCGCCGTATCTGTGGTCGATCGTGAAGTTGAATCCCCAGATCGAAGCGGTTAACGCCATGCCTTTGGTGATCAAGGCCCATATCGTCGGGGCCTTCGTGATCCTGGGAATGATTCCGTTCACCCGGTTGGTGCACTTCCTGGTGGCGCCGTTTCATTACATCTGGCGTCCCTATCAACGAGTCGTGTGGTACTGGGACCGTGCGCGCATCCGCGACCCGCAGACGGCATGGTCTGAGACCCGTCCGAGGAACAACTGACAGCCATGGACATGCACATACTGCGTCGGATCGATCCTCTGCAAAAGCAACCGGAGAGGGGCCTGGAGAGCGGAAAGGGTTTGTCTCCCATGGATCCTCCGGATGCCTACGCGCCTCCAAGCGTGGAGCCGGTGCCCGCGGCAGAGCTGCATCCGTTTCTGAGGAGATTCAGGGATGAACATGTTTCCTTGATGGAGGAGTTGAGCGCCTTCGAAGAGGCGATCGTCTCGATACAGAAAGGCGGATACACCAAGGAGTCGGACGCCAACCTGACGCGGTTCTTCCATTTTTTCGATCGGGAGTTCCCCCGCCAAAGCCGGCGTGAGGAGGCGACGCTGTTTCCCCTGCTGCGCGAGCGGCTGATAGCCTCTGGCGAGCACGGCAAGGGAGAGACTCCCACCACGGCGATAGACATGATGCAGGACGAGCACGCCGAAGCCATTCAGCTCGCCGCGGTGGTGGTGAATTTCCTGGGGCTGGTCTTCCGGCTACCGGACGAGAGATCGAGGTTGATCGTGCTGGATGCCGCGCTCGAGCAGTGCAAGAACCTGGTCGAGTTGCTGCGCCTTCATGTTTTTCACAAGGACAACGTGCTCTACACGCTTGCCCATCGGCTGATCTCCAGGGCCGAATTCGACGAGATTCAGTCAAGGACGGCGGCGGCGAGAAAATCAAGCTAGTCCGCGGTTTCCGCGCGCCTCTTGCGGTGTGGTCCGCCAACCGGCCACTTCAACGTCTACAACACGACGTACGACATCTACTAGGGGATCGAGATGAGAGCACTGACCGTTGGCGCCGCCGTTGCGGCGCTGTTCCTGGCGAACGCGGCCTATGCCGACGAGGCACTCGCCAAGAAGTACAACTGCGCGGCCTGCCACGCGATCGACAAGAAGGGCGTCGGCCCGGCCTACAAGGAAGTGGCCAAGAAGTACAAGGGCCAGGCGAACGCCGCCGCCAAGCTCGCCGCGAAGGTGAAGAAAGGCGGCGGGGGCGTGTGGGGCCAGGTGCCGATGCCGCCGAACGCCGCCGTGCCCGACGCCGACATCAAGAAGCTGGTGGACTGGGTGCTGAAGATGGGCTGATCGGAGGACGAAGGATCTCGTGTTCAAGAGAATCGACCACATCGAGATCGTCACGGCGGAGCCGGAGCGCACCGAGAAGTTCTATCTCGAGGTGCTCGGCTTCAAGCTTCGATCCAGGGTCCGCGTCGAGCGCTCCCACGTCGGCGCGCCGATGAACCTCGCCTACCTCGACCTCGGCGGCACGACGGTCGAGTTGATCTCGTACGAGGGGGCATCGGTGGACCGCGCCCCGGCGAACGAGCACCTCGGCTACCGCATGATGGCGCTCGAGGTGGACGACATGCCGAAGACGCTCGAATACCTGAAGACGAAAGGAATCGAGCCCGTCTGGGGCCCGATCACGCGCGAAGAGTACGCGAGGGCGGAGATCCGCGACCCCAACGGCTTCCACATCGAGCTGAGGCAGTGGATCCGGTGACGCTCACCATTCGATCGCGTCGAGGGCGTTCTTGACGACGAGCCCGAGCTCGGTGTCGCCCTCGATCACCAGGCGGCGCGAGAAGAACAGCGTGTCCGGGTCCTCGCGCCGCAGTGCGAGCGCCAGGTAATCGGTCAATCGCGCGCGCACCGTGACATCGGGCGCGCCGAGCGCCGGGCGCAGGCCCCAGCCGCACAGTGTCAGCTGCGGCCCGATGCCGAGCGGCTTTATTTCCAGGCGCAGCACCTTGCCGCGCAGCGGCTCGAGCGCCGAGCGCAACCCCGCCGGAAGAGGCAGCGCCGGGAGCGGCAGCGGGATCACGCCGCCTCCAGCCCCGGCCGGCCGTGCCAGAAGCCGTTGCACAGCCGCGCCGGGGAGTCGGCGGCGAGCGCCTTGCGCGCGTCGTATACGCTGAGCGCGCCGTCGCACGCGGCGCGCAGGATCTGCAGCACCTTCGGCGTGCCCTCGGATTGCGGGCTCACGCGCAGGATCTGCACGCCCGCGTCGCGCAGCTCGCCCAGCTCGTCGACCAGGCTGTAGACCTGCGCCGACTGGGTCTGCACGCCGTTGAGCGCGAGGAACTGCTCCCCATCGCGCGTGCCGAGCGGCATGCCGTCGGGATAGTCGATACAGCGGAACTCGCAGCTCTCCTTCTGGAGGTTGAAGCGCCGCGCGGTGAAGCAGCGCGCGGAGAACGCGAGCGGCAGCCGGCCGTGGGCGAAAATCTCGGCCTCGATCCCCTGCGGCCGCGGCCGCAGGACTCCGGCGAGGAGCTCGCGCGCGCTCTCCACCGGCGCCACCCAGCGCGTCGCGCCGAGCTCGGCCATCAGCTCGAGCGTCTCGGGGTTGTAGACGTTGAGGTGCGGCCCGGCGACCCAGCCTGCCGCGCCGCAGAGCATGCGCACCGCGCCCCAGTCGTTGGCTTCGACCCGCCAGCGGCCGTTCTCGACCACGCGGCGCACCAGCTTGAGGTCGCCCTCGGACTCGGTGAGCGCCTGGGCCGACAGCACGACCTCTTTTCCGGCGCCGGCGAGCCGCTCGCCGATCTCGATCCAGTCCTCGAAGGAGAGCTCGTGCCGGCGCGAGCACACCACCTCGCCCAGATACACCACGTCTGCCGGGGCGCGCGCGACCTCTTCATAGAGCTCGAACACCCTCGAGCGCGGCCAGCAATACAGCAGGGGCCCGAGCGAGAGCTTCATTTCCACGGCCGCGAGAACGCGCCGAGGGTGTGCTGGCTGCCTTCGGCGTGGCGATCGAGCGCCGCCATCCAGTCCGGCCGCGGCGAGAACCGCGCTCCCTCGCGCAGCACGGCGTCGATCGCCTCGCGCCAGACGCGCGTCACCTGCGCCACGTACGCGGGGCTCCTTTGCCGGCCCTCGATCTTCACCGCGCGCACGCCGATGCGCATGAGCTCCGGCAGCATGCCGAGCACGTTGAGGCTCGCCGGCTCCTCGAACGCGTAGTAGCACTCGCCTTCGGCCGTGTAGCGCCCCTTGCACACGGTCGGGTACGCGGCGCGCTCGCCCGCGGCATAGCGGTCGATCAGCACGCCGTTCAGCCTCGACTCCAGCCCCGCCGCGGTCTCCTTCCAGCGCACCGCGCGCGCCGGCGAGCACGCTCCAGAGGTGTTCGGCGAATCCCCGCAGGCGTACGCCGAGAGCGCGCAGCGGCCCTCCACCATCACGCACAGCCCGCCGAAGCCGAACACCTCGATCTCGACCGGCGTGTTGCGCACCACCTGCTCCACCTGGGCGAGCGAGAGCACCCGCGGCAGCACCGCGCGCTTCACGCCGAAGCGCTCGTGGAAGAAGTTGATCGCCTCGTAGCTCGTCGCCGAGCCCTGCACGGAAAGGTGCAGCTCGAGCTTCGGGTGGGCGCGCGCCGCGTGGCGCATCAGCGCCGGATCGGCGATGATCACGGCGTCGGCGCCGGCCGCGGCGGCGCGGTCGATCGCTGCGGTCCAGCGCGACCAGTTTTGCGCCTGGGGGTAGGTGTTGACCGCGAGCAGCACCTTGCGGCCGCGCGTGTGCGCGTACACCACGCCGGCGGCGAGCGCCGCGGCGTCGAAGTTCAGGCCGGCGAAATTTCGCGCGTTGGTGTCGTCGCGCAACCCGAGGTAGACCCAGTCGGCGCCGTTGTCCACCGCCGCCTTGAGCGCAGGCAGCCCGCCGGCCGGACACATCAGTTCCACGCGGCGATTCTAGGGTCTGACGCGGCGCGCCTACCGGCGCGGAAAGTGATACTGATCAACGAAATTCTCACGCACCGCCGCGCAGCCGCTCCAAGTCGAGGACGCGCACGCTGCGGCCCTCGACCGCGATCAGGCCGGCCGCCGAGAGATCGTGCAGGATGCGCGAGAAGTGCTCGGGCGTCATGTTGAGGCGCGAGGCGATCACGCTCTTGCCGGCCGAGAGCTCGACCTTCGGCTGCGGCTCGGCGGCGCCATTGCGAACGTTGGCGAGCAGGTAGCCGATCACCCGCTCGCTCCCCGAGCGCAGCGTATAGGCCTCCACGTCGCGCACGAACCCGTGCAGGCGCCGCGATAGCCCCGAGAGCATGCGGCGCGCGAAGCCGTGGTCGCGGTCCAGCTCCGCGAACACCACGTGCTTCGACACGTGCAGCAGCATGGTGTCGGCGAGCGCCTGCGCGAACACGATGTAGGGCTGCTCGATGAACATCAGCGCCTCGCCGAAGCTCTGGCCCGGGCCGATGATCTCGAGCACCTTCTCGTCGCCCTGCGGCGAGGTGAAGGCGAGCTTCACCTGCCCGTAGACCACGGCGTGGAAGCCGGTGCAGGGGTCGCCGCGATGGCAGATGGTCTCGCCCTTCTGCGCGTAGGTGATGTGCGTGCCCGCCGCGATGCGGTCGAGCTCGGCAGACTGCATCTCGCTGAACATCGGCAGGTTCGCCAGGAACGCCTGCGCCTTGATCTGCGGATGCCGCGGTGCGCGCGGTGCGCCGCCGCCGTTGCGCTCGCTCAGCATGTCAGTGGCTCAGCCGAGCGCTGAACGGCGTGATCGGGATGCGCGCCCTGCCCGGAGCGACGCCGATCTCCCCGTCCTCGAGATAGCAGCCCGGGTCCTCCTGCCAGGGGTCGCCCGTGAGCTTGAGCGCGCGCACGCGCGTGTTGCCGCAGCACACGTCGAAGAACGAGCACTCGCCGCAGCGTCCCTTGATGCGCCGCGGCCGCGCCTTGAGGCCGGCCATCATCAGGTGGCTCGCATCGGTCCAGATCTCGGAGAAGCGCCGCTCGCGCACGTTGCCGAGCGTGCAGTCCCACCACATCGTGTCCGGGTGCACGTTGCCCAGGTTGTCGATGTTCGCGACGTTCACGCCCGAGGAGTTGCCGCCCCACTCGGCGAGCTTCGCGCGCAGCTGCGCTTCGTCGAAGCCGGGAACGTTGCGGCGCGCCCACAGCAGCAGGTACACGCCGTCGGCGTCGTTGTTGCCGGTGACGAATTCCTTGTCGAGCCCCAGCCTCGCGTACTCCCAGCAGCGCTCGAAAACGAGATCCATCGCCTCGCGCGCGGTGCGGTGCTGCGCGTCGTGCTTGCGGTTGCGGTCGCCGCGCCCGGCGTAGTTGAGGTGCGAGAGGTAGAACTTGTCGATGCGCTCGGCCTCCGCCAGGTCGAGGAGCGCCGGCAGTTCGGCGGCGTTCGCCTGCGTGAGCGTGAACCGCAAGCCGACCTTCACGCCCATGTCGCGGCACAGCCGCAGGCCGCACAGCGAGGCGTCGAACGCTCCCTGCTTGCGGCGGAAACGGTCGTGCGTGTCGCCAACGCCGTCGAGGCTGATGCCGACGTAGTCGAAGCCGCTGCTCGCGACGCGCTCGGCGAGCGGCAGGTCGATCAGCGTCCCGTTGGTGGAAAGCGCGGTGTAAAAGCCGAGCTGCTTCGCGCGGGCGGCGATCTCGAACAGGTCCTTTCTCAACAGCGGCTCGCCCCCGGAGAGGATGAGCGCCGGCACGCCGAACCCCTTCAGATCGTCCATCACGCCGAACACCTCGCCGGTCGAGAGCTCGCCGGGGAAGTCGATGTCGGCCGAGATCGAGTAGCAATGCAGGCAGGTGAGGTTGCAGCGCCGGATCAGGTTCCAGATCACCACCGGCCCCGACGGAGCGGCGCCGCGCGGTGCGAGCGGCGCCGGTCGCACAAGCTCCCGCATGAAGCGCGAGATCCTGAACATGCTAGGCGAGCCTCATGCCGGTCTTCTTGAGGATGCGCGTGCTGTAGAGCGCGTCGCCCGAGCGCAGCGCGGCCGGCGGTAGCAGTGGGTGACGAAAGGCAACTCGCCGACGCGCGCGCCGCGCTGTGCGAAGCAGCGGGCGCTGAACAGCACCGCGCGGGGATATCCGTCGAGGCCGTGCGACCGCGTCAGCCGCTCGATCTCGGCGCGCATGCGCTCGCGGCTGCGGTCGTGCACCATGCAGTATAGCCGCAGTCCTGGCGTACCAGGTTCAGCAGCTCGGCGCGCCGCGCATCCGCCGGAGGCTCGGCCGCCGCCGGAAGGGCGAGCAAGGCGAAGGCGGCGATCGCAAGGCGCTGTTTCACCGGGCAGAGAATCGCCGAACCGGAGGCCGATCTATTGACCGAGATCAACCAATACCACCCCGGCGCCGCTATCGTGCGTCCCAGGATGAGCGCGGCGGGAATCGTGCAACTGGTGGGCGCAGGTCCCGGCAGCCCCGCGACCTGCTCACGCTGCGCGCGCTGCTGGTGCGCCTCGCGCGCGAGGGCAAGCGGGTGGTGCGGCTGAAGGGCGGCGATCCGTCGCTCTTCGGGCGCGCCGGCGAGGAGATCGCCGCGCTGGTCGAAAGCGCATCGCTCCCCGGCGAGCGCGTGCTCGAGAGCACTCTCGCCGGCCTCCCCGCGCTCGCCTCGCTCACCGTGCAGGCCTGAACGCCGACGCCGGAGCGTTCTTGATCTGGCTCAAAGGCGCTGCGGGGCGCGGGGAGCATGTTCAGGCCATGGGGGCGCCCGCCAACCGCCTGATCGAGGGAATGATCGCGAACCTGCCGATGTTCCGGCTGGCGGAGCGCCGGCACGTGGCGGAGCTCGCGCGCCATGCGCGCACGCTGCAGGTCGCCCGCGGGCAGTTCGTGTGCCGGCGCGGCGAGCGCCTGGAAGGGTTCTTCGCCGTGGCCTACGGGATGGTGAAGCTCGCGCTGCGCGGAGAGGGCGGCGACGAGAAGGTGCTGCGCCTTGCCGGGCCGGGCGAGACCTTCGGCGAGGCGGTGATGTACCTCGACCGCCCTGGGCGCGTGGACGGGGTGGCGCTCGCCGACAGCCTGCTCGTGTTCATGCCCGCGACGCCGGTGCTCGCGCTGCTGGCGCACGACCCGGGTTTCGCGCGCGGCCTGCTCGCCAGCATCAGCCTGCGCATGTACGGGCTCGTCTCCGATCTCGAGTCCGAGTCGCTGCACCAGGGGCTGCAGCGGGTCGCCACCTACCTCGGCTCGCTCGCCGAGGCGGGCGCTCCGGCGCCGCCGGTGGTGCGCCTGCCGGCCACCAAGACCGTGATCGCCGCGCGCCTCGGCGTCACCAAGGAGACGTTCTCGAGGCTGCTGCGCGAGCTCGGCGCGATGGGGCTGATCCAGGTGCGCAAGCGCGAGATCACGCTGCTCGACGCGAGCCGCCTCGGCGAAGTGGCGCACGGCCACGCGCCCGCCTGAAGCAGGCGGGCTGTTTGACGCAGGTCAACGGCGCCGCCGCGCCCGCGCCTACGCTCCGCCCATCGAAACCGAAAAGGAGAACGCGATGTTCCGCCATATCCTGATCCCGACCGACGGCTCGAGGCTCGCGGCGAGGGGCGCCAGGGCGGGCGTGAAGCTCGCCAAGGCGCTCGGAGCGAAGGTCACCGGCGTGTTCGTGATCCCGCCCTGGGTGCCGCCGATGTACGGCGAGGGCGCGATCTACGTTCCTTCGATGTCCCCCAAGGGCTACAAGGAGCTGACCGAGAAGCAGGCGAAGAAGGCGCTCGCGGTAATCAAGATCGAGGCCGAGGCGGCGAGGGTGTCATGCGCGACGCAATTCGTCACCGCCGACCATCCGTGGCAGGGCATCCTGCGCGTCGCGCGCTCGAAGAAATGCGACGCCGTCGCGATGGCCTCGCACGGCCGCGGCGGCCTGGGCGGCCTGCTCCTGGGCAGCGAGACGACCAAGGTCCTCGCCCACTCGAAGATCCCGGTGCTGGTGATGCGCTGATCAGGCGAGCGCGAGCACTGCCGCGCCGCCCGCGATCGCCGCGCCGAAGGTGGCAAGCGCGCCACGGGCGAACCTCCAGCCGCCGAGCCAGAGCATCACGCCGAGCTTGAACAGCGTGTTCGCCGCAAAGGCGAGCGCGACCGCGGTCGCAGCCGCGCCGACGCCGGCGCGGCCGGCGTTGAAGAGATTCAGCGCCGAGAGGGTCGGCGTATCCACGTCCAGCAGGCCGGTGGCGAGCGCCACCGCGTACAGCCCGCGGTCGCCCGCCACGTTCGAGAGCCACGCCGAAGCGAGCAGAACCAGCGCGTACACCGCGGCGAACTTGAGCGCGGTGCCGAGCTCCGTCGGGTTGCGGATCTCGGGCATCGGCAGCGGACCGCCGCCCTCGAGCCGGCGCATCGAGGCGAGCGTCGCCAGCAGGCCGGCGCCGAACGCCGCGCCGAGCACCGGGGCGAGCGTCCCGATCGCCGGCGGCGCGACCACCGCGGCGATCGCCATCACGCGCAACAGGGTCACCAGGTTGGCGACCAGCACCACCACCAGCGAGACGCGCGCCATCGCTTCCGATTCGGCGCCGCGCCTGGCGTAGAGCACGGTGGTCGCCGTCGAGGACACCAGTCCGCCGAGCGCGCCGGTGATCAGCACGCCGTGGCGCTCGCCGGCGATGCGCAGCGCGACATAGCCCGCGAGCCCGACGCCCGAGATCAGCACCACGATGAGCCAGATATGCCGGGGGTTGAGCACCTCGTACGGCCCGTAGCCGCGGTCGGGCAGGATCGGCAGCACGATGAAGGTCACCACCAGGAACTGCAGC
>MERQ01000005.1:10272-10495 GCA_001770655.1 Betaproteobacteria bacterium RIFCSPLOWO2_12_FULL_68_20
TCGCCCATGCCCGCGAGCACGCCGAGCAGGTAGCACACCGCCGCGGCCACCACGGTGGTGGTGCCCGGGTCCTCCAGCCGCTCCTCGCGCGCGTACGCCGCGATCAGCATGCCCGCCACCGCGGCGAGGCCGACCGGCACGGTCCAGACGTTTTCGGTGCGCTCGGCGATCATGGCGGCGAGCGTGCCGAGGAGCGCCACCAGCGCGAAGGTGCGCACGCCCG
>MERQ01000006.1 GCA_001770655.1 Betaproteobacteria bacterium RIFCSPLOWO2_12_FULL_68_20
GTCTCCGAGCGCGACCAGCTGCTCTACACGGCGGGCGGGGTGCAGCTCGCGCAGCGCATCGCCGACATCAGCAAGCTCCTCGATTCGCTCCCCGCCGCGGAGCGCCGCCCTATCGTCGCGGTCTTCAACGCGCCCCCGCTCTCGATTTCGCTCGACCGGCCCCCGTTGCCCAAGCCCCAGGCGGCGTCCGAGACCGACATGCAGGTCGCCATGTTCACGACCGTGCTGCGCTACGCCCTGGGCGAAGGGATGCAGGCGAGCGTGACCCGGCCGCCGGGCGCGCCCGAGAGCTATCCTATGGGCATACGCCCCGGGCCTGCCGGCATCCCGATGATGCCCATGATGCAACACCCCGGGGGAGGACCCGGCATGCAGGCAATGGGGCCGGGAGGCGCTTTCTTCGTCGTCCAGGTCGCCTTGCGCGACGGCAGCCTGGTGACTTTCGACTCGTACCTGCCGCCGCAGGACGCGGCGATGCCGCTGCGCCTCGCGGCGACTCTGCTGGTGCTGCTCGGCAGCGTCATCGCGCTGTCGCTGATCGCGGTGCGCTGGGCCACCAGGCCGCTCTCGGCGCTCGCCACGGCGGCCGAAAAGCTGGGCGAGGACATCAATCGCGCGCCGCTGCTGGCCGGGGGTCCCGCGGAGGTGCAGCGTGCCGCCAAGGCGTTCAACACGATGCAGCAGCGCCTGTCGCGCTTCATCGCCGATCGCACGCGCATGCTCACGGCGATGTCGCACGACCTGAAGACGCCGCTCACCAGGCTTCGCCTGCGCAGCGAAATGCTCGAGGACGAGACGCTGCGCGCGAAATTCGCAAAGGACGTGGAAGAGATGGAATCGATGGTCGCGCAGACGCTGGACTTCATGCGCGACGCGAGGACCGATGAGCCCGTGCAGCCGGTCGATGTCATGGCGCTGCTCGAGAGCCTGCAGACCGATTACCAGGACACCGGCCACACGGTCGAGATCGCCGGCGGCGCCGCACGCCCCCTCCCTGGAAGGCCGCAGGCCCTGCGGCGCTGTCTGACCAACCTCCTGGACAACGCGATCCGCTACGGCCGGCGCGCGAGAATCGAGGTGCAGGACGGCCAGGCCCGGATCACGATCCGCGTCCTCGACGAGGGTCCCGGCATTCCCCAGGAAGAGCTCGAACGCGCGTTCGAGCCCTTTTTCAGGGGAGAAGCCTCGCGCAGCCGCGAAACCGGGGGAACCGGGCTCGGCCTCGGCATTGCGCGCAACATCGCGCGCGCGCACGGCGGCGAGCTCATCCTGCGCAATCGCAGCGCCGGCGGTCTCGAAGCAGAGCTGTCGCTGCCGCGCAAGGTTACCGATACCCGACCCCGTTAATCGGGTATTGTTGAAGCAACTCCAAGTTATTGATCTATATCAGCACCGCGCATTGCGCCGCTACTGAGAATGCTGCGTTAGAGACGCTTGCAGTTGCGCTCAACAAGCGACGAGCGGAGCAGGAATCTATCTTGGCCTTTCACGTTTCAGCGGTCGGTTTCCCGCTTTCGGCCAAGCTCATTGCCGGATGTCTTCTGGTTGCCGTGCCATCGCTCGCGGTGATGGCGGCAATCAGCCTGTACGCCCTGCGCGATCTCACGAGCGCCAACCATCAGCTCCAGGAAATCAGCCGCTCTCTGGAGGCGGTGCAGGGCCTCGAAACCGCCGTGGCAAAGTCAATGACGCCGCTCACCGCTTATCTGGTCGATCGCGCTCAGGGAGGACACCAGCGGTTTGAAGCGTCGATCAATGACGTGGAATCCCGGTTGCAGGGCTGTGGCGGTGCATCCTGCCACGGAATTTCCGGGCAGCCCAGGGCGATGGCGGAAGGCCTGATTCCCTATATCCGGGCAATCAAGGATCGCGCCTCGATCGTCTTCGCAACCGGCGAGTCGCCGACGGCGCAGGACAAGGTGCGCGCTCTTCACGAGATCAACCGGCAGGGCGAAGATGCGAATCGCCAGCTGGGACGGATGACCTCGACGCTGCTTCTGCGAGTGGCCCTCCTCCAGAGACAGTCCCAGGAGACGAGTCGAAGGGCGACAATTCTCATCCTGGTCTCGATAACGCTGGTCCTCGTGGTTGCCACAATGGCCGCCTACCTCCTGTCCCGGCGGGTTCTAGGACACATCGGCGATCTGGTCACCGGGACCCGGCACATCATGCAAGGCAATCTGGAATATCGCGTGGCGCCGACAGGCCGGGACGAGATCGGGCAACTGGCCCGGTCTTTCAACGCCATGGCCCAGGAAATCCAGGAGCACCGCGCGCACCTCGAGCGGACGGTGGAGGCCAAGACAGCGGAGCTCAGGCAGGCCCAGGATTCGTTGATCCAGTCGGAAAAGCTTGCTTCGATCGGTCTTCTCGCTTCCGGTGTCGCTCACGAGTTGAACAATCCGCTCACCAGTATCCTCATGAATGTCAACTTGCTGATGGAAGATGCGCTCGATCAGCCGGCCCTGCGCGCGGAGCTTCAACGCATTGGCGAGGACGCTGTTCGCTGCAGGCGGATCATCGATGACTTGAGGGATTTTTCACGCCGCCAACAGCTGGAAATCGCGCCGACTGACTTGAATCGCCTGGTCCAGGAGGCCCTCGGTCTGATCGGCGCGCAGCTGGAGCTTCACGGGATCAACGTCTTGTCCGGGCTGTCCCCCGACATTCCTTCGGTGCCTTGCGATCCCGCCAGAATGGAGCAGGTGCTTGCGAATGTTCTCGTGAATGCCGTCCAGGCCATGCCCGAGGGGGGGACCCTGACGGTCGCTACGGCGCCGAGGGCGGGCTGTGCCGAGATATCCGTGCAGGATACCGGCCCCGGGATTCCGGCCGGGATCCGGAGCAAGATCTTCGACCCCTTCTTCACCACCAAGCCGCAGGGAACGGGATTGGGGCTTTCCATCGTTTACCGGATCATGGAGGCACATGGCGGCAGAGTGGAGGTGAAAAGCGTGACGCGAGAGGACCCCCGGACAGGCGCGTTGCATCCGGTCGGGACCGAGGTTGTTCTCGCTCTGCCGCTGCGAGCGAAGAGCGCCGAAGCCGAAATGCTGCCGGGCCCCTAGAACGGCGAGGTCAAGCTGATGGAAGTTGCGGAGAAAAAAGCTAAAGCGAAAATCCTGGTCGTGGATGACGAACCGCGCATCTGCGAGGCGGTGGAACGAGCGCTGGAGCGCACGGGTTATCAGGTCGAGACCAGCCAAAGCGCGAGTGACGCGCTGGAGAGACTCCACAAAGCTCCTTTCGACATGGTGATCTGCGATATCAGGATGCCGGCGATGGACGGGATGGAGCTGCTTGACCGGATCAAGGAGCACGACCCCGGCATTCTGGTCGTGATGATCACCGGCTATGCCTCGATCGATTCCGCGGTCGAGGCGGTAAAGAAAGGCGCGCAGGAATACCTCCCCAAGCCCTTTTCTCCGGACCAGATCCGCTTCCTGGTCGAACGCGTCTTCGACAGGAAACGCCTGATCGAGGAGAACCTCCACCTGAAGACCGAGCTTGGACTGGTTCACGGCAGGAACGTGGTGACCGGCAAGAGCCTGGCGATGGAACGGCTTCTCGGCTTCGTCGCCAAGGTGGCCCGGACCGATTCCTCGGTGCTGATCACGGGGGAGAGCGGCAGCGGCAAGGAAGTCGTGGCGCGTCTCATTCATTTCGGCGGCGCGCGGGCCGAGGCGCCCTTCGTCACCGTGAACTGCTCGGCGATCCCCAACGATCTTCTGGAAAGCGAGCTGTTCGGGCATATGCGGGGGGCATTTACCGGGGCTTATTACGCCAAGCGCGGAAGCTTCGAGCAGGCCGGCGGGGGGACGTTGTTTCTCGATGAGATCGGCGACATGCGGCTCGAGATGCAGGCGAAGATCCTCCGGGTGCTGGAAGAGAGAAGGATCAGGCGGGTCGGCTCCGAAGACGAGCTTCCGATAGACGTAAGGATCATCGCGGCCACCAACAAGGACCTCGCCGAGGAGATCAAGGCCGGCCGATTTCGAGAGGACCTGTTCTACCGGCTCGACATCGTCCAGATCGCGATCGCGCCGCTGCGCGAGCACAAGGAAGACATTCCCCTGTTCGCGCGGCACTTTCTCAAGGTTTTCTCCACCGAGATGAAAAAGCCGCCGACGGACTTTTCCGGGGAGGCACTGAGATTGCTAGAGAGCCATGACTGGCCGGGAAACGTCCGGGAGCTCAGAAATGCCGTGGAACGGGCGCTTATCTTCGCCAGCCCCGGCGAGCTGATCCGAACCAGCCATTTCCCGCCCGAGCTGCGCGATAAGGCGAATACGAGCCTCAATTCCCCCGCGAAGGACTTGAGGAGCCTGCGAGCGGTCGAAATCGATCACATCCGCGCCGTGCTGGAGGCCTGCGACGGCAACAAGGCAAGGGCTGCGCAGATCCTGGAAATCTCGCCTTCGACGATCTGGCGCAAGCTTCAGGAAGAAACGTAATCCAAGCAGCATTCCAATCTGCATTTGCATTGCAAGATGGAAGCGGAAAAATTCTTTGTTTTCAGCAGCTAGGCTTGACTGTTGCAAACTGCATGGATTTTCCAGTTTTGATTTCTCACCGACCCCAGGCGGGTGTACCAAAAAACTGGCGATAGATTAAGCGGTTACAAGTTGCGGGTCTGGCCAAGACCATTGGCATGGGACTTGCGGTTAGATCCGCATGGATAAAACCATAAGCGCCACGATCGGCTTGGATAGCGAGCTCAAGATCGTCAGACGCGAGCAAAGTGCGCGATCGCGCCAGCATCGAGGGGTCCTGACGCGGGTGATCTACGAATGCGATTCCCTGGAAATCCTGCGCACGGAGATGGATGAGGGAAGCGCTTTCGATAGCCTGGAATTCGGCGATTTTTCCGCCGTCCACTTCGTCATTGATGGAACCCCTGTCTTTCGGGCATCGAACAGGTCCGCCGATCTGATGCCGGGTGACAGCATCGTGTTCAACGACGAAAAACCGTACTCGATTCTGAATGGCGCCCACTCCCGTTCAGTCCTTCTGAGCATTCTTTTCAAGAATTAAGGAGATTCCCGAATGAAACTGACAAGGCGAGCGTTCATTCAGGCCTCATTCGCCACCGGCGGTCTGCTGGTGGTCGGAACGCCTCTGGCCCAGCCGGTGACCAATGCGATGGCGTTGCGCAAAGCCAAGCCCGCAGGCCCCGCCAAGGGCGAATGGGTATCGACCGCATGCCAGGGGTGTACCCAGTGGTGCGCGATCCAGATCTTCGTGCAGAACGGCCGCGCCGTCAGGGTGCGCGGAAATCCCCTTTCCAAGACCAACCATGGCTACGTCTGTCCCCGCGGCCACCTGATTCCGCAGCAGACCTACGATCCCGACAGGATCAAGGTGCCCATGAAGCGGACCAACCCGCAGAAGGGGCGCGGCATCGATCCGAAGTTCGTCCCCATCAGCTGGGACGAGGCGCTCGACACGATCGCCGACAGGATGATGGAGCTGCGCAAGAACAACGAGACGCACCGGCTCGTCTATCTCCGCGGGCGCTATTCGCCGACCTCCACCGAGCTCCTGTACGGCACGCTGCCGAAGATCTTCGGTTCACCCAATTACTTCTCTCACAGCGCCATTTGCGCCGAAGCCGAGAAGATGGGGCCGGGTTTCACGCAGGGTTACTTCGGGTACCGCGACTACGATCTCGCCAACACCAACTGCCTGGTCGCCTGGGGCACCGATCCCCTCGCCTCCAACCGCATCGTGCCCAACACCATCCGCCGGTTCGGCGAGATCCTCGCTCGCGGCACGGTCATCGCGGTCGATCCGCGCATGTCCAACGCGGCCGCCAAAGCCCACGAGTGGCTTCCCGTCAAGCCGGGAACCGACGGGGCGCTCGCCGGCGCGATCGCGCACGTGCTGCTCACCGAGGCACTTTGGAACAGGGAGTTCGTCGGCGACTTCAAGGAAGGCAAGAATCTGTTCGTCGCCGGCCAGATGATCGACGAGGCCGCCTTCGCCGAGAAGGAAACGCACGGCCTCGCCAAATGGTGGAACGTCGAGCTCAAGGACCGCACTCCGGCCTGGGCCGAGAATGAAACTCTGATCCCAGCCGGGCAGATCGTTCGCGTGGCGCGCGCCATGGGCAAGGCGGCGCCGAAGGTGGCGGTGTGGATGGGGCCCGGCGTCGCGATGACGCCGCGCGGCACCTACGCGGCCATGGCGGTGCACGCGCTTAACGGGCTGCTTGGCTCGATCGACGTCGAAGGCGGCACGCTGCAAAGCTCCGGCGTCCCGCTGGGCAAGTTCCCGAGCGCCGATGCCTACGTCGACGATGTCGCCAAGGCTGCGAGCAAGCTCAAGAAGCTCGACGGCCGCGGGGCGAAGGACATGCCGGCGATGATGAACGCGCGGCCCGGCAGCGGCGTCGTGACCAACAACGTCGCCAACGGCATGCTGAAGGACCCGGGCGCGGTCAAGGTGCTGCTCGCCTCCTGGAACAACTTCAGCTTCTCCACCACCGATCCGTCCCGCTGGGACAGGGCGCTCGCCAAAGTGCCGCTTTTCGTGCACATGGTGACGAATGCATCGGAAATGACCCAGTTCGCCGACGTGGTGCTCCCCGCGACGTTCAACTCGAGCGAGGGATACTCGATCGTCACCAACATGGGCAACACCTACGGCTACGCGACCATCCAGCAGCCGGTCGGCAAGCGCCTGTGGGACGTGAAGCAGGAAGAGACCGAGGTGGTCTGGCTGCTCGCCGAGAAGCTGAAGGCGAAGGGCTTCCCGAACCTGTTCGATTACTACTCGAAGGAGTTCAAGGACCCGGAGATCGGCAAGACCCCGGCGAACGAGAAAGAGTTCACCGAGATCGCGGCCAGGATCTCAAGCGCGCCGATGTGGATGCCGAAGGAGCCGCTGAAGGGCGACAAGATCGAAGGCTGGGCGGACTTCCGCAAGAAGGGTATCTACAACAGCGCGAAGTACAGTTACAAGAAGGGCTGGGGCGGCAAGTTCAATACCGCGACCAAGAAGTTCGAGTTCTACAGCGAGACCGCGAAGAAAGGCCTCGCCGAGCACGCCAAGAAGTACGAGACCACGATCGACGACATCCTCGCGGTCTCCGGCTATGTGGCGCGCGGCGAGCTCGCGTTCGTGCCGCACTACGAACCGCCCAAGCGCCACGGCAGCCCGCAGGAGTATCCGTTCACCTTCATCGACTACAAGTCGCGCCTGAACCGCGAGGGGCGTTCGCAGAACCTGCCCTGGTACCAGGAGTTCAAGAAGGTCGATCCCGGCGACGTGTCGTGGAACGACGTGCTGAAGATAAATCCCGCCGACGGCGCGAAGCTGGGACTCAAGACCGGGGACACCGTCAGGGTCACCTCGGTGGCCGGCTCGATCGTCACCAGGCTCAAGCTGTGGGAAGGGGTGCGGCCGGGCACGGCGGCGAAGTGCTACGGCCAGGGACATTGGGCCTACGGGCGCGTCGCCGCGCGCGATTACGCGAAGGCTGCGCCGCGCGGCGGCAACAACAACGAGATCCTGGTGGACGACTACGACCGCCTGAGCGGTTCCACGGCGCGCAACGGAGGTTTCGTCGGCGTCAAGGTGGCGAAAGCCTGAACCCCGCGACCACGAGCTGAAGGAGAGAACAGATGGCAAGACTTGGAATGGTCATCGACTTGCAGCGCTGCGTCAGTTGCGGAGCCTGTGCGCTTGCCTGCAAAGCCGAGAACAACACCCGCAACCGCGCGGAGGGCCAGAGCTTCAACTGGGCCGACTTCCTGATGAAGACCGGGGGCACCTTTCCCGATGCGGTGCACGTGGTGATGCCGGTACTGTGCAATCACTGCACGGATGCGCCCTGCGTCGCGGTCTGCCCGGTCTCGCCCAAGGCGATCTTCAAGACGCCCGACGGCATCACGATGTACGACAACGAACGCTGCATCGGCTGCAGGCTGTGTCAGCGCGCCTGCCCGTACAGCAACTTCGAGCTTGGCGAGACGAGTCTCGACGGCGAAGCCTACAGCGTGCTCAGCTTCAACCCCTGGCAAGGCGACACCCAGCCGCAATGGACCGACAAGTCGGAGATGATTCCCGGGGGCACGAGTTCGGGGGCCGAAACCGCCAAGATGACGGCGGCCGCGATCCCTGCGCTGAACCAGTACGCGGAAGGGGAAGTGAAGGCGATCCGGAAAGCGGGCGTGATTGAGAAATGCACGCTCTGCTATCACCGCGTGAGCAACGGCCTGCAGCCGGCGTGCGTCGAGGTCTGCCCGGCCAAAGCGCGAATCTTCGGCGACCAGGACGATCCGAACTCGGAAATCGCCAAGATACTCAAGGCGGAGAAATCGTTCCGCCTCCAGGAGGAAAAGGGCACGAAGCCCAACGTGCATTACATCCACAAGTACAGCGCCAGGGCCTGAGCTTCTCGGACCATGAACGACCGGGACAACGGAGCCGCTCGCCAAGACCTCTGCCGCTTTCTGGCTGCGTCCTACTACCAGCCGGGACCGGAGCTCGCGGAGGAGAAGGTCTTTGATTCGATGCTCGGCGCCGCGACCCGCATTCAGCCGGAGCTTGCGGCGCGGGTGCGCCGGCTCGGCGAGGCATTCTGCGCCGAGGGAGTCGAAAACCTTCTGGTCGATTACACGCGCCTCTTCCTCGGCCCCTTCGACGCCGTCGCCAGGCCCTACGCATCGGTCTGGCTGAACGGACAGAAGGCCGGCATGGGGGACTCGAGCATGGCGGTCCTGGAGCTGTACCGGGAGGGCGGATTCGAGATGGACGAAGGTTTCCGCGAGCTACCCGATCACATCGCGGCCGAGCTGGAGTTCCTCTATCTGCTCATTTACCGGGAAAACGAGGCGCGCCGAAGCGGCGAGGCTGAAGCGCTCAAGGCGACAAGCGGCCTCAAGCAGCGTTTCCTGGACGCGGAGCTCGGGCGCTGGATCGGACCCTTCACGGCAGCCGTCAAGGCGGGTGCGCAGTGCGGTTTCTACCGCGAGCTGGCCGAGCTCACCGACCGTTTCGTCAAGATGGAAGCAGGCGGAAACCAAGAACAAAAAACCCCGGCACTCTCTCGAGCCCGGGGTTTCTTGTGAATATGGCCTGGCGGTAACCTACTTTCGCGTACGTAACCGGCACACTATCATCGGCGCAAACCCGTTTCACGGTCCTGTTCGGGATGGGAAGGCGTGGTTCCAGGCTGCTATGGCCGCCAGATAGAAGGTTGAAGAAGTGAATTAAGGGCAGAGATCAATCCAAGCGCCTATGCCGTGATGCTCACGGTTATAGGGTCAAGCCGCACGGGCAATTAGTACGGGTTAGCTGAAGGCCTCACGGCCCTTGCACATCCCGCCTATCAACGTCCTGGTCTAGGACGACCCTTCAGGGGGATCAAGTCCCCGGGAAGTCTCATCTTGGGGCACGCTTCCCGCTTAGATGCTTTCAGCGGTTATCGCTTCCGCATATAGCTACCCGGCGATGCCACTGGCGTG
>MERQ01000007.1 GCA_001770655.1 Betaproteobacteria bacterium RIFCSPLOWO2_12_FULL_68_20
AGTAGAACAGCCGGTCGCCCGGCTGCACGTCGCTGTGCAGCCGGTGCTCCTTCAGGTGCTGAAGCAGCGTGCCGCCGGTCCCGTGCACGATGCACTTGGGCGCGCCGGTGGTGCCCGACGAATAGAGGATGGTGAGCGGGTGATCGAACTCGACCCGCTCGAACTCGATGTCCTTGGGCGCGAACGGGCCGATGAAATCCCCGAGGGCGACTCCGACGCGTGCCGGCGATCCCAGGTACGGCACGACCACGCACTCGCGCACGCTGGGGAGCCTGGCGAGGACCTCCCTCGCCTTCTCCTGCGAATCGAGCTCCCTGCCGCCGTAGAGATATCCGTCGGCGCAGAACAGCACCTTCGGCTCGATCTGGCCGAAGCGGTCGAGCACGCCCTGCACCCCGAAATCCGGCGAGCACGACGACCAGATCGCGCCCAGGCTCGCGCTTGCGAGCGCGGCGGCGACCGCTTCGGGAAGGTTCGGCAGGTAGCCCGCGACGCGGTCGCCTTTCTTCACGCCCGCCGCGGCGAGCGCCTGCGCCAGGCGCGACACCAGATCATGGAGCTGATCGTGAGAGAGTCTCCTTTTCACCCGATCCTCGCCCCAGAACACGATCGCGTCCGAGCCGCCGCGCCCGCGCAGCAGGTTCTCGGCGAAGTTGAGCCGGGCGTCGGGGAACCACCTCGCCCCCGGCATGCGATCGCCGTCCACCAGCGTGCGCGCACCCTTCGACCCCTTCACCGCGCAGAAGTCCCACACCAGGTTCCAGAACTCCTCGCGTCGCTCGACGGACCAGCGGTGCAGCGACGCGTAATCGGGGAAATTCCCGGCGCGGGCCATGAAGCGCGCCATGCCGGTCTGTGCGGCGCGCTCGGGCGATGGCGTCCACAAGGGCTTCATCTACGACGATTCTATAATTGACTGCATGGCCCGCGAATCGATGCAGTACGACGTGGTGATCGTCGGCGCCGGCCCGGCGGGCCTCGCCGCGGCGATCCGCCTCAAGCAGCTCTCGGGTGAAATCCCGGTCTGCGTGCTCGAGAAGGGCTCGGAAGTCGGCGCGCACATCCTTTCGGGCGCGGTGATGGACCCCCGCGCCCTCGCGGAGCTTGTCCCCGACTGGAAGGGAAAAGGCGCACCGCTGCACACCCCGGTGAGCGCGGACCGGTTCCTGTTCCTGACGGAGTCCTCTTCGTTCGCGACGCCGGGATTTCTCCTTCCCGCGTGTTTCAGGAACCACGGGAACTACGTCGTGAGCCTCGGCAACGTGTGCCGCTGGCTCGCGAAGCAGGCCGAAGAGCTCGGGGTGGAGATCTTTCCGGGATTCGCCGCCGCGGATCTGCTCTACGACGAGCGCGGCGCGGTGCGGGGCGTCGCCACCGGAGACCTGGGCGTCGACCGCAAGGGTGCGAAGACGGACGCCTACCAGCCCGGGATGGAGCTGCACGCGAAGTACACCTTCCTCGCCGAGGGCTGCCGCGGGCACCTCGGGCGGCAGCTCGAGGCGCGCTACGCGCTGCGCGCCGGAGCCGATCCTCAGGTGTTCGGCATCGGGCTGAAGGAACTCTGGGAGGTGAAGCCCGGGAATCATCGTCCGGGGCTCGTCGTGCACACCGCCGGATGGCCGCTCGACTCCAGCACCTACGGCGGGTCGTTTCTCTATCACGCCGAGAACAGCCAGGTCGCGATCGGGTTCGTCGTCGGCCTGGGCTACGCGAACCCCTACCTCTCGCCCTACGAGGAGTTCCAGCGCTACAAGACCCACCCCGCGATCCGCGGCACCCTGGAAGGCGGCAAGCGAATCGCCTACGGGGCCCGCGCGATCACCGCGGGCGGCCTTCAGTCGCTGCCCAAGCTGACGTTCCCCGGCGGTTGCCTGATCGGCGACGATGCCGGCTTCCTCAACGCCTCGCGCATCAAGGGCAGCCACTGCGCGATCAAGTCCGGAATGCTCGCCGCCGAGGCGGCGGCTGCGGCATTGAAATCGGGGCGCGCCGCAGACGAGCTGAGCGAATATCCGCAGGCATTCCGCGCGAGCTGGCTCCACGAGGAGCTGAACCGCGCACGCAACTTCAAGCCGTGGATGTCGAAAGGACTCTACTTCGGCTCGCTGATGTTCGGGATCGATCAGGTGCTGCTCAGGGGCCGCGCGCCCTGGACGCTTCACCACGGCCACGCCGACCACGAAACCCTGAGAAAGAAGACTGATGTGCGGCCGATCGAGTACCCGAAGCCGGACGGCGTGCTCACGTTCGATCGGCTCACCAACGTCGCGTTCTCGAACACCAACCACAACGAGGAGCAGCCGTGCCACTTGACGTTGAAGGACGCGTCGGTGCCGGTGCGAGTCAATCTCGAGCTCTACGACGCACCCGAGCAACGCTACTGCCCCGCCGGCGTGTATGAGATCGTGCGCGATGCCGACGGCTCGAATCCGCGCCTGCAAATCAACGCGCAGAATTGCGTGCACTGCAAGACCTGCGACATCAAGGACCCGGCGCAGAACATCGTCTGGATCGCCCCCGAGGGCGGCGGCGGGCCGAATTACCCGAACATGTGACCGGGAGACCGCACGGCGACCTTCACGCATCCGCTCTACAGCTTCTTCGGCGAGATCAAGCTCTAGCCGCAGCGCATTTCATACTCTCGAACACCGTGGACAAAACGGCTGCGCGGTGGATACTCGCGTGAGCGGCGCCGGTCCAACGCAGCACGGGCTTGGCGCATCGGGTCAACCACGAGAAGGAGATGCCAATGAGAATCGCTACCGCAGCAATTTGCGCGGGCCTGGCGCTGGCCTTCGCCGGGACGCCCGTGCTGGGGCAGGCCCCCAAGACCTATACCCTGAAATTCAATCACGTGCTTGGTCCGAAGGAGCCCTATCACGAGGGATTCCTCAAGTGGGCCAAGGCGGTCGATGCGCGCACCAAGGGCGGCCTCAAGATCGAGGTCTTCCCGAGCGCGCAGCTCGGCGTCGAGGAGGACATCCTCGAGCAGATCCGCCAGGGCGCCAACATCGGCCAGAACACCGATTCGGCCCGGATGGGCAACTACATTCCGGGCATCGCGATCATGAACGGGCCGTATTTCGTCGAGACGCTCGAGGAGGTGGCCAAGCTGCGCAAGGCGCCCACTGTAGTGAAGTGGCTGGACGAGCTGGCGAGCAGGTTCGGCTTCAAGGTGGTGTCGTTCAACTGGGTACAGGGCTACCGCCATTTTTTCACCAACAAGCCGATCCGCAAGCCTGAAGACCTGAAGGGACTGCGCATCCGCACGCCTCCTGCGCCGATCTGGCAGGAATCGGTCCGCGCGCTCGGCGCGACCCCGGTCGCCATGGCCTTCGGCGACATGTACCCCGGCCTGCAGCAGAAAGCGATCGACGGCGTCGAGCTGGTCTACAACAACATCCCCGGCGGGCGCTTCTACGAGGTGCTGAAATTCGCCAACGAGACGAAGCACATCATGCTGATCAACTTCGAGGTGGTGAGCGCCAAGTGGTTCAACTCGCTGCCGAAGGAGTACCAGAGGGTCCTGGTCGAGGAGGCCGACAAGGCGGGCGAGGAGACCTCGCGGCGCATCCTCAAGCTCGAGGCCGAGGTGGAGCAGCAGCTCAAGGCCCGGGGCATGACCATCGTGAAGGACGTCGATCTCGCCGCGTTCAGGGAGGCGGGCGAGAAGGCGTACGAAGCGCTGAAGATCACCGACGCCAAGAACGCGGTCCACAAGGAGATCGGCAAAAGATAGCCGGATGAAGAAGCTGTACGAGCGGGTGTGCGCGGCGGAGGCGTTCACCGCCGCCGCGTTCCTCTCGCTCATGGTGGTGCTGATCTTCGCGGGGGGCGTCGCCCGGCTGCTCGCGCACCCCCTCAACTGGACGATCGACGCAGCGACGGCGCTGTTCGCCTGGGCCGTTTTCCTGTGCGCCGACATCGCCTGGCGCAAGAACAGCCATATGTCCATCGAGCTGCTCACCAAGCGGCTGCCCGCGAGGCTGCAGTCGGCCTGCAGGCTGCTGAACTGCTTCATCATTTCGGCGTTTCTGCTCTACGCGATGGTGATGGGGGTGTGGCTCGCCTGGATCAGCCGGGAGCGCGCCTTCCAGGGCATACCCGAAGTGAGCTATTCCTGGGTCACGATGAGCATGCCGGTCGGTTCCGCCCTGCTTCTCATCACCACGCTTCTCAAGGTCAGGGCGGAGCTCGCGCAGGGCTGAATGCTCCTGGTCCTGATCGCGTTCGCCGTTTTCCTGCTGCTCGGCATGCCGGTCGCGTTCGCGATCGGCATCTCGGGCGCGCTGTTTTTCGCTCAGCACACGGAATTGCCCTTCACCGTCCCGATCCAGCTCACCGTCTCGCAGACGCAGAACTTCGCGCTGCTCGCGGTGCCGCTGTTCATCATGGCGGGCAACCTCATGAACCACTCGGGGATCACGCAGCGGCTGCTCGATCTCGCCGCGGTGCTCACCGGCCGGCTCAAGGGCGGCCTCGCGCAGGTGTCGATCGCGCTTGCGACGCTGATGGGCGGCGTCTCCGGCTCGTGCATCGCCGATGCGGCGATGCAAACGCGCATGCTCGGCGCCGAGATGGTGAAGCGCGGCTTCTCAAGGGGCTACGCGGCGGGGATTCTGTCCTTCGGCTCGCTGATGACGCCGATCATTCCTCCGGGAATCGGCTTCATCCTCTACGGCACCGTGGGCCAGGTCTCGATCGGCAGGCTGTTCGCGGCCGGATTCATTCCCGCCTTCATGCTATGGGCCGCGCTCGCCTTCGCCATCTCCCGCACCGCCGGCAAGCGCGGCTACGCGCCCGAGCGCAAGACCCGTCCCTCGCCCAGGGAGGTCGGCACCGCGCTCTGGGGCGGGACCTGGGCGATCCTTTTTCCGGTGTTCCTGCTGCTCGGGCTTCGGTTCGGTGTCTTCACGCCTTCCGAGATCGGCTCGTTTGCCGTCGTCTACGCCGTGTTGATCGGCCTGTTCGCGTATCGGCAGCTCAAAGGCGCGAGCTTCCGCGAGGCTCTCGAAGGCAGCCTCACCGACGTGGGCGCGGTCATGTTCATCATCGCGATGTCGGGCATCTTCGGCTACGGCATCGTGTTCGAGCGCATCCCGGAGCTGATCTCCGGCGCCATTCTCGGCGTCACGGACAACCCGCAGCTGGTGCTGGTCCTGATCGTCGCCTTCCTGCTGCTCGCGGGGTTGTTCATCGACGGCTCGGTGCTGATCATCATGCTGACCCCGATCTTCCTGCCGCTCGCGACGACGCTCGGCATCGACCCGGTCCACTTCGGCCTGGTGTTCGTCGTCGCGGTCACGATCGGCAACTTCACTCCGCCGGTCGGCGCGGCCATGTACGCCGTGTGCTCGATCCTCAAGTGCCCGATCGGCGAATACACGCGCGAATCCGCCCCCTTTCTGCTCGCCGTCTCGGCGGTCGCCCTGCTCCTGATCTTCGTGCCCGAGGTCGTTCTTCTGGTCCCCAACCTGATCTTCGGCAAGGAGTAGGCGCCTCAGCCGTGCCAGCCGAGCCGCTCCGAGAGCGCGCGCGACAGCTCGGCGAGCGGGCCGCGCAGCTCGCGCAGCCGCTGCTGCGTGACGCGGCTCTTGGGGCCGATTGTGCAAAGCGAGCCCACCACCTGCCCGGCGTGCCCGAACACCGGCATCGCGACGCAGCGGATGCCCGCGATGTGCTCCTCGTCGTCGATCGCGTAGCCGGCCGCCCGGATGCGGCGCAACTCGGCCTCGAACGCCGCCCGCGACACGATGGTCTTCGGGGTGTAGCGCACGTAGCGCAGGCGCGCGAGCAGCCCGGAGAGCTCGGGCTGCGGCAGCCACGGCAGGATCGCCTTGGCGACCGCGGTGCAGTGCAGCGGCCTTTGCGCCCCCACGTCCTGCACAACCCGGACGGGACCGTCGTGCTCGCGTTTCGCCACCACGGTCATCGCGCCGTCGCGATAGACGGCGAAGCTGGACCCCTCGCCTGCGCGCCGCGTCAGCTCGGCGAGAAATGGCCGCGCGATCTCGGCGAGCTGCCCGGGGGACCAGGTGCGCCCGGTGAGCTGGAACGGCTTGGCGGCAAGCTCATAGGCGCGCGTGTCGGGGTCCTGGCGCAGGTATCCCAGGCCGACCAGGGTCTGCAGCAGGTGATGCGCCGTGCTGCGGTGCAGCCCGGTGCGCCGCGCCGCCTCGGCCAGGCTGGTCGAGCCGCCGTTGAGCGCGACCGTCTCGACCAGGCGCAGCCCGCGCTCGAGCGAGCGGTGCATCGCGTGCTCGCCGGCTTGTTTCATATGCTGAGATTCTTATCCGAGTCCTGTTTCAGGAATCAGAATACCCGCGTTTCGCGCGGGAGGGAAACCATGCTGCTGTTCTAGACGGCGCGCGACAAATCGACGGCAGTCGATGCTGGACGCCGCGGCCAGGTCGCGGCGCCCGCGCGCACGGTCACGCTCCGAGGAACTGATCCTCGTCGAGCGCGAGCACGCCCGCGGCGCCGTCGAGGACCGTGCTCTTGAGCGCCGGCGCCAGCACCAGCACGTGGTCGCCGAAAAAGCGCGCGGTGGCGATCTTCGCCTGAAAGAACGCGGCATCGCCCTGCTTCGCCGCAAGCGCCTTTTCGGCGGCGAGCGCCGCGCGCGCCAGCTGCCAGCCGCCCGCGACGACGCCCATCAGCTTGAGGAACGGCACCGCGCCCGCGAACGCGGCGCGCGGATCCTTGCCGGCGCCCGCGACGATGAATTCCACGCACTCGGCGACCGCCTGCGCACCCGCCGCGAGCCGGCTTCGAAGGGCCTGGATGTCCCTGTTGCCCGAGCGCGCCAGCTCGGCATCGAGCTTGTTCAGCTGCGCGATCCATACCTTCGCCGTCGCCCCGCCTTCGCGCGCGATCTTGCGGCCGACCAGGTCGCCCGCCTGGATCCCGGTCGTGCCCTCGTAGATGGTGGTGATGCGGGCGTCGCGCAGGTGCTGTGCGGCGCCGGTTTCCTCGATGAATCCCATGCCGCCGTGAACCTGGATGCCGAGCGAGGCGATCTCGATCCCGGTCTCGGTGCTCCAGCCCTTCACCACCGGGATCATCAGGTCCACGAATGCCTGGCTGCGCGCGCGCGTCTCCTTGTCCGGATGGCGCTGCGCGGTGTCCATCGCGGCTGCGACCACGTAGGCCAGGGCGCGCATCGCCTCGGTCTGCGATTTCATCAGCATCAGCATCCTGCGCACGTCCGGGTGGCGGATGATCGGCACCGTCTTGCCGCCTTCCACCAGGTCCCTGCCCTGCAGCCGCTCCCTGGCGTACGCGAGCGCGCGCTGGTACGCGCGCTCGGAGATGGAGACGCCCTGCAGGCCGACGCCGAAGCGCGCCTCGTTCATCATGACGAACATGTAGGCGAGGCCCTTGTTCTCCTCGCCGACGAGGTAGCCCACCGCGTTGTCGAACACCATCACCGCGGTCGGGCTCGCGTGGATGCCGAGCTTGTGCTCGATCGAGGCGCAAACGGCGCCGTTGCGCTCGCCGAGCGAGCCGTCGGGCTTCACCAGGAACTTCGGCACGATGAAGAGCGAAATTCCCTTCACGCCCTCGGGCGCGTCGGGGGTGCGCGCGAGCACCAGGTGCACGATGTTCTCGGCGAGATCGTGCTCGCCGTAGGTGATGAAAATCTTCTGCCCGGTGACGAGGTAGTGCTCGCCGTGGCGAACCGCGCGCGTCTTGACGAGCGCCAGGTCGGTGCCGGCCTGCGGCTCGGTGAGGTTCATGGTGCCGGTCCAGGCCCCTTCGGCCATCTTGCCGAGGTAGGTCTTCTGCAGCGCCTCGGAGCCGCAAAGCTCGAGCGCGTGGATCGCCCCTTGCGTGAGCAGCGGGCAGAGCGAGAACGACATGTTGGCCGAGCAGAGCATCTCCTCGACCGCGGTGGCGACGAGTTTCGGCAGGCCCTGCCCGCCCCACTCGGGGCGCACCGGCAGCGCGCCCCAGCCGCCTTCGACGTAGCGCCGGTAGGCGTCCTTGAATCCTTTCGGCGTCGTGACCGAGCCCTGGCTCCATTTGGAGCCTTCTCGATCTCCTGAATAATTAATAGGATCAAGAACTTCTGTTCCGAACTTCGAAGCTTCCTCGAGGATCGCATCGACCGTGTCCGGAGTCGCGTCCTGATAGCCCGGCAGCCGGGCCAGCTCGGCGAGGCCTGCCAGCTCGTTCAGCACGAAGCGCATCTCCTTGAGCGGGGCGGCATAGGCGCTCATTTCTTCAGCTCCTCGACGAGTTGCGGGACGATCTGGAACAGATCTCCCACCACGCCGTAATCGGCGACCTGGAAAATCGGCGCCTCCTCGTCCTTGTTGATGGCGACGATCACGCGGCTGTCCTTCATGCCCGCCAGATGCTGGATCGCGCCGGAGATGCCCACCGCGATGTACAAGTCGGGGGCCACGATCTTGCCGGTCTGGCCCACTTGCCAGTCGTTCGGCACGAAGCCCGCGTCCACCGCGGCGCGCGAGGCGCCCATCGCCGCGCCGAGCGCGTCGGCAAGCGGCTCGAGCACCTGCCTGAAGTTGTCGCCCGAGGCCATTCCGCGCCCGCCCGAGATGATCACCTTGGCCGAGGTGAGCTCGGGACGCTCCGATTTCGAGACCTCGCGGCCGACGAACGACGACAGGCCGCTGTCGGCGGGCACCTGGACGTTCTCGACCGCGCCGGAGCCCCCGGACGCGGCGACCGCGTCGAACGCGGTGGTCCGCACCGTGATCACCTTCACGGAGTCCTTCGATTTCACGGTGGCGAGGGCGTTGCCGGCGTAGATCGGGCGCACGAACGTGTCGGCGTTCTCGACCGCCACGATTTCCGAGACCTGCTGCACGTCGAGCAGCGCCGCTACCCGCGGCATCACGTTCTTGCCGTTCGAGGTGGCGGGAGCGAGGATGTGGGTGTACTCCTTTGCGATCGAGACCACCAATGCCGCCACATTCTCCGCCAGGTGATCGGCGAGCTGCGGCGCGTCGGCGTGCAGCGCCTTGGCGACTCCGGCGACGCTCGCCGCAGCCCTGGCCGCCTCGCCCGCCTGGTGCCCGGCGACGAGCACGTGGATCTCGCCTCCCAGCTTTTGCGCCGCCGCGACCGTGCTGAGCGTCGCCTTCTTGACGCTCCTCCCGTCGTGCTCCGCGACGACCAGGATCGCCATCGCTAGATGACCTTGGCTTCGTTGCGCAGCTTGTCGACCAGCGCCTTGGCGTCGGGCAGCTTGACCCCGGCCTTGCGCTTGGAGGGCTCGGCGACCTTGAGCGTGGCGAGCCTCGGCGCAACGTCCACTCCCAGGGTTTCTGGTTTCACGATCTCGAGCGATTTCTTCTTCGCCTTCATGATGTTCGGCAGCGTTACGTAACGCGGCTCGTTCAGCCTCAGGTCGGTGGTCACGACCGCCGGCAGCCTGACCGAGACGGTTTCCAGGCCGCCGTCCACCTCGCGCGTCACCTCCGCCCTGCCGTTCGCGACCTTCAGCTTGGAGGCGAACGTCGCCTGCGGCCAGCCGAGCAGCGCGGCGAGCATCTGTCCAGTCTGGTTCGAGTCGTCGTCGATCGCCTGCTTGCCCATGATCACGAGCTGCGGGCTTTCCTTCAGGCAGACCGCTTTCATGAGCTTCGCGACCGCGAGCGGCTGCAGCTCCGCGTCCGATTCGACCAGCACGGCGCGGTCGGCGCCGATCGCAAGCGCGGTGCGCAGCGTCTCCTGGCAGGCGGATGGACCACAGGAGACTGCCAAGATTTCGGTGGCCACGCCGGCCTCCTTGAGGCGCACCGCTTCCTCGATCGCGATCTCGTCGAACGGATTCATCGACATCTTGACGTTGGCGGTCTCGACGCCGGTGCCGTCGGCCTTGACGCGCACCTTGACGTTGAAGTCCACCACGCGCTTGACGCTGACCAGGACTTTCATTCGGGATCGGGATCCGGAAGCCGCCGGCGATTATAAGGTGGCGTCGCCGCCCGCGTCGAACGACGCTGCGTTTGAAACATCGCCCGTGCGACAATCCGCATCCGCAATGGCGCGACCCCGCAAACCGATCCGCAGCGATCTCGCGTGGTCCACGGTCGACCGCATCGTGGTCCGTGGCAAGGACCTGCCCGGCGAGATCATCGGCCGGCTCAATCTCGGCGACATGGCGTTTCTCGAGCTGACCGGACGAACGCCGGGCGCGGCGGAGTCGAAGATCTTCAACGCCATGGTGGTGACCCTGGTCGAGCACGGCGTGACGCCGAGCGCACTCGCCGCGCGGCTCACGTACCTGGGAGCGCCCGAGGCGATGCAGGCAGCGGTGGCGGCGGGCCTGTGCGGGCTGGGGAGTGTGTTCGTCGGCTCGACCGAGGGCTGCGCGAGGATGCTTGCGGAGGCCCTGCCCGATCCGAAATCGAGCGCCGACCTTGCCGCGCTGGCGAAGCGCGTCACGGCGGAGACCAGGAGAATTCCGGGACTGGGCCACCCCTTGCACAAGCCGGTCGATCCGCGGGCGGTGCGGCTCTTCGAGCTGGCGCGCGAGACCGGCCACTACGGAAAGTACTGCGAGCTGATCCAGGCGATCGGCGCGGAGAAGAAACTTCCGGTCAATGCAACGGGCGCGATCGCGGCGCTCGCCTGCGAGCTGGGCTTCGACTGGAAGCTGTGCCGCGGCCTGGGCGTGATGGCGCGGGCGGTGGGCCTGGTGGGCCACCTGCTCGAGGAATCGCGCCAGCCGCTCGCCGAGGAAGTGTGGCTGCGCACCGAGGAAGAGGCCTCGGAGCATCTCAAGCCGAAGAAATGAACCCGGGGCGGGACAACCATCCCGAGCTGCGCGACGCGGTGCGCGCACTCTGCGCGCAGTTCGGCTCCGATTATTGGCAGAAGACCGATGAAGCGCGCGCCTATCCGGAAGCCTTCGTCGAGGCTCTCACGAAGGCGGGCTGGATGTCGGCGCTGATCCCCGAGGAGTACGGCGGATCGGGCCTTTCGCTCACCGAGGCGACGGTGATCATGGAGGAAATCACCCGCTCGGGCGGCAACGCCGGCTGCTGCCACGGGCAGATGTACAACATGAACACCCTGCTGCGCCACGGCTCCGATGCGCAGAAGACGAAATACCTGCCGAGGATCGCCTCGGGCGAGCTGCGGCTGCAGGCGATGGGGGTGACCGAACCCGGCGCAGGCACCGACACCACGAGCATCAAGACCACCGCCGTGCGCAGCGGCGACCGCTACGTCGTCAACGGCCAGAAAGTCTGGACCTCGCGCCTGCAGCACTCCGAGCTGATGATCCTGCTCGCTCGCACGACTCCGCTCGCCGAAGTGAAGAAGAAATCCGACGGCATGTCGATCTTCCTCGTCGACGCGAAGGGCGCGATCGGCAGGGGGCTGGACGTGCGGCCGATCCGCAACATGGTGAACCACGAGACCAATTCGGTGTTCATCGACAATCTCGAGATCCCTGCCGAGAACCTGATCGGCGAAGAAGGCAAAGGCTTCCGCTACATCCTCGACGGCTTGAACGCCGAGCGTATCCTCATCGCCGCCGAGTGCATCGGCGACGGCTACTGGTTCGTCGAGCGCGCGACGAAGTACGCGGGCGAGCGCGTGGTGTTCGGCCGCCCGATCGGCCAGAACCAGGGCGTCCAGTTCCCGATCGCGGAGAGCTACATGGAAATCGAGGCGGCGAACCTGATGCGCTACAAGGCGGCGGCGCTGTTCGACGAGCACCGGCCCTGCGGCGCCGAAGCCAACATGGCCAAGCACCTCGCCGCGAAGGCCTCGTGGGAGGCCGGCAACGTCTGCCTGCAGACGCACGGCGGCTTCGGTTTCGCCGCGGAGTATGATGTGGAAAGAAAATTCAGAGAGTCGCGGCTGTATCTCGTCGCTCCGATCTCCACCAACCTCATCCTTGCCTACCTAGCCGAGCACGTGCTCGGATTGCCGCGCTCCTTCTAGTTCGCGCTGCAGCCGCGCCGAGATCGCCTGCTCGGGCTCGGGCCGGCCGAGCAGGTAGCCCTGCGCCTGGTCGCAGCCGTGCGCGCGCAGGAACGCGAGCTGGCGCTCGGTCTCGACGCCCTCGGCGACCACCTCGAAGCCGAGGTTGTGCGCGAGATCGATGATCGCGCGCACCAGCACCTCGGCGCTCTGTTCCTCGCCGAGCTTGCGCACGAACGAGCGGTCGATCTTGAGCGCGGTGAGCGGAAAGCGCGTCAGGTAGCTCAGGCTCGAATAGCCGGTGCCGAAGTCGTCCACCGAAACGCGCAGCCCCGCCTCGCGCAGGCCGGCGAGGACGCGGCTCGCCTCCTCGGGATCCTCCATCAGGTAGCCCTCGGTGATTTCCAGCTCGATGTGGCGCGGATCGACGCCCGCCGCGTGGGTGATGGTGCGCACCGAGCGCGCGAACTGCCTGTCGCGGAACTGCCGCGGCGAGATATTGACCGCCACCGAGAGCGGCGCGGCACCCCGTTCCTGCCACACGCGCAGCTGGCGGCAGGCCTCGTGCAGCACCCACTCTCCCACCGGGACGATCAGGCCGGTTTCCTCCAGCACCGGGACGAAGTCGTTCGGCGCCACCAGCCCGCGCACCGGGTGCTGCCAGCGCAGCAATGCTTCCACGCCGCGCAGCTCCAGGGTCCTGGCGTCGAACTTGGGCTGGTAATGCAGCCGGAACTCGTCGCGCTCGAGCGCGTGCCTCAGCTCGGCCGCGAGCCGCATGCGGGACGCGGCGCGCCGGTTGAGCTCGGCGGTGAAAAAGCAGAAGGTGTTGCGCCCGGACTCCTTGGCGCGGTACATCGCGGCGTCGGCGTGCTTGAGCAGCGTCTCGGCGTCCTCCCCGTCGTCCGGGGTGAGCGCGATGCCTATGCTCGCCGAGACGAAGGCTTCCTGCCCGCGCAGGTCGAACGGCGCGGCGAGCGCGGCGATCAGCTTGCGCGCGACGACCTCGGCGTCCTCGGGCCTCGCCAGGTCGGCCAGGATCACCGCGAATTCGTCGCCGCTGATCCGGCCGACGGTATCCTCGGCGCGTACGTTCGCCTTGAGTCGCCGCGCGGCCTCGGCGAGCAATCCGTCCCCAGCGGCGTGCCCCAGGGTGTCGTTCACCAGCTTGAAGCGGTCGAGGTCCACGAACAGCACCGCGGCCGAATGCCTGCGGCGGCGCGCCTGCGCGATCGCCTGCTCCAGCCGGTCGCCTAGCAGGCTGCGATTCGGAAGGCCGGTCAGCTCGTCGAACTGGGCCAGGTAGGCGAGCCGCTCGTTCGATTTCCGGAGCGCTTCCTCGGCGGCTACGCGCTCGCGAATGTCGCGCGAGATGGCGGCGATGATCCAGATGTCGCCCGATTTCAGCGCCTGCCGCGTGGACTCGAACGGCACCAGCGAGCCGTCCTTGCAGCGGTAGTGGCTCTTCATGCCGCTCGATCTCGACGGGTCGGCGATGAATTCGTCGTACGCGCGCTCGAGCTCCTCGCGGCTTTCCGGCAGCACGTCCTGCGGCCCCATCTGCAGCAGCTCCGCGCGCGAGTAGCCGAGGATCCGGCACACGGTGTCGTTCACGTCCACGAAGCGCATGGTGGAGCGGTCGATCAGCACGATCATGTCGGCAGAGTGGTCCATCGCCACGCGGAACCGGCGCAGCTCGTCCTGGGTTCTGATGCGCTCGCGGATGTCGCGCGAGATCGCCGCGATGATCCAGCGATCTGCCAGGCGCAGGGCGTGGCGCGTGAACTCGACCGGCAGGAGGCTGCCGTCGCGGCAGCGCAGCTCGATTTCGCCGCTTTCCTGGCCGATACCGTCCGCGATCATCGCGTCGTAGACGCGCTCGAGCTGCTCGCGGGTGGCGGGAAGCAACTCGTGCGGACCCATGGCGAGAAGCTCGTCGCGCGAGTAGCCGAGCAGCCTGCACGCCGTATCGTTCACGTCCACGTAGCGCATGCTGTCGCGGTCCACCAGCAGGATCAGGTCGCCCGACATGTCCATCGCGGCGCGGAAGCGCAGCAGGTTCTCCTCGGCGATCCGGCGCTCCGTGAGGTCGCGCGCGCTGACGACCAGCACCGGCCCTTCCGGGGTCTCGAGCACCTTGCGCAGGACCTCGGCGGGGAACGTCGTCCCGTCCTTGCGGCAGTACCGAACGACCAGCTGCTCGGTCCGGGCGTCGCTTGCCAGGAGCCGGCGGTATTCGGCGAGCAGCCGCTCCCGGCTGCGCTCGCCGCGCCCGATGACCTTACCGCTGCGGCCGATCAACTCGTCGCGCTCGTAGCCGAGGCTGCGGCAGGCGGTGAGATTCATGTCGATGATGCGCGCGTCGCGCATGTCGATCAGGAACACCATGTCGCCCGCGGCGTCGAGCGCGGCACGGAAGCGGCGAAGCTCGTCCTCGCCTCGGCGCTGCGCGGAGATGTCGCGCGAAGTGCCGCGATAGCCGGTGAACCGGCCGTCCGCGTCGAACGTCGGCTCGCCGTTCACGCGCATGCAATAGCGCTTGCCCGAGCGCGTGCGGTAGGAATACTCGAAGTCGCGGTACGGCTCATGCCGCAGGTGTCTCGCGCGATGCAGCTCGAGCGCCGCCGGATCGAGCGTCAGACCGGGAATCTCCCAAGGCGTTTTTCCGAGCACGGCGGTCGGCCGGTAGTCGCCCGCCTGCCCGCGGCGCTCGAACGTCGTGAAGCGGAACTCGGCGTCCAGCTCCCAGTACCAGTCCGAAGACAGCTCGGTCAGGCTGCGGAAGCGCGCCTCGCTGTCGCGCAAGGCCTCTTCCGACGCGCGGCGGCGCGTCTCGCGATCCAGGTTGTCCAGGCCGAACGAGATGTTGTCCGCCATGCGCTCGAGCAGCTTCTCCATCTCGCCGTCGAAGGCGGCGTGCTCCGCTCCGTGCAACAGCAGCATTCCGACGCACTCGCCGCCCTGCCGCAGCGGAAACACCCCGAAAGACCTGATTCCGGCCGATTCGCCGAGCTTGCGCCAGGCCTCGGTGGTGCGCGGGTCGCGGGCGAAATCGCGGGCGACGACCGGCCTCCCGGCCCGGTAGGCGGTGCCGACCAGCAGTCGGCCCTCGGGCTTGCTCTCGTCCACGGAGACCGGGCGCCCTGCGAAGCCGAGGCGATCCGGGCCGGCGCTCGCGACCATTCTCGCCTGCAGCGTGTCGCGATCCACCAGGCGCACCGCGGCCAGAAGGAAGTTTCCGCTTCCGACCGCGATCTCGCAGGCGCGCCGCAGCAGCTCCTCCGCGGTCGCGGCGCGCGGAATCGCCTCGTTCAGCGCGCTCAGCGCCGCGTACATCCGCCCCATCCGCTGGCGTTCGGCCTCGCCCTCGAGGCTGCCGAGCGCGAAGGAGACGTTCTCCCCCAGGCGTTGCAACAGGCCCACCATCTCGTCGTCGAAATAGTCGCACTCGTCGGCAAGCAGCGACATCGCGCCGACGACCGCTCCCGCATGATGCAGCGGGCAGTAGGCCGCGGAGCGGATGCCGGCGCGCGCTGCCTGCGCGCGCCAGGGCACGAGCGCCGGATCGCCCTGGTAATCGTTCACCACGATGCTCCGGTCCTCGCGCACGGCAACTGCCATCGGCAATCCGCCTTCGGGGAGCTCCTCGCGAACCGAGATCTGCACCTTGCCGAACAAGGCCGCCCGGCCGCTTGCCGCCACCGGGCGCAGCCAGCCCGTGTCCGGCTCCAGCAGCCGGATCGCCGCAAGCTGGAATGCGCCGCTCGAAACTACCGCCTCGCAGACGCGGCGAAACAGGTCTTCCGTGCTGCGTGCCCTCACGATCGCGTCGTTCGCTGCGCTCAGCGCCGCGTACATCGTCGACAGCCGCTGCGCCCGGAGCTCGGCGCTCTTGCGCACCGTGATGTCCTCGAACACCCCGATCTTGTAGCGCGGCCGCCCGTCCGTACCGCGCGCGAGCGACATGGTCACGTTCATCCACACCGGCGAGCCGTCCTTTCGCAGGAAGCGCTTCTCGACCGAGAAGGTGCCGATCGCGCCGGCGACGAGCCGGTCGCGCTGCGCGACCGCCTTGTCCAGGTCCTCGGGGTGGGAAAGGTCCCGCACCGCGCGGCCCAGCAGCTCCTCGCGGGCGTAGCCGAGGATCTCGCAGGCGCGGTCGTTGACCAGGGCAATGCGTCCCTCCAGGTCCACGTGCACGATCCCGACCGCCGCCTGGGCGAAGGTGGCCTCGAAGCGCTCGCGCGCTTCCAGCTCGCTCGCCATCAGCGTGCGCAGCTGCGGGTGCCGCTCGGGCAACTTGGCGATGTTCGTCATCGGTTCGAAAGACCTGATCCGCCTTGTGGACACACTACCCGCGGGCGGGCGCGCCGCCCATCGGGAAATCCCCTACCGGAGATCGGTGAAAACCTTAGGGGCTTACGCTCTCTGACAAAATATCGTCAGGAGCGGCCATGCAGATCCGCGACGGCTTCGTCGGCAGCGTCGGCAACACGCCCCTCATCCGCCTTCGGGGAGCTTCCGAGCTGACCGGCTGCGAGGTGCTCGGCAAGGCGGAATTCCTCAACCCGGGCGGCTCGGTCAAGGACCGCGCCGCGCTCTACATCATCCTCGATGCCGAAAAGCGCGGCCTGCTCGAGCCGGGCGGAGTGATCGTGGAGGGCACGGCGGGCAACACCGGGATCGGTCTCGCGCTCGTCGGCAACGCGCGCGGCTATCGCACGGTGATCGTGATCCCCGAGACGCAGAGCCAGGAAAAGAAGGACATGCTGCGGCTGTGCGGCGCCGAGCTGCGGGAGGTGCCGGCCGTGCCCTACAAAGACCCGAACAACTACGTGCACGTGTCCGAGCGCCTGGCGAAGGAGTCGGGCGCGTTCTGGGCCAACCAGTGGGACAACACCGCCAACCGCGACGGCCACTACCTGACCACGGGTCCGGAGATCTGGGAACAGACCGGCGGCAAGTTGGACGGGTTCACCTGCGCGATCGGCACCGGAGGAACGCTCGCGGGGGTTTCAACGTACCTGAAAAAGAAGAATTCGAAGATGAGGATCGCCGCTGCCGATCCCATGGGCGCTGCGATGTTCCACTGGTTCAAGCACAAGGAGCTGAAGTCCGAAGGCAGCTCGATCACCGAGGGCATCGGCCTCGGGCGCGTGACGAAGAACATCGAGGGCGCGCCGGTGGACGATGCCTACCAGATTCCCGATGCCGAGGCGCTGCCGATCATCTTCGATTTGCTGAAGAACGAAGGCCTGTGCCTGGGCGGCTCGAGCGGCATCAACGTCGCGGGCGCGATCCGGCTGGCGAAGGACCTCGGGCCGGGGCACACCGTGGTGACGATCCTCGCCGACTCGGGAACCCGCTACCAGTCGAAGCTGTTCAACCCCGCGTTCCTGAAGTCGAAGGGCCTGCCCTGCCCGGACTGGCTTTGATCACCCCGCGCGCCTCGAGCTGCGCGATCTCGCCCTCGCCGTAGCCGAGGCGGCGCAGGACCTGCGCCGAATGCTGGCCGTGCGCCGGCGCATCGAATCGCACGCGCCCCGGCTCCTGCTCGAAGCGGATCGGGATCCCGAGATGGTCCCAGCCGCGCGCGTCCTTCAGCAGCATGCCGCGCGCCTTGAAGTGCGGATCCTCGAGCATCTCGGACAAAGTCCTGAGCGGCGCGAACGCGATGTCGCGTCCCTCGAACCACTCGATCCATTCGCTCTTCGTCTTCGTGCGGAAGGTCTGGCGCAGAAAGGCGCGCACCGGGTCCTGGCCCGGGCCGGGCGGCAGCTTGCACGGCTCGATGAGGTCGGGACGGCCGAGCGCCGTGAGGAGATTCGTCGCGAACTTCAGCTCCTGTCCGGCGAGAACCACGTAATCGTTGTCCTTCGTCTCGTAGATGCCGTAGAGCGCATTGCCGCCCCAGGTGCGCTCGTCCTTCACCACCGGCTGGCGCCGCTCGGCCATCGCGATCCCAAGGATGTTGGGCATGCAGGCGAGCAGGCTTTCCGCCATCGCCACGTCGAGATAGTCACCCCGACCGGTCTGCTCGCGCCGCACCAGCGCCATCAGCACGCCCGAGAGAGCGGTCAGCGAAGCGAGCATGTCGGCATTGGCAAGCGCCGGGATCGCAGGCTTGCCGTCCTCGCCTTCGTTGACCGACAACAAGCCGCTTAACGCCTCGGTCGCAAGGTCGTGCGTTGCGAGGTCGCGGTAGGGGCCGCTCTGCCCGAAAGCGGAGATCGAGGCGTACACGATGCGCGGCGCGCGCGCGGCGACCTCCGGATATCCGATGCCGAGCCTCGCCGCCGCGCCGGGACGGAACGATTCCACCATCACATCGGAGGATTCAGCGAGGCGCATCAGCACCTCGACTCCGTCCGGGTCCTTGAGGTTCAGCGCGAGGCTCTTCTTGCCGCGATTGGTGTTGGCGAAATAGACCGACACCCCGTCGCGCTTCACGCCGATTTCGCGCGTCGGCTCGCCTTCGTCCACCGACTCGACCTTGATCACCTCGGCGCCGTGGTCGGCCATGAACTGCGTCATCAGCGGCCCGGGAAGGAACCGCGTCAGGTCCACGACGCGCAGGCTCTCAAGCTTCATGCCGACGCGCCTTCAGACCGGATTTCGAGCGATGAGCTGCCTGGCGATGATGATGCGCTGCATCTCGTTGGTGCCCTCGCCGATGCACATGAGCGGCGCGTCCCGGTAGTAGCGCTCGATGTCGAACTCGGTCGAGTAGCCGTAGCCGCCGTGGATGCGCATCGCCTCGATGCTGTTCTCCAGCGCCGCCTCCGAGGCGAAGTACTTCGCCATTCCCGCCTCCATGTCGCAGCGCTCGCCGGCGTCGTAGGCACGCGCGGCGCTCTCCACCAGCAGTCGCGCCGCCTCGCAGCGCGTCGCCATCTCGCCGAGCTTGAGTTGGATCGCCTGGTGCTCGCAGATCGGCTTGCCGAAGGTCTTGCGGATCTGCGAGTACGCCAGTGCGTCCTTGAGTGCGGCATTGGCCACGCCCACGCCGCGCGCCGCGACGTTGATGCGACCGAGCTCCAGGCCGCCGAGCGCGTGCTGAAAACCGCGCCCCTCCACTTCGCCGATCAGGCAGTCGGCCGGCACGCGATAGTCCTCGAAGATCAGCTCGGCCGAGTCGATCCCTTTGTAGCCGAGCTTCTCCAGTTTCTTCGAGACGCGGAAGCCCTCGCGCTTCTCGGCGAGGAACAGGCTCATGCCCTTGTGCCGCGGCTCGGCACGCGGGTCGGTTTTCACCAGCAGCGCGAAGCAGCTGCCGTGGATGCCGTTCGAGATCCAGGTCTTGGTGCCATTGATCACGTAATGGTCGCCTTGGCGAACGGCGCGCGTGCGGATCGCCTGGAGATCGGTGCCGCAGTCGGGCTCGGTGAGCGCGAGGCCGCCCCTCACCTCGCCGCTGGCGAACTTCGACAGGAAGCGCCGCTTCTGCGTCTCGGTGCCGTAGCGCGCCACCGCCGCGGCCATGATGAGGTGCGAATTGAAGATGCCGGTGAGCGACATCCACACTTCGGAGATCCTCGCCACGATCTTCGCGTACGTTGACGCCGGAAGGCCGAGGCCGCCGTGTTCCTGCGGGATGGTGGCGCCGAAGAGGCCGAGCGCCTTCATCTGCTCGACCATGCGCTCGGGATACTCGTCGCGATGCTCCAGATCGCGCACCTTGCCGCGCACCTCGCGCTCGAGCCACCGGGAGATGGCGTCGAGGGCTTCTATTTCCACTTCGGCGGCCGCTTCTCGATGAACGCGTTCATCCCTTCGCGGCCCTCATCGCTCGCAAAGCTCGCCGAGATGACGCCCGAGGCGAGGTCGTAGGCCTTGGCCAGTCCCATGTCCATCTGCTGATAGAAGGCGCGCTTGCCGGCGGCGACCGTGCCTGCGGGCTTCGCGGCGAGCTTTCTCGCCAACTCGTCGACTGCGGCGTCGAGTTGCTCGGGCGGCACGACGCGATTCACCAGTCCCCATTCGAGCGCGCGCTTCGCATCCACCGGGTCGCCGGTGAGCAGCATCTCCATCGCGTGCTTGCGCTGAAGGTTGCGCCCGACCGCGACTCCGGGCGTCGAGCAGAAAAATCCCCACGTGACGCCCGAGGTGACGAACCTGGCCGCCTCCGAGGCGACCGCGAGGTCGCATTGCGCGACGAGCTGGCAGCCCGCCGCCGCGGCCGCGCCGTGCACGCGCGCGATCACCGGCTGCGGCAGCATCGGGATGGTCTGCATCATGCGGCTGCACTGGTTGAAGAGCGCCTCTATTTTCGGCAGCTCGCCGAGCGCGCGGATCTCCTTCAGGTCGTGGCCGGCGCAGAAGCCCTTCCCGGCGCCGGCGAGCACCACCACCCGCACGCGCGCGTCCTGAGCGATCGCATCGAACGCCTCCTGGAGCGCCTCGAGCATCTCCCCGGTCAGCAGGTTCATCTGCTGCGGCCGGTTCATGGTGAGCGTGCAGATGCCGTCGCGGTCCTCGCGCAGCAGGATGGACTGGTCCGTTTGAGGAACGGCGCTCATCTCGCCTCCGTCACGTGTCGATCGCTGCGGCGGATTTCGCCTTTTCGCGCAGCATGAACTTCTGGATCTTGCCGGTCGAGGTCTTGGGCAGCTCGCCGAACACCACCGCGCGCGGCGCCTTGAACTTCGCGAGGTGCGTGCGGCAGAACTCGATCAGCTCCGTCTCGGCCACCTTCGCTCCGGGCTTCAGCTCTACGAACGCGCAAGGCGTCTCGCCCCATTTCGGGTCCGGCTTCGCCACCACCGCCGCGGCCATCACCGCAGGGTGCCGGTAGAGCACGTCCTCGACCTCGAGCGAGGAGATGTTCTCGCCGCCCGAGATGATGATGTCCTTGGAGCGGTCCTTGATCTTGACGTAGCCGTCGGGCTGCATTACCGCGAGGTCGCCGGAATGGAACCAGCCTCCCTCGAACGCCTCGCGCGTCGCCTTCGGGTTCTTCAGGTAGCCCTTCATGGTGATGTTGCCGCGGAACATGATCTCGCCCATGGTCTCACCGTCGGCCGGCACGGGCTTCATCGCAGCGGGGTCCATTACGGTGAGCCCCTCCTCCACCGTGTAGCGCACGCCCTGCCTGCCGTTCAGGCGCACCTGCTCGGCGGGCGGCAGATTGTTCCATTCCGGATGCTTGGCGCACACCGTCGCCGGGCCGTAGGTCTCGGTGAGGCCGTACACGTGCGTGATGTTGAAACCCATCTTGCTCATCCCCTCGATCATCGAAGCTGGCGGCGCCGCGGCGGCCACCAGGCCGTTCACCGTCCAGTCGATGCCGCGCTTCATCTCGGCCGGCGCGTTGATGAGCATCTGGTGCACGATCGGCGCGCCGCAGTAGTGCGTCACGCGGTGAGCGCGGATCAGGTCGAAGATCGGGCCGGGCTCGACCCTGCGCAGGCACACGCTCGTTCCCGCGTTCGCAGCCATCGTCCAGGGGAAGCACCAGCCGTTGCAGTGGAACATCGGCAGCGTCCACAGGTACACCGAGTGGTGCGGCATGCCCCACACCAGGATGTTGCCAACCGCGTTCAGGTACGCGCCGCGGTGGTGGTAGACGACGCCCTTCGGGTCTCCCGTGGTGCCCGAGGTGTAGTTGAGCGAGATCGCCTCCCACTCGTCCGCCGGCCAGCGCCAGCTCCACTCCGGATCGCCCTCGGCGAGCAGCTCCTCGTAGGTCTTCTTTCCGAGGCGCTTGCCGGGGCCGGAATACTCCGGGTCCTCTACGTCGATCGCCTCGATCGGCCGGCCCGCCTTCTTCAGCGCGCCCTCGATCGTCGCCGAGAACTCGCCGTCGACGAGGACCAGCTTCGCCTCGCCGTGATTCAGCATGAACGCGATCGCATCCGCATCGAGCCGCGTGTTGAGCGCGTTCAGCGTCGCGCCGCACATCGGCACGCCGAAGTGCGCCTCGACCATCTCCGGCGTGTTGGCGAGCATCGCGGCGACCGTGTCGCCGGGGCCGACGCCGCGCGCGGCGAGCGCAGAGGCGAGCCGGCGGCTGCGCGAGTAAGTCTCCTTCCAGGTGAAGCGCCGCGCGCCGTGCACGACCGAGGGACGCTCGGGATAGACGTACGCCGCGCGCTCGATGAACGAGAGCGGCGTCAGCGGGGCGTAGTTGGCCGGGTTGCGATCGAGGTCCTGCTCGTAGGGATTGGCCTTCGGCGCCATCGGGGAGAGTATAGCTCCGGCGGCCACGCAGCCTTAACCCGCGCGCGACGCTTTGTAGCGCGCCCGCGGTGAATGTGCGGTCGGAGATCTCCTGGTGTGGTGCTCGGCATAGGCGTCGAGCAGCTTGCGGATCATGCGCTGGTATTGCGTGTTGTGCTTGCGCGCCTCCGTCTTGAAGAACTCGACGCTGCGCTTGCTCAGGGAGATGGTCACCTTCACGCCCTCTTCGCGGAAGACGAGATCCTCCGGGCTAGGCAGAAAATCAGGAACGACTCTCAGGTTTCCGAGGGGCTCGTCCGTGTACTTGATTTTCTCGCTCATAGATTCGCTTTCCTTTGCGCCAGTAGCCGGCTCCGTGGATCCGGATCAACTAGTAATACCGCCGTTCGCCGGAACTGTGGGACAGGTCTTCCGCGATGACGCGCCTCGGGTCGACGAAGGCAAGCTGCGCCAACGCAAAGGACACTCCGTGCTTCTTGTGGTTCTTTTCATCCTTGCCCTGGTCCCAGTCGAACCGGGCCTTCGCCATTGATCAAGAGTAGCACGGGTATGGCCGGAGAGCCATACACGCATATGGCTATCTCGGGCGAGATTCCCGCGGACCCCATTTCCTCGCCACGGCCTTGAAGAACGTGTAGCAGAACACCCCGTCCGGCTCCCCTTGGGCAGCGTGAACACGTACTGGCGGTGCGCGACCGGGGCGAGGACCGTTTCCTCCACCCGAAATGCGGATCGCCGCACTCGAGGAAGCGCTCGATCACCTCCTCTTCGACCGGGCGGCGAATGCGCCCGGCCTCGCGCAATTCAGCGAAGTGGCGGGTAGCGCACTGGTACAGGGGGCTTGCCCGCGGGTTGCGCGGCCGGTAGACCCCGCCGCTCGCAGCTGCGCCGCCGTCGCGCGGTCTTCCCCCCTCGCCCATCATGCGAGGGGCAACGCGCCGGGTGCGCGCGCAGCGCTACTGCGGATGCGTCAGACCGCTCCCTGAACCGCTCTGCAAGCCGCAGTCAACCCAAGAAATGTCGTCACGCTGAAGTCTGGCGGTCCCCGAATGACTGTTGAGTCCGTTGGCGGCCTCATTTCCTGCGCGTGGTTTGCCGGAGGCCACGCCAAGCGAGGCTTCTTCGATCCCGACATGCTGGAGCTAGCTCCGGACGCCGAGGTTCTTACATAGCCTTTAACACGGCTTCAGGGCGCGTTCCCGCCGAAACTTTTGCTTCAGCGCTCGGATGCTTCGGCGCTCATCGCCTCCTCCGGTGTACCATCCAGCTAGAGCATGGTTGCCCGCGACGGAGTCGATTTCCTCCTCAACAAGCCAGTTCTCGCTCTGGTCGAGGTCGGTGCATACGAGCGGCTGTGGGATCAGCTAGGGCATCGCTCCGCCGCGCGCTCGCGGGCTTAGTCGCTTCGATCGAGCAGTCTAGAAGCTCGAGTTAATCTCTTCGTTCCTTTGAGTAACCCAGTCCCCGTGGCACCAATAGAGGTGTCCCTGAGGTAATCCGCTAAGCGCAAATCATTGGCGCAGTAGTAAACCGCGCCGCCGGTTCCGTTGCTTCTGCGCCGTTTTTGCCGGTTTTTGCAAGTGGCGCACGCCTCCCGCGGACCCGCCTAGTTCTAGGCACCTGTCAACCTTGCCCTTCCTCTCGTCGCATCAACGCCCGCGCATACGCCGGCGCCGTGGGCTCGTGCATGAAGTACGCGTAGATCTCGCGCCAGCCCGTTTTCCCCAACTTCTCCGACCACCTTTCGAGATCCGCGTCCGAGTATTCCTCCAGCCGCAGCCGCACGTACCCCCAAGGCGCTGTCTCCACCAGCGGCGGGGGCGCATTGTCCTCGCGCTCCGACAAACACAGCGCAGCGCCCGCGCCCCTCAGCGCCTCGTACACATCGTCGGCAAACCACGTCTCATTGCGAAACTCGAACGCGGCGCGATGATCCTCCGGCAACAACGCGAGAAATTCACTCAACCGCGGCAAATCCTTCTTCAGAAACGGCGGCAGCTGGAACAGCACCGGCCCGCGCTTGGCGCCGAGCGCAGCGAGATTCCGGTAGAGAAACTGCACCGAATCGGCCGCCGTGTCGGCCTTCAGCCGCGCGATATGCGTGATGCGCCGCGAAGCCTTGATCGCAAACCTGAACCCCTCCGGCGTGGACCGCGCCCAGTTCTCGAGCACCTCCGGCTTCGGCATGCGATAGAAGGTGTTGTTGATCTCGACCGTCGGCAGCCGCCCGGCGTAGAAGGCGAGCATGGCCTCCGGCTTGATGTCCTGCGGATAGAAATTCCCCTTCCACTCCTTGTAGGAATAGCCGCTCGCGCCCGCCAGGAGCTTCATTCGCCGCGGGCTTCTGCGAGCGCCTGGGCGGCCGTTCGCGTCGTGCGGGCCCTCTGAAGGCGGCGGATGTTCGCCGCAATCCGTCTGCCGGCGGCGCGGCGCTTCGCCGCGACGATCCTGCGGGCGACGATCACAGACTCGGACATCTTCATAGCGATGCTCGCTGGAATAGAATTCGGCATGGCGAAAGTCAAGCCAAGCAATTTCGCTTCCAAGCGGAAGTCTGAAGCGACCCGGGGCGCTGCGCAACTCCGATACCGCTCACCGGCGCAGGTGTACGACGAGGTGACCGGAGGTCGAGCTCCCGCAAGCGATCATCGGGCGCTGGCCGCAATCATCAGCGCTTCATCAAGGGCAGGCTGCTGCCGGCGGCCACGCCCTATCCGCCGCTGACGGTCCCGCAACTTTCGCAGATTCGTTCGCGGGCAAGGAAGCCTCGCGGCAAGCTCGTTCGGAAGGAGTCCCTGCTCGAGGGGCGCTGAATCTCCATGGCGAAAGCCAAGCTGGAGCGGCCGCGTCCTATAATCGACACATGACTGAACTGAAGCTGACGCTGCCCGATCGCCTGGCGCGCGAAGCGCGCGAGGCGGGGCTGCTCGAGCCCCGGGCCATCAAGACGCTGCTGCGCGAAGCGATGCGTCGGCGGGCCGCCGCACGCGAGTTCCTCGCCGTGGCGGACCGGGTCGCCGCCGCGGGCGTGCCGCCGCTGAGCGAACAGGAGATCCAGGCCGAGATCGACGCGGTGCGCCGCGCCCAGCGCCGGCGCCGCCGTGCTGCGGCTCGTCGCTGACACCAACACCGTCGTTTCGGCGCTGCTTTGGCACGGCGCGCCGCACCGCCTCTTAGAGGCGGTCGAGCAGGAGGGGCTTTCTTTCTACGCGAGCCGGGCGCTCGTGGACGAGCTCGCCGATGTGCTCGCGCGCCGCAAGCTCGCCCGCGCCGTCAAGGCAAGCGGCAAATCGGTTTCGACGCTCGTCGCCGAGTACGAGGGGCTCGTCCAACTCGTCGAGCCCCGCACGCTCCGCCGTCCCGTGGGGCGCGATCCCGACGACGAGGCCGTCATCGCTTGTGCGCTCGCCGCGCGCGCCGACCTTATCGTTTCGGGCGACAAGGACTTGCGCGTCCTCAAGACCTACCAGCGCATCCGCATCGTCGGCGCCGCCGAAGCGCTCGCGATCGTGGAGCGCAGCCGCTAAAGCTGCACCTAGAATCCCGCATGGCGAAAGCGAAGCTCGCCGAGTACACCGCCAAGCGGAAATTCGAAGCAACGCCGGAACCCGCGCCGGCGGCGGTCGAAGCCCGCTCGGGCCCCCTCCTCTTCGTCGTCCAGCAGCACTCCGCGCGCAGGCTCCACTACGACTTCCGCCTCGAGGCCGAAGGCGTCCTCAAATCCTGGGCGGTGCCGAAAGGTCCCTCGCTCAACCCCGCCGACAAGCGCCTCGCCGTGCCCACCGAGGACCACCCGTTCGAGTACGCCTCGTTCGAGGGCGCGATCCCGGCCGGGCAGTACGGCGCGGGGGAGGTGATCGTGTGGGACTGCGGCGTGTACTCGCCCGACGAGGACGGCAAGTACCGGTTCCACGACCGCGCCGAGGCCGAGCGCCGCGTGATGGCGGGAATCGAGAAGGGAAAACTCTCCATCTTCTTGCGCGGCGAAAAGCTGAAGGGCTCGTTCGCGTTGGTGCGCACTTCCGACGGGAAGAACTGGCTCCTCATCAAGCACAAGGACCGCTTCGCGCAGGAAGCCGACATCTCCGAGCGACGCGAGTCGATCCTCTCGGGAATAGGCGTGGAGGATTTGAAGCGCCTGCCCGCGCGCGAGCGCCTGGCCGCCGCGCGGCTCTCGCCGGCCGGTCCGGCGGAAGCGCTGCCGAAGAAGCTCTCGCCGATGCTCGCGCAGGCGGGCGAAAAGGCGTTCAGCGATCCGGCGTGGCTGCACGAGCCCAAGCTCGACGGCTACCGCGTGCTCGCCTTCATCGAAGACGGCAAAGTGGAACTCCGCTCGCGCAAGGGGCTCGATCTCACGCCGCTCTTTCCGAGCGTGGTCGCGGGCCTTTCCAACCAGGCGGTGAGCACGATGGTGCTCGACGGCGAGATCGTCGCCTTCGAGGACGGCAAGCCGTCGTTCAACGCGCTGCAAAACCGCGCGCAGCTCCGGAGCGCACGCGAGATCGCCACCGCCGAGCGCGAGGCGCCGTGTGTCTTCTTCTGCTTCGACCTGCTCCACTTCGCGGGCGTCAACCTGCGCGGCGCGCCGTACGAAGCGCGCCGGCGCTGGCTCGCGCAGTGTCTGCTCCCTTCCCCGCGCGTGCAGCTCGTGCACGCCGAGGAAGACGGGATAGCGCTCTACAAGGCCGCGCTCGCGAGCGGCTTCGAGGGCGCGGTGGCGAAGCGCAGGGACAGCCGCTACGAGCCCGGCCGCCGCTCGGCGAGCTGGCTCAAGATCAAGGCGACGAAGAGCGCCGAGTTCCTCGTGGGCGGCTACACCAAGGGAAAGGGCAGCCGAGAGCCGCTGGGAGCGCTCCTCCTCGGCTATTGGGCGAAGAAAGGCGAGCTGCGCTACGCGGGCAACGTGGGCAGCGGCTTCGACGAGGTGACGCTCGCCACAGTCAAGCAACGCTGCGAGGACCTGCGCAGCGCGAAGTCGCCCTTCGCGGAGAAACCGCCGGTGACGGGCACCGTTACGTGGGTGAAACCCGAGCTCGTCGCCGAGGTGAAGTTCGCCGAATGGACCCCGGACGGCCATTTGCGCGCGCCGGTGTTCCTGCGCCTGCGCGACGACGTCGATCCGAAGGGCGTCGCCCGCAGCGCCGGGCGCGAGGAAGCGAAAACCGCCGCCGCCGCAAGCGCGTGGGACCGCTCGATCGCCGGCATCCTGCGCCAGCTCGAGGACAAGCGGCAGACGCTGGAGCTCGTCGTCGGCGCGGAAAAGGTGCGGCTCACGCACCTCGACCGGGTCTACTGGCCGGCCGACGCCGCGCTCGGCCAGCCGGCGCTCACCAAGCGCGACCTCCTGCGCTACCTCGCGCGCGTCTCGCAGTGGATGCTGCCGCACCTCGCCGGGCGGCTGATGACGCTCATCCGCATGCCCGAAGGAATCCACGGCGAGCGCTTCTACCAGAAGCGCTGGGAGCAAGCGCCGCCGCCGCGCTTCGTCGAGACCGTGAGCGTGTTCTCCGAGCACAAGGGCCGGCACGACGAGTACTTCGTGTGCAACAACCTCGCGACGCTGCTGTGGCTCGCGCAGCACGGCACGCTCGAATTCCACGTCACGCACTCGCGCGTCACGCCGGGCGCGGACGCGAAGAGCCGCGAAGCCGACTTCGCAACCTCGCTCGAGACGCTCGAGCGCTCGGTGCTCAACTACCCCGACTACCTGGTGTTCGACCTCGACCCGTATATCTACTCGGGAAGCGAAGCGCCCGGCGCCGAGCCCGAGCTGAACACCGCGGCGTTCGAGAAGACCCGCGAGGCGGCGTTCCGGCTGCGCGAGCTGCTCGTGGAGATGTCGCTCGACCCGCTCGTGAAGACCTCGGGCAAGACGGGGCTGCACGTCTACGTCCCGATCGAGCGGACGCTGGACTTCGACACCGCGCGCCACGTGTGCGAAACGGTGTTCCGGCACCTGACGCGCAAGCACCCGAAAGAGCTGACGATGGAGTGGGCGACCGGCAAGCGCACCGGCAAGGTGTTCATGGACTGGAGCATGAACGTGCGCGGCAAGACCCTGAACGCGGCCTATTCGCCGCGCGGCCAGCCCGGCGCCCCGGTGTCCATGCCGCTGACCTGGGAGGAGCTCGCCAAGGCCCACCCGCTGGACTTCAGGATCACCAATGTAATCAGCCGCTTGGAGCGCAATGGTGATAAATGGCAGAATATCGCGGCGAAGAAACAGAACCTGGAGAAGACATGGCTGCCCGATCGTTAGCGTCGATCACCGTCTCGTTCGGAATGGTTGCGATTCCGGTGAGGCTCTTTTCCGCGACTCAGCCCTCCTCCGGCGTGTCGTTCAACCTGCTGCACAAGCCGCCGTGCGGCTCGCGCCTGAAGCAACAGTACACCTGCGCCAAGGAAGGCGTGGTGGTGCCGCGCGAGGACATGGTGAAGGGCTACGAGTTCGCCAAGGACCAGTACGTGGTCTTCACGCCCGAGGAGCTGAAGGCGCTGGAGGAGACCGGCACGCACGCGGTTGAAGTGACCGAGTTCGTGCCGCTCGAGAGCGTCGACCCGGTGTACTTCGACAAGGCCTACTACCTCGCACCGGACAAGGGCGGGGCCAAGCCGTATGCGCTCTTCACACGCGCGCTGCGCGACTCGGGCCGCTGCGCGCTTGGGCGCTGGGCGGCGCGCGGCAAGCAGTACATCGTGATGCTGCGCCCGGTGGAGGACGGCCTGGTGATGCAGCAGCTGCTCTACGCCGCCGAGGTGCGGCCGATGACGGAGCTCGAGATCCCGAAGACCGAGGTGAAGGACGCGGAGCTGAAGCTCGCGGCGCAGCTGATCGACCAGCAGGCCGCCGAGAAGTTCGATCCGGCCGCCTACACCGACAGCGTGAAGCAGCGCATCGAGGCGGCGATCCAGAAGAAAGTCGAAGGCCAGGAGATCGCGGTGGCCGAGGAAGCGGGCGGCGGCGCACAGGTGATCGACCTCATGGAAGCGCTGCGCGCGAGCCTGAAGAAGCGCGCGCCCGAGGAGGCGCCGGCGGCCGAGCAGCCCAAGCCCGCCAAGCGCGCTGCACAGGCCGCCCAGCCGGCGAGGAAGGTCACCAGGAAGTAGTGCCGCAGTTCGGCGTCCGCGACGTCGAAAGGCTGCTCGGCATGCCGCGCAGCGCGATCCTCGGGCTGGTGCGCGCCGGCTTCGTCTCCCCGGGCCGCGGCCCGCGGCGCGAGTACCGCTTCTCCTTCCAGGACCTGATCCTGCTTCGCACCGCGGGCGCGCTCGCCAGGGCGAAGGTGCCCGCGCGGCGCATCACGCGCTCGCTGAAGGCGCTGCGCCGGCGCCTGCCGGAGAACGTTCCGCTCTCGGGCCTGCGCATCCGCGCTGTGGGAGATCGCGTGATCGTCGCCGAGGGAAAGAGCCGCTGGCAGGCCGACTCGGGGCAGCTGCTCCTCGATCTCGACGTGAGCGTCGAGGGCGGCGAGCTGAACGTGAAGGCGAAGGAGCTTCCGGGCGATGCCGCCGAGGACTGGTTCAAGCGCGGCGCCGGGCTCGAAGGCGACAACATCGAAAAAGCGCGGCACGCGTACGAGCGCGCGCTCGCGCTCGACCCCGCCCATGTCGCCGCGCGCATCAACCTCGGCCGGCTGTTGCACGAGGCCGGCGACGCGCCGAGCGCCGAGCGCATCTATCGCGACGGGCTCGAGCGGAACGTCAAGGATCCCCTGCTCTTCTTCAACCTCGGCGTCCTGCTCGCCGATACCGGGCGGCTGGAGGAGGCCATCGGCGCGTACCGCTCGGCGCTGCACGAGGACCCGCGCTTCGCCGACTGCCACTACAACCTGGCGCTTGCCTACGAGGCGGCCGGGAACCCGCGCGGCGCGATCCGGCACATGGGCGAGTATCGCAAGCTGCGGCGCTAGAGGCGCCCCGGAGCGCGCCCGGCTAGCCGCCCAGCCTGCGCCACAGGCTGCCTGCCTTCGGGCATCCGGCGTTCGGTTGAAGCAGCGCCCGAGGCGATCGCTAGTTAATACTCGATCCGATCCGGATCGGTAGACCGCGGGTGCTTTCGGCGCTGTTCATGGGCCGCTCCCGCGTGTTTCCCCAATTCCCAACCCACTGCTTTGAGATTTGCCTCGGCCCATTCCACCGATTCATGGTCCGTCACAGTAGCAATGGAATTATTCCAACGGTTGTACCAACCGGCCAAACTGATGACTGCGAGCATCTCGACGATCTGGCGGTCAGAGTAATGTCTACGCAAGTCTGCAAAATGCCCAGGCTCGACCATATTGGGTACAAGCGCTCCATCTCGCGCCAGCCTCAATGCGGCCTTTTCCGCTTCGGAGAATTCCGTCGACTGTTCAAACGTCCAGATATCGCGAATCCGATCCGAGTCGACGCCCATCAACTGCAACGAGTATGCGCCATGCGCTTGGCAGTGCTGACACCCGGCGGCGATGCTCGCCATCGTAAAAAGCTCGCTGCGAAGTTGCTGGGAAAGATTGGTGGGAGAAACCATTGCCAGCTGGACAAGATCTTGGAAAATCCGCATCAATTCCGGCCAGCAGAAGATCTCAAGATTCTGCCTATCCCGGGACTTAGCGTCTGTCATGTCGGATTCTCCGCATACTGATGGCCTATGGGCAACGGGCGGATGAACTTCGCGTCCCGGGGCACATGCGCGTCGCCCGCGAGCGCGGCTCGAGGTCCGCAACGAGCACTTCAGTCCGCGCGGATGCCTGCCTCGCGCACCACCTTGCCCCAGCGGGCGGATTCGGCGCGGATGAACTGCGCGAACTCCTCGGGCGAGTTGCCGACCGGGTCGGCCCCTTGCGCGGCGAGGCGATCGCGGATCTCGGGGACCAACAGGGCCTCGGCAAGCTCGCTGTGCAGGCGCCTCACGATCGGCTCGGACGTGCCCGAACGTACGAACAAGCCGAACCAAGGGCCGGTCTCCCAGTCCGGGAAGCCGGACTCGTGCATGGTGGGCACTTCCGGCGTCGCGGGATGACGCTTGAGCGTGGTCACGGCGAGCGCGCGCACCCGGCCTGTTTTGGCGTGGGGGTAAGCCTGCGCCAGCGTGTCGAACATAAACTGCACGCGCCCGCCGATCACGTCCTGCAGTGCGGGCGCCGCACCTTTGTAAGGCACGTGCAGCACGCGCAAACCGGCGAGCGACTTGAACAGCTCGGCGGCGAGATGGCCCGAGGTGCCGTTGCCCGGCGACGCGTAGGCAAGCTTGCCAGGGCTTGCCTTGGCGAGCGCCGCGAGCTCGCGCACCGTCGTGGCCTGCACCGAGGGATGCACGATCAGCAGATTCGGCACCGTGACGAGCAGCGTCACCGGCATGAAGTCCTTTTCCGGGTCGTACGTCAGCCTGGCGAACAGGTGGGGATTGATGGCGTGCGTCCCGATGTGGCCCATGAACAGCGTGTGGCCATCGGCGGGCGCTCGCAACGTCTCGGCGGCGCCGATCTGTCCGCTCCCGCCAGGCTTGTTCTCGATCACGACCGGCTGTCCCAGCGCCCGCGACAGTGGCGCGCCCACCATGCGGGCAAGCGTGTCGGCGAAGCCGCCGGGGAACGGGACCACGATCCGCACAGGGCGCTCGGCGAAGCTTTGCGCGCCGAAGGAAATGACAAGGAGGACAAGAGCCGTCAGCAGGCGCATGCAGCGATGCTAGACTGGATTTCCGGGCTGAACACGAACGGCAGACGCGTCGTGCACCTGGTGCACCGATGAAGCAGGCGGCTTACAAGCCGGTGCGAGGCCTCGCGCGCGGCCTTTCCGTGCTGGCAGCCCTGAACGCGCGCGCGCCCGGCGCCTGGCCCCTCGAGGAGCTGGCGGACGAGCTGTCGCTGCACCGCACCACTGTCAAGCGGCTGCTCGAGACGCTGGTAAAGGAAGGCTGGGTAACCGTGCTCCCGATGAGCAGGCGCTACGCCGTCACTTCTCAGGTGCGCGCGCTCGCGCGCGGCGCGCGAGACCAAGATCTCGTCGTCGTGAAGGCGGCGCCGCTGCTGGCCGAGTTCACCGGCGATTCGCACTGGCCTGTGATCGTTGCCACGCCCGACGCAGAGGCGCTCGTGGTGCGGGCATCCACGCTGAGGATCAGCGCCTTCGTGTCGCGGCGCGACGACGTCGGCTTGCGCCTGCCGCTCGGCGAAACGGCGAGCGGACGCGCCTACCGGGTGGCACGCGACGAGGGGGCGGCGCGCCTTGTCTACCACGACGGCACATGGTCCGGCGCACCCGGGACCGCGGCAATCTCCATCGGCATCGGCAGCGGCGCGCAAACACTCGGCGCGCTCACGATGATCTTCCCGTCGAGGCGCGTGCGCGCGCGTGAGGCGGCGGCGCGCTACGGCGAGCGCCTGGCAGCGCTCGCCACGCGGCTGGCGTCGAGCTGAAGGACCGCTAGACGCCGGGCAGGCGCCGCCACAAGCTCCCGGTCTTCGATTCCTTGTCGATCGCGTCGAGCACCCTCTCGTGCGCGGAGAGCTCCTCTGCGCTAGCCTGCACCACGATCAGGCCCGAGGTATCGATCTTGTCCGCGGCGGCCGCCGAGCCGTCCGCCTCCAGCTCCATCATCAGGCTCTCCTGCCCGCGCGTCATCGCGAGGTAGACCTCCGCGAGCAGCCGGGCATCGAGCAGCGCTCCGTGCAGGGTGCGGTGCGAGTTGTCCACGGCGTAGCGCTCGCACAGCGCGTCGAGCGAGTTCTTCTTGCCTGGATGCAGCTCGCGCGCGAGCGCGAGCGAGTCGACCACGCCCGCCGCGTGCTCGGCGAGCCTGCCGAGCCCGGCCCGGTCGAGCTCGGCGTCGAGGAACTCCACGTCGAACTCCGCGTTGTGGATCACCACCTCGGCGCCGCGCAGGTACTCGAGCAGGCCCGGCGCGATCTCGGCGAAGCGCGGCTTGTCGGCGAGGAACTCGCGCGTCAGGCCGTGCACCCGCGCCGCCCCCTCGTCGATTTCGCGGCCCGGATTGACGTAGGCGTGGAAGTGGCGCTCGGTGACGCGCCGGCTGAGGATCTCGACGCAGCCGATCTCGATCACGCGGTCGCCGAGCTTCGCGTTCAGGCCCGTGGTCTCGGTGTCGAGCACCACCTGTCGCGCCGCCATCAGGCTCCCCGCAGCTCGTCGATCGCCCGGTTGGCGAGCGCATCCGCACGCTCGTTGCCGTCGTGGCCCGCGTGCCCCTTCACCCAGCGCCACTCGACGCGGTGGCGCGCCGCGAGCTCGTCGAGCCGGCGCCACAGGTCCTCGTTCTTCACCGGTTTTTTCGCCGCCGTGCGCCAGCCGCGGCGCTTCCAGTCGCCGATCCACTGCGAGATGCCCTTCTGAACATACTGCGAATCGGTATAGAGGCGCACTTCGCTCGGGCGCTTGAGCGCCTCGAGGGCGCGGATCACCGCGGTCAGCTCCATGCGGTTGTTGGTCGTCGCGCGATCGGCGCCGTGGAGCTCCTTCTCGGCACCGCGCGCGCGCAGCAGCACGCCCCAGCCCCCCGGCCCGGGATTGCCCCGGCAGGCGCCGTCGGTGTAGATCTCGACCGGCTGGGCGCTCACTGCCGACGCGCAGCGCCGTTCACGCGCGTGGCGTGGCCGTCGCGCTGCGGGATCGCGGCGAGCGAGCGGCGCCGCGCGCGTTCCTTGCGCCAGGCGGGCGTCACCACGCGCATACCGTGCACGCGCTTCACCGCGCGCACCACGTACAGCCCTCCGCATACCGGCCACCAGCGCGCGCCCGCCTTTTCCATGAAGGCGAAGCGCTCGAGCCATCTGCGCTCCCCGAAGGGAGGCGCGTAGCAGCCGAACTTTCCCCCGTTCAGCTCGAAGCCGAGCACGCGCAGCCAGTCGCGCAGCCGCAACAGCCCGATGAACCGCGCGTCCCACGGGGTTTGCGGGCTCCCGGAAGAGAACAGCTGCCTCAGACGCCAGAGGGAAGCGGTATTGAATCCCGAGATCACCACCTGCCCCTCGGGCATCAGCACCCGCTCGGCCTCGCGCAGCACGTCGTGCGGGTTGTGGTGGAACTCGAGCACGTGGGGCAGCGCGAGCAGGTCCACTGCCTGGTTGGCGAGCGGCAGCTGCAAGGGGTCGGCCGCGAGCGACGCCCCCGGCTCGAGGGCCAGGGTGAGGCGGTACGGGATGCGGTTCTGGCGCAGGAACTCTATTTCAGGAAGCCCTATCTGCCCGGCGCGGAAGCCGAACACGTCCTCGACCGCGCTGTCGAACTGGGCAAGCTCCCAGTCGAGCACGTAGCGCCCCTGCGGGGTCGCCAGCCATTCCGAGAGCGATGAGCGCTCGCCGTTATACTTCAGGCCGCCGTTTTGCACGAAGGACTGCCGGTCCATGCTCCAAATCGCTCCAGTGCGGGCGTTGAACGACAACTACATCTGGACTCTGCGCAACGCCACCCACGCCGCGGTCGTCGACCCGGGCGAGGCGCGGCCGGTGCTGGAGTACCTCGCGCGCGAGCGCCTGGAGCTCGCCGCGATCCTCGCCACGCACCACCACCCGGATCACGTCGGCGGGGTCGCCGACCTGCTCGAGAAGCGCCGCGTCCCGGTGTACGGGCCCAGGAACGAGCCGATCGCCACGCTCACGCGGCCGGTGTCCGAGGGCGACACCGTATCGGTTCCCGAACTCGATCTCACGCTCTCGGTGCTCGACATCCCTGGGCACACGCGCGCGCACATCGCCTATTATGGCGCAGGGATGCTCTTCTGTGGCGACACGCTGTTCGCGTGCGGCTGCGGCAGGCTGTTCGAGGGCACGGCCGAGCAGATGTACGCGTCGCTGCAGAAGCTGGTCTCGCTTCCGGACGACACCCTGGTCTACTGCGGTCACGAGTACACGCTCTCGAACATCCGCTTCGCCAAGACGGTCGAGCCGGCGAACGCGGCGCTCGAAGCGCGCGAGGCGCGCGACCGGCGGCTGCGCGACGCCGGAAAGCCCACGGTGCCGAGCACTCTCGGCGAAGAAAAGGCGACCAATCCGTTCCTGCGCTGCCTGGAGCCGGCGGTGGTCGACTCGGCGAACAAGTATCTCGGCGCGCGCATCGCCGACCCGGTGCGCGTGTTCGCGGCGATACGCGATTGGAAGAACCGCTTCTGAGCGGCTAAACTGCGCGCCGGTGGCCGGCATGGCGAAACGGTGGTGGCTCGGAGCGGCGCTTGCGCTGCTCCAGGCCTGCGCTTCGCAGCCGCCGCAAGCGCCGTTACCGGCCGCGCCGCAGGCGCAATCGTCCGTCTTCGAGAGCGCCGCGCCGCTCGCGCCGGCGGCGCCCGCGCAGCATCCGCAGCAGCCCGTCGATGCGACGAATTTGCCGCCGTTCGACGGCGACAGGGAAGCGGTGGTCGTGCCGCTGCGCGGCCTGGCGAAGATCGATCGCACGGTGCCGCCAGACGACGTCTGGCAGCGCATCCGCAACGGCTTCGCCATGCCCGACCTCAGCGGCCCGCTGGTCCAGAATCAGATGGCCTGGTACGCCGCGCGGCCCGACTACCTGCGGCGCGTGATCGACCGTGGTCGCCTGTACCTGCACTATATCGTCGAGGAGATCGAGAAGCGCGGGCTGCCTACCGAGCTGGCGCTGCTGCCGATGGTCGAGAGCGCGTTCAATCCGATGGCGTATTCGCGCGCGCACGCTTCCGGTCTGTGGCAGTTCATCCCCGGCACCGGCAAGCGCTACGAGCTGGAGCAGAACTGGTGGTACGACGGACGGCGCGACATCGTGGCTTCGACCGCGGCCGCGCTCGGCTACCTCGCCGACCTGTTCGACATGCACGGCGACTGGCATCTCGCGCTCGCCTCCTACAACTGGGGCGAGAACGCGGTCGCGCGCGCGATCGAGAAGAACCGCGCCGCGGGCCTGCCCACCGATTATTCGAGCATCGGCATGCCGCCCGAGACGCGCAACTACGTGCCCAAGCTGCAGGCGCTGAAAAACCTGATCCTCAATCCGCAGGCCTTCGGCATCGATCTGGATCCGATCCCGAACGAGCCGTACTTCGCCACCGTCACCAGGACGCGCGACATCGACGTGCAGCTCGCCGCCAAGCTCGCCGAGATGACGGTCGAGGAATTCGTCGCGCTGAATCCGGGCTTCAGCCGGCCGCTGATCCGGGCCTCGATGACGCCGAGGATCGTGCTGCCCGCCGACAAGGTCGAGGTGTTCCACGAGAACCTGACGAAATACGACGCCGCGTCTCTCGTGTCGTGGAAGACCTACCAGCCCGGGCGCGGAGAAAAGCTCGAGGCGATCGCGAAGAAATTCGGCGTGACGGTGGCGCGGCTGAGGGAGGTGAACGGCATCGCGCCCCGCGCCCGCGCCCTGCCCTCGACCCTGGTCGTGCCGACGAACGGCGCCGTCGACGGCTACCGCCGCCTGCCGATCATGTACGCGCCGCCGATCCCCGTGGCGGCGGTGCGCCGCATCGTGCACACGGTGAAGCGCGGCGAGACGCTGAACTCGATCGCCGCGCTCTACCGGGTCAGAGTCGAGGATCTCAAGCGCTGGAACCGGATCGGGCGGCTGCTCGCCGGCCAGAAGCTGACCCTCGAGGTCCGGACTCCCGTCAAAGGCAAACCTCGCAGCCTTCCAAAGGGCAAACCGTACAAGAAAGAAGGGTCTTAGAACTTTAACCTCAGAACATTTCTTGTTCCTTGCTGCGGCGCAATAACCGACACGCTGCGCGTCGCATAAAATGACCGGATCATGAGCCGCCTGGGGAGGGGTGTTCTTTTCGTCGCGTTGCTCGCGTCCGCCTGGCCGGCGCGCGCGGCCGACCCGATGCTGATGTTCCTCCTCAGCGTGGCGCGCGAGATCATCACCAATGCGATCGCATCGCAACCCGCGCAGACGGTCGCGCCCGAGCCCGTCCTCACCTATCCCGGCACGGCGGTCGAGCCGGCGCATCTGCGGCGGCTGATCGACGACAGCTTCTTCTACCTCTCGCAGGCGCAGCGCGGCGAGATCTTCGACTCGCTGCACGCCGAGCTGATGAAGCCGAAGAACGCCGCGGTGCGCGGCGCGATGATCGAGTACTTCGCCGAGCGGGCGTTGCAGGTGCGCGCCGCGCAGCTGCGCCTGGCGCAGCTCTCGTACCGCGAGAAGCAACTGCTGGCGGAGGAATTTCGCAGGGAGACGGCGGCGATTCCCGGCGACGAGCGAGCTCACCTGCACGAGATCCTCGAGCGCCGGCTGCTGCCGGTGCCCTCGGACCTCAATCAGCTGCTGCTCGCCGCGCTCGAGCCTTCGCCCGACGCCCCCCGGTAGAGCACGCAGGCCACCGTCCTCGATTCGCCGAGCGGCAGGTTCTCGGGATAGGCGGCGCGGCATTCCGGCCGCGCCTTCGGGCAGCGCGGATGGAAATGGCAGCCCGCGGGCGGATTCGCCGGCGACGGCAGCTCTCCCGACAGCCGGATGATCTCGCGCCCGCCTTCCAGCGTGGGCACGGCCGAGAGCAGGGCCTGCGTGTACGGGTGTTTCGGGTCGCGCAGCACCTCCTGCACCGTGCCGCGCTCCACGATGCGGCCGAGGTACATCACGGCCACCTCGTGCGCCAGGTATTCCACGACCGACAGGTTGTGTGTGATGAACAGGTACGCGATGCCGCGCCGCTGCTGCAGCGAGCGCAGCAGGTTCAGGATCTGCGCCTGCACCGAGACGTCGAGCGCGCTGGTCGGCTCGTCGCACACGATGAGCCGCGGATTCACCGCGAGCGCGCGGGCGACGGCGATCCGCTGGCGCTGGCCACCAGAGAACTCGTGCGGATAGCGCCCCAGCGCCTCGCCCGGCAGGCCCACCTCGCCGAGCAGCTCTGCGAGCCGCGCTTCGCGCTGGGCGTCGTCGCGCCCGACGCCCAGCGCGCGCATGCCCTCGAGCAGGATCTCCGCGACGCGCATGCGCGGGTTGAGCGACGCGTACGGGTCCTGGAAGATCATCTGCATCGCGCCGCGGCGCGGGCGCATTGCGGCACGCGACAGGCCGGCCAGCTCGGCACCCTCGTAGCGCACGCTGCCCGCGGTCGGGGCGAGAAGCTGCAGGAGCGCCTTGCCCGCCGTGGTCTTGCCGCATCCCGACTCGCCGACGAGGGCGAGCGTGCGGCCTTCGTGAAGAGCGAACGAGACCCCGTCCACCGCGCGCACGTAGCCCACTGCGCGCCTGAAGATTCCGCGCCGGATCTGGAAGTGAACCTTCAGGCCGTCGACGTCCAGAAGGGTCCGCTGCGGCTTCGCCTCGGGTCGCTCGATCCCGCTCGATAACTCCGCCTGTCGCGGCGGCGCGAGACCCGCTTCCCTAAGGTGGCAGCGCGCGCGGCGCCCGCCCCCGAGCTCGAGCAGCCGCGGCGCCTCCTCACGGCAGCGCTCGAACGCGAGATCGCAGCGCTCGGCGAAGCGGCAGCCCCGGAACCCGCCGGTGAGCGCCGGCACCTGGCCGCGGATCACGGCGAGCTCGCCGGCGCGCCTCCCGGGCGACGGGAGCGACTCGAACAGCTTCTGCGAGTACGGGTGCTGCGGCGCGCGCAGGAACTCGTCGCGCACGGCGACCTCGACGATTTCGCCGGCGTACATCACCGCGACGCGCTGCGCCATCTTCGCGACGATGCCGAGATCGTGCGTGATTAGGAGCAGTGCCATACCGCGCTCGGCCTGGAGCTTCGCGAGAAGGTCGAGTATCTGCGCCTGGATGGTCACGTCGAGCGCGGTGGTCGGCTCGTCGGCGATCAGCACCTCGGGGTCCACCGCGAGCGCGGCGGCGATCATGACGCGCTGGCGCAGCCCGCCGGAGAGCTGGAAGGCGTACTCGTCGATGCGCCGCGCGCCGTCCGGGATGCCGACCGCCTCGAGCAGCTCGAGTGCGCGGCGCCTCGCGGCATCGCCTGAGAGCCCGGAGTGCCGCTCGATCACCTCGGCGATCTGGCGGCCCACGGTGAGCACCGGGTTGAGCGCGGTCGAAGGCTCCTGGAAGATCATGGCAACGCGCTTGCCGCGCACCGCGCGCATCGCCGCCTCGGGAAGTGCAAGCAGGTCGGCGCCGTCGAGGAGCACGCGGCCGGCGGCGATCCGGCCGGCCTCGGGAAGCAGTCGCATGATCGACAGCGCGGTGACGGACTTGCCGCAGCCCGACTCGCCGACGAGCGCGAAGCACTCGCCGGTGCGAAGCTCGAAGCTCACGCCGTCCACGGCACGCACCGGGCCCTGCGACGCGTCGATCAGGGTTTGCAGCGACTCGACGGCGAGGAGCGGGCCGCTCATGCGGCGATCGCCACCATGCGAACGCGCGGGTCGAAGCCGTCGCGCACGGTGTCCGCAAACAGGTTCGCGGCCAGGACCAGGACCAGCATGAAGGCGAACGCGGCGGCGATGGACCACCACACGATCGGCTCGCGCGACATCTCCAGGCGCGCTGCATTGATCATGGTGCCGAAGCTGGTCGTGGCGGGATCCACTCCGACGCCGATGTAGGACAGCACCGCCTCGGTGAGCACCAGCGCCGAGAACTCCAGGGCGACGGTGATGATCACGATGTGCGCCACGTTGGGAAGGATGTGGCGGGTGAGGATGCGGGCATTCGATACGCCGAAGGCGTGCGCCGCCTGGATGTATTCGAGCTCGGAGAGCTTCAGCGTCTCTCCCCGAAGCAGGCGCGTGAGGCCAGTCCACGTCGTCACGCCGAGGATCCCGCACAGCATCAGCAGCCGGAAGTCGGCCCTCTCGGCCGCCGTCGGAAACAATTCGGGGCGCATGTCGACGTACACCTGCATCATCAGCACGGCCGCGGCGATGAGCAGCACTCCCGGGATCGAGTTGAGCGTCGTGTAGACATACTGGATCAAGTCGTCCACCCAGCCCCTGAAGTACCCGGCAACGATGCCGAAGCCGATTCCGAACGGAAGCATGGCGAGCGTGGTCAGAGTGCCGATGACGAGGCTCGTCCGAATCGACTTAAGCGAAAGATAGAGAACGTCCTGCCCCACCTTGTCGGTGCCGAACACGTGGTAGCCCTCCGATAGCAGGAGCACTGGCGCGGCGATCACCAGCAGGGGGCCGACCGTCCACCAGGCGGCCCCCCACGGAACCGCCGCCCAGCGCCGCCGCAGCGGCTTCACGACCCAGGCGAGCAGGATCCAGAGCGCCGCCGCCGCAGCGAGCCCGGCTGCCGCGCGCCGCGACATGTCGACCACTCTCTCCTCTTCGTCCCGGAGGTGGGCCCCGCCGTATTGCAGGCGGGGAAAGTCGCGAACCTGCCTGCCATCGGCGAGCTCGATCTGCTCCTTCGCATAGAGCCGGGTGGCAAACGGCGCCGAGTAAGTCTTCTCCCTCCTGCTCCGAAGATGCGACGCGGCAATGTCCAGCAGCGACAGGACCTCCGGAGAGTAGGAGGCGGCGGAGCCCGCACCGACCTGCTCCAGCCGAGTGCGGAAATGAAGCGAATCCGCCAGACCGACCAGAAGGTAGGGCGTCAAGATGACAACCGATACCACCGCGGTGCGGGTCTGGAAGACCCGCACCCACGGCGCGGCGAGATGCGCGTGGCGGCGGCAATACCAGCCGTAGCCGGCCGATACGCACACGAGCAGCCACAGCAGCACGTCGGTCGTGAGGAAAACGGGCAGGAACGGCATCTATTCAAACCGCACGCGCGGGTCGACGAAGGTGTAGGAGATGTCGGTGAACAGAAGCGCGAGAACGTAGAGCACCGAACCGATGAAGACCATCGAGCGCACCACGGCGAAGTCCTGCGCCTGGATCGCGTCGATGGTGTAGCTGCCCAGCCCCGGGATGCCGAAGAACGATTCGGTGATCAGGCTTCCGAAAAAAAGCGCCGGGATGGCGACCACCAGGCCGGTCAGGATCGGAATCATCGCGTTCCGAAGCACGTGGCCGAACATCACCGAAGTCTCCGCGAGCCCTTTGGCGCGGGCCGTTCGCACGTAATCCCGCGTAAGCTCCTCGACAAATATCGTTCGATAGAATCGGGCGCTCGTGCCGAAGCTGCTGACGACCCCGATGACGACCGGGAGGACGACGAATTTGAGGGCGTCGAGGCCGCCGGCGTACCCCGATATCGGCACAAGGTGCCAGAGCTTGGAGGCGACGTACTGGCCGCCGATGATGTAGAACAACGCCGAGATCGACATCATGCCAACGCACAGCGTGACGCCCCAGAAGTCGAGGTACGTCGCCCGGAAGAACGCCAGAAAGAGCGCGAAGGTTATGTTCACCGCCAATCCCACCAGGAAAACCGGAACGGCCAGCGCGAGACTGGGGCCCACGCGGGCGCGAATTTCATTCGCGATGTCGCGCCCGTCCTCCGCGGCGCCGAATTCGAGCGCGAAGAGCTTGACCGATTTCTCGAAGAACACTGTCTGCGTCGCCTTTCCGAGGCCACCGGCGCTCGCGTTCCACAGCAGCGGCCGGTCGTAGCCGTGCTCCCCCTTCCACTTCTCGATCGCCTCCGGCGTTACGCGCCGGGTGCCAAGCTGCATGCGCGCCATGTCGTCCGGCGTATTGACGACGAAGAACAGCACGAAGGTGATCAGATTCACCCCGATCAGGATCGGGACGGCATAGAGGATCCGGCGGACGATGTAGGCGAGCACTCAGGACGCCGGCCGCGCCGCCATGCGCTCGCGCCGGCGGTAGCCGACGATCGCCGGAACCGCGCTGCCGGCGAGCACGACGAGGATGAGGACGAGCGGCCACAGCACCGGCCGGTTCCACTCGCGCCGCAGCGCGGCGCGCTTCTCGACGTCGGCGCGCAGGTACTTGATGCCGTTTCGCGCCATGTTGTTCGGCTTGACGTTGGCGAGCCAGCCGTGGCTCAGGCTGAAGTCCTTGGGATGGAATCCCCAGATCCACGGGGCGTCGCGCCGCGCGATGTCGGTCATGCGGTCGACGATCTTCTGCCGCTCGGGCGAGTTCTCCATGTTCTTCATGCGCTCGAACAGCCCGTCGAATTCGGGGTTGGCGTAGTTCGCGGCGTTCTCGCCCTGCGATTTCATGCGCGACTGGGCGCCGTGCAGCAGGAACATGAAGTTCTCCGGGTCCGGGTAATCCGCGTTCCAGCCAAGGATGAAGATCTGCTGGCTGCCTTTGCGGATCTTCTCCTGGAAGCGGTTCCAGTCGGTCTCGCGCACCTCGAGCTGGACGGACAGCTTCTCGAACTGCCTGCGCCACCAGTCCAGCCGCGGCTTGTCGCCGGGACCGGTGGTGCGCGCATCCAGGTAAAGCACCAGCGGCTGGCCGGTTTTCGCGTCGCGCCCGTCCGGGTAGCCGGCCTCGGCCAGCAGCCGCTTCGCCTCCTCCAGCGGCCGGCGCCGGGCGGCGCCATCCTTCCACACGTGCGTCACCGGGTTGATGCCCTGCTCGCCGTCGCGCCAGCCGAAGATGCCGGGCGCAAGAGGCCCGTGCCCGACCAGTCCCCGGCCGTTGGCGAAGATCGAGAGGTATTCCTCCATGTCCACCGCGATGGAGAGCGCCTGCCTGAGCTTTCTTGCGCGCTCGGAGCTTCCCCCGACCACCGGGTCGAGCCAGTTGAAGCCGACGTAGATGATCGTGGTCGCGACCGAGGTCTGCAGCCCGATGCCGCGCGCCTCCATTTCCTGCGTGAGCTGCGCTTCGCCCTCGATCGCCACGCGCACCGCCTGGTCGAACTGATCCGAGCCGATGCCGGAAGTGTCGTAGTACCCCTGCAGGAACTTGTTCCAGTAGGGGATGCCCTCCTTCTCTCGGCTGTAGACGACGCGGTCGATGAACGGCACCGTCCTGCCGGCGTCGGCGAGCAGCCCCGCCTGCGCGTCCTCCGGCTCGCCCTCGGAGGGATACGCTTCGCCGCGGAAATTCGGGTTGCGCTCGAGCACCATGCGTGCGTTCGGGTTGTTCTCGGTGAGCATGTACGGCCCGGTGCCGACCGGCCACCAGTCGAGCGTGAAGTTCCTCGGCTGCATTCCCGGCTGATGGAAGAACTTCTCCGCCTCCCAGGGCACCGGCGCGAAAAACGGCATCGCGAGCCAGTACACGAACTGCGGATACCGGCCCTTGAGCGTGACGCGGTAGGTGTGCGAGTCGACGCGCTCGACGCCCTTGAGCGGAAAGCGCCGCAGGTCGAGCCATTCGCCCTTCTTCGTATCCGCCTTTCTCAGCTGCTCCGAGTACTCGGCCATGCCGACGATGTACTCGGCCATGAGGCCGTATATCGGCGAGTGCAGGCGCGGATGGGCCAGCCGCTTGATCTGGTAGATGAAGTCGTCCGCGACCAGCTCGCGCGTCGCTGCGGGAAGCTCGTACGGGCTTTTGAGGCGCGCGATCCGCGCGGGCGCCAGCGCGTGGTTGCCGGCGACGAACGCCGGATGGGGCTGATAGGAGATTCCCGGGCGGATGCGGATCTCGTAGACGGTGAACTTGCCGCCCTCGATCTCCCTCGGCTTCGGCACCTCCAGCGCCGAGAGCGGGATCAGCTCGTAGGGCCGCTTCAGGTAGTGGTACTGGAGCGGAGGCTCGTACACCTGCTGCGTGAACCGCGCCTCGTCCTCGGTGTAGGACTGCACCGGGTCGAGGTGCTTCGGCCGCTCGACGAACGCCGAATACAGCGTGTTCGAAGTCCGCTCCGAAGCGGGATAGGGATCGTTCCAGACTTCTCCGCAGCCGGCAAGCGCCGTGACCGCGAACAGCAGGAGAGCCCGCAGCATGCGGAAAGTATAATCGGAACGATATGGGCTTCCTCTCAGGCAAGAAGATCCTCGTCACCGGGCTGCTGAGCGACCGCTCGATCGCCTACGGCGTCGCCAAGGCGGCGCGCCGCGAGGGCGCGCAGCTCGCCTTCACCTACCAGAACGAGCGCTTCAGGGACCGCGTGTCGGGCCTGGCGCGCGAGCTCGGCTCGGAGATCGCGCTGCCGTGCGATGTGGCGAGCGATGCCGATATCGCGTCGCTCGCCGCCGCGCTCGGCGCGCGCTGGGACGGACTGGACGGGCTGGTGCACGCCATCGCCTACGCGCCGCGCGAGTCGATCGCAGGAGACTTCCTCGAAGGCTTGTCGCGCGAGGCGTTCGCGCAGGCGCACGACGTCTCGGCGTACAGCTTCCCGGCGCTCGCCAAGGCGGTGCTGCCGATGATGCGCGGGCGGCGCGCCGCGCTGGTGACGCTCACCTACCTCGGATCGACGCGCGTGGTGCCGCACTACAACACCATGGGCCTCGCCAAGGCGAGCCTGGAGGCGGCGATCCGCTATCTCGCCGCGAGCCTCGGGCCGCACGGGATCCGCGTAAACGGCTTGTCGGCGGGTCCGATCAAGACGCTCGCCTCGGCCGGGATCGCGGGATTCTCGCGCATCCTGAAGTTCGTCGAGGAGCAGTCGCCGCTGCGCCGCAATGTCACCACCGAGGACGTGGGTAACGCGGCGGCGTTCCTGCTCTCGGACCTTGCCGCCGGGATTACCGGCGAGATCCTCTACGTGGACTCAGGCTTCAGCCATGTCGTCGCCGGCATCGCAGGCGAAAGGACGAAGGGCTAGCTGCTTTTTTCGCTTTTCTCCGATCTCGTCATTTCCGCGTATTTGCCTTTGCGGAAATGACGAGACATTGGTGCCTCGGCATAGCGTAGGCATTCGCGGAAGGGCGAATCGCCCCAATGTCTCGCGACTTCCGCCAAAACCAGGCGGAAGTCGCGAGATCGATGAAAAGCAAAACCGCCCTTTACTTCGCCTCCAGGTTCTTCCTGTTGATCTCGATGTCGGCCCGCTCGCGCAGGCTGGCGACGAACTCGCCGTATTGCGCCGCCCCCATGATCTGCGCGACGCCGGCGACGTCCGCCGAGCGCTGCTGATCGGTCTTCGGACCGGACTCGATCACTTTCGATATGCGGTACAGGGCGTAGCCGTCGGGCAGCTCCACGCCGACGTATGCCGGCAGCTTCGAGACGTCGGCGGCGACCACCCGGCGCAGGGTCTCGGCGGACAGCCCCTGCGCGTCACGGCGCGAAACCGTGCGCACGGGGCCCCACCGTATTCCAGCATCGCTGCCGCCGCGCACCTGCCCGAGCTTCGCAGTGCCCTCCTTCTGCGCGAGCGCCGCGGCCTCGCGCCGGCGCAGGAGGTTCTCGATGTCGATCGTGACTTCCTCGAACCCGCGCTGCGACTCGGGCTGGTACTCGACCACGCGCGCCGCGACCAGCGTGCCGGGGGCGACTTCGAACGCGTCGGTATTGCGCTTGTTGCGGATGACGTCCGCAGAGAATAGCGCCGCGCGCAGCTTCGGATGGTCGAGCGCGCCCGGCTCCTGGCCGGCCGATCTCGTCAACCAGCCGGAGGTCCGCGGCTGGAGCTTGAAGCGCTCCGCCACCGGGTTCAGGCTGTCGGGCTGCTCGTAGATCATGTTGCCGAAGGTCTCGGCCGCTTCGGCGAACTTGCGCGCGCCCTTCTGCTTCGCCAGCTCCGCGGCGAGCTCCTGGCGCACCTCCTCGAGCGGACGCGACGCGGCTGGCCGGATGCCGGTCAGGCGCACGACGTGGAACCCGAATTCCGATTCGACCGGGCCGAAGATTTCTCCCTCCTTCATCCGGAATACGGCGTCCTCGAACGGTTTGACCATCATGCCGCGTCCGACCAATCCGAGGTCGCCGCCCTTGGCCGCCGAGCCCGAGTCCTGCGAATGCCTCCTGGCGAGCTCGGCGAAGCTCGCCGGGGATTTGCGCGCTTCGGCGAGCAGCCGTTCGGCTTCCTGCTTCGTCTTCGCCAGGATATGGCTCGCGCGCCGCTGCTCCTCGACCTGGTACTGCGACGCCCGGGCATCGTAGGCCGCCTTCAGCTCCGCCTCCGACACCGCGTCCTGTTTGGCGAGCTCGTCGGCGGAGAGCACCACGTACTGCGCGCGTACGCGCTCCGGGGTCCGGAACTCCGCCTGGTTGGCGTCGTAATAGGCTTTCAGCTTCACCGCGTCGAGCTTGACCTGCGCGGCATACGGCTGCGCGGCGATGCGCGCCTCGGCGATCTCGCGCTTCTGCTCCAGGAGCGCCGCCAGCCGCTCGGCCGCCGTGCGCGACGGGATCGCCGCCTCCGCGACCGCGCGCGCCAGCTGCGCGAGCGACAGGTCGCGGCGCAGGCGCGCCTCGAACTGCGCGGGCGTGAGAGGCGGGTTCTGCGAGCGCAGCGCCAGCTCGTAGCTCGATTTCGAGAACCCGCCCTCGCCCTGGAACACCGGCATGCCGGCGATCGCCTCGCGCAGCGCTTCGTCGCTCACCATCAGGTTCGCCTGGAGCGCGGCCGAGGCGATCACTCTCTGCGCGATCAGCGATTCGAGCAGCGCGCGGCGGACCTCCGGCGTATCGAACGCGGCAGAGTCGAAGCCACGGCCGAGCGCCTCGCGCAGGCGGTCCTGCTGGCGCCGCAGCTCTTCCTCCAGCTCGCGCTTCGAGATCGACAGCCCGTTGACGGTCGCCACCGAGTCCGATGCGCCGCGGAACGTCGTGTACGACTCGACGCCCCAGAACGCGAAGGTGATCGCGATCAGCCCGAGGATGACCTGCATCGCGAGCTTGTTCTTATGTACGAAGTCGAACATGGGCGGCTACAGCGAGATTTGGCGGAGCGGACGGGACTCGAACCCGCGACCCCCGGCGTGACAGGCCGGTATTCTAACCAACTGAACTACCGCTCCTTCCTGGTGGGTGCTGAGAGGATTGAACTCCCGACATCTGCCTTGTAAGGGCAGCGCTCTACCGCTGAGCTAAGCACCCCGAAAAAGGGGAGCTAGTTTATAGCGTCCTTCAGCGCCTTTCCAGCGCGGAACTTGGGCAGGCGCGCCGCGCTGATCGTCAGCTCCGCGCCGGTGCGTGGGTTGCGTCCGGTGCGCGCGGCGCGCCTGCCGGCGTAGAAGGTGCCGAATCCGACCAGCGTCACCGTCTCGCCCTTCCTCAGGCTCGATTTCACCACGGCAACCAGTGCCTCGATCGTCCGCTCAGCCGCCGATTTGGATATTTCGGCAGCCCGCGCGATGTGCTCCACCAGATCCGCCTTGTTCACGGCCGTTCCCCCCTCGCCGCCTAATGCGTCGTGACGGCTCCGGTCTGATCGTCGCCTTTGGGCGGGATCGGCGCCGCCTCGGCCGGTTCGGGCAGCGGCTCGGGCTTGCGCTCCAGCGCCACCTCGAGCACCTTGTCGATCCACTTCACCGGCAGGATCTCGAGGCGATTCTTGACGTTGTCGGGGATCTCGGCGAGGTCCTTGACGTTCTCTTCGGGGATCAACACCGTCTTGATGCCCCCGCGGTGCGCCGCTAGCAGCTTTTCCTTCAGTCCCCCGATCTGCAGCACTTCGCCGCGCAGCGTGATCTCGCCAGTCATCGCGACGTCGGCGCGCACCGGAATGCCGGAGAGCACCGACACCATCGCGGTGGCGATGCCGATGCCGGCGCTCGGGCCGTCCTTGGGCGTCGCGCCCTCGGGCAGGTGGATGTGGATGTCGTTCTTCTGGTAGAAGTCCTCCTTCACCCCGAGCTTGCGCGAGCGCGCGCGCACCACCGAGAGCGCCGCCTGGATCGACTCCTGCATCACCTCGCCGAGCTTGCCGGTGGTGATCGTCTTGCCCTTGCCGGGCATGGTCACCGCCTCGATCGTGAGCAGCTCGCCCCCGACCTCGGTCCAGGCGAGGCCGGTCGCCTGCCCGACCTGGTTCTGCTTCTCGGCCATGCCGAAGGAGTAGCGGCGCACGCCGAGGAACTTGTCCAGGCCCTTCGGCGTCACCGAGACGCGGTGCGGCTTGGTCTCGCCGGCCTGCTTCTCGGTGAGCAGCAGCTTCACCGCCTTGCGGCAGATCTTGGAGATCTCGCGCTCCAGCGCCCGCACGCCGGCCTCGCGCGTGTAGTAGCGCACGATATCGCGGATCGCGGACTCCGAGACCGAGAGCTCGCCCTCGTGCAGGCCGGTGTTCTTCATCTGCTTGGGCAGCAGGTACTTGAGGGCGATGTTCATCTTCTCGTCCTCGGTGTAGCCCGACAGGCGGATCACCTCCATGCGGTCGAGCAGCGCCGGCGGGATGTTGAGCGTGTTCGCCGTGGCGACGAACATCACCTCCGAGAGGTCGTACTCGACCTCGATGTAGTGATCCGTGAAGGTGTGGTTCTGCTCCGGGTCGAGCACCTCGAGCAGCGCCGATGACGGGTCGCCGCGCCAGTCCATGCCGAGCTTGTCCACCTCGTCGAGCAGGAACAGCGGGTTCTTCACCCCGGCCTTGGTCATGTTCTGCAGTATCTTGCCGGGCATCGAGCCGATGTAGGTCCTGCGGTGGCCGCGGATCTCCGCCTCGTCGCGCACCCCGCCGAGCGACATCCTCACGAACTTGCGGTTGGTGGCGCGCGCCACCGACTGGCCGAGCGAGGTCTTGCCCACGCCGGGCGCGCCGACCAGGCACAGGATCGGCGCCTTCATCTTGTCCACGCGCGTCTGCACCGCGAGGTACTCGACGATGCGCTCCTTCACCTTTTCCAGGCCGTAGTGGTCCTTGTCGAGGATCTCCTGCGCCGCCTTGATGTCGCGCGAGATCTTCGACTTCTTCTTCCACGGCAGGTTGACCAGCGTCTCGATGTAATTGCGAACCACGGTCGCCTCGGCGGACATGGGCGACATGAGTTTCAGCTTCTTCAGTTCCGACTCGACCTTCTTGCGAGCCTCCTTCGGCATGTGCGCGCGCTTGACGCGCTTTTCCATCTCCTCGAGGTCCGCGCCCTCCTCGCCCTCGCCGAGCTCCTTCTGGATCGCCTTCACCTGCTCGTTCAGGTAGTACTCGCGCTGGCTTTTCTCCATTTGCCGCTTGACGCGGCCGCGGATGCGCTTTTCCACCTGCAAGATATCTATCTCGGTCTCGAGCTGCGCGAGCAGATGCTCGAGCCGCTTCTTGACCTCGAACATCTCGAGCACCTGCTGTTTCTGCTCGAGCTTGAGCGGCAGGTGCGCGGCGACCGTGTCGGCGAGCCGGCCGGCCTCGTCGATGCCGGAAAGCGAGGTCAGGATCTCAGGCGGGATCTTCTTGTTCAGCTTCACGTACTGGTCGAACGCCGAAAGCAGCGCCCTGCGCATCGCCTCGACCTCGGGCGGCTGCGCCGTTTCGGGCGCCACCGCGACCGCCTCGGCGACCCAGTGCGTGCGCACGTCGATCACGTTGCTGATATTCGCGCGCGTGCCGCCCTCGACCAGCACCTTCACCGTGCCGTCGGGAAGTTTCAGCATCTGCAGGATGTTCGACACGCAGCCGATCGGATACATGTCCTCCGGCCCGGGATCGTCCTTGGCGGCCGATTTCTGCGCCACCAGCAGGATCGATTTCCCCGCTTCCATCGCGGTCTCCATCGCCTTGATCGACTTCGGGCGCCCGACGAACAGCGGGATCACCATGTGCGGAAACACCACGACGTCGCGCAGCGGGAGCAGCGGGTACTGGACGGCAGCGGATTGGTCGGCGTCGGACATGTAAAGCCTCGTTAACCGGTTGGAGTACCCGGGTGAGATGCGGGTTCCCGCCGAAAAATCAATAGGGAAAGCCTACACGCTTGCGGCGTCCGCCGCAATGCGGAACAGGCAAGCAATTGTTACCGCCCTAGCCGGAGGATCCGGCGACTTTCTGCTGGTCGGAGTAGATCAGCAGCGGCTTGCCGTCGGAGGTGATCATCTGCTCGTCGACCACCACCTTGCTCACGTTCTCGAGCGCCGGCAGCTCGTACATCGTGTCGAGCAGCGCGCCCTCCAGGATCGAGCGCAGCCCGCGCGCTCCGGTCTTGCGCGCGAGCGCCTTCGTCGCCACCGCGCCGAGCGCCGCCGACCGCACCTCGAGCTCCACGCCCTCCATGTTGAAGAGGCGCTGGTACTGCTTGAGCAGCGCGTTCTTCGGCTCGGTGAGGATCTGGATAAGGGCCCCCTCGTCCAGCTCCTCCAGGGCCGCGAGCACCGGCATCCTGCCGACGAACTCCGGGATCAGGCCGTACTTGATCAGGTCCTCGGGCTCGACCGCCTTGAGCAGGTCGTAGTTCGCGCGCGAGTTCTTGGGGCTCCTCACCTCCGCGCCGAAGCCGATGCCGGTCTTCTCGGTGCGGTTGCGCACGATCTTCTCCAGCCCGTCGAACGCGCCGCCGCAGACGAACAGGATGTTGGTGGTGTCCACCTGCACGAAGTCCTGGTTCGGGTGCTTGCGCCCGCCCTGCGGCGGCACCGAGGCGATGGTGCCTTCGATGAGCTTGAGCAGCGCCTGCTGCACGCCCTCGCCCGAGACGTCCCGCGTGATCGATGGGTTGTCCGACTTGCGCGAGATCTTGTCGATCTCGTCGATGTAGACGATGCCGCGCTTCGCCTTGTCGACGTCGTAGTCGCAGTTCTGCAGCAGCTTCTGGAT
>MERQ01000008.1 GCA_001770655.1 Betaproteobacteria bacterium RIFCSPLOWO2_12_FULL_68_20
ACCCGCAGTCCGAGTGGCTGGAGACGCAGCACAAGGCGCGCGCCATCCTGCGCGCGGCCGAGGTGGCCGACGCGGAAGCCGCCGAGGCCGTGCGATGATCGTGACGATCGACAATTACGACTCGTTCACCTACAACCTGGTGCAGTACCTCGGCGAGCTGGGCGAGGAGGTGACGGTGTTGCGCAACGACCAGGCCACGGTGAGCGACATCGAGGCGCTCGGCCCCTCGCACATCGTGATCTCGCCGGGCCCGTGCACGCCGAACGAGGCGGGCATCACGCTCGAGCTGATCGCGCGGCTCTCGGGCAGGATCCCGATCCTCGGCGTGTGCCTCGGGCACCAGGCGATCGGCCAGGCGTTCGGCGGAAAAGTGGTGAAAGCGAAGCGCGTCATGCACGGCAAGGTGTCGCGCATCCGCCACGACGGAAAAGGCGTGTTCTCCGGGCTTCCGCAGGAATTCGTCGCGACGCGCTACCACTCGCTCGTGGTCGAGCGCTCGTCGCTGCCCGAATGCCTCGCGCTCACCGCCGAATCCGAGGATGGTGAGATCATGGGCCTGCGCCACCGCTCGGCCGCGGTCGAGGGCGTGCAGTTCCATCCCGAGGCGCTGCTCACCGAGCACGGGCACAGCATGCTGAAAAACTTCCTGGAGGGGAGGCGGCAATGAAGCAGATCTCGATCGCCGAAGCGATCCAGCGCGCCGTCGAGCACCGCGAGGTGTTCCACGACGAGATGCTCCACGTGATGCGCCAGATCATGCGCGGGGAGCTCACGCCCGCGCAGATCGCGGGGTTCATCGTCGGGCTGAGGGTGAAAAAGGAGACCATCGGAGAGATCGCCGCGGCGGCGCAGGTGATGCGCGAATTCGCCACGCATGTCGAAGTGAAAGGCGCGGGCGACGTGATCGACATCGTCGGCACCGGGGGCGACGCCGCGCATACGTTCAACATTTCCACCGCGGCCACCTTCGTCGCCGCGGCCGCGGGAGCGAGCGTCGCCAAGCACGGCAACCGCGCCGTGTCCTCGCGCTCGGGCAGCGCCGACGTGCTCGAGGCGCTCGGCGCGAACCTCGCGCTGGCGCCCGGGGAGATCGCCCAATGCGTCGAGAAAACCGGGGTCGGCTTCATGTTCGCGCCGGCGCACCACCCGGCGATGAAGTACGCCGCGCCGGTGAGAAAAGAGCTGGGGGTGCGCACCATCTTCAACATCCTCGGCCCGCTCACCAACCCGGCGGGCGCGAAGCACCAGCTGATGGGAGTGTTCCACCCCGACCTCGTCGGCATCCAGGTGCGCGTGATGCAGCGCCTCGGCGCGAAGCACGTGATGGTCGTCTACGGGCTCGACGACCTGGACGAGATCTCGATTTCGGGCGAGACCATGGTGGGCGAGCTGGCCAGGGGAGAGATCAGCGAGTACACCATCCACCCCTCGCAATTCGGCCTGGAGCTCTACGACCGGCGCGCCATCCAGGTGAACACCGTCGAGGAGTCGAAGGACATGATCCTCGCGGTGCTCGGCGGGCAGCAGGGCCCGGCGCTCAACATCGTGCTGCTCAATGCCGGGGCGGCGATCTACGTATCGGGCCTGGCGAACAGCATGCAGACGGGGATAGAGCGCGCGCGCCATGCGATCGAAAGCGGCGCGGCGAGGCAGAAGCTCGACGCGTTCGTCGCGTTCACGCAGACGTGCAAGGCGAAGGCCTGACGCGGGCCGAAAGGGCGAGCCGCGAGTTGGCTACAACGCGCCTACGGGAATCGTGCACGCGGCCGGCGTGAGCGGCAGCACGTCCTGCGCCAAGCAGATGACGCCGCCCGGCCCGGTGGCCATCTTCAGCCGCTCGAGCGCCTGGAAATGCCGTACGTCTTCGCGCCCCGGCGCCGCGGACTTTTTGATCTCCAGCGGATACAGCAGGTTGTCGCGCACGATGAGAAGGTCGATTTCTTTTCCGTCCCGGTCGCGGTAGTAGTAGAAGGGCGCTTCGAGGCCGTTATGCCAGTAGCTCTTCAGCAGCTCGGCCACGACCCAGGTTTCCAACATCGCACCCGACATGGCGCCCGCCTCCAGGGTCTGCGGCGTCGACCAGCCGGTGAGATAGGCGCACAGGCCGGTGTCCAGGAAGTGGAGCTTGGCGGCCTTCACCATCCGCTTCGCGACATTGGTGTGCCACGGCTCCAGCAGGTAGACGATTCCGGAGGCATGCAGTATCGACAGCCAGTGCTTGGCCGTATTCGGCGCGACGTCGGCGTCGCGCGCCAGATCGGACAGATTCAGCAGCTGGCCGGTGCGGGCCGCCGCCGCGCGCAGAAAGCGCAGAAAGGCGATCTCGTCCCCCACGCGGGCGAGATCGCGGATGTCGCGCTGCAGATAGGTTTGCACGTAAGAGCCGTAGAAGAGCTGCCAATCGGCCTTCCGATCCAGGGCGATCGCCGGAAAGCTGCCGCGCCAGACCAGATCGAATAGCGCTCCCAGTCCGAGCCTGCCGCCGGTGTCGCGCAGCTTGTATACCTGGGCCAGGCGCGGCAGGAACGGCCGCGACGCGCCGGCCTGTCCCAGCAGCTCGCGGCGCGACAGCCCGAGCAGCCGAAGAACGCCGACCCGCCCGGCGAGGGATTCCGACACTCCTTTCATCAAGTGGAAATGCTGCGAGCCCGTGAGCCAGAAAAGCCCCGGCTTGCGCTCCCTGTCCACGGCCATCTTGATGTGGGGCAGCAGCCCGGGCGCGTACTGGATCTCGTCGATCAGCACCGGCGGCGGAAAGCGCTGCATGAAGAGCGCCGGATCCTCGCGCGCGAGGCGCAGGAGCAGCGGGTCGTCAAGGCTCACGTAGGTCCTGCGGCGCTCGCTCGCATGGCGCAGGAGCGTCGTCTTGCCGACCTGCCGCGCGCCGGTCACCAGCAGCACCGGCATGCGCGGTGCCGCCTTTTTCACGTACGCTTCAAGCGTTCGAGCGGTGTACACGGTTTCGCGAGTCGGCTATTTTGCAGTCAGACTGCAATATAGCCGAATAAGCGCGGCACGCGAAGGGCGAATGGGCGACGTATTGGAACGCATCGTTGTGGCGAAGCGCGCGGAGCTCGCGCAGGCGAAGGCCGCGCGGCCGCGGCGTCAATTGGAAGGCGAAGCTCGCGCGGCCGCTCCCGCTCGCGACTTTGTCGGCGCGATGCGCGCGCGGATCGCCTCCGGCAGGCCGGCGGTTATCGCCGAGATCAAACGCGCGAGCCCTTCGCGGGGCGTGCTGCGGGAGGATTTCGACCCCGGGGCGATCGCGCAAAGCTACGAAGCAGGCGGGGCGACTTGCATGTCAGTGCTTACTGACAAGCAATTCTTTCAGGGGGCGCTCGAGCACCTCAAGGAGGCACGCGCGGCCTGCAATCTGCCGGTGCTGCGCAAGGACTTCATGTTGGACCCGTACCAGATTTTCGAGTCTCGTGCGGCCGGCGCGGACGCGATCCTGCTGATCGCCGCATCGCTCGATGCGGCGACGATGCGCGCTTTCGAGGCGCTGGCGCACGATCTGGGCATGGCGGTGCTGGTCGAGGCGCACGACGTGGCCGAGCTCGAGGCGGCGCTGGCGCTGAGGACTCCGCTCATCGGCATCAACAACCGCGACCTCGGGACCTTCGAGACGCGGCTCGAGACGACGCTCGAGCTCGCGCCGCGCGTGCCGAAGGACCGCATCGTCGTCACCGAAAGCGGCATCCTGTCGCCTGCGGACGTCGGCCGGATGCGCTCGGCCGGCGTGAACGCGTTTCTCGTCGGCGAGGCGTTCATGCGCTCGCCCGATCCGGGCGGCGCGCTGCGCGCGATGTTCTTCGAACCCTAGGATGCAGGACGCGGCGGCCCTCGAGCAGCTGATGCGCGAGGCGGGCGCGGCGCTCGAAGCCGGGGAATTCGGGCGGGCCGAGCTCCTGTTCAGGGAGATCGTCGGCCGCAATCCGCGCGACGCCGGGGCCTGGAACGTTCTCGCGGTGATCGCCTGCCGCTCGGCGCGGCCGCAGGAAGCGGTCGAGCACGCGCGGCGCGCCCACGAGCTCGAGCGGCGCAACCCGGAGTATTTGAATACCTTGGGCGTCGCACACGCCGAGGCGCAATCGCTCGACGACGCCGTGCGCGCGTTCCGGCGCGCGCTGCGCGGGCGCGCGGACTACGCCGACGCGCACTACAACCTGGGGAAGGTGCTGCGCAAGCTCGAGCGGCTCTCCGAAGCCGAACAGGCGTACCGCCGCGCGCGGCAGCTCGCGCCCGCGCGCACCGACATCGCCAACAATCTCGGCTGCCTGCTCTATCGCATGGGGCGCTCGGCCGAGGCGCTGCCTCTGCTCGAAGAGGTTGCGGCGGCGCTGCCGCAGGACGACGACGTGGCGGTCAGTTCGGCCCTCGCGATCCGCGCCGCCGAGGGCGCCGAAGCGGCCTGCGCGCGGCTCGAGGCGTTCGTCGCCCGCAACCCCGGCGCGGCCAACGCGCGCAAGGAGCTGGCGAGGAGCCTGCTCGCGCTGGGACGCTTCGAGGAGGGCTGGCGCGAGTATTCGTGGCGCACCGAGCGTGCCCCCGAGGTTTTGCCGAACAACCTGGCGGGGAAAAAGCTGCTCCTGCTCCCGCACGAAGGGCTCGGCGATCATCTGTTCTTCCTGCGCTTCGCGCCCGGGCTGCGCGCGCGCGGCGCGACGGTCGCGTTTCGCTGTTCGCGCAAGCTTTTCGGGGTGCTGAACGGAAATCCCGCGCTCGACGCGGTCCTTGCGGAGGATTCGATCGCGCGCTCAGGCTTCGTTCCCGACCTGGCGATCGGGATCGGCGACCTGCCGTGGCTGCTCGGAAGCTTCGGCACCCCGCCGCCGCTCGCGCTGCGCGTGCCGGAACAGAACCTCGCGCGCTGGCGCGAAAAGCTCCCGGCGCTCGGCCCGCCTCCCTACATCGGCGCCACCTGGCGCGGCGGAACGAAGCGCCTCGCCGACATCGAATTCGCGCCGCAGGCGATCGAGCCGCTGTTCAAGGAGATCGACGCGGGCGCGCTCGGCGGCCTTCTCGGACGCATGCGCGGCACGCTGCTCGTTCTCCAGCGCCTGCCGGCGCGCGCCGAGCTCGACGCCTTCTCGCGCGCGGCCGGGCGGCCGGCGCACGATCTCTCGGCGCTGAACGAGTCGCTCGAAGACATGGCTGCAGTGCTCGCCCTGATCGACGACTACGTCGGGGTGAGCAACACCAACATGCACCTGCGCGCGGGACTTGGAAAAGCCGCCAGGGTGCTGGTGCCGTTTCCGCCTGAATTCAGATGGATGGCTCGGGGGACGGAATCGCCCTGGTTCCCGGGGTTCCGGATCTATCGGCAGGAGCCCGCGATGCGCTGGAAACAGGCGCTCGACGAGCTGGGCCGGGATCTGAGTTGACGATTCGAGTGAGGTTCCGGTTGCGAGGTGTGTGACGCGGGCCTAGAATGTGTAAGACCAAGCGAAAGGATACACACCATGCGCACCAACATCGTGATTGACGACAAGCTGATGAAAGACACGCTCCGGGCAACCGGGTTGAAGACCAAGCGGGAAGCGGTCGAGCTTGGGCTGCGCACGTTGCTTCGGTTGCGGCAACAAAAGCGGATACGGCGCTTTCGCGGCAAGCTCGACTGGCAAGGCGACCTTGATGCGATGAGGACCGACAAGTGATTTTGGTCGATTCCAGCGTCTGGATCGACTACTTCCGGGGGACCATGACGCCACAGGTGGAAAAGCTGGACTCGTTGCTCGGTGCGGAGCCTATCGTGACAGGCGACCTGATTTTGACCGAGGTGCTGCAAGGCTTTGTCAGCGACCGCGACTTCAACCAGGCCAGGAAGCTCATGACTTCGTTGGTGGTCGTAGACATGGTAGGGCAAGACATGGCTGTTCAAGCCGCCAAGAACTTCCGTGCTTTGCGCGCGCTTGGGATCACGATGCGTAAGACGATTGATACGGTGATTGCTACCCGCTGTATCGAGAGCGGCTTGCCTCTTTTGTACAGCGACAGAGACTTCGATCCGTTCATTAAGCACCTTGGCCTCCGTTCGGCGCTTCCAGGAACCTAACTGTTTGAAGTAAAAGGCATTGCTGTAATGCAGCATCCATTGACGCAAACCGCGCTTGTTGTACGGTTGCAACGGCCCTGTCCCTCGCATCCCCGAAAGTGTGATTTTTTTTGCGGATCAAGGCCCTGGCTTGGCACACTCGCCACAGCTTCCGAAGTACGGGGGTGAAGGTCGCCGGCGAGTCCGGCGATTCGTTCAACGAACTTGGGAGATTTGAGCATGCAGAAAAAGTTAATCACCCTGGCGGTGGCAGGCGCGTTGGGCGCACCGATCCTGGCGTACGCGCAAGCGTCGACCGTCGAGATCTACGGCCGCGCGAACCTCGCCTGGCAGAACTGGCGGGCGACCGGCTCGAGCGTCGTCGGCGGCAACCTCGCCAGCCGCACCCGTATCGCGGACTCCGGTTCGCGGATCGGCTTCAGGATCAACGAGAACCTGGGCGGCGGCCTGCGCGCGTTTGCCGTGATCGAGTCCGGTGCGAACATCGATACCGGCACCGTCAACGGCCAGAGCGGCGCGGCGAACACCTCGACCGGAACTCTCGCGACCCGCACCTCGTACCTGGGTCTCGGCGGCAGCTGGGGCGACGTGCGTATGGGCCGGCAGGACGTCTACTGGGTGAGCGGTCCGTTGACGCAGACGGGCCCGAACTACGTCGACCAGACGGCCGACTTCATCACCGACCCGGGCATCCTCGGGATTCCGGCGGCGCGCAACAACAACGTGCTGTCGTACAACTCGCCGACCTGGAGCGGATTCAACTTCACGGTCAGCTACAGCCCGAACGCAACGGAAGCTGCGACTTACACGGGCACCGGCCAGGCGAAGGACGACCTCTATGGCATCACGCTGCGCTATAACGCTCCGCAGTTCTACGTTCAGGGCGACTGGGCGAGGCGCAGGAACGCGTTTGCCAGCGGTGCCGGTGCGACCGCTGCGGCCGCTGCTGCGACATTTGTGACACCGGCCACCGGCGCGGGCAGGATCGTCGGCATGAAAGCCGGCCTCGGCTGGAGGTATCAGCCGGGCGCGATGATTTCGTTCCTCGCCGAGCGGCTCAGGAACGACAACGTCGCTGCGATCGCCGGAATCGCGACCGCGGGTGACGACCTGAAGCAGAACATCTACCTGCTCAACTGGGAGCACACCTTCGGCCAGTGGGCGGTGTACGCGTTGTACGCGTGGAGCTCGAGCGTCAAGGGCCTCACCGGCGCCGCAGGCGCCACGGATCCCGGCAACACGAAGTCGAAGGGCTATACGCTGGCTGCCAAGTATCACTTCTCCAAGCGCACCGGCGCCTACATTTCGTACAGCCAGATCCGCAACCAGGCCAACCAGTGGGCGGACGCCTCCGGCGGCGGCATGAGCTCGGCCGGCGCGGGCGGAATCGCTGCTGGCAACGCAGGCGCGGATCCGCGCAACATCGGCATCGGGATGCTGCACAACTTCTAATCGTCCGATCCGAAGTCGAACATCGACGGGCGCCGCAAGGCGCCCGTTTTTTTGTCCAACGACAACGCCAGGCGTCTGATCTCCCGGGCCTTTTCCGCGCTCGGAAGCGGCGACTTTGCGACCGCCGAGAGAATCTTCGGCCAATTCGCACAGACTCCGCCGGCTGACGCGGAAACGATGCATGCCCTGGGCGTGCTCGCCTGCAGGCTCGGACGGTTCGACCAGGCGGAGGTGCTGCTGAGCGAGGCCGCCCGCCTCCTCCCCGACAGCGTCGCCGTGCACGGCAACCTGGCGAACGCGCTGCGCCACCTGGGTCGCGCTGCCCGCGCCGCCGGGCACCTGCGCCGCGCGCTGCAGCTCGATCCACGCATCCCGGAGCTGCACTGCAATCTCGGCAACGTGCGGCTTGACCTGGGCGAGTTCGAGCAGGCGCGCGATTCGTTCGAGCGCGCGCTCGCGCTCCGCGCGGATTTCGCCGATGCGATCTGCGGGGTCGGGTGCGCGCAGCTCGCTCTCGGACGGCCGGTCGAGGCGGTGCCGAGCTTCGAGCGCGCCGTCGCCCTGGATCCGGGTTTTCACGAGGCGCGCTCGAATCTTGCCGTCGCCCTGGAATCCTTCGGCAGGCTGGAGGAAGCCTTTCAGGCGCACTGCGCCTGCCTGCTCGCGCGGCCCGATGTCGAGCTTTACTGGACTCGCTTCGCCGCATGCCTCGGCATGGTTCGCCTGCGCGAGCCTCTCGATCCGGCGCTGCGCGACATCCTGCCCCGGGTGCTCGAGCATCCCGCAGTCGATCCTTCAACCGTCGCTGGCAGCTTGCTCGCGGTCGTGGAATCCGGGGCCTCCTATCGGTCCGTTGCTGCCGGACTGGAGAGCGCGTCCGAAGATCCGGCCGCGCTTGCAAGTGCCTGGAACGCGCTCGAGGAACCAATCCTCCGCGCGCTCCTCGCGAATTGCCTCGTGGCTCACCGCGGAATCGAGCGCCTGATCGCGTTTGCGCGCCGCGGGGCGTTGCGTGAGCTGACGCAGGCGCCGGGCGGCGCACGGCCGCCTCTCGCCGCGCTCGCGGCGATGGCGCACCAGTGCTTCAGCACGGAGTACGTATGCGCCGAGTCCGCCGAGGAGGAGGCAGCCGTGGCCGCGCTGCAGCGAGCCCTGGGCGCGCAGGTCGCTTCCGGGAGCACGCCGCCCTCCGAGTCGATCGCGCTGCTCGCCTGTTATCGGCCGCTCGGCTCGATCGACGCCTCCGGCGCGCTGGCGGGGCGCTACCCGGAACCGGTGAATTCGCTGGTCGCGCGCCAGGTCCTTGAGCCGCTCGAAGAGGCACGCGTCGCGGGATCGGTTCCCGCCCTCGGCGTCGTCGACGACGCCGTGTCCAGCGCCGTCCGCAGGCAATACGAAAGCAACCCCTACCCCCGGTGGGTCAGGACGGCCAGGACCGAGGCGCTGGCGCGGCCGCGAGCGGTCCTCGCGCAATTGTTCCCCTGGGAGAATTTCGACGCAGTGCCGGATTCGGGCCTGCAGATCCTGGTGGCCGGCTGCGGAACGGGAAAGCATCCGATCGACACCGCGCATCGCTTCGTCGGCTCGGAAATCCTCGCGGTGGACCTGAGCCGCGCCAGCCTGGCTTACGCGTTGCGCAAGAGCGCCGAGCTGGGTCTGGCGCGCATTCGTTACCTCCAGGCGGACCTCCTGCAGCTCGGCTCGATCGGGGAGCGCTTCCATGTCATCGAATGCACCGGCGTGCTTCATCACCTCGCCGAGCCGCTCGCGGGATGGCGCGTGCTGAAGTCGCTGCTCGCGCCGCAGGGGTTGATGCGAATCGGCCTGTACAGCGAGCTCGCGCGCCGGCACGTGGTTCGGGCACGCGAGCTGGCGCGGTCGTTCGCGGCGACGCCGCAGGACATACGCCGGTTCCGGGCGCGGGTCCGGGCAAGCGGCGACGACGACATGATCGCGAGGTTGGAGAGATCCGAGGATTTCTTCAGCGTGAGCGGCTGCCGGGACCTGATGTTTCACGTCCAGGAGCA
>MERQ01000009.1 GCA_001770655.1 Betaproteobacteria bacterium RIFCSPLOWO2_12_FULL_68_20
ATCGCCGGCTTGCCGGAGGCCGTGGCGCGCCCGAACGCAGCCGCGAAGTCCCCGGTGCGCTCGACCGTCTCGCCGTGGCCGCCGAACGCGCGCGCATAGGCGGCGAAATCCGGGTTCGCGAGCTCGGTGCCGAACACGCGCCCCGGATACTGCTGCTCCTGGTGCATGCGGATGGTGCCGTACAGGCGGTTGTTGACGACGAGCGCGACGACCGCGACGCCGTACTGCACGGCGGTCGCGAATTCCTGCCCGTTCATGAGAAAGTCGCCGTCACCGCAGACCGCGACCACGGTGCGCGCGGGCGCGGACAGTTTCGCCGCAATCGCGGCGGGCAATCCGTAGCCCATGGAGCCGCTCGCCGGCCCGAGCTGCGTGCGAAAGCCCTTGTAGCGGAAGTGCCGGTGCAGCCACACGGCGAAATTGCCCGCCCCTCCGGCGACGATCGCGTCCTCGGGGAGCGTGTCGCTCAGCCACCTGATCACTTCGCCGTATTGCAGCGTCCCGGGCATAGGCCTGGGCTCGCTCCACTCGAGGTAGTCGGCGCGCGCCGCCTTCGTCCACTCGCGCCAGCGCTCGCCGCCCGCCTTCACTTCGCGCAGCGCCGCGACGAATTGCGGGGTGCCGGAATTGATCGGCAGCGCCGCACGATAAACCCGTCCCAGCTCCTCGGCGCCGGCGTGCACGTGAACGAGCGTCTGCCTCGGCGCCGGCGCCTCGACGAGCGTGTAGCCGCTCGTGGTCGCTTGACCGAGCCGAGCGCCGACGGCGAGCAGCAGGTCGGCATCCTTGATGCGCTGCGCGAGCTTCGGGTTGATGCCGATGGCGACGTCGCCCGCGTAGCTCGCGCTGCGATGGTCGAACAGGTCCTGGCAGCGGAACGCGCAGCCCGCAGGCATCTCGGCGGCCTCGGCCCACCTGCGGAACCCGTCCACCGCGTCGCGGGTCCAGCCTCCGCCGCCGAGGATCGCGAACGGGCGCTGCGCCCGGCCGAGCAAGCCCTGCAATTCGCGCAGGTCCTCGCTTGACGGAGCCGCGTGCGCCGGCCGGTAGCGCGGCGCATCGGCCACCGCCGCTTCGGCGAACAGCATGTCCTCGGGCAGCGCAAGCGCGACCGGACCTGGCCGCCCCGCGGTCGCGATGTGAAACGCGCGGCTCACGTACTCGGGGATGCGCTCGACGCGCTCGACCTGCCCCGCCCACTTGGTGATCGGCCCGTACAGGCGCCGGTAGTCGATCTCCTGCAGCGCTTCGCGCTCGGCGAACTCGCTCTCGACCTGCCCGATCAGCACCACCATCGGCGTCGAGTCCTGGAACGCCGTGTGCACCCCGACCGAGCCGTTGGTCGCGCCCGGGCCGCGCGTCACGACGAGCACCCCCGGCTCGCCGGTCAGCTTGCCGTACGCCTCCGCCATGTACGAGGCGCCGCCTTCCTGGCGGCAGATCACGAAGCGCAGCCGGTCCTGCACGTCGCGCAGGCCGTCGAGCAGCGGAAGGAAGCTCTCGCCGGGGACGCCGAACGCCAGCTTGGCGCCGTGGCCGGCGAGCGCGTCGGCGAGGATGCGCCCGCCGTGGCGCAGCTTCAGATCGGATTTCACGCTTCGATTATAGTGTCGGCGCGATGGACGATATCAACACGCTGCGCCGCATACTCAAGGAAAACCGCGCGATCGCGGTCGTCGGGCTCTCGGCCGACTGGTATCGGCCGAGTTACTTCGCGGCGAAATACATGCAAGGGCACGGCTACCGGGTGATCCCGGTGAATCCTCGCCATGCCGGAGGCGAGATCCTCGGCGAGCGCTGCTACGCGAGCCTGCGCGAGATCCCCGGAAAAGTGGACATCGTGGACGTGTTCCGGCGCACCGAAGACGTGCCGCCGGTCGCGGAGGACGCGATCGCGATCGGCGCCAAGGTGCTGTGGCAGCAGCTCGGCGTCAGGAACGAATCCGCCGCGGCCAGGGCGCGCGAGGCCGGGCTCGAGGCCGTCGTGGACCGCTGCGTGAAGATCGAGCACGGGCGGCTGTTCGGCGGCCTCAACTGGGTCGGCGTGAATACCCGCGTGATCTCGGCCAAGCGCCCGCGCTGGCTCGCCTACTGATATGCTTTGAGACCATGGGAAGGACGGTCCGCTATTTCGAAGGGCGCTTCGGGCGCCTGGTGCTCGCCGAGATCGCCGCCCAGGGCCGGCCGCGGTCCCATGCCGAGCCGCTGATCGCGCTGCAGCACGAGGGCACGGCGAGCGCCTACCTCATCGCCGGCAAGCGGGTCTGGCTCGACCGGGACGCAATCGTGTTCGTCAACCCCGGGGAAATCCACCTCGACCTGGGCGCGCGCGGCGGCGCGGCGCCGCGCGTGCTGCTGCTCTACGCCTCGCGCGAGTGGCTGCGCGTGGGCTTTCCGGCGGTGTTCGGCGCCCCGCAAGGCCGGCCGTTCGCGAACGCGCGCGAGCCGATCACGCCGCGCATCCGGCGCCTCGCGGACGCGCTCGCGGTCGAGGTCCTGAACGACCGGTTCCTCTCGGCCGAGCGGCTCGAATTCATGCTGCAGGAGCTGATGCTGCTGATCGTCGAGACCTATCTCGCCGGGGAGCGCGACAGCTCACCGCTGTGGAAAGGTTCGCGCTTCGCCGACGGGCGCATCCGGCACGCGCTCGCGCTGCTGCGCGCACGCCCGCACAAGGACATGAGCATGGAGAGGCTTGCCGATCACGTGGGCCTGTCGCGCTCGCGCTTCTTCGACCTGTTTCACGCCTGCACCGGGCTGTCGCCGCGCGCCTACCTCGATCTGCTGTGCGTGCAGGCGGCGATCTGGCGCCTCGCCTCCGGCCGCAGCAGGATCTCCGACGTCTCGTCGGAGCTCGGTTTCTCGGCGCAGAGCAATTTCACGCGCTTTTTCCTGCACCAGGTCGGAATCCCGCCCTCGGAATACCGCCGCGCCGCCGGGGGCGAGCCAGGCGCCGGAGCGCCGCCGGCGCGTTCGCCCGGCGGCTGAGTTCCGCCGCCGCATTTTCTCACCGGGCCGTTCATGCCCGAGCTGTTCGGATCGGATGCCTTCACGCCCAAGGACGTCGCCGAGCGCGTCAGGGGCGTGTGCGTCGTCAAGGCCCGGCTGCCGCTGCTCAGCCTGTCGATGCTCGCGATCCTCGCGGGCGCGTTCATCGGCCTGGGGTCGATGTTCTACACCATCGTCGTGAGCGACGCCCAGCTGCTCGGCTTCGCCGGCTCGCGCGTGCTCGGGGGCTTCGTGTTCTCGATGGGCCTCATTCTCGTCGTCGTCGCGGGCGCGGAGCTTTTCACCGGCAACAACCTGCTCGCCATGGCCTGGGCCGACGGCTGCCTCACCACCGGCGACGTGATGCGCAACTGGATCGTGACCTGCGCCGGGAATTTCGTCGGTGCAGCCGGCCTCGCGCTGCTGGTGTGGCTCTCGGGGCATCAGTCCCTGAACGGCGGAGCGGTCGCGCGCGCCGCGCTCGACATCGCCGCCGCGAAGGCCGCCCTCCCGGTTGCCGAGGCGTTCTTCCGCGGCGTGCTGTGCAACGTGCTGGTGTGCATGGCGATATGGATGGCGATGGCCGGAAGGAGCGTCGTCGACAAGGCGGTCGCGATCGTGTTTCCGATCACCGCCTTCGTAGCCGCCGGATTCGAGCATTCGATCGCCAACATGTATTTCTTCCCGTTCGCGATGCTGCTCGGCTCTCCGGTCGGCTGGGCCGATTTTGCGCGCAATCTCGCGCCCGTGATCGCCGGCAACCTCGTCGGCGGCAGCGTGCTCGTCGCGCTCGTCTACTACGTCATCTACATCCGGCCCGAGCGGCGCGGTTGAATCGCGCTGCTAGAATCGCGCATGGCCGACCGGAAGTACGGCTTCGAGACGCTGTGCCTGCACGCCGGGCAGATTCCCGATCCCGCCACCGGCGCGCGCGCCGCGCCGATCTACCAGACCACCTCGTTCGTGTTCGACTCGGCCGATCACGCGGCGAGCCTGTTCAACCTGCAGACCTTCGGCAACGTCTACTCGCGCATCTCCAACCCCACGGTGGCGGTGCTCGAGGAGAGGATGGCGGCGATCGAAGGCGGGCGCGCGGCGCTCGCGGCGGCGACCGGGCAGGCGGCCGAGGTGGTCGCGATCCTCACGCTCGCGAGCGGCGGCGACCACATCGTGTCGGCTTCCACCCTCTACGGCGGCACGCACACGCTGCTGCACGTCAACCTGAAGAAGCTCGGTGTCGAGACCACGTTCGTCAATCCCGACGACCCGGACAATTTCAGGAAGGCGATCAGGAAGAACACCAAGCTCCTCTATGCCGAGACGCTCGGCAACCCGCTCATCAACATCGTGGACATCGAGGCGCTGGCGGAGATCGCGCGCGAGGCGCAGATCCCGCTCGTGCTCGACAACACCGTGCCGACGCCTTACCTGTGCCGCCCGATCGAATGGGGAGCGGACATCGTGGTGCACTCGGCGACCAAGTACATCGGCGGGCACGGCACGACCATGGGTGGCGTGGTCGTCGAATCGGGCAAGTTCGACTGGGGCAACGGCAAGTTCCCCGAGTTCACCTCGCCCTCTCCGGGCTATCACGGCGTGATCTTCCACGAGACCTTCGGCGACTTCGGCTTCACCATGAAGGCGCGCATGGAGATCATGCGCACCTTCGGCCCGGCGCTCTCGCCGTTGAACGCCTGGCTGCTGCTGCAGGGGCTGGAGTCGCTGCACGTGCGCATGGAGCGGCACTGCGAAAACGCGCTTGCGGTGGCGAAATTCCTCAAGGGCCATCCGCGCGTCGCGTGGGTGAACTACCCGGGGCTTCCCGGCGACAAGTACCACGCGCTGGCGAAGAAATACCTGCCCGAGGGAGCCTCGGGCCTGCTCAACTTCGGCGTCAAGGGCGGTGCCAATGCCGGCGAGCGCTTCATCGAGGCGGCGCAGTTCATGAGCCATCTCGCCAACATCGGCGACGCGAAGACGCTCATCATCCACCCGGCCTCGACCACCCACCGCCAGATGAGCGACGAGGAGCAATTGAAGGCCGGCGTCACGCCCGACATGGTGAGGATCTCGGTCGGAATCGAAACCATCGACGACATCCTGTGGGACATCGATCAAGCTCTCGATGAGGCAGCCAAGGCATGATCTCGTACGAAATCGTCGAGCACGGAAAGCCGCTCCAGAAAGCCGTCAGGGAGACCCCGAGGCCGCAGGGCACGGAGGTGCTGATGCGCGTCACGCGCTCCGGCGTGTGCCACTCCGACGTCCACATCTGGGAGGGCTACTTCGACCTGGGCGGCGGCAAGCGCTTCTACGTCAAGGAGCGCGGCTGCGTGCCGCCGTTCATCATGGGGCACGAGCCTTTCGGCGTGGTCGAGGCGCTCGGACCCCGGGCGAAAGGCGTGAAAGTCGGCCAGAAGCGCCTGGTCTTTCCCTGGATCGGCTGCGGCAAGTGCGAAGTCTGCAAGGCGGGCCGGGACAACTACTGCCTCAGCGGCAGGCGCTTTCTCGGCGTGGATCGCGCCGGCGCCTACGCCACGCACCTGCTCGTGCCGCACCCGAAATACCTCGTCGACGCGGGCGGCATCGACGAATCGTTTGCCGCGACGCTCGCCTGCTCTGCCGTCACCGCCTACAGCGCGACGAAGAAGCTGCCGAAGCTCGGGCCGAAGGACTGGGTGGCGGTGATCGGCTGCGGCGGCCTGGGCCTCATCGGCGTCTCAGTCCTGCGCACGCAAGGGGTGAAGAACATCGTCGCCTGCGACATCGATCCCTCCAAGCTCGCGGCGGCGGCGAAACTTGGCGCGAAGAAGACACTCGAGACGGGCGGCGCCGACGCCGTGCAGCGGCTCCAGGCCGCCGCAGCCAACCACCTCGCCTGCGCGATCGACTTCGTCGGCATGCCCGCGACCGCGGCGCTCGGCATGGGCGCGATAAAAAAAGGGGGGCGTTACGTCATCTGCGGGCTGATGGGCGGCGAGCTGGTGTATTCGCTGCCGATGCTGGTGCAGCGCGCGATGACCGTGGTCGGCTCGCACGTCGGCAACCTCCAGGAGCTGAAGGAAGTCGTGGCGCTGGCGAAGAAGGGAAAGCTCAAGCCGGCGCCGGTCGAGACCCGACCCGCGTCGCAGGCCGCCCGGGCCATCGGCGACCTCAAGGCCGGGAAGGTCACCGGACGCGTGGTGCTCGACTTCGAGGCGGTGGCGGCATGAGGATTGACGGCCCGCACGCCGCGGCCGACAATGTGCACATTGTGCACAGGAAGCAGCCGTGAGCGAACCCCTGACGCTCAGACTTGAGCGGCGCACCAAGGCCCGCCTGGACAAGCTGGCGAAGGCAACCGAGCGAAGCCGCGCCTTCCTGGCGGCCGAAGCGGTCAAGCAGTATCTCGAGCTGAACGAGTGGCAGATCGCCGCGATCCGTGAGGGGCTGCGCGACGCCGAGCAAGGGCGCTTCGTGAGCCACGAGCGCCTGAAGGCGAAGTGGGAGAGGCGGCTTGCGGCGGCGCTGGACAAGGCGCGCTGAACGCGATCTCGACGCGATCGCCGAATACATCGGCGCGGAAAACCCTGCGGCGGCTGCGACGGTTGTTCTGGAGATCATCGGGCAGGTCGAAGCCCTTCTACCCGCCTATCCGGCGATCGGCCGACCGGGGCGCGTGGGCGGCACGCGGGAACTGGTCATCCGCGGCCTACCTTACATCGTTCCGTACCGGCTGCGAGGCGACGACGTCGAGCTGTTGCGGGTGCTTCATACGTCGCGCCGCTGGCCGGGGCGTTTTCGATAGGTGACGGCTTGAGCGACGCTCCTTTCTCGTGGACGAACCCCTACCCCTGGCCGCGCAAGCCGCTGCTCGCGGCGAACGTGGTCTCGACCTCGCAGCCGCTCGCCGCGCAGGCGGGACTGCAGATGCTCGCCGCCGGCGGCAATGCGGTGGACGCGGTTCTCGCCACCGCGATCACGCTCACGCTCGTCGAGCCGGTCTCCAATGGCATCGGCTCGGACGCGTTCGCAATCGTCTGGGACGGCAAGCAGCTCCACGGCTTGAACGCCTCCGGGCGATCGCCCGAGGGCTGGACGCCCGACTACTTCGCGGGACAGAAGGCGATGCCCGCGCGCGGCTGGAACACCGTGACGGTGCCGGGATGCGTGTCGGCCTGGCGCGCGCTTTCCGAGCGCTTCGGTAAGCTGCCGTTCGAGAGACTGTTCGAAGCCGCGATCGGCTACGGGCGAGGCGGATTTCTCGTCTCGCCGACGATCGCCGGGCAATGGGCGAGCCAGGTCCCGGAGCTCAAAGCACAGCCCGGTTTCGCCGAGGCGTTCATGCCGGGCGGGCGCGCGCCGCGCCCCGGCGAGCGCTTCCGCTTTCCCGATCACGCGGCCACGCTCGAGAAGATCGCCTCCTCCAAGGGGGAGGCCTTCTACCGCGGCGAGCTCGCCGAGAAGCTCGAAGCGCACGCCGGGCAGCACGGCGCGGCAATGAAGGCATCCGATCTCGCGGCGCACCAGTCCGACTGGGTGGCGCCCCTGGAGATGAACTACCGCGGCTACACGCTGCACGAGCTGCCGCCCAACGGCCAGGGCATCGTGGCGCTGATCGCGCTCGGCATCCTCGGCCGCTTCGACCTCGCCTCGCACAAGGTGGACGGCGCCGACAGCCTGCACCTGCAAATCGAGGCGACCAAGCTCGCCTTCGCCGACGCCTGGCGCTACGTCGCCGACCTGCAGCACATGGACATCCGGCCGCAGCTGCTCCTCGACCAGGGCTACCTCGCCTCGCGCGCGCAGCTGATCGACATGAAGCGCGCGCAGGACTTCGGCCACGGCACGCCGCCCGGGGGCGGCACGGTGTACCTCAGCGCCGCCGACGCATCGGGGATGATGGTGTCCTACATCCAGTCGAACTACATGGGCTTCGGCTCGGGCGTGGTGGTGCCCGGCACCGGGATCTCGCTTCAGAACCGCGGCGCGACCTTCGTCCTCAAGCCGGGTCATCCCAATTGCGTCGGGCCGAAGAAACGCCCCTACCAGACCATCATCCCGGGATTCGTGACCAGGGACGGGAAGCCGGTGATGAGCTTCGGCGTGATGGGCGGGACCATGCAGCCGCAGGGCCACGCGCAGGTCATGGTGAGGATCGCCGACTACGGCCAGAGCCCGCAGGCGGCCTGCGACGGCCCGCGCTTTCGACTGGTGCAGGGGATGGACGTGAGCGTGGAGGGCGCCTTCGCGCCTTCAGTGCTCGAGGATCTGGTTCGTCGCGGCCATCGCATCGTCACGCTGCCCGACGACTACAACCAGTTCGGCTGCGCGCAACTCGTCTGGAAGCTGGACGGCGGCTACTTCGCCGCGAGCGACCCGCGGCGCGACGGGCAAGCAGTGGGGTTCTAATGCTCAAGATCTGGGGCAGGACCAACTCGGTGAACGTGAAGAAGGCGCTGTGGTGCGCAGAGGAGCTGGGGCTGAAGTACGAGCGCATCGACGCCGGCATGCAATTCGGCGTCGTCAACACGCCCGAATACCGCAGGATGAATCCGAACGGCCTGGTGCCGACGATCGAGGACGACGGCTTCGTGCTGTGGGAATCGCACGCGATCGTGCGCTACCTCGCGGCCAAGCACGGCGCCGGCACGCTGTGGCCCTCGGATCCGCGCGCGCGCGCCGATGCCGACCGCTGGATGGACTGGGCGATGACGCCGTGGGCCTCGATCCGGCCGGTGTTCTGGGGGCTGCTGCGCACCCCGCCCGACAAACGCGACATGCAGGCGATCGAGGCGTCGCGCGCAAAAGCCGCCGAGCAGCTCGCCATCCTCGACGCCGCGCTCGCCGGCAAGCAGTACGTCGCCGGTCAAGCATTCACGATGGGCGACGTTCCGATCGGCTGCCACGTGCAGCTCTGGATGCGGCTGCCGATCGCGCGGCCCTCGCAGCCGAACCTCGAGGCATGGTTCGAGCGCCTGCGCGCGCGACCCGCGTATCGCAAGATCGTCGACATCCCGCTATCGTAGGGCCGCGGCGCGCGCTTGCGGCTCGAGTGAAGCGACCTCCTTCACCCGGGCGTAGAACGCGGCCAGGTCACCGCCCGAGGCGGCGAGCATCCGCTCGAACGCCGGCACGAGCCGGGTGTAGACGGCCACCGAGGCAAGCCATGCGTTGTTCGCTGCGACGGGCACGAGCGCTTCGCGGCCGGCGCGCAAGCGCTCGAACTCGATGTGCTTTTGCCCGCGCATCGCTTCCGGTGCCAGGCGCTGGCGGTAAAGCGCCGCAAGGCGCGAGCGCGTCTCGGCCACCTGCGCCGCGAACTCGCGCCGTCGCGCCCGCGCCTCGCGCCACGCCGCAGCCTCGCGCCCGCGCCCTTCGGCTTCCAGCCAGCGCCGCACGCCCTCCTCCTCCACCGCCACCGCGAACGACTCGTTGAACGTCGTGTCGTCGCGCACGTAGACGAGTTGGTGCGCAAGCTCGTGAAAGATCAGGCGCGCGATCTGCTCGTCGGGCCGGCGGATGAAGGTCGAGAGGAGCGGATCGTCGAACTTGCCGAGCGTCGAATAGGCGGGAACTCCGCCGACGAAGACCTCCAGCCCCTCGGCGCGCAGCCGCGCGGCGTGCTCCCTCGCGCGCGCCTCGGAAAAGAATCCGCGATAGCTCACGCACCCGGCGAACGGGAAGCACTCGCTTTTCGGCTCGACCGAGAACTCGGGCGCCGCGTAGACGTTCCACACCGCGAACGGCCGGCCGAGCTCGGCATAGGCGGCGTAGCTGCCGTTGTCGGGAAGACCGAGGCTCGCCGAGGCAAACGCGCGCACGCGCTGCGCGGTCTCGAGCTTCGCGCGCAGCTCCGGCCCGGTCGCAGGCTCGGCGAGCCAGACATCCACCGG
>MERQ01000010.1:0-31078 GCA_001770655.1 Betaproteobacteria bacterium RIFCSPLOWO2_12_FULL_68_20
CGTGCTGGCAGAAAACCGCTCGCCCTATTGACAGCTGCAAGCCATATCAACGTAATGTGAACTTCCTAAATGGTGGTCAATTAGACACCCATCCCCCGCAACCTGTCATCCGCCCCCTAGGATCAGGCGTTTAGGTACTGTACTTATTCACACCACCGGGTTTCTGCGCTCGCTCAAGGCAGATATCAGGGGAGATAGGCGGCTTGGGGAGGAACAAATGTCCACCGAATCAACCGGGTCGGGCCGGCAATCGGGTTCGGAGATAGGCCGCCCGCGCCTGTTGCAGCGGGTGCATGAGGCGATCCGGGTGCGCCACTACAGCCGCCGTACCGAGGAGGCCTACGTACACTGGATCAAGCGCTTCATCTTCTTCAACGCCAAGCGCCACCCGGAAACGATGGGCGAAGCCGAGGTGACGGGGTTCCTCAATCATCTTGCGTCGGCGCGCCATGTCGCGGCAGCGACGCAGAATCAGGCGCTGTCGGCGATCCTGTTCCTGTATCGGGAGGTGCTGGGGCGCGAGCTGCCATGGCTGGACGGGGTGCAGCGTCCGTCGCGCCCGCCCCGCGTTCCCGTGGTGCTGACGCGGGCGGAGGTGGAGCGGCTGCTGGCGGCAATGACGGGGACGTGCTGGCTGATCGCCAGCCTGCTCTACGGAGCGGGCCTGCGCGTGATGGAGTGCCTGCGGCTGCGCGTCAAGGACGCGGATCTTTCCTACCGCCAGGTGCTGGTTCGCGACGGCAAGGGGGAGAAGGACCGGGTGACGATGCTGCCGGAGAAGCTGGTGGGGCCGCTGCGCAGCCACCTGGAGCGGGTCCGGCTGCTGCACGCGCGGGACCTGCGCGAGGGCTACGGCGAGGTGAGCCTGCCCTATGCGCTCGCGCGCAAGTATCCGCGCGCGGGCCGCGAATGGCATTGGCAGTACGTGTTCCCGTCGCAGCATCGTTCGGCCGATCCGGAGGACGGCGTGGTCCGCCGGCACCACCTGTACGACTCGGTGCCGCAGCGCGCGATCAAGGAAGCGGCGCAGGCCGCGGGCATCGCCAAGCACGTGAGCTGCCACACGCTGCGCCACTCGTTCGCCACGCACCTGCTGGAAGGCGGCTACGACATCCGCACGGTGCAGGAGCTGCTGGGCCACTCCGACGTGTCCACCACCATGATCTACACGCATGTGCTGAACAAGGGCGGGCGCGGGGTGAGGAGCCCGCTCGATCGGCTCGGCGCCGGAGAATGAAAACGACAGAGTACTTCGACGCGCTGAAGTCGCGTCCGGATCGCGCGGCGATCAAAGACGAGTGGATCGCCCGGGTCATCGATGCGCCGGAGCACGAACGGACGCAATCGGACGGACGGATCCGTCGCTGGGCACGCATCCCCGAGGCCGAAGGACGCTGGCTTCGCGTGGTGCTGCTCGCTGACGGAGAGACCGTGCATAATGCCTTCTTCGACCGGAGATTCGATCCGTGAAAATCAGGTACTTCCGCGATACCGACACGCTGTACATCGAGCTGCGCCCCGGGCCGGTGTCGGAGACTCGCGACCTCGACGAGAACACTCAGATCGATTTCGATCCGGCGGGAAACCTCCGCGCGATCACCCTGGAGCACGCGAGCGAGCGGGCCGATCTTCCGACGGTGGACTACGAGCAGGTCGCGGCGTGACCGCCTGAGGGCGTCGGCGTTATCATTTGCGCCCCCCAGACGAGCACAGGAGATTCCCCCATGGCGATCAAGGTCGGCGACCGGCTCCCCGACGGCAAGCTCACGGAATCCACCGAATTCGGCGAGGCCTGCCCGATGCCGCCCAAGGACGTGAACGTGGCCGAGGCGGCGAAGGGCAAGAAGATCGCGATCTTCGGCATCCCGGGCGCCTACACGCCCACCTGCTCGGCGAAGCACGTGCCGAGCTATCTGGCGAACCTCGACAAGCTCAAGGCGAAGGGCGTGAGCGAGGTGTGGTGCGTCGCGGTGAACGACGGCTTCGTGATGGCGGCCTGGGGCCGCGACCAGAAGGCGACGGGCAAGATCCGCTTTCTCGGCGACGGCAGCGCGGCGTGGACCAGGGCGCTCGGCCTGGAGCTCGACCTGAGCGCGCGCGGCATGGGCCTGCGCATGCAGCGCTTTTCCATGCTGGTGGACGACGGCGTGGTGAAGCACGTCAACATCGAGGCCCCCGCCAAGTTCGAGGTCTCCGACGCCGAGACGATGCTCAGGCAGCTCGGCTGAAACAAAGCGTTACAAAACTCTGTCCACGCCGGCGGCGCATGGGGCGTTGAATCCGGGGTGTTCAACCTCCGAGGAATCACCATGAGATCGCTGCTGCCGATCCTGGGCGCCCTGCTTCTGGGCGCCGCCACCGCCCTGCACGCGCAGGCCCCGTCCACCGACCCGGCGAAGCCCCAGCCGCGCAAGGAGCGGCGCTTCGACTGCTCGAAGGCCGCCGACCCCAAGGCCTGCGAGAAGCGCCGCGCCAAGGCGAAGGAAACCGTCTCCAAGGCGCGCGCGGCCTGCGAAGGCAAGCAGGGCGACGAGCGCCGCGACTGCATGCGCCAGCAGGGCTGCGCGCAGTCGAAGGACCCCGCCAAGTGCCAGGCCAACGCCAAGGCGCACACCGAGCGGCGCCAGGAGGCTCGCGAGGCGTGCAAGGACAAGACGGGCGCCGCGCTGAAGACCTGCCTGCGCGAGCAGCGCGGCAGGAAGTAGGCTGGAATCTCCTGACGGCCGCGGGGCGCCGGTAGAATAGCGGCGCTCCGATGGCCGTTTTTTTGCGTTCCTGCACCGCCCTCCTTCTCCTGTGCGCCGCGTTCGCCGCGGCGGCCGCGCCGCAGAGAATCGCCTCGATCGAGGGCGTCACCGAGCACCGGCTGGCGAACGGCCTGCGCGTGCTCACGCTCCCCGACCCGGGAGCCGAGACGATCACGGTGCACATCACCTACCTGGTCGGCTCGCGCCACGAGGGCTACGGCGAAAAGGGCATGGCGCACCTGCTCGAGCACATGCTGTTCAAGGGCTCGAAGCGCCACCCGAACATCAAGCAGGAGCTCGCGCAGCGCGGCGCGCGCTGGAACGGCACGACTTCCAGCGACCGCACCAACTACTTCGAGACCTTCGCCGCGAGCGAGGCCAACCTCGAGTGGGCGCTCGAGCTGGAGGCCGACCGCATGGTCGGCTCCTTCATCTCGAAGGCCGACCTCGACTCCGAGATGACGGTGGTCAGGAACGAGTTCGAGCTGGGCGAGAACAGCCCCGGGACGGTGCTCTACCAGAGGATGCAGCAACTCGCTTTCCCGTGGCACAACTACGGCAACCCGATCATCGGCGAGCGCTCCGACATCGAGCGCGTAGAAATCGAGCGGCTGCAGGCGTTCTACCGCACCTGGTACCAGCCCGATAACGCGGTGCTGATCGTCGCCGGGCGCATCGACGAGGCGCGCGCGCTCGAGCTGGTGGAAAAGCACTTCGGCGCCATTGCGCGCCCGTCGCGCCCGCTGCCGAGCTTTCCGACCGAGGAGCCCGCCCAGGACGGCGAGCGCACGGTGACGCTGCGCCGCGCCGGCGACAGCCAGATCGTCGCCGTCATGTACCGCGCGCCGGCGGGCAGCCATCCCGACTACCCGGCGCTCGACGTGCTGGTCAACCTGCTCGGCACCGCGCCGACCGGGAGGCTGCATCGCGCGCTGGTGCAGAAGGGGCTCGCGAGCTACGCGTGGGCCTCCGAGCGCGCGCTGCACGACCCGGGCTACGTCTACTTCGGGGCGGGGCTGGGCAAGAACGCTTCGCTCGAGGCGGCGCGCGAGTCGCTGCTCGCCACGCTCGAGGGCGTGCGCGGCGACCCGGCGCGCGCCGAGGAAGTCGAGCGCGCGCGCACCGCGCTGCTCAACGACCTCGAGAAGACGCGCATCGAGACCGGATCGTTCGTGCGCATCCTGTCGGAGTTCGCGGCGATCGGCGACTGGCGGCTGTTCTTCCTGTACCGCGAGCGGCTGCGCAAGGTGACGCTCGCCGACGTGCAGCGCGTCGCCGCGGCCTATCTCAAGCCGGCCGGCCGGGTGGTGGGCCTGTTCGTGCCGACCGCGCAGGCCGACCGCGCCGAGATCCCGGCGACGCCCGACCTGCAGGCGGCGCTCGCCGGCTTCCGCGGCGGCGAGAGCGTCACTCTGGGCGAGGCGTTCGACCCCTCCCCCGCGAACATCGAGGCGCGCGTGGTGCGCAGGAGCCTGGCGAACGGCATCCGCGTCGCGCTGCTGCCGAAGCGCACCCGCGGCGCCAACGTGGTGGCCGGCCTGACGCTGCGCTGGGGCGACGAGGCGGGCAAGACCAACCGCGAGACGGCGTGCTCGCTCGCCGGCAGCATGCTGATGCGCGGCACGCAAAAGCGCAGCCGCGGCGAGCTGCGCGACGCCTTCGAGCGGCTCAACGCCGGCGTGTCGGTGGGCGCGGACGGGGCGAGCCTCGAGACGCGGCGCGACCGCTTCGCCGAGGCGCTCGAGCTGCTCGCCGAGGTGCTCATGCAGCCGTCGTTCCCTGCCGGCGAATTCGAGGAGCTGAAGCGCGCCGCGCTCACCGGGGTGGAAGCGCAGCGTGCCGACCCCTCGGCGGTGGCGAACCTGCGACTGTCGCGCCACCTGCGCCCCTATCCCAAGGGGCATCCTCTCTACACCCGGACCGTCGAGGAGCGCATCGAGGAGCTGAACGCGGTGACGCTCGCGGACTCGGTGGCGTGCTACCGCGACTTCTTCGGCGCGACCGGCGCGGAATTCGCCGCCGTGGGCGACTTCGACGCGGACGAGATGGCGCGCCTGGTCGAGCGGCTGTTCGGCGGCTGGACGAGCCCGCGGCCCTACGCGCGCGTGCCGGCGAAATTCTTCGAGCGCCCGCCGGTCGAGGAGGTGCTGCCGACGCCAGAGAAGGCGAACGCGGTGCTGCGCGCCGGGCTCAACCTGAGGATGCGCGACAACCATCGCGATTTTCCCGCCATGGTGCTCGCCAACTATCTCCTCGGCGGCACCTCCACGGCGCGCATCCCGGCGCGCGTGCGCGAGAAGGAGGGACTGTCCTACAGCACCTACACGACGTTCAGCGCGAGCGCGCTCGACGATGCGGCCGGGTTCGGCGTGTCGGCGATCTTCGCGCCGCAAAACCGCGGCCGCGTCGAGGCGGCGATCCGCGAGGAGCTGTGGCGCGCGCTGCGCGAGGGCTTCAGCGAAGCGGAAGTCGAGGCCGCCAGGAAGTCGCTGCTCGAGGCGCGGCGCCTGGGCCGCAGCCAGGACCGCGCCCTGGCGAGCCGGCTCGGCTCCTATCTGTTCGCGAAGCGCACCTTCGCCTGGGACATCGAGTTCGAGCGCAGGATCGCCGCGCTCGGCGCCGCGGAGGTGAACGCCGCGATGAAGCGCCACCTCGACCCCGCGCGCGTGTCGATCGTGTTCGCCGGGGACTTCGCGCGCGAGGCGGCGAAGCAATAGGAACAACGCCGGTTTTATTGCTTTTCACCGATCTCGCGGTTTCCGGCCGCCTTCGCCGGAAACCGCGAGACCTTGGGGCGGTCGCTCTTCCGCGAATGCTTTCGCTATGTCGAGGCACCAATGTCTCGTCATTTCCGCAAAAACAAAAGACGCGGAAATGACGAGATCGGAGAAAAGCGAAAAACTACTCGATCCTCGGATAGCTGACTTCCAGGATCTCCAGCCGCTCCTCCCCCGCCGGGGTGCGCAGCGTCACGCTGTCGCCCGCGCGCGCCTTGATGAGCGCGCGCGCGACCGGCGAGACCCACGATACGAGTCCCCTCGCCGGGTCGACTTCGTCGATCCCGACGATGGTGAGCACGCGCTCCCCGCCCTTCGAGCGCACTTTCACGGCGGCGCCGAAGAACACCTGGTCGGTGTCGCGGCCGGCCGACTCCACCACCTCGGCGGCCTCGAGGCGCTTGATCAGGAAGCGCACGCGGCGGTCGATCTCGCGCAACCGCTTCTTGCCGTAGATGTAGTCGGCGTTCTCGGAACGGTCCCCGAGCGAGGCCGCCCAGGAAACCGCTTTCACCACCTCGGGCCGCTCGGCTTCGACGAGCTGCTTCAGTTCCGCCTTGAGCCGCGCGAAGCCCGCGGGCGAGATGTAGTTCTTCGCTCCCGCCGGGACGCCGGGCGCCTCCCGCTCGTCTTCCGCCGGCGTCTCCCGCTCCTTCACGAAGGCCTTGGACATGCGGCCCATTTTATCGCCCCTTGCAAGGGCGGCGGCAAGCTCTCAGAATTGCGCGTTGGGAAGCGGTACGTCAGCGCATCCAGGGGGGAAGCCGATGGCGGAACGGAAGGAAAAGCTCGATTTTCTGACCAGGCTGCGCATCCGCGAGCTGGTCCTGTTCGGCCTCATCGCGATCACCGCGGTGCTCGCCAACCTGCCGCCGGAATACGTCGAGGACACGCTCGGCATCAACCGCAACGGGCTGTTCGCGGTGCTCGCCATCGCCGTGATCATCGGGCTGTTCCTGTACCTGAAGTTCTTTTTCTTCCTCGCCGTGGTGCTGCTGATCGCCGGCGCCAACATGCCGGACCAGATCGCCGACGGCCTGAGCGACTCGCTCGGCATCGCCATCTCGAAAGTGCCGATCGTGCTCGCGCTCGTCGCCATGGTCGGCATCGCGCTCATCAACTACGTGGTGAAGCTGCTGCCCACGGGCCTTGAGCCCAGGCCCAGGGAGAGGAGCCCCGAGGGCGTGCGCGCCATGTTCTACGCGGTCGAGAAGAACAACCTGGTGTACGCGCAGAAGGTGCTGACGATGAACTTCGACCCCAACCTGCAGCACGACAACGGCTACACCCCCCTCACCTACGCGGCGATGAAGGGCAACCCGCAGATGGTCGAGCTGCTGCTCAGGAACGGCGCCGATCCCACGCTCACCAACCGGGAAGGCGACAACGCGGTCGAGCTCGCGCTGCGCTTCGGGCACGGCGAAGTCGCCGATACTCTCAAGCGCGCCCGCCAGTCGATGGAGGGCGCCGCGCAACCGCAGGCCCAGGCCGAACCGCAGCTAGGGAGTTGATTCAAAACAAAGGCTTGGGAAGTTTGACGAAAGTCAAGCATTAACTCTGGCCGGCGCCCGGTTTTGGGCGTATTATTCATCGCTACTGTATAGAAAACCAGGTGCCGCAGATTCGCGGTGACGGGTTCTTTTTTTCCGGGAGAAGAACGCATGGAACATACCATCGCCCCCCAGAAGCTGGCCGAGCAGGCGATCTGCCGCGACACGCTGCTCGAGAAATACGCCAAGGGAAAGGAATCCACCGCCGGCGACGTGCGCCGGCGCGTGGCGCGCGCGCTCGCCCAGGTCGAGCCCGAAGACAGGCGCGCCCACTGGGAGCGCCGCTTCCTGCAGGCGCAGGAGGACGGCTTCATCCCCGCCGGGCGCATCAACTCGGCGGCCGGGGTGGCGATCCAGGCGACGCTCATCAACTGCTTCGTGCAGCCGGTCGGCGACTCGATCTCGGAGGTGGTGGACGGCAAGCCCGGCATCTACACGGCGCTTCAGGAAGCCGCCGAGACCATGCGGCGCGGCGGCGGGGTCGGCTACGACTTCTCCTCGATCCGGCCCAAGGGCGCAGATGTGAAGGGCACGCAATCGCGCGCCTCCGGCCCGGTGTCCTACATGCGCGTATTCGACGAGTCGTGCGAGACCGTGGAGTCCGCGGGCTCGCGCCGCGGCGCGCAGATGGGCGTGCTGCGCTGCGACCACCCCGACATCGAGGAGTTCATCCACGCCAAGGACCGCGGCGAGCTCTCCAACTTCAACATCTCGGTCGGCGTGACCGACGAGTTCATGCTGGCGGTGGAAAAAGACCTGCAGGTGGAGCTCGCGCACAAGGCCCAGCCCGGCCGCGAGCAGCTCGCCGAGGGCGCCTACCAGCGCGACGACGGCGCGTGGGTGTACCGCAAGGCGCGCGCGCGCGACCTGTGGGACCAGATCATGCGTTCGACCTACGACCACGCCGAGCCGGGCGTGCTGTTTCTCGACCGCATGAACCGCGACAACAATCTCTACTACTGCGAGCACGTCGAGGCGACCAACCCCTGCTCCGAGCAGCCGCTGCCGCCGTACGGCTGCTGCTGCCTCGGCTCGATCGACCTCACCCGGTTCATCGCAGACGCCTTTTCGGAGCGCGCGAGGTTCCGGTTCGAGCAGTTCGCCAGGGTCGTCGAGGTGGCGGTGCGCATGCTCGACAACGTGCTCGAGGTCACCGCCTGGCCGCTGGAACAGCAGAAAAGCGAAGCGGCGGCGAAGCGGCGCATCGGGCTGGGATTCACCGGCCTCGGCGACGCGCTCATCATGCTGCGGCTGCGCTACGACGGCGACCAGGCGCGCGCGGCGGCGGAGCAGTTCTCGCAGGCGATGCGCGACACGGCCTATCGCGCCTCGGTCGAGCTGGCGAAGGAACGCGGCCACTTCCCGCTGTTCAACGCCGACCTGTACCTGACGGGCGGCAACTTCGCCGCGCGGCTGCCCGAGGACATCAAGGAGCTCATCCGCAGGCACGGCATCCGCAACAGCCACCTGCTCTCGATCGCGCCGACCGGCACCATCAGCCTCGCCTTCGCCGACAACGCGTCCAACGGCATCGAGCCGCCGTTCTCGTGGACCTACACGCGCAGGAAGCGTATGCCCGACGGCACGCTCAAGGAGTTCCCGGTCGAGGACCATGCCTGGCGCCTGTACAAGGCCTCGGGCGGCGACATGGAAAAGCTCCCGTCCTGGTTCGTGACCGCGCTCGAGATCTCGGCGGCAGCGCACGAGCAGATGGTGGCGGCGGTGGCGCCGTACGTGGACACCAGCATCTCCAAGACGGTGAACGTGCCCGAGGATTATCCGTACGGCGAGTTCCAGGACCTCTACCTGCACGCCTGGAAGTCGGGCCTGAAAGGACTCGCCACCTACCGGCCGAACAAGGTGCTCGGCGCGGTGCTTTCCGTGGACAAGGAAAAGCCGCAGGACTTCCGCTCGGACGACGTGAACCGGCGCCTGCGCATCAAGTCGGTTCCCGAGCCGGTGCTCGCCAGCCTGCGCTGGCCGGGCCGGCCCGAGCTGCCGGCGGGCAACCCGGCGTGGACCACCATGATCGAGCACCCGCACTACCGTTTCGCGGTGTTCGTCGGCCACGTCGACAACGGCAAGCCTCATGCCTTCGAGGTGTGGGTGAACGGCAGCGAGCAGCCGCGCGGCCTCGGAGCGCTCGCGAAGACGCTGTCGATGGACATGCGCGCGAACGACCACGGCTGGGTGGGACTCAAGCTCGACACGCTCGCCAAGGCGGCGGGCGACGACGCGTTCGAGATCGCCATGCCGCCGCACGGCGAGAAGCGGCGCATGCCCTCGCTCGTCTCGGCGTTCGCGCAGGTGCTGCGCTGGCGCCTCGAGGAGCTCGGCGCCCTCGCCGAGGGACCGACCCCGGTGCTCGACACGATGTTCGCGCTCAAGGAGCCCAAGACCGGCACCGACGGCACCATGTCCTGGACGGTGGACGTGCTCAATCCGAGGACCGGCGACGACTTCGTGCTCGGGCTCAAGGAGATCACCCTGCCCGACGGGGTCACGCGCCCGTACTCGATGTGGCTCTCGGGCGAGTACCCGCGCGCGCTCGACGGCCTGTGCAAGATCCTGTCTCTCGACATGCGCGTGCTCGATCCCGCGTGGATCGGGATGAAGCTGAGGAAGCTGCTCGAGTTCCCCGAGCCGCTCGGAGACTTCATGGCGTTCGTCCCGGGAACGCGCAGGCAGCAGACCTACCCCTCCACGGTCTCCTATCTCGCGCGCCTCATCCTGCACCGCTACGCGATGCTCGGCATCCTCGACGAGGAGGGCGTGCCGCGGCAGCAAATGGGGATCCTGGAGACTCCCGCGGGCGCGCCGCGCTCGCTCCCGGGCATGCGCTGCCCGGAGTGCGGCAACGCGACGCTGATCCGGCGCGACGGCTGCGATTACTGCACGGCGTGCGGGTACGTGGGGGTGTGCGGATAGCGGGCGGATTCACTTGATCTGACGCCGTTTATCTGGGAATGTCCGGGTGGCTGAGGGAGGTGCTCATGGCCGCTTCGGAAGGGCTGTTCCGCGACGACGCGCAATTCGCGAGCTACATCGCCGGTCAGAAGATCTTCGCCGAGGGCGAGCGCGGCGACGTGATGTACGTCGTGCTCGACGGAAAAGTCGAGCTGCGCGTGAAAGGCAGGCTGGTCGAGACGGTCGGCCCGGGCGGCGTGCTGGGCGAGATGGCGCTGATCGAGCAGGCGCCGCGCGTCGCGCAAGCGACCGCGAAGACGGCCTGCTCGCTGGTGCCGATCTCCGGCGAGCGCTTCATGCACAAGATCCGGGAGGCGCCGCACTTCGCGCTGCAGATCATGAAGGTGATGGCCGAGCGCCTGCGCAGGATGAACGCCCGGATGCTGCGCAGCGCTAGCTCGCGCCGAAGGCCCGCATCCAAAGCAGCCCGGCGACCGACTTCGCGTCGGTGATGCGCCCGTCGCGCACCATCGCCACGGCTTCCTCGAGCGCAACGACGAAGGTCTCGAGGAACTCGTCGGCGTCGGGTCTCGCGCCGCGCTGCTCCAGGCCGCGCGCGAGCCACAGCTCGATCGCCTCGTCGCTGCACCCGACCGAGACGTGGATCAGCCCGAGGCGCGTCCACTCGGCGGCGGCGTAGCCGGTCTCCTCCAGCAGCTCCCTTTTCGCGGTCTCGAGGTGCGGCTCGCCCGGCTCGAGCTTGCCGGCGGGCAGCTCGAGGAACTCGCGCGCCAGGGGATGGCGGTACTGGCGCTCGAGCAGCACGCGGCCATCGGGAAACAGCGCCACCACCGCCACCGCGCCGGGATGGCGCACGTACTCGCGCGAGGCCTCGCGGCCGTCGGGCAGCCGCACCACGTCGCGGCGCACTTTGAGCAGCGCCCCGTCGTAGACCAGCTCCCCGGACAGCAGGCGCTCGGTCAGGTCCTGCTTGTTCTTCACCGCGCTCAGAGCGCCCGGATCGCGGCGTAGGCGAGCGACATCAGCGGCTGCGGCAGGATGCCGATGACGAGCAGCGCCAGGCCGTTCGCCGAAAGCAGCACGCGCATCTCGGGGTGGCCGGGCACCGGGCCGGCCTCCCGGGGCTCGTCGAAATACATGAGCTTGACGATCCTCAGGTAGTAGAACGCGCCCACCAGCGACAGCAGCACCGCGACCACCGCGAGCCAGATCTGCCCGGCATTCACCGCGGCCGAGAGCACCGAGAGCTTGGCATAGAACCCGGCGGTGGGCGGAACGCCGGCGAGCGAGAACATGAGCACCAGCATCACGAAGGCGAACCAGGGACTGGTCCGGTTGAGACCCCTCATGTCGTCGAGCGTCTCGCACTCGAAGCCGGCGCGCGACAGGAACACCAGCATGCCGAACGCGCCGAGCGACATCAGCACGTACACGATGGTGTAGAACATCGCCGCGCTGTGGGCGTCGTATCGATTCAACGTGTTCACATCGGTGGGCGACGTGCCAACGACGCCCGACAGCAGCCCGAGCAGCATGAACCCCATGTGCGCGATGGTCGAGTAGGCGAGCATGCGCTTGAGGTTGGTCTGCGCGATCGCGGCGATGTTGCCGAGCGCCATCGACAGCACCGCCAGCACTGCCAGCATCTGCTGCCAGTCGTAGGCGAGATCGAGCAGCCCGTTCACCAGCAGGCGCATCGCCATCGCGAACGCGGCGAGCTTGGGCGCGGTGCCGATCACCAGCGTCACCGCCGTCGGGGCGCCGTGGTAGACGTCGGGAATCCACATGTGGAACGGCACCAGGCCGAGCTTGAAGGCGATTCCCGCGACCACGAACACCAGCCCGAACACCAGGAACGTGCGGTCGGACGCCTGCCCGGCGAGCCCGGCGGCGTGCTTCGCCACCCCGGCGAGCGTCAGCGTGCCGGTGGCGCCGTAGATCATCGACATGCCGTACAGCAGCAGGCCGGAGGCGAGCGCGCCGAGCACGAAATACTTCATCGCCGCCTCGACCGAGCTGGCGGAATCGCGGTTGAGCGCCACCATGGCGTACAGGCACAGCGACAGCAGCTCCAGGCCCAGGTACACGGTGAGGAAGCTCGCCGCGCTCATCATCACCATCATGCCGAGCAGCGCGAACAGCAGCAGCGTCATGAACTCTCCGCGCAGCAGCCCGCGGTCGAGCAGGTACTGGCGCGAGTAGACCAGCGCCGCCGCGACCGCCACGTAGGCCGCGAACTTGAGCACGTTCGACATCGGGTCGGAGACGAACAGGTCGTGGAACAGGTACACGCGCGTGGCGCCGCTCGCCCACTGGACGAACACGGTGGCCGCGGCGGCGGCGAGCAGCACTACCTGAGCGAGGACGAATGAGACGGTCCGCCGCTCGCCCTTCACGCGCAGATCCACGATCATCAGCGCGCAGGTGCCCACGAGCACGACCACTTCCGGAAGCAGCGCCAGGACGAAAACGGCTTGCGAGCTCATAGCTTGGGCAGCGCGACGTGGCGCAGCAGGTCGTTCACCGAGGCATGCATCACCTCGGTGAAGGGCAGCGGGTACACGCCCATGACGAGCACCGCGACCGCGAGAGCCCCGAGCACGGCGAGCTCGCGGCCGTTCAGGTCGGCGAGCGCCGCGACGCGCTCGTTGGCGACGGCGCCGAAGATCACCCGCTTGTACATCCACAGCGTGTAGGCGGCCCCGAGCACCAGGGTGGTGGCGGCGAGGAACGCGACCCAGAAGTTCGCCTTCATCGCCCCCAGGATCACCAGGAATTCGCCGACGAAGCCGCTGGTCGCCGGAAGGCCGCTGTTGGCCATCGCGAACAGCATCATCAGGGCCGCGAACTTCGGCATGCTGTTCACCACCCCTCCGTAGTCGGCGATCATGCGCGTGTGCATGCGGTCGTACATCACGCCGATGCACAGGAACAGCGCGGCCGAGACGAAGCCGTGCGAGATCATCTGCACCAGGCCCCCTTCGACGCCGTAGGCATTGAAGACGAAGAACCCGAGCGTGACGAAACCCATGTGCGAAACCGACGAATACGCGATCAGCCTCTTCATGTCGGTCTGCACCAGCGTCACCAGTCCGATGTAGACGACCGCGACCAGCGAGAGCGCGATCATCAGCCAGGCAAGCTCGCGCGAAGCGTCGGGCAGGATCGGCAGCGTGAAGCGCACCAGGCCATAGGCGCCGAGCTTGAGCAGGATCGCGGCGAGCACCACCGAGCCGCCGGTGGGCGCCTCGGTGTGCGCGTCCGGCAGCCAGGTGTGCACCGGCCACATCGGCACCTTGACCGCGAACGCGAACAGCAGCCCGAAGAACAGCAGCACCTGCGTCGCGAGCGGTAGCGGAAGCTTGTGCCAGTCGAGGATCGCGAAGCTGCCGCCCGACTTGTCGTAGAGGTAGAGCAGCGAGACCAGCATCAGCAGCGAGCCGAACAGCGTGTACAGGAAGAACTTCACCGCCGCGTACACCCGGTTCGGCCCGCCCCACACCCCGATGATGATGAACATCGGGATCAGCGTCGCCTCGAAGAACACGTAGAACAGCACCGCGTCGAGCGCCGAGAACACGCCGTTCAGCAGGCCCGACATGACCAGGAACGACGCGTAGTACTGCGCCACGCGGGACTCGATCACCGACCATCCGGAGATCACCACCAGGACGGTGATGAAGCTGTTCAGCAGCACGAACAGCACCGAGATGCCGTCCACGCCGAGGTGGTAGTTGACGTTGAAGCGCTCGATCCACGGCGCGATCTCGACGAACTGCATCGCGCTGGTGGTCACGTCGAACCCGGTGTAGAGGGGGATGGTGACCAGGAAGCCGAAGATCGAGCCGGCGAGCGCGATGGCGCGCTGCATGGGCGCGTTGCGCTCTCCGCCGGCGGCGAGCACCAGCAGCCCGGCGACGATCGGGACCCAGATGGCGAGGGAAAGGAGGCCCACTCAGGTCCTCATGAACCAATAAATCAGCACCACCACCCCGATCAGCATGGTGAACGCGTACTGGTAGACGAAGCCCGACTGGAACAACCGCACTACCGAGGAGAACCAGCCCACGAGGCGCGCCGAGCCGTTCACCATCAGCCCGTCGATCACGGTCTCGTCGCCGCCCTTCCAGAATCCCCTTCCCATCAGCCGCGCTCCGCCGGCGAACAGCCACGCGTACAGCTCGTCGAACCCGTACTTGCGCTCGACCAGCGCGTAGAGCGGCCCGAGCGCCACGGCGATGCGTTTGGGCAGGTCGAGGCGCACCCGGTACAGGACCCAGGCGGTGAAAATCCCGGCGACCGCGAGCCAGAACGGCAGCGAGGACATCCCGTGCAGCATGTAGCTCCACAGGCCGTCCCAGTCGCCGCGCGCCGGAGGCAGCGCCCCCTTGAAATAGTCACCGAACACCACCGGGCCGATCCACCAGCCCGAAGCGACCGACGGGATCGCCAGCAGCACCAGCGGGACCGTGACCACCTTCGGAGACTCGTGCAGGTGCTCGAGCGCATGCGGGTCCATGCGCGGCGTGCCGTGGAACGCCATGAACACGAGCCTGAAGGTGTACGCCGCCGTGACGAAGACGGTCAGCAGCACGGCAAGCCAGGCGAAGGTCGCGCCCGGCAGCGTCGAGAGCCGCGCCGCCTCGATGATCGCGTCCTTGGAGAAAAACCCGGACAAAGGGGGAATCCCCGCCGAGGCGACGGCGCCGATCAGCATCGTCCAGTAGGTGACCGGCATGACTTTCTTCAGGCCGCCCATGCGTCGCATGTCCTGTTCGTGGTGCAGCGCGATGATCACCGAGCCCGCGGCGAGAAACAGCAGCGCCTTGAAGAAGGCGTGCGTCATGAGGTGGAAAATCGCCGCCGAGTAGGCCGACGCCCCGAGCGCGACCGTCATGTAGCCAAGCTGGGAGAGGGTCGAGTACGCGACCACGCGCTTGATGTCGTACTGGGTGAGGGCCACCAGCGCCATGGCGAACGCCGTGATCGCGCCGATGACGAGCACGATCGACAGCGCCGTCTGCGACAGCTCGTACAGGGGCGACATGCGCGCCACCATGAAGATGCCGGCGGTCACCATGGTCGCGGCGTGGATCAGCGCCGAGATCGGGGTGGGGCCTTCCATCGAGTCGGGGAGCCAGACGTGCAGCGGGAACTGCGCGCTCTTGCCCATCGCGCCGAGGAACAGGCACACGCAGATCACCGTGACCAGAAGCCAGGGAGCGCCCGGAATCAGCTCCAGCGTCCTGGCGGCCGCAGACGGGGCCTGCGCGAAGACGGACGCGTAATCGAGCGTGCCGAAGCTGGCGAGGATCAGCGCGATGCCGAGGATGAAGCCGAAGTCGCCCACCCGGTTGACGAGGAACGCCTTGAGGTTCGCGTAGACGGCGCTTTCGCGCGTGTACCAGAAGCCGATCAGCAGGTACGACATCAGGCCCACGGCCTCCCAGCCGAAGAACAGCTGCAGGAAGTTGTTCGACATCACCAGCATCAGCATCGAGAAGGTGAACAGCGCGATATAGGAGAAAAAGCGCTGGTAGCCGGGGTCCTGCGCCATGTAGCCGATGGTGTAGACGTGCACCATCAGCGAGACGAACGTCACCACCACCATCATCAGCGCCGACAGGCGGTCGATCAGGAAGCCGATCTCCAGGCGCGTCTCGCCGCTGGTCACCCAGGTGTAGATCCCGCCGTTGAACGTGTTGCCGGCGAGCACGTCGGCAAGGATCACGCTCGAGGCGAGGAACGAGACCAGCACGCCGAGGATCGCCGCCCAATGGGCGCCCGCGCGGCCGACCGCCCGGCCGGCGAGCCCGGCGACGATCGCCCCCGCGAGGGGCGCCAGCGGCACCAGCAGGTAGAGCGTCTTCATCCCTGCCTCTTAGGTTCTCATCCTTTCAGCGAGTCGAGATCTTCGACGTCGATGGTGTTGAGGTTCCTGAACAGCACCACGAAGATCGCCAGGCCGATGGCCGATTCGGCCGCCGCCACGGTGAGGATGAAGAGCACGAACACCTGCCCGGCGAGGTCGCCGCGGAAGTGCGAGAAGGCGACGAAATTCAGGTTGACGGCGAGCAGCATCAGCTCGATCGCCATCAGCAGGACGATGATGTTCCTGCGGTTGAGGAAGATGCCGACCACGGCGATCGCGAACACCACCGCGCCGAGCACCAGGTAATGCGACAGCGTGAGCGGGCCCATCACTCGTCCCGCTCGGCCGGCATCGACACCAGGCGCACGCGCTCGCTGCGCCGCGCCCTCACCTGGACCGAGGGATCCTGGCGGCGGCTGTCCTTGCGCCGCCGCAGCGTGAGCGCGATGGCGGCGACGATCGCCACCAGCAGGATCACCGCGGCGATCTCGAACGCGTACGCGTAATCCGTGTAGAGGACGCGGCCGAGCTCCCTGGTGTTGCTGAAATCCGCCCCCGGCGCCGCGGGCCCCGGCATTCCCCAGATGCGGTACGCGAGCACGGAGACCAGCTCCCAGACCATCACCACTCCCACCGCCACCGCGAGCGGCAGGTTTCTCCAGATGCCCACGCGCAGCCGCTCGATGTTGATGTCGAGCATCATCACCACGAACAGGAACAGCACCATCACCGCGCCCACGTACACCAGCACCAGCGCGATGGCGAGAAACTCGGCGCGCAGCAGCAGCCAGAGGCCCGCGGCGGTGAAGAAGCACAGCACCATGCACAGCACCGCGTGCACCGGATTGCGGGCCGCGACGACCGCGACGGCCGATACCACCAGCACCGCCGCAAACGCGTAGAAGAGCCAGGATTCGATCATTCTTGTTATCGGTAGGCGGAGTCGGCCGCCCGGTCGCGGGCGATTTGCTCCTCGTAGCGGTCGCCCACGGCGAGCAGCATGGGCTTGGTGTAGTACAGGTCTCCCCTCTTCTCCCCGTGGTACTCGAGGATGCGCGTCTCGACGATCGCGTCCACCGGGCAGGCCTCCTCGCAGAAGCCGCAGAAGATGCATTTCGTGAGGTCGATGTCGTAGCGCGTGGTGCGGCGCGTCCCGTCGCCGCGCTCCTCGGACTCGATGTGGATCGCGAGCGCCGGGCACACCGCCTCGCACAGCTTGCACGCGATGCAGCGCTCCTCGCCGTTCGGGTAGCGCCTGAGCGCGTGCAGCCCGCGGAAGCGCGGGCTCTGCGGCGTCTTCTCCTCGGGGAACTGCACGGTGATCTTGCGCGCGAACAGGTGCCGTCCGGTGAGCGCCATGCCCTTGAACAGCTCGAGCAGCAGGAACGAGCGGAAGAACTCGAGCACTCGGGTCATGGCGCGCTCACCTCCAGATGCTCCACGGCGTCTGCATCCAGATCCCGACCACCACGATCCAGGCGATGGTGAGCGGCAGGAACACCTTCCAGCCCAGGCGCATGATCTGGTCGTAGCGGTAGCGCGGGAAGGTGGCGCGGATCCACAGGAACACCGACACGATCAGGAACACCTTGGCGAACAGCCACGCGAACGGCGGCACCGATTCGGCCACGACGCTCGAGATCGGCGGCTGCCAGCCGCCGAAGAACATCACCGCGGTCAGCGTGCTGATCAGGATCATGTTCATGTACTCGGCGAGGAAGAACAGCGCGAAGCTCATGCCCGAATACTCGACCATGTGGCCGGCGACGATCTCCGACTCGCCCTCGACCACGTCGAACGGCGCGCGGTTGGTCTCGGCGACGCCCGAGACGAAGTACACCACCAGCATCGGCGCGAGCGGCAGCCAGTTCCAGGAGAGGAAATTGAGCCCCATGCCGGCGAAATACCCGCGCGCCTGCGCGTTCACGATGTCGGAGAGATTGAGGCTGCCCGAGACCATCAGCACCACCACCAGGGCGAACCCCATCGCCAGCTCGTAGGACACCATCTGCGCCGCCGAGCGCATCGCGCCGATGAAGGCGTACTTGGAATTGGACGCCCACCCGGCGACGATCACCCCGTACACGCCCATCGAGCTCAGCGCGAGGATGTAGAGCAGGCCCGCATTGATGTCCGCGAGCACCACCTCGGGCGCGAACGGGATCACCGCCCAGGCGGCGAGCGCGGGCGCGAGGATCAGCACCGGCGCGAGGAAGTACAGTCCCGGCGACGCGTTGGCCGGCAGGATGACCTCCTTGAACAGCAGCTTCACGCCGTCGGCGATCGGCTGCGCCCACCCTCCCAGCCACGGGATGCCGAAGAAGGTCACGCGATTCGGCCCGATGCGGATCTGGATCCAGCCGATAAACTTCCTTTCCCACAGCGTCAGGTACGCGACGCACAGCATCAGCGGCAACACGATCGCGACGATGTACGCGACGTTCCACCCGGTCTCGACGAGCGCCGCGCGCCAGTCCACTCAGGCGGCTCCTTGCATCGCCAGCTTTTCCACCGTCAGCGAGCCGAACATCGCGCCGAGCCCGGCGCTCGACTGGTGCGCCGCGGCGACGCGCACGCAATCGTCGGGCAAGCGCTCGTCGAGCGCCGCGGCGAGACGCGCTTCTCCTTCGCCCTGGCGCACCAGCACCGGCTGCCCGGCGGAGACGCCGAGCCGCTGCATCAGCCTGCCGTTCATCCACGCCTTCGGCGGCAGCGCGTCCCTGGTCTTCTGCAGCGGCGGCGAGCGGCGCGCGAGCGCGTCGGCGAAGTAGGCCGGCACGTCGGCGATGCGCTGGATGCCCTCGGCCTTCTCCGTCAACTGCCCGGGCTCCACCGAAGTCCTGTTCGAAAGCAGCTTCTGCACGTCGCTCCCCCCCAGGCAGGCGACGCGCACCTGCTCGAGCGTATCGAACCCGAATTGAGGCAGGCCGAGCATTGTCCCCAGCACGCGCAGCACCTTCCACGCCGGGCGCGCTTCGCCGAGCGGATTCACCGCGGCCTGGAAGCTCTGCACCCGGCCCTCGGTGCTCACGAACGTGCCGTGCGTCTCGGTGAACGGCGCGATCGGCAGCAGCGCGTGCGCGTACTCGCTCGCCCGGTGCCTGAAGGCGGAAAGCGCGACCACGAACTTCGCGCCGCGCATCGCGGCCATCGCGGCCCGCGGGTCGGCGCAATCGAGCTCGGGCTCGGCGTGGAGCAGAACGAAGGTCTTCTTCTCCAGGATCGACGCCGCATTTCCGCCGACCGGGAGCCCCGCCAGGTACCCGCCGACCGAATTGGCGGCCTCGCCGAGAAATCCCACCCCGAACCCCGTCGCCTGCGCGGCCGCGTGCAGCTGCGCAGCCCGCGGATGCTGCTGCGCGAAGTTGCCGAGCAGGATCGCCGCGTTCTTCCCGGAGCGCAGGAATTCGTCGAAGAAAGGAAGCGAAGCGGCAAGCTCGGAAGGCGGGACGACGCGCTTCATTGCGACCGGCATCAGCCAGTCGTCGTCGACCGAGTGGAGCATGCCGATGCTCGCGCCGCGCTTCGCCGCCTGGCGCAGGCGGTGCGCGATCAGCGGGTGGTCCTTGCGCAGGAACGAGCCGACCACCAGCACGCGGTCGAGCGATCCGAGCTCGGCGACCGGCATGCCGAGCCAGGGAATTCCTTCCAGCTTGCCGTCGGCCGAAAAGTCGCTCTGCCTCAGCCGGAAGTCAGCCGCCCCGCCGAGGCCGTGCGCCAGCCGGCCCGCGAGATAAAGCTCCTCGAGCGTGGAGTGCGGGCTCGCCAGCACGCCCGGCCCGGTTCCCTTCAGGCCGGAAGCGACCGCTTCGAGGGCTTCCCGCCAGTCCACCTCCTCCCATTGCCCTTGCCGCTTCAGCATCGGCCGGGTGAGCCGCTCTGGCGAGTTGAGCCCCTCGTAGGAGAAGCGGTCCTTGTCCGCGAGCCAGCATTCGTTGATCGCCTCGTTCTCGAGCGGCAGGACGCGCATGACCTTGTTCTGCTTCACCTGCACCACCAGGTTCGATCCCAGAGCGTCGTGCGGCGAGATCGACTTGCGGCGCGCGAGCTCCCAGGTGCGCGCGCTGTAGCGGAAAGGCTTGGAGGTGAGCGCCCCGACCGGGCACAGGTCGATCATGTTCCCCGAAAGCTCGGAATCCACGCTCCTGCCGACGAAGGCGACGATCTCGGCGCGCTCGCCGCGGCCGATCATGCCGAGCTCCATCACGCCCGCGATCTCCTGCCCGAAGCGCACGCAGCGCGTGCACTGGATGCAGCGGCTCATCTCCTCGGCGGCGACCAGCGGCCCGATGTCCTTGTGCAGCACCACGCGCTTTTCCTCGGTGTAGCGCGAGGCGCCGCCGCCGTAGCCCACCGCGAGGTCCTGCAGCTGGCACTCGCCGCCCTGGTCGCAGATCGGGCAGTCGAGCGGATGGTTGATGAGCAGGAACTCCATCACGCTGTTCTGCGCCTTCTTGGCGTTCGGCGAGTGCGTCCACACCTTCATGCCGTCGGTGACCGGGGTGGCGCACGCCGGCAGCGGCTTGGGCGCTTTCTCGATCTCGACCAGGCACATGCGGCAGTTGGCGGCGATCGAGAGCTTGCTGTGGTAGCAGAAGTGCGGCACGTACACGCCGAGCTTGTTCGCGGCGTCCATCACCGTGGCGCCGTGCGGAACCTCGACCAGCCTGCCGTCGATCTCGACTTTCAGCATTACGCGGCTGCCTTGAGGGACTTCATCGCGTGCGCGCCGCTTCTTCCCCACTTGGGCTCGATGTCCGGGCCCTGCACCATGCAGCGCCGGTGCTCGATGTGGTGCTCGAACTCCTTCCTGAAATGCTTGACGAAGCTCTTCACCGGCAGCGCCGCCGCGTCGCCGAGCGCGCAGATGGTGCGCCCGGCGATGTTGTCCGAGACGCCGTCGAGCAGCGCCAGGTCCTCCATGCGCCCCCGGCCGTTCTCGATGCGATTGACCACGCGGTACAGCCAGCCGGTGCCCTCGCGGCACGGCGTGCACTGGCCGCACGACTCCTCGAAGTAGAAGTACGACAGGCGCTCGAGCGCGCGCACCATGCAGGTGGTCTCGTCCATCACGATCACCGCCCCCGAGCCGAGCATCGAGCCGGCCTTGGCGATCGCGTCGTAGTCCATGTCGGTCTTCATCATGATGTCGGCGGGCAGCACCGGCATCGAGGAGCCGCCGGGGATCACGCCCTTGAGCTTGCGCCCGCCGCGCACTCCGCCCGCCATTTCCAGGAGCCTGGCGAACGGCGTGCCGAGCTTCACCTCGTAGTTGCCGGGGCGCTCGACGTGCCCGGTGACCGAGAAGATCTTGGTGCCGCCGTTGTTCGGCCGGCCGAGCGCGAGGAAGGCGTCGCCGCCGTTGCGCACGATCCAGGGCACCGCGGCGAAGGTCTCGGTATTGTTGACGGTGGTGGGCTTCCCGTACAGGCCGTAGCTCGCGGGGAACGGCGGCTTGAATCGGGGAAAGCCCTTCTTGCCTTCGAGCGACTCGAGCATCGCCGTCTCCTCGCCGACGATGTAGGCGCCGTAGCCGGCGTAGGCGTAGAGCTCGTAGGAGTAGCCCGAGCCGAGGATGTCCTTGCCGAGATAGCCTGCAGCGTAAGCTTCCTTCAGCGCGTCCTCGAACTGCTCGTACACCTCCCAGATCTCGCCGTGGATGTAGTTGTAGCCGGCGGTGGCGCCCATGGCGTAGCCGCCGATGATCATGCCCTCGATCACCGCGTGCGGGTTGTAGCGCAGCAGGTCGCGGTCCTTGCACGTGCCGGGCTCGCCTTCGTCCGAGTTGCACACCACGTACTTCGCCCCCGGAAACTGGCGCGGCATGAACGACCACTTGAGGCCGGTCGGGAACCCTGCGCCGCCGCGGCCGCGCAGGGCGGATTTCTTCACCTCGGCGATCACCTGGTCGGGAGGCAGCCTGTCCGCCAGCAGCTTGCGCAAGGCCCGGTAGCCGTCGCGCGCCTCGTAGTCCTTCAGGCGCCAGTTCGCGCCGTCCAGGCCGGCCATCAGGATCGCGTCGGGGCCGTAGTCGAGCATCTCAGGCCTTCCTCGTCAGCTCGTCGATCAGGCGGTCGAGCTTGTCGCTCGACATGGTGTCGCACATGCGCTTGTTGTTCACCAGCAGCACCGGCGCCATGGCGCACGCGCCCATGCACTCGCCCTCCTTCAGCGTGAACATGCCGTCGGGCGTGGTCTCGTCGAAGTCGATGCCGAGCTTCTCCCTGAGGTGGTCGGCCGCCGCGAGCGATCCCTGCAGGCCGCAGGGCAGGCAGGTGCAGATGGTGAGCTTCCAGGTCCCGGTCGGCCGCGTGTTGTACATGGTGTAGAAGCTCGCCACCTCGTACACCGCGACCGGCGCCATGCCGAGGTACCGGGCGACGAAGTCCATGGTCTCGGTGGAGAGCCACCCCTTCTCGTCCTGCGCGATGATGAGCGCGCGCATCACCGCCGACTGCCTGCGCTCGGGCGGATACTTGGCCAACTCGCGGTCGATCGCCTTCAGCGCCTCGGGAGAAAGCATGAGAATCCGGATTTCATCGGTCGATGTCGCCGAATACGATGTCCAGCGTGCCGATGACGGCGACGGCGTCGGCGATCATGTGGCCCCTGACCAGCTCGCTGATGGCGGCGAGATGCACGAACGCCGGCGGCCGCAGCTTCATGCGGTAGGGCTTGTTGGCGCCGTCGGAAATCAGGTACACGCCGAACTCGCCTTTCGGATGCTCCACCGACGCGTATGCCTCGCCCTCGGGCACGTGCATGCCCTCGCTGAACAGCTTGAAGTGGTGGATCAGCTCTTCCATGCTGGCCTTCATCTCGACCCGCGGAGGCGGCACCACCTTGTGGTCGTCGGCGATCACCGGTCCCGGGTTGCGCCTGAGCCACTCCACGCACTGCCTGACGATGCGGTTCGACTGGCGCATCTCCTCGATGCGCACCAGGTAGCGGTCGTAGCAGTCGCCGTTCGCGCCGACCGCGACGTCGAATTCCATCAGGTCGTACACCTCGTAAGGCTGCTTCCTGCGCAGATCCCACTCGACGCCCGAGCCGCGCAGCATGACCCCGCTGAACCCCAGCGCCAGCGCGCGCTCGGGCGAGACCGCGCCGATCCCGACCGTGCGCTGCTTCCAGATGCGGTTGTCGGTGAGCAGCGTCTCGTAATCGTCCACGCACCCGGGGAAGCGCTCGGTGAAGTCCTCGATGAAATCCAGCAGCGAGCCCTGCCGGTTGCGGTTCATCCCGGCGAGCGCGCGCGCGCTGCGCGTATGCTGGGCCTCGTACTGCGGCATGGAGTCGGGCAGGTCGCGGTACACCCCGCCCGGGCGATAGTACGCCGCGTGCATGCGCGCGCCGGATACCGCCTCGTAGCAGTCGAGCAGGTCCTCGCGCTCGCGGAAGCAGTACAGGAACACCGTCATCGCTCCGAGGTCGAGCGCCTGCGTGGCGAGGAACAGCAGGTGGTTCAGGATGCGCGTGATCTCGTCGAACATCACCCGTATGTAGCGCGCGCGCAGCGGCACCTCGATGCCGAGAAGCTTCTCGATCGCCATGACGTAGGCGTGCTCGCTGCACATCATCGAGATGTAGTCGAGGCGGTCCATGTACGGCAGCGACTGGAGATAGGTCTTGTGCTCGGCGAGCTTCTCCGTGGCGCGGTGCAGCAGGCCGATGTGCGGGTCGGCGCGCTGAATCACCTCGCCGTCGAGCTCGAGCACCAGGCGCAGCACGCCGTGCGCGGCGGGATGCTGCGGCCCGAAGTTCAGCGTGTAGTTGCGGATCTCGGGCATCAGCGGTCCCGGCCGTACTGGTCGTCGCGCACGATGCGCGGAACGACCTCGCGCGGCTCGATGGTGACCGGCTGGTACACCACGCGCTTCTGCTCCGGGTCGTAGCGCATCTCGACGTGACCCGAGAGCGGGAAGTCCTTGCGGAACGGGTGCCCGACGAAGCCGTAATCGGTGAGGATGCGGCGCAGGTCGGGGTGACCCTCGAAAACGATGCCGAACAGGTCGAACGCCTCGCGCTCGAACCAGCTGGCCGAGGGCCATACGTCGACCAGCGACGCGACTATCGGAAACTCGTCGTCCGTGCAAAAAACCCTGAGTCGAAGGCGCCAGTTTCGGGACACCGAAAGCAGGTGCGCCACCACGGCGAAGCGCGCGCCTTGCCTCGGCCGGTCGCCGTACGCCGAGTAGTCCACGCCGCACAGGTCGATCAACTGCTCGAAGCGCAGCTCGGGCGCGTCGCGCAGCTTCGACGCGGCCTCCCCGTATCTCGCGGCGGGAACCTCGAGCGTCAGCTCGCCGAGCCGCTCGGATGGCGTCACGCCCAGGATGCTGAACACTGCGTCGTGCAATCGCGTCAGCTTGGGCGTCATCGCGCGATGGTATTGGTTCTCTTGATCTTGTTCTGCAGCTGCACGATGCCGTAAAGGAGCGCCTCGGCCGTCGGCGGGCAGCCCGGCACGTACACGTCCACCGGGATGATGCGGTCGCAGCCGCGCACCACCGAGTACGAGTAATGGTAGTAGCCGCCGCCGTTTGCGCACGAGCCCATGGAGATCACCCAGCGCGGCTCGGCCATCTGGTCGTAGACCTTGCGCAGCGCGGGCGCCATCTTGTTGCACAGCGTGCCGGCGACGATCATCACGTCGGACTGGCGCGGGCTGGGGCGGAACACCACGCCGAAGCGGTCGAGGTCGTAGCGCGCGGCCCCGGCGTGCATCATCTCGATGGCGCAGCAGGCGAGGCCGAAAGTCATCGGCCAGAGCGACCCGGTGCGGGTCCAGTTGATGAGCTTGTCCGCGGTGGTGGTGACGAAGCCCTGCTCCAGCACGCCTTCTACTCCCATTCGAGCGCTCCTTTCATCCACTCGTACACGAACCCGACCACGAGGATCGCGAGGAACAGCATCATCGAGAGGAAGCCGAACATCCCGATCTCGTTGACCACCACCGCCCACGGAAAGAGGAACGCGATCTCGAGGTCGAACAGGATGAACAGGATCGCCACCAGGTAATAGCGCACGTCGAACTTCATGCGCGCGTCCTCGAATGCCTCGAAGCCGCACTCGTAGGGCGAGAGCTTCTCGGGATCCGGCCGGTGCGGCGCCAGCAGCTTCCCCATCACCATGGGCAGCACGCCGATCGCGATCGCGATCAGGATGAACAGCAGGATCGGAAAATATTCGGCGAGCATTCTGTGGTGCCCACGAGCAGACTCGAACTGCTACGGCTGATTAGGCCACTAGCCCCTCAAGCTAGCGTGTCTACCAATTTCACCACGTGGGCGGCGGGTCATCGAAAATTATCTCCCAAATGTCACTGTGGCACGTCCCTGGCCTTGGAACCTTCGGCAGGCGGCGCCTGCCGGGGTTCCGCGGCCGCATTCGGCTTCTCCGGCACCGCGGCGGGCTTCTCCCTGACGCTCTCCATGACCCCTGCGCCCTCCCTGGGCTTGTTGGTCGCGACATAGGCGAGCCCCAGGCTCGAGATGAAGAAGATCGTCGCCAGGACCGCCGTGGTGCGCGAAAGGAAATTCGCCGATCCGGTGGCGCCGAACAGGCTGCCGCTCGCGCCGCCGCCGAAGCCCGAGCCCATGTCGGCGCCCTTGCCGTGCTGCAGCAGCACCAGCCCGATGATCGCGAACGCGAGCAGCACGTGCAGCACGACGGCGAGGTTGATCCAGAAGCTCATCGATCCTTCCTCTCAGAGGCACGCTTGTTCATCCTGCCGACCCCGCGCCTCGCAGGATCGCCAGAAAATCTTCCGCGGCGAGCGACGCGCCGCCGATCAGGCCGCCGTCCACGTCGGCCATGGCGAAGATCGCGGCCGCGTTGTCCGGCTTCACGCTCCCCCCGTAGAGGATGCGCGTCGCGGGCGCGAGGCGCTTCCTGGCGAATGCGTGCACCGCCTGCGCCTGCCCGGGGCTCGCCGTGCGCCCGGTGCCGATCGCCCACACCGGCTCGTAGGCCACCACCGACTTCGCCACCGCTTCCTTCCCGCATTTCGCGAGCACCGCGTCCAGCTGCCGCGCCACCACTTCGTCCGTGCGCCCGGCATCTCGCTCGGCGAGCGTCTCGCCGACGCACAGGATCGGCGTGAGCCCCGCGCCATGCGCCGCGGCGAATTTCGCCGCCACCTGCGCGTCCGTCTCGCCGTAGAGCTGCCTGCGCTCCGAGTGCCCGACGAGTGCGTATTTGCACCCGAGCTCCGCGAGCATCGCCGCCGAAACCTCGCCCGTGTACGCACCCTGCGCGTGCTCGCTCACGTTCTGAGCGCCCCAGGCGATGCGCGTTCCCTTCAGGCGCTCCGCGACCAGCTGCAGATACGGATACGGCACGCATACCGCACACTCGGCGCCGCCCGCGTCCCCGAGCCCGGCGAGGATCGACCCCAGCAGCGCCTGGATCGACGCCCGGCTGCCGTGCATCTTCCAGTTGCCGGCGACCAGCCGCCTTCGCATCGCCTCACCGCCTTGAAAACACGCTCTATTTTATCGCATGCGCGCGCCGAATGGCATCCTGCGCGGCCGTTTTTCGCGACAATGAACGGATGAACTGGCTGCGCGGAGTGTCGATCGTCCTCGCCGCGGTCGCCGTCACGCTCGCGGCCTGGCACGCGGGCTGGCTCGAATCGTTCGAGCTCCAGGCGTACGACGCGCTCGTGCGCCGCCGCGCGCCGCTCGCGCCGAGGGAAGACCGCGTGGTCCTCGTGGTCGCGCGCGAAGCCGATCTCGACCGCTACGGCTGGCCGGCTTCGGACGAGGTGCTCGCGGACGTCCTGACGGCGATCCGCGCCCTCGGCCCCCGCGCGGTCGCCGTGGACCTGTACCGCGGGCAGCCGCGCCCGCCGGGCAGCGCGCGCCTGGACTCGCTGCTGCGCGCGCATCGCGACGTCATCTTCGTGGAGAAGTTCGGCGAAGCGCAGGGACGCTACACCGCCGCGCCGCCGGCGCTCGCGGCGAGCCCCGCGCAGGTCGGCTTCGCCGACATCCTCGAGGACCACGACGGCGTCGTGCGCAAGGCGCTGCTTTTTCTCGACGACGCGGGCCGCACCGGGCTCAGCCTCGGGCTGCAGGCGGCGCTCGCCTATCTGGCGGTCGAAGGGATACGTCCCGTGAACGACGAATCGGTCGTGCGCATCGGCCGGGCCGCGCTGCGCCCGCTCGAATCGGACGACGGGCCGTACGTGGGCGCCGATGCGGGCGGCTACCAGATCCTGCTCGACTATGCGGGAGGACAGCGTCCCTTCCCCACGTACTCGTTCTCGCAGTTGCTGGAGGGAAAGATCGGCGCCGAGGCGCTGCGCGGGCGCATCGTCTTCGTCGGCATCGCGGCCGGCAGCGTGAAGGATTATTTCTCCAGCCCCTTCCGCGAAGGCCGCGGCGCGGTGGAGCCTGCGTACGGCGTGTCGCTGCACGCCCACACGGCAAGCCAGCTCGTCAGGATGGCGAAGGGCGAAACGCCGCCGATGCGCCTGCCCTCGGCCTGGCAGGAGGCGCTGTGGATCGTCTGGTGGTGCGTCGCCGGCGCCCTGATCGCGCTCCTGCGCCGGCGCCTGTGGCTCGCCGCGGCGCTCGCGCTAGCTGGCGCGGCCGGCATCGCCGCCGCCGGGTACGCCGCGTTCGCCGCGTACTTCTGGCTGCCGGTGGCCGGCCCGCTCTTCGGCTTCGCCCTCAGCGCCGGCGCGCTCCTCGCCTGGCTGCGCATCCACGAGTCGGCCGAGCGCAGGACGCTCATGCAGATCTTCTCGCGCTACGTCTCGCAGCCGCTCGCCGCCGACATCTGGAAGAACCGCCGCGAGCTGCTCGAGCACGGCAGGCTCACGCCGCGGCGCATCGAGGTGAGCGTGATGTTCACCGACATCGCGGGATTCACCGCCATCTCCGAGAAGCTCGCGCCCGACGCCTTGATGGACTGGCTGTCCGAGTACCTCGGCGCCATGGCCGAGATCGTGCACGCGCACGGCGGCGTGGTCGAGAAGTTCATGGGCGACGGCATCATGGCGGTGTTCGGGCTGTACGGGGAGCGCGCGGGCGAGCACGCGAGGCTCGCCGTGGATTGCGCGCTCGCGATGCGCGGCGCGCTCGACGCGCTCAACGCGGGCTGGCGCGAGCGCGGCCTGCCGCCGGTCGGCATCCGCATCGGCATCCACTCCGGCCCCGTCGCCTACGGGACGGTCGGCCACGGCGCACGCGTCGAATCCACCGTGCTCGGCGACACCACCAACATCGCCTCGCGGCTGGAGAGCCTGAAGCAGGAGCCGGGCGCGCCGAAGATCGACGCGCGCGACCCGGAGGATCCCGAGAACCTCTGCCGCATCCTGGTGAGCGAGACGACGCTCGGGATGCTCGGCGGCGCGTTCGCGAGCTGGCGGGTCGGGCCGGTGCAGCTGAAGGGCAAGGCCGAGGTGCTGCAGGTCTACGGGATCCGCGGGCCGGCGGGCCCTGCCGGGTCGGCGTCATTTTGCGTAGTAAAATGACGACATGGTTGCAGCCACCCGGTACCGGCGTCTGCTCGTTCCCGCGCCGGGGAGCTTCTTTCTGCTCGGTGTCCGCGGCGTCGGCAAGAGCACCTGGGCTCGCGAGCAGTTCACGGACGCTCACGTGGTCGATCTGCTCGACGAGTCGCGCTACCAGGCGCTCGCAGCCGATCCCGGGCTGCTCGCCGCGGAGCTGCGCGCGCTGCCCGGGCGCCGGGTCGTCGTGCTCGACGAGGTCCAGCGCGTCCCTGCCCTGCTGAACGAGGTGCACCGCGCGATCGAGGCGACGGGCCGCCGCTTCGTGCTGCTCGGCTCGAGCGCGCGCCGCTTCAAGACCGCGGCGACCAACCTGCTCGCGGGGCGCGCGACCCTGAAGACGCTGCGGCCCCTCGTGCCCGCCGAGCTCGGCGAGGATTTCTCGCTCGAGCGCGTGCTGCGCCACGGCAGCATCCCGCTGGTGTGGCAGGCGCGCGACCCGGCCGCCACGCTCGAAGCATACGTGCAGCTTTACGTGCGCGAGGAGATCCGCGCCGAGGCGCTGGTACGGAACCTCCCGGGGTTCCTGCGCTTTCTTCCGGTCGCGGCGCTCTTTCACGGCCAGGTGATCAACGTGGCGGGCCTCGCCCGCGATGCCGCCGTCGCCCGAACGACCGTCGAAGGCTACCTCGGCATCCTCGAGGACACGCTGCTCGCGACGCTGCTGCCGGCGTTCGAACCGCGGCTGCGCGCGCGCGAGCGCCGCCATCCGAAGCTCTACTGGATCGATCCCGGCCTGGTGCGCGCCGCCAAGCGGCAGCTCGGCCCGGTGGGCGCCGAGGAGCGCGGGCCGCTGCTCGAGGGGTGGATCCTGGCCGTGCTGCGGACCCACAACGAGCAGTCGCGGCTCTTCGACGAAATCGCGTATTGGGCGCCTCTGCACGCCCAGCGCGCGGAGGTCGATTTCCTGCTTCGCCGCGGGCGCGAGTACCTTGCGCTCGAGGTCAAGGCGCAGCCGCGCTTCTCCACGCCGCAGCTCGCGGGATTGCGGGCGGTTGCGGACCTGCCGCGCCTCGCCGGCCGCATCCTCGTCTATCTGGGCGAGCGCCGGCTCAGGACGGAAGACGGCATCGACGTGTGGCCGCTCCAGTACCTGCTCGGCAGGCTCGCCGCGAACCGCCTCTGGCCCTGAACGCGGCTACCACCGTTTCGGCGGCTTCCGGTGGATCGCGATGCGCTCGCGCTCGACCGACAGGTAGCCCCCGCTCTCAAGATCCTTGAGGATGCGGCTCACCATCTCGCGCGAGGCGCCCACGCGCGCCGCGATCTCGCGCTGCGTGAGGCGCTCGCGGATCTCGAGCTGGCCGTCCCGCTCCTCGGCGAGCTTCAGGAGCAGCGCCGCCACCCGGCCGTAGACGTCCATCAGCGCGAGGCTCCGCGCGCTCTCGGTGAGCGCGCGCACCAGGTGGGCGAGCTTGCGGATGACGTGCAGGGCGAAGTCGGGGTGCTCGGCGAGCGCGCGCGAGAGATCGGCGCCCTTGAGGATCGCGCAGCGGCATTCCTCCAGCGCGATCACCGAGGCCGAGCGCGGCCCGCCGTCCAGGCGCACCTCGCCGAAGTATTCGCCGGGCTTGAGCTGGTTCAGGTAGAACTCGCGATCGCCTTCGCCAGAGACGTAGACCTTCGCGCGGCCGGCGAGCAGGATGTAGAGCGAGTCCGACTCGTCGCCCTCGGTGACGATGACGGCGTTCTTCGGAAAGGTCCGCGTGAGCGCCTGCGCCGCCACCCTGCGCAGCAGCGGCTCGGGCAATGCCTCGATCGAGCTTGCGGTCAACCTTCCCCCTTCCGCTCCGGTAATACGACACACCCGGAGCCGTTGATTTTCCAAGATAATGCCACGATGGGCATCGGGGTGCGCATCGTATTTGCCTTGCTCGCGTTCGCAGCAGCGCCGGCGCTCGCGCAGCGCATCGCGACCGACGGCACGATGGGCGCGGCGCAGACGCTCGGCGGGCCGAACTACACCATTCCGTCGTCTCTCGGCACGTCGGTCGTCGGGAATCTCTTTCACAGCTTCTCCAGGTTCGGCGTCGGCAGCGGCGAATCGGCGACCTTCACCGGCTCGGGCTACTCGAACGTCGTCTCGCGCGTCACCGGCGGCAGTGCCTCGAGCATCAACGGCACGCTGCGCTCGACCATCGCCGGAGCGAATTTCTGGTTCATCAACCCGAAGGGAGTCACCTTCGGGCCGAACGCCTCGCTGGACGTACCGGCGTCGTTCCACGTTGCGAGCGCGAGCTACGTGAAGCTCGGCTCGACGGGGCGCTTCGATGCAGTCAATCCGGGGGCGAGCGTGCTGACCTCGGCCGCGCCTTCGGCGTTCGGGTTTCTCGGGGGGAATGGGGCGGTCCGGGTAACCGGCGCGGATCTGATCGCCGCGCCCGGGCAGCAGGTCTCGCTCGTGGGCGGGGAGCTGATCCTCAGCGGCGCCCTGGTCCGGGCAGTGGGCGGAAGAATCAACCTCGCCTCGGTGAGCTCCGGCGAGCTCTCGCTCACCCCGGGCGGGATGGGCACCTCCTCCGGATCGAGCCTCGCGACGGCGAGCTTCGCGAACAGCAACGTGGAGACCTTCGGTGCCCCTTCAGGACCCATTTACATCCGTGCCGGGCAGCTCGCGCTGAGCGGCTCGACCCTCGACAGCGGCAACGCGGCAGCGGCGACCGGCGGCGCGATCTCGGTCAAGG
>MERQ01000010.1:31117-32838 GCA_001770655.1 Betaproteobacteria bacterium RIFCSPLOWO2_12_FULL_68_20
GGTCGATGGCGCGATGACGATGTCGGGAGGCGCGATCCGTTCCGATGTGCTCGATCCGGGCGCTGGCGATTCCGGCGCCATTTCGATCGGCGCCGGGAGCCTCGCGCTTTCCAGCGGCGCGCTCATCGACACCGGCGTCCACCAGGACAATGCCACCGCCAATGGCGGGTTGCTGAGCATCAGCGCCGGGGACGTGACGCTCGCCTCGGGCTCGCGCCTGGTGACCAGCTCGGACGGCGACGGCTCGAGCGGAAACAGCGGCGGTCTTGCCGTCACTGCCGGCGACTTTGTGATGACTGGCGGCAGCTTGATCGACGGAACCACCGTCGGCAACGGCACCGGCGGGAAGTTCGTGTTCAACGTCGGAAATCTCTCGCTCTCGGAGGGCGCGCGCATCGAGGTGAGCACGCTGTTCGATACCGGAGGAATCCCCGGCACCGGCCGCGGCGGCGACCTGGTGGTGAACGCTTCGGGAACCGTGGACATCTCGGGGCCCGGCTCCGGATTGTTCAGCATCGCCACAGGCTACGGCGACGGCGGCACGGTCCGCGTCGCTGCGCGCGACATCCTGCTGTCGAGCGGCGCGCAGATCAACGCGAGCGCGCTGGACCAGTTCTTCCTCGGCAACGACCTCGGCCAGACCGGATCCGTCGAGCTGCGCGCACTCTCCAGCATCCGGCTCGACGGCGCGTCGATCTCCACCGTGCGGACTCTCAACGTCACCACGCCTTCGGCCTCGGCGGGCGGCGGCGACATCGACATCCGCGCCGGCGACCTGTTCTCGCTGCGCGGCAGCCGCATTTCCGCGTCGGTGACCGACAACCTCGGCGGCGGCGGCGACATCACCATCGACCCTACGTTCGTGATCCTGCAGAACAGCCAGATCCTCGCCCAGGCCTTCGGCGGCGTCGGCGGCGACATCAGCATCACGGCGCAGTACTTCATCACCGACCAAGCGAGCGTCATCGACGCCAGCTCTCAGTTCAATCGCTCGGGGAGCGTGCAGATCACGACGCCGAACGCCGACGCGGCGAAGGACCTGGGGGTGCTGCCCGCGGCCTACGTGGACCTCTCGGCGCTGATCCGCGAGAGCTGCGCGTCGCGCGTCGCGCGCGGCACCGGCAACAGTTTCGTCGGCGTGGGACGCGGGGCACTGCCGGAAGCGCCGCGCGCGCTGGCGTACTCGGACTATGGCTACGCGAAGGCGCCAGCGGGCGCGCTCGCCGTACGCCTTCCGGGCTGCGCGCTTTAGGGGCTACGGTTCGAGGCGAGTCGAGGCTCTCGCGTGCCCGAAAACGTCTACGCGATCAAGAAGTCCGACGCACTGAGCGCGTTCCATAGCTCAGCGCTCCCGTCGGCATAGGTGAACGCGGCCGACGCGCCTGGGTCGTTGCCATCGGCGTCGTAGTAGAGCAGCCCGTTGTTCAGGTTGAGGATGATCCGGTCGTCGGCATCGGCTCCGGTCGTCGCTCCAGTTGCCGCACGGAACTCGCCAGCGTCGAGCGTGGAACCAATCGCTGAGAAGATCGCGTCGTCCAGAACGATCTTGTCGCGCGAAACGGTGAAGTCCGTGATGTGATCGACGTCGCTCGACAGCGCGGTCGAAAAGACGAACAAATCGTCGCCCGCCCCGCCCGCCAGCGTGTCGTTGCCCGTGCCCCCGTCCAGGATGTTGTTCCCGGAGTTCCCCGTGAGCGCATTGCCCGCCGTCGAGCCGGTGA
>MERQ01000011.1 GCA_001770655.1 Betaproteobacteria bacterium RIFCSPLOWO2_12_FULL_68_20
CGGCCGCCGCAGCCTCGCCGCCCTCGGCGTTGATGTCGCCGAGCAGCACGTGCGCGCCCGCCTCGGCGAGCGCCTCGGCGGTCGCGCGCCCGATTCCCGAGGCGGCTCCGGTCACCACCGCCGTTTTCCCGTCCAGTCGCATCAGATTCTCCTGAAAAAAAGAACTAGGTCGCGCCGCGGCTGCGCAGCAGCGCGGCGAAGGGCCGGTCGTCCTCCTCGATATGCCCGAGCAGCCACTGGCGCAGGAAGCGCGAGCTCTCGGCTACCGCCCGGGGCTCCAGCCGGATGTGGAAGTTGCGCACGCTCTCGAGCAGGCGCCGGTGCTCGTCGCGGTGGTGGGCGGCCTCCAGTCCGAACTCGCCCATCAGCCGCTCCTCCGTGGCGATATTGTGCTCGGTGCATCGCACCAGCTCCCGCAAGCTCTCGGTGAGCTCGGCGGGCTCGCGGCCCGAGCTCAGGCCCTCCAGGAGCCGGTTGACGAGATCGAGCATCTCCCGGTGCTGGCCGTCGATCACCCGAATGCCGACCGCGTAGCGCTCGCTCCACTCGATGATCGGCGCCTGCGAGGCCTCGGTCATGGCAGCCTCTTCACGAAGGCGAGGCGCTCGCCCGGGCGGAAGCCCGCTGCGTCGAGGAAGCCGAACAGGTCCGGGTTGCCCGGCCCGACCACGGTCTCGACGCGCTCGATGCCGAGCGCCCCCAGGTTGAAAAAGAACTGCGACAGCATCGCCCGGCCGACCCCGCGGCGCGCGAAATTCGGGTCGACGCCCACGGTGTCGATGATCGCGGCAGGCTCGGCGCGGCCGAAGTCGCCGTAGTCCGCGCTCGCCATGAGAAATCCCGCCGCGGTGCCTTCCAGCCGCGCGACGAGCGACAGCCGCAGCGCCGCGTCCATCAGCGCCTCCTCGAGCCGCGCTTCGATGTAGGCGCGGCGCTCGCGCCCGGTCACGCGCCGGTCGATGCGCGCGATGTCGTCCGCGTCGCTCGCAGCGAGCGAGCGCACCTCGGCGGTGTCGCGCGCCAGCGTTTCGAAGTCGTTCGGCGCCGCCGCGCCGTAGTCGTTCCGGTCGGCGGGCGCGCGCTCGCGTTGCGGCGCCCCGACCGGCGCTTCGCCGGCCGACCCGAGCGGCGAGTCTGCGAGCGTGCATTCGAGCACGAAATTGCGCCCGAGCGCCCAGCCCTGCGCGTCGAGGAATTTCAGCATGGCGTGGTGGCGCCACACGGCGGCGGTGCGCAGCTCGCGCACGCCGCGCCGCCGGGCGTCGGCCTCGAGGGCCGCGCCGAGCGCAGCTCCGAGCCCGCGGCTCTGCGCGGCGCGCTTCACGCCGATCACCTCCAGGCGCAACGCCGGCTCGGTGCGCCCGAACTCGCCCTGCATCATCCGCGCGAGCACGAAGCCGGCGAGCGCGCCGTCCTCGTCCACCGCGAGCTGCGCGTGCAGCTCGGGCCTGCGCTGCGCCGCGGCGAGCCTGCGCTCGAAGTACGCGCCGCGCGTGCGGCCGGAAAGCGCGGCGTCGATCGCGATCACCTCGGCGAGGTCGCGCGGCGCGAGCGCTCGCAGCTTCAGTCCCGCCGCGCGTACTGCCTTGGTGCTCATGCGATTCTCCGTTTCGCGGCATCGGCGAGCCGCGCGAGCAGCCGCGCGGCGCGCGCGGCGGCGACCGCCGCCACCGGCTCGCCCCAGTAGCGCACCCGCTCGCGCGCGAGCGGATATTCGTTGTGCGCGATCGGCAGGATGCCGTAGGGAACGTCGCAATCCTCGCCGGTGATCACCGCGCGCACGCCGGCAAGCGCCCGGGCGCGGCTCGCGTCCACGCGCACGATCTCGGCGTGCGCGTGCGGGCTCCTCAGGATCTCCCCGGCAAGTGCCTGCGCGGCCGGGAGGTCGGCGGTGAACCTGGCGCGGCCGGTGACCTTCTCGATCCCGTCGATGAGCGGCCGGCTTGTTCCTGCGATGCGGCTCATGGGTTGCCTTTCTCCCCTCCTCCCCGAGGAGGGGTGGCGAGCGAAGCGAGCCGGGGTGGTGTCGGCACATCAACGGCGCCGAGTCCTCCACCCCGCCGCCTGCGGCGGCACCCCTCCTCGACGAGGAGGGGAAAGAACCGACGCCCGGTGCTCACGTCGTCTCCTGCGAAGCGCACTGCACCGCCTCGACGATCTTCACGTAGCCGGTGCAGCGGCACAGGTTTCCGGAGAGAGCCTCGCGGATCTGCGCCTCGCTCGGCTGCGCATCGCGGCGCAGCAGCGCCTCCGCGGCCATGATCATGCCGGGCGTGCAGTAGCCGCATTGCGTGCCGAGCATCTCGTGGAACGCGCGCTGCAGCGCGCTCAGGCGGCCGTCGGCGGCGAGCGCCTCGATGGTCTCGACGCGCCGGCCCTCGCAGGCGGCGGCGAGCGTCAGGCACGCAAGGCGCGGCTCCCCGTCCACCAGCACGGTGCACGCGCCGCATTCGCCGCCGTCGCAGCCGCGCTTGGTGCCCGTGAGGGCGAGCCGCTCGCGCAGGTAGTCGAGCAGCAGCAGCGAGTCCTCCACCGCGTCCTCGCGCGCGCGGCCGTTCACGGTGAGCGGGACCAGCCGCTTCATGTGGTTTTCGGGCGCAGATCGCGCACCCGCACCGCCTTGCCCTGCGAGCGCGGCACCTCGCCGGGCTTCTTCACCACCACCTCGGCGGTGACGCCGACGAGCGACTTGATCTGGTGGCGCACGCGGGCGGCGATCTCGCGCAAGTCCGCCTCGGTGGCCGCGGCGCCCGGCGTTGCCTCCGCCTCGACCGTCAGCTCGTCCAGATTGCCGCGCCGCTCGACCACCAGCTGGTAGTGCGGCGCGATGCCGGGAAGCCCGATCAGCGCCGCCTCGATCTGCGACGGGTACACGTTGACGCCGCGGATGATCAGCATGTCGTCGTTGCGCCCGGTGATGCGCCTGAGGCGCAGGTGCGCGCGGCCGCAGGAGCAGGGCGAGCGCGAGATGCGCGTGATGTCGCGCGTGCGGTAGCGGATCATCGGCAGCGCTTCCTTGGTGAGCGTGGTGATCACCAGCTCGCCGGCCTGGCCCTCGGGCACGGGCCGCGCGGTGTCGGGGTCGATGACCTCGAACAAGAAATGGTCCTCCCACCCGTGCAGCCCGTCCTGCGCCTCGCACTCGACCGCGACACCGGGACCGAGCACCTCCGAGAGGCCGTAGATGTCCATCGCCTTCAGGCCGAGCCGCACCTGGATCTCGCGGCGCATCGCCTCGCTCCAGGGCTCGGCGCCGAACAGTCCGACCGCGAGCGCGCTCGCCCGCAAATCCACGCCTTCGCGCTCGGCCACCTCCGCAATGTTGAGGGCGTACGACGGAGTCGCGCACAAAACGCGCGCGGCGAAGTCGACGATGAGCATGACCTGGCGCTCGGTCGCTCCGCCCGACATCGGCACCACGGTGGCGCCGAGCCGCTCGGCGCCGTAGTGCGCGCCCAGGCCGCCGGTGAACAGGCCGTAGCCGTAGGCGTTGTGCACCACGTCGCCGGGGCGCGCGCCGGCGCAGGCCATCGAGCGCGCCATCAGGTCGGCCCAGCGCTCGAGGTCCTTCTTCGTATAGCCGACGACGGTCGGCTTGCCGGTGGTGCCCGAGGAGGCGTGCAGCCGCGCGACGCGCTCGCGCGGTCGCGCGAGCATGCCGAACGGGTAGAAGTCGCGCAGGTCGGACTTGACGGTGAAGGGCAGCTCGCTCACCTCGTCCAGCGAGCGCAGGTCGCGGGGCCGGATGCGCGCCGCGTCCATGCGGCTGCGGTGCAGGGCGACGTGCTCGTAGGCGTTGGCGAGCGTCGCGCGCAGGCGCGCGAGCTGCAGACGCGCGAGCTTCTGGCGCGGCATGGTCTCGGCGTCGCGGTCGTACCAGTACGCGGCGGGGCGCGCGCGGCGCGCTCCCGGCGCGCGGTGGTGGATCTTCGACGCGTATCTGTTTTGCAGCAGGGCGTTCATTCGCGGTCTCCCGATTCACACATCTCGCCATGCCGAGGGGGGCGGTGCTTTGATCTAGGTTAATAGACGCCGAGGTACGCCTCCTGGACCTGCGGATCGTCGAGCAGGCGGGCGGCGCCGCCCGAGAGCGCCACGCGCCCGGTCTCGAGCACGTAGCCCCGGTCGGCCACCCGCAGCGCGGCGCGCGCGTTCTGATCCACCAGCAGGATGGTAATGCCTTCGGCCTTGAGCGCGGCGATGCAGGCGAAGATCTCCGCCACCAGCCGCGGCGCGAGCCCCATCGAGGGCTCGTCCAGCAGCAGCAGCCGCGGGCGGCCCATCAGCGCGCGGCCGATCGCGAGCATCTGCTGCTGCCCGCCCGAGAGGGTGCCCGCGGGCTGCGCGCGTCGCTCGCTCAGCTGCGGGAACATCGCGTAGATGCGCCCGAGCGACGCGGCGGCCTCGGCGGCCGGCCGGGTGAACGCGCCGAGCCGCAGGTTGTCGGCGACCGCGAGCGGCGCGAACACCTGGCGGCCTTCGGGCACCTGCACGATGCCCAGGCGCACGCGGCGCTCCGGGGGCGCCGCAGTGATGTCCGCGCCGCGGAAGCGAACCCGTCCGCCGGTGGGCGGGTGCACGCCGGAGATCGTGCGCAGCAGCGTGGTCTTGCCGGCGCCGTTCGCGCCGACCAGCGCCACCAGCTCGCCTTCGGCGACCTCGAGCCGCACGCCGTCGAGCGCGCGGATGCGGCCGTAATGCGTCGACAGGTTCTCGACTTCCAGCATCATGCGGCGAGTGCCTCGGCGCCGAGGTAGGCCTCGATCACGCGCGGGTCGCGGCGCACCTCCTCCGCGCTGCCCTCGGCGAGCGCCCGGCCGTAATCGAGCACCAGCACGCGGTCCGATACGCCCATCACCAGCCGCATGTTGTGCTCGACCAGCACCACCGCGATGCCGCGCGCGGCGATGCGCCGGATCAGCTCGTCGATCTCGTGCGTCTCGCGCGCGTTCAGGCCCGCCGCCGGCTCGTCCAGCAGCAGCGCCTCGGGCTGCGCGGCGAGCGCGCGCGCGATTTCCAGGCGCTTGAGCGCGCCGTAGGGCAGCGCGCCGGCCTCGGCGTGCAGCCATTGCCCCAGGTCCACCTCGCGCATCAGCTGCGCGGCCTGCTCGCGGCAGTCGCGCTCGGCGCGCGCGCGCCACGGCGGGCACAGCAGCGCGGCGGCGAGCCCGCAGCGCTCGTGCAGGTGGCGCCCGGCCATCACGTTCTCGAGCGCGCCCATGTTGAGGAAGATCTGCGGGGTCTGGAAGGTGCGGCCGATGCCTGCGCGCGCGAACGCGTGCGCGGGCGCTCCGGTCAATTCGCGCTCGCCGGCGAACACGCGCCCGGCGCTCGGCGCATAGATGCCGCACAGGAGGTTCAGGAACGTGGTCTTGCCCGCGCCGTTCGGGCCGATCACCGAGTGCACCGTCCCCGCCGCGAGCGAGAGCGATACGCCGTCGAGCGCGCTCACGCCGCCGAAGCGCTTGCACATCCCCTCGGCGCGCAGCACGCTCACCGGGCGAAGCGGCGCGCGGCCGCCGCCAGGCTGGGCACGAGGCCCTTCGGAAAGAAGATCATCGTCGCCATCAGCACCGCGCCGAACACCACCATCTCGTATTCCTTCAGCACCGTCAGCAGCTGCGGCAGCCCGGTGAGCAGCGCCGCGCCGACGACGGCGCCGAAGGTCGAGGCCATGCCGCCGAACACCACCATCGTCACCAGCTCGATCGAGTGCAGGAACGTCACCCTGGAGGGCGTGATGAACCCTGAGTAGTGCGCGGTGAGGCTTCCCGCGACCGAGGCGAACACGGCCGAGAGGACGAAAGCGAGCACCTTGTGGCGTGCGCTGTCGATGCCGATCGCCTCGGCGGCGACCTCCGAGCCGTGCAGCGCGCGCAGCGCGCGCCCGTGCGGCGATTCGATGAGGTTGAGCGCAAGCCACACCGACAGGACGAGGAGCGCCGCGACCAGCGCGTACCACGCCCGCTCGCCGGAGAGCGCGGCGCCGAAGGCGGCGAGCGGCGGCACGCCCATCCCGTCGGGGCCGCCGGTGAGGCGGTCCTCGGTGGCGATGACGATCGAGACGATGACTCCCAGGCCGAGCGTCGCCATCGCGAGGTAGTGGCCTTTCAGGCGCAGGATCGGGCGGCCGACCGCGTAGGCGAGCGCCGCCGTGAGCGCGGTCGAGGCGGCGAGCGCCGCGAGCTGCGGCCAGCCGTAGCGCGCGGAGAGGATCGCCGAGCCGTAGGCGCCAACGCCGAAGAAGCCCGCGTGGCCGAGCGAGATCTGACCGGCGTAGCCGATCAGCAGGTTCAGGCCGACGGCGATGATCGCGTTCAGCCCGACCAGGATCGCGACTTCGTAGTGGTAATTGTTGGCGAATACTAGCGGCAGGAGCGCGAGCGCCGCGGCGAGCGCCAGCATGCCTCCGGTTCGCGCGCTGGCGAGCCGCCCGAGCATGCGCGCTCGATGCCGGCTACACGCGCTCGGCGGCGCGCGCGCCGAGCAGGCCCCCGGGCATGAACACCAGCACCGCGAGGAGGATGGCGAACGCGATTACGTCCTTGTAGGCCGAGGAGACGTAGCCCGCGGCGAGCGACTCGGCGAGCCCGAGCGCGAGGCCGCCGAGCACCGCGCCGGGGCCGCTGCCGATCCCGCCGAGCATCGCCGCGGCGAAGCCCTTGAGGCCGAGCATCACGCCCGCGTCCCACGAAGTGAAGGTGATCGGCGCGATCAGGATCCCGGCGAGCGCGCCGAGCGCGGCCGACATGCCGAAGGAGGCGAGCAGCACGCGGCGCACGCCGATTCCCGAGAGCTGCGCCGCCAGCCGGTTGTGCGAGGTGGCGAGCATCGCCTTGCCGGCGAGCGTGCGGTTGAAGAACCACCACAGGATGGCGAACACGGCCGATGCCGCCGCGATCACCCACAGGCTCTGCGGCACGATGGTGGCTCCCGCGATCGCGATCGGGTCTTCCCCCGTGAACGCCGGCAGGGCATGGATCTTCTTGTCCCACACCAGCGTCGCCAGGCCGCGCAGCAGAATCGAGGCGCCGATGGTGATGATGATGAGCGTCACCACCGACGCGCCGCGCGCCGGCTCGACCGCGAACTTCGCCAGCGCCAGGCCGACCAGCGTCGCAACGACCACTGCGAGCGCCGCTGCCACGGCGAGCGGCAGGCCGGCGCCCAGGAACGACACCGTGGCCATGCCGCCGATCATGACGAACTCGCCCTGCGCGAAATTGATGACGTGGCTCGCGTTGTAGATGATCGAGAAGCCGAGCGCGACCAGGGCGTAGATCGCGCCCAGCGTGAGGCCCGCGAGCAGGTACTGGAGGAGCGCGGCGCTCAAGCTTCTCTCATTTCACTTCCGTCCAGGCGCCCTTGCGCACCTCGAGCATGCGGAAGGCCGAGAGATCGAGCCCCATGTGGTCGGTCGGCGACAGGTTGAACACTCCCGCGGTGCCCATCCAGCCGCGGATCGACTGCAGCGCGTCGCGCACCTTCGTTTTCTCGGTCGTGCCGGCTTTCTTCATCGCCTCCACGGCGAGCATCAGGCCGTCGTAGGCGTGGCCGCCGAAGGTCGAGACCTCCGAGTTGAAGCGCGATTCGTATTCCCGCTTGTAGGCCAGCACCACTTTCTTCTGCGGGTCGCTGTCGGGCAGGGACTCGGCGATCAGCAGCGCCGCCGCCGGCAGGCGCACCCCCTCGGCCGCAGCGCCCGAGAGCTTGATGTACTCCTTGGACGCGACGCCGTGCGACTGGTAGAGCGGCGCGGCGATGCCGAGCTGGCGGTAGTTGCGGGTGACGATCGCCGGCCCTTCGCCGAAGCCGGCGTTGAGCACGGCCTGCACGCCGGCGGTGTTCTTGATCTTGGTGAGCTGCACCGTCATGTCCTTGTCGCCCGGGCCGTAGCTCTCGTCGGCGACGATTTCGATGCCGCGGCCCTTGGCGGCTGCCAGGCACTGCGCGCGCATCGACTTGTCGAACCCGCCCGAGCCCGAGATCAGGGCGATCCTCCTCGCGCCGCGCGAGGTCATGTCGGCGAAGATCTTCTCGCACGCCATGCGGTCGGTGTGCGGCGTCTTGAACACCCATTTCTTCACCGGCTCGACGATCACCACCGCGCCGGCGAGCGAGATGAACGGGATTTCGGCCTGCTCGACCATCGGCACCACGGCCATGGTCTCGCCGGTGGTGGTGCCGCCTACGATGACGTCGACCTTGTCCTGCTCGATCAGCCGCTTGGCGAAGGTGCGCGCCTTCTCGGCGTCGCCCGCGGTGTCGTACGAGACCAGCGCGAGCTTCCTGCCGAGCACCCCGCCCGCGGCGTTCAGCTTCTCGATGTAGAGCTCGAGCGTCTTCTGCTCCGGGTCGCCGAGGAACGCGGCCGGCCCGGTCACGGCGAGAAACGCGCCGATGCGGATCGGCTCCTGCGCCTGGGCGCCGGGTGCGGCGAACGCGGCTGCGAGGCCTGCGAAAAGGCCCGCGGCCGTTCTGGCGAGACTGGCGATGCGCATGGTCGTTCTCCGGTGGCTGGTAATATCCGGTAAGCAGATACCAGATTGGGGGTGGCGCGATTTGATCTCGATCAAGCCGGTTCGACCTGGGCGCCGATCGGGCAGCGCAAACCCGATCCGGGTGCGCGCCGCGCGCGCCGAGGACCTCGCGCAGGTGATCGAGATCGATGCCGGGATCACTCGGCTGCGCAAGCCCGCGTACTGGCGCGAGATCTACCGGCGCTACGGCACGGGGCGGCGGCAGAGCCGCTTCCTGGTGGCCGAGGCCGACGGCCGCGTCGAGGGCTACATCGTCGGCGAGGTGCGCGACTGGGAGTTCGGCTCGCCGCCGTGCGG
>MERQ01000012.1 GCA_001770655.1 Betaproteobacteria bacterium RIFCSPLOWO2_12_FULL_68_20
CGTCGCGCACGAACTGGTAGAACGTGACCATCACGGCGACGGGGTTCCCGGGCAGCCCGAAAAGAAACGCGCCGCCGATCCGCCCGAACGCCATCGGCCGGCCCGGGCGCATCGCGATCTTCCAGAACAGCACCTCGCCGAGCTTTGCCATCAGGCTGCGGGTGAAATCCGCCTCGCCGACCGAGACGCCGCCGGTGGTGACGATCGCATCGGAGCTCGCCGCGGCCTTGCGGAAAGCGGCCTCGAGCGCCGCCGGATCGTCGCGCACCACGCCGAGATCGTCGATCTCGACGCCGAGGCGCGCGAGCATGCCGTGCAGCGTGTAGCGGTTGGAGTCGTAGACCTCGCCCTCCTTGAGCGCCGAGCCGACCGAGGCGAGCTCGTCGCCGGTGGAGAAGAACGCGACGCGCAGCTTTCTTTTCACGCTCACCTCGCCGAGGCCGAGCGAGGCGAGGAGCCCCAGCTCGGCGGGCCGCACGGGCCGCCCCGCGTTCAGCACCGGCGCGCCCGCCTTGAGGTCTTCGCCCGCGTAGCGCACGTTCTGCTTCGCCTTCTGCCCCGGCGGCACGACGATCCGGTCGCCGTCCTTTCTCACGACTTCCTGGATGACGACCGCGTCGGCGCCTTCGGGCATCACCGCGCCGGTCATCACGCGCACGCATTCGCCTGCGCCGACGCGCCCTGCGAACTTGCGGCCGGCGAACGCGGCTCCGATCTCCTTCAGCGCGGTTTCCTTTTCGCCCAGATCCTGCGAGCGCACCGCGTAGCCGTCCATCGCCGAGTTGTCGTGCGCCGGCACGTCGATCGCCGGGACGATGTCCTCGGCGAGCACGCGCCCGAGCGCCTGCCGCACGGGCACGCGCTCGGTCCGGGTCACCGGCGCGAGGCACGCGCGGATCGCCTCGCGCGCCTTGTCCACGCGCAAGGCGTCGGGATCGTAGCCGTCGAGGCAGCTGACGGTCTGCGCGATGCCGCTCATGCGCCTTTCAGCTCCTCGATCGTGTTGATGTTACGGAACGCCTCGGCCTCGTCGTCGAATTTCACTTCGACCACCTTGAGCGATGCGTACCAGGCATCGATCTTCCTTCCGCCTGCGGCGAGGAAGGATTCCAGATTCCCACGCACGTCGCGCTTCATCAGCGCGAACACCGGGTGCGGCTGATCTCCGGTTTTCGCCACCGCAAGGTCGTTGGAACCCAGATGGCCTTTCAGGCGGGAAACCAGGTCCTCGGGCAGGAAGGGCGAGTCGCAGGGAACGGTGACGGCGAGCGGGTGGCTCGCCGCCCTCAGCCCGGCGTGCAGCCCGGCGAGCGGTCCGGCATAGCCACCGACCTCGTCGCTCACTACGCGACGGCCGAACTTGGCGTAGGTGTCGAGGTTCTGGTTCGCGTTGATCAGGACCTCGCTCACCTGCGGCTCGAGGCGCTCCAGCACCCAGGCGATCATCGGCCTGCCGCGCAGCACCTGCAGGCCTTTGTCCACGCCGCCCATGCGCCGGCCCAGACCTCCGGCGAGCACAATGCCCGAAACGTCGCTCATGCCGTTGTCAGACCCAGTTCTCGACCGTCAGCCCCTTCACGCGCCCGAATTCCCTTTCGTTGTTGGTCACCAGCGTCACACCGAGGCTCAGAGCGTGCGCCGCGATCATGGTGTCGAGCGGGCCGATCGGGCGGCCGCGCTTCGCGAGGTCCGCCCGCACGTCACCGTAACGCAGGGCGGCGGCAAGGCCGTAGGCGGCTATCTCGAGCGGCAGCAGGAACGCGTCGAGCGCAGCGCGGTTGCGTGCCGACCCGGTCTTCGCGACGCCGTAGGCAAGCTCGGACACGGTCACCGTGGAGACTCCGATGTCCCCCACCTCGTGGCGGCGGAATCGCCCGAGCACGCCCTTGGGCCGCTCGTTGATGAGGTAAATGCAGGTGTCGGTATCGAGCAGGTATTTCATCGCCGCAGGGCGCGCCGGCGCTCTGCTCGCGCCGGCTGCTCGCGCACCAGCCGCAGGCCGGGCTCGAACTGACCGAGCGCCTCGAAGAGAGCATCCCACGACGCGGTGCGCGGCAGGAGGACCACCGCGCGGCCGACGCGCTTGATCAGCACCGAGTCGCCTTCGAAGCGGTACTCCTTGGGCAAGCGCACGGCCTGGCTGCGGCCGGTGGTGAAGAGCTTGGCGGTGTCCATGGCGGCGGCGCTCCTGCAAGTTGATAGCTACCAATGATAGCTATCCGACCTCAGGGAGGCAAGACATCAAGCCATCGCCGTCGGCTGCGGCAGCGTCCTCGCCAGGCGCTCTTTCCCGGTGAAGCAGAGGTAGTGCCGGCCGCTCGCGCGGCCGAGCATGGTGATGCCGGCTTTCTGCGCGATCGCGTGGCCCATGTGCGTGAGGCCCGAGCGCGAGACGAGGAACGGGATGCGCATCTGCGCGCACTTGATCACCATCTCGGAGGTGAGGCGCCCGGTGGTGTAGAAGATCTTGTCCGAGCCGTCGATCGCGTCGAGCCACATGCAGCCGGCGATCGCGTCCACCGCGTTGTGCCGGCCGACGTCCTCGACGAACATCATGATCTCGGCCGAGTCGGGGCCCGCGGTGCGCGCGAGCGCGCAGCCGTGCACCGCGCCCGACTGCTTGTAGATGGTCTCGTGCCTGCGCACCTTCTCTACGAGATCGAAGAGTTGCGCGTCGGCGAGCCGCACGTCGTCGCGCAGCCGCACCCGGTCGATCTCCTCCATCAGGTTGCCGAACATCGTGCCCTGGCCGCAGCCGCTGGTCACGGTGCGCTTGGCCATCTTCGCCTTCAGGCCCTTCACGCCCCTGCGCGTGGTGACGGCGCAGGATTCCGTCTCCCAGTCCACCTGCACCGCGGCGATCTCCTCGATCGAGCCCACCAGGCGCTGGTTTCTCAGGTAGCCGATCGCCAGCGCCTCAGGCGCATGGCCGAGGGTCATCAGCGTGACCAGCTCGCGCTTGTCGAGGTAGAGGGTGAGGGGGTGCTCTCCCGCGATCGCGGTCGGCACCATCTCGCCGCGCTCGTTGTAGGCCTCGACTTCGAACGTGGCGGGCTTCGCCGCGTCGGTGAGTTGCGGGCGATGGTGCTCAGCCGCCAATGTACGACATCTCCACTTTCGGCATGCGCGCGGTCTCGGAAGTGCGGATCTCGGAATAGCGGTCGCCGCGCGCGCGCCACACCGCCGCGATCTCGGCGCGGATCCCGTCGTCGGAGGCGCCCTCGCGCAGCAGCGACTTGAGGTCGTGGCCCGATTGGGCGAACAGGCAGGTGAAGAGCTGCCCCTCGGTCGAGAGCCGCAGGCGGTTGCAGCTGCGGCAGAACGCCTGCGTCACCGAGGAGATGACGCCGATCTCGCCCGCGCCGTCCCGGTAGCGCCAGCGTCCGGCCACCTCGCCCGCATAGCTCGCATCGATCGGCTCGAGCGGAAAGCGCTCGGCGATGCGGCGCACCACCTCGGCCGAGGGCACCACCTCGTCCATGCGCCAGCCGTTGGTGCTGCCCACGTCCATGTACTCGATGAAGCGCACGATGTGCCCGGAGCCGCGCCAGCGCTCGGCCATCGGCAGGACGTCGCGGTCGTTGGTGCCGCGCTTCACCACCATGTTGATCTTGACCGGCGCGAGCCCGGCTGCCGCAGCGGCCTCGATTCCTTCGATCACTTTCGCCACCGGGAAATCGACATCGTTCATGGCGCGGAAGATCGCGTCGTCGAGCGAATCCAGGCTCACGGTGATGCGCTTCAAGCCGGCCTGCGCCAGCGCGCCCGCGTGCTTCACCAGGGTCGAGCCGTTGGTCGTCAGCGCGAGATCCGCCCCGAGCTCGGCGAGCATCCCCACCAGCCGCGGCAAATCGCGCCGCACCAGCGGCTCGCCGCCGGTGAGGCGGATCTTCTTCACCCCCATGCCGACGAAAATGCGCGCCAGCCGGGCGATTTCCTCGAAGCTGAGGATCTCGCCATGTGCCAGGAACCGGTAGCTCGAGTCGAACACCTCGCGCGGCATGCAGTACACGCAGCGGAAATTGCACCGGTCGGTGACCGAGATGCGCAGGTCGCGCAACGGCCGCTCGAGCGTGTCGGCGAGCGGGCCGCCGTCGTAGGGCGGGACGGGCGCCCGGCCGGACCGGATCGGAATGACCTTCATCACCATGATGTTTCTGCGCGGAAAACCATCATAGTATAGTGCGCGGGATGGAGAAATCGGGCTTCCCGATCGCCGTGGTGATGCAGCGCCGTCCGGCGAACAGCCGCTGGGCGGACTACGTGTGGGAACCCTGGAGCGTGCTGCTCGGCTACGAGGGCGGCGGCGAGCCGCGGCTGCTCGTCGAGGAGGCGGGCGTCGAGCAGTGGCTCCACCCGGGGTTCAAGCTGCTGTTGCACAGGGTCGAGGCTGAGGGCTATTACCTCAACGTTTCGGCGCGCGACCCGCGCGTGATGGTGCTGTGGCGCATGGACGGCGAGCGCGGCGTGCCGCTCGAGGTCACGGTGAGCTACGACGAGGCGGGGCGCTGGCTCGACGGCGGCCACTCGGTCGACGGCGTGGCGATGCCGCCCGAGATCTTCGCCTGGGTCGGCGAATACGTGGAGGCGAACTACCGGCCGGAGCCGAGGAAGCGCATCAAGCCGCGCTCGTTCATGCACCCGAAGGACCGCGTGTAGCCATGGCGCAGGACGAGGAAGCGTTCCTTGCGCGCTGGTCGCGGCTGAAGCGGGACGAGGCGCAGGAAAAGGCCGCGCCGCCGGCCGAGAAGAAACCCGACGACGCCCCGCCGGCGCTGCCGCCCGTCGACGAGCTGACGCCCGAGGCGGACTTTTCCCCGTTCATGCAACCCAAGGTCGGGGACGCGCTGCGCCGCGCGGCGCTGAAGAAGCTGTTCGCCGATCCGCACTTCAACGTCGCCGACCCGTTCGAGGCGTACTCGGGCGACTGGACCGGCGGCGAGCCGATCTCCGAGGAAATGCTGGCGACGCTCAACCACGCGCGCAGCGTGCTTTTTCCGGAGCGCGAAAAGCCGGCCGAAGAAGAGCAGAAGAAGGAGCCGGCCGCGGCCGACGAGAAGCCGAAGGAGAGCGATGGCGCTGGAAGGCAAGACGCTTAAGGTCTGCAGCTGCAACCGCACCCTCCCGTTGGACGGGAAGGCGCTCGCCGCGGCGCTCAAGTCGGGCGAGCCGCTCACGGTCCACACCGAGCTGTGCAGGAAGGACGCCGGCGCGTTCCAGGCCGCGCTCGGCGAAGCGGACGTGATCGTCGCGTGCACCCAGGAGGCTCCGCTCTTCGGCGAGCTCGCCGAGGCCGCGGGCTCGCGCGCCAACCTCAGGTTCGTCAACGTGCGCGAGCACGCGGGCTGGGGCACCGAGGGCGCGCAGGCGCTGCCCAAGATCGCCGCGCTGGTCGCGATGGCGGCGCTGCCCGAGCCCGATCCGGTGCCGGCGGTGGAATTCAAGTCGGGCGGGCAGCTGCTCGTGATCGGACCCTCCGGCGCCGCGCTCGACTGGGCGGAGCGGCTGGCGGGCCAGCTCGAGGTGAGCGTGCTGATCACGCGCTCGGACACGGGCGAGCTGCCCGCCGAGCACAGGTATCCGGTGTGGTCGGGCAAGGTGGCGAAGGTCTCGGGATGGCTCGGCGCGTTCGAGGTGGAGTGGCGGCAGGAGAACCCGATCGACCTCGAGCTTTGCACCCGCTGCAACGCCTGCGTGCGCGCGTGCCCCGAGAACGCGATCGATTTCACCTACCAGATCGACATGGCGAAATGCAAGGCGCACCGCGAGTGCGTCAAGGCCTGCGGCGCGATCGGCGCGGTGGATTTCGGGCGCTCCGACGCGGCACGCAAGGAAACTTTCGACCTGGTGCTCGACCTTTCGCGCGAGCCGCTGCTGAAATCGCACCAGCCGCCCCAGGGCTATCTGGCGCCGGGCGACGATCCGCTCGAGCAGGCGCTCGCGGCGCAGCAGCTCAGCGCGCTCGTCGGCGAGTTCGAGAAGCCGCGCTTCTTCCATTACCGCGAGAAGATCTGCGCGCACAGCCGCTCGGGACAGCCGGGCTGCAACCTGTGCCTGGATGTGTGCTCGACCGGCGCGATCCGCGCCGACGGCGATCACGTGAAGGTGGAGCCGCACCTGTGCGCCGGCTGCGGCGGCTGCGCCACCGTCTGCCCCTCCGGCGCGATGAGTCACGTATACCCGCGCGTGCCCGATCTGGGCATGCGCCTGAAGACGCTGCTCGCGACCTACCGCGAGGCGGGCGGAAAGGATGCCTGCATCCTGATCCATGACGCGCAGGAGGGCCGCGCCGCCGTGCTCGCGCTCGCCCGGCGGGGACGCGGCCTGCCCGCGCGCGTCATCCCGCTCGAGTGCTTCCATGTCGCGTCGGTCGGCATCGACCTGCTTCTGGGCGCGATCGCCTACGGCGCGAGCCAGGTGCGCGTGCTCTCGACCGACAAGCTCGACGAGGGCTACGCGCGGGCGCTCGAGCGGCAGATGGGCTACGCGCAGCAGATCCTGCACGCGCTCGGCTACGAGGGGGCGCATTTTTCCCTGCTCGATTCCGGGAATATCGAGCGCGAGTTGTGGCAGCTCGCGCCGGCGCATTCCGTGGCGCGGCCCGCGACGTTCAACCTGTCCGCGGAAAAGCGCACCTCGCTCGATTTCGCGATCGAGCATCTGGCGAAGGAGGCGGCTCAACCGCGGGAGGAGATCGCGCTCGCGGCGGGCGCGCCCTTCGGGACGCTCAAGATCAACAAGGAGACCTGCACGCTGTGCAAGGCGTGCATCGGCGCTTGTCCCGAGTCGGCGCTGCTGGACGCTGCGGACGCCCTGCAGCTGAGGTTCATCGAGCGCAACTGCGTTCAGTGCGGCATCTGCGCCAACACCTGCCCGGAGGACGCGATCGAGCTCGCGCCGCGGCTGCTGCTCGGCGCGCGGGCGAAGGAGGCGGCGACGCTGAACGAGGCGGAGCCGTTCAACTGCGTGCGCTGCGGCAAGCCGTTCGGGTCCAGGAAAGTGGTGGACAACATGCTCGCCAGGCTCGGGGGCCACTCGATGTTCGCGGGCGAAGCGGAGCTCAGGCGCTTGCGGATGTGCGGCGATTGCCGCCTGGTGGACATGATGGAGAACAAGTCCGAGGCCAGCATCTTCGACTACACCGGCAGGAAATGAGCGAAGCGGCGCCGCTGCAGTTCGTGCCGAGGCTGCCCGAGCCGGAGGCGGCACGCGCCAATTTCTACGCGCTGCTCGCGCGCCTGTTCTACGCGCCGCCGGATGCCGCGCTGCTCGAGACGATCGCCTCGGCCGACGAGATCGACGCGGAGCAGGGCGGGGTCGCGCTGGCGTGGCGGGACCTGGCGCACGCGGCGGCGGCGGCCGACCCGGAGCCGGTGCGCGAGGAGTACGAATCCGCGTTCGTCGGCACCGGCAAGGCGCCGGTGACGCTGTACACCTCGGCCTACACGATCCGGTACTCGAGCGAGGCCCCGCTCGCCGAGTTGCGCGGAGAGCTCGCGGAGCTGGCGCTTGCGCGCCGCAGCGAAGCGACCGAACCGGAGGACCATATCGCCGCGCTGTGCGACACGATGCGGCACCTCATCGCCACCAAAGGTGCGGATCTCGCGGAGCAAAAAAGGTTTTTCGAGCGCTGGGTCTGGCCGGCCGCCGAGCCGTTGTGCAGCGCAATAGCCCGCAACGAGAAAACGGTCTTCTACCGTGCAGTCGCAAGCTTCGCAATGAGCTTTCTGGAAGTTGAACACTCTGCATTTGAAATGCTCTAGAATCGTTCGCCAGCCGTACAGTGGGCAATGTAGATAATTAGAAATTAGAAATCGCCCGGCCGTGGCTCGGTTGGGGCGATCGAATAAGGAGGCAGCCATGAGCGAGCGCAGCACGCGTCTGTCCCGCCGTAATTTCCTGTTGACCGTTGGCGCCGGTGGTGCGGCGACCGCCGCGGCCATCGTGGCGAAGAACTCGCCCACGTCGCAGATTCCAGACAAGAAGGACCAGCGCTCGACTCGCGGCTACCACGCGAGCGAGCACGTCAACAACTACTACCGCACCACGAAGGTCTGAGGAGGCCCGCCATGCTGCTGACCAGAAAAGCCACGGCTGCCGTCCCGCAATCGCGCCTCGCGCGCGGCCTCTCCGGCGTCCTCGCCAAGACGATGGATCGCCGCACCTTCCTCAGGCGCTCGGGCGTGACGCTCGGCGCGGGCGCCGCGGCTTCGCAATTGCCGTTCAGCATGATCGGCAGCGCCGAGGCGCAGGACAAGGCCGCGGGCAAGACCGAGGTCAAGCGCACCGTGTGCACGAACTGCTCGGTCGGCTGCGCGATCGACGCGGTGGTGGTGAACGGGGTGTGGGTGCGCCAGGAGCCGGTGTTCGATTCGCCGATCAGCCTCGGCGCGCACTGCGCCAAGGGCGCAGCGGTGCGCGAGCAGGGCATGACGCAGGATTCACACCGCCTCAAGTACCCGGTGAAGCTCGAGGGCGGCAAGTGGAAGCGCATCTCGTGGGACCAGGCTTACGACGAGATCTCGAAGAAGCTGCTCGAGATCCGCAACGACAAGGAAAAAGGCGGTCCCGACGCGCTGTTCGTCGTGGGCTCGTCCAAGCACGGCAACGAGCAGACCTACCTGCTGCGCAAGTGGGTGTCGCTGTGGGGATCGAACAATTGCGACCACCAGGCGCGCATCTGCCACTCGACCACGGTCGCCGGCGTGGCCCAGACCTGGGGCTACGGCGCGATGACGAATTCCTACAACGACGAGCAGAACTCGAAGAGCCTGCTGTTCCTCGGCTCGAACGCGGCGGAAGCCCACCCCGTCTCGATGCTGCATACGCTGCACGCCAAGGAGAACGGCTGCAAGGTGATCGTCGCCGACCCGCGCTTCACGCGCACCGCGGCGAGGGCCGATATGTACGTGCGCTTCCGCTCCGGCACCGACATCCCGCTGCTGTTCGGCATCCTGTACCACGTGTTCAAGAATGGCTGGGAGGACAAGGAGTACATCCGCACCCGCGTCTACGGCATGGACAAGGTGCGCGAAGAGGTGATGGCGAAATGGACTCCGGACAAGGTGACCGAGGCCACCGGCACGCCGGAAGCCGAGGTGTTCGCGATCGCCAAGACGCTCGCCGAGAACCGGCCCGGCTTCATCATCTGGGCCATGGGCCAGACGCAGCACACCAATGCAAACGCCATCGTGCGTGCGTCGAACATCCTGATGCTCGCGCTCGGCAACGTCGGGCGCTCGGGCGGCGGCTGCAACATCTACCGCGGCCACGACAACGTGC
>MERQ01000013.1 GCA_001770655.1 Betaproteobacteria bacterium RIFCSPLOWO2_12_FULL_68_20
CCCGTGACGCCGGATCCGCTCGCGCAGCGATTCCCAGTCCAGCGTCGCGGTGCGGTCGAGTTCGAGGTTCCCGCCGCGCTCACGCTCGAGCAGGTCCACCGACTCCAGAGGCAGCACGCCGCGGTCCCAGAGCGAACCCTGAAACGAGGGGTAGCGGCCACGCTCCTCGGCAAGCTCGGTCGAGGCCCAATAGGCCGCAAAGGCGACCATTTCCATCGAACGATCGGCGAAGTCCACCGCCTCCTGTGACGCGTAGGGAACGCGCATCCGGTGCAGGCAATCCTGGAACCCCATGATGCCGAGCCCGACCGGCCGGTGGCGCAGGTTCGAATTGCGCGCTTTGGATACCGCGTAGTAGTTGATGTCGATGACGTTGTCGAGCATCCGCATCGCAGTGCGAATCGTCGACCGCAGCTGATCGAAATCCAGGTTCCCGTCGCGCAGGTGGGCGACCAGGTTCACCGAGCCGAGGTTGCACACCGCGATCTCGTCCGCGCCCGTGTTCAGCGTGATCTCGGTGCACAGGTTCGAGCTGTGCACCACGCCCACGTGCTGCTGGGGGCTCCTCAGGTTGCACGGGTCCTTGAACGTGATCCAGGGGTGCCCGGTCTCGAACAGCATCGACAGCATCTTGCGCCACAGCTGCATCGCCGGGACCTTCTTGTACAGCCTGATCTCGCCGCGCACCGCCTTGTCCTCGCAGCGCGCGTAGGCCTCCTCGAACGCGGCGCCGGTCTTGTCGTGCAGCTCGCGGCAATCCGAGGGGCTGAACAGCGTCCAGTCGGCGTTCTCCATCACGCGCTTCATGAACAGGTCCGGAATCCAGTTGGCCGTGTTCATGTCGTGCGTGCGGCGGCGGTCGTCGCCGGTGTTCTTGCGCAGCTCGAGGAATTCCTCGATGTCGAGGTGCCAGGTTTCCAGGTACGAGCACACGGCTCCCTTTCTCTTGCCGCCCTGGTTCACGGCTACCGCGGTGTCGTTCACCACCTTCAGGAACGGCACCACGCCCTGCGACTTGCCGTTGGTGCCCTTGATGTGCGATCCGAGCGCGCGCACCGGCGTCCAGTCGTTGCCCAAGCCGCCGGCGTACTTGGCGAGCAGCGCGTTGTCCTTGATCGCCTCGTAGATGCCCTCGAGGTCGTCCGACACCGTGGTGAGGTAGCAGCTGGAGAGCTGCGAGCGCTGCGTGCCGGAGTTGAACAGCGTCGGCGTCGAGCTCATGAAGTCGAAGGTCGAGAGCACGTCGTAGAACTCGACGGCGCGCGCTTCGCGGTCCCTTTCCCTCAGCGCGAGGCCCATCGCCACGCGCATGAAGAAGGCCTGGGGCAGCTCGATCCTGCGGCCGCGTTGGTGCAGGAAGTAGCGGTCGTACAGGGTCTGCAGCCCGAGGTAGCCGAACTGCAGGTCGCGGGGCGCCTTGAGCGCACGGCCCAGCCGCGCGAGGTCGAACTTCGCGAGCTCGGGGTCCAGGAGCTCGGCTGCGATGCCTCGCTCGACGAGCTGCGGGAAATACGCGGCGTAGCGCGCCCCCATCTCCGCCTGCCCGACTTCCTCGCCAAGCACCTCGAGCCGGATGGTGTGCAGCAGCAGCCGGGCCGTGACGTAGCTGTAGGCAGGGTCTTTCTCGATCAGCGCCCGGGCGGCGAGGATCGCGGACTTCCTCACTTCCTCCATCGGTACGCCGTCGTAGAGATCGCGCAGCGTCCTGTCGAGGATCGTCTCGGGCGAGGCGTCGGCGAGACCCTCGCAAGCCGAGGCGAGGAGCCGGCGCAGGGCCTCGCGGTCGAGCGCCCTGCGCTCGCCGTTCTCCACCACGTGCAGCCGCGATTCGGAGGCGTGCCGCGCCGCATTTTCCTGCGTCCGCGCCTTGGCGCGCTCCTCGCGATAGAGCACGTAGGCGCGCGCCACGTCGTGCTCGCCCGAGCGCATCAGCGCCAGCTCCACCTGGTCCTGGATGTCCTCGATGTGGAAGGTGCCGCCCTGCGGCTGGCGGCGCATCAGCGCGCCGACCACGGCATGGGTCAGCCCGGCCACCAGCTCGCGGATGCGCGCCGAGGCCGCGCCCTGGCTGCCGTTCACCGCCAGGAACGCCTTCGTCACCGCTACCGAGATCTTGCCCGGCTCGAACCCGACCACGGCGCCGTTGCGCCGGATGACCTTGTGCTCGGGGTAAGGGCTGCGCCCCGCCGCGGGCGGCTCGGCGACGCCCGCCAGCGCCCCCTGGGTTGCCGTCGCGGATTCCTGTGCGATTTGCATGTCTCGTTTCCCTGCCTGCTGCGGTTCGAGGAAGTTCTCCAGCAGGACCACAACATTTAGTGCTTAGGCACTCATTACAAACTATTTCTAGTGGGTTTGCAAGCGCAGTGAAGGGCGAGGGCGTTTGCAGCGCGCATTGCGCGGCGCAACAAAGCTACAAGATGTAGCCTGCTGGCACTTCCCTTGCACTACATATAGTGAGCATGCCGCGCGTGCCGCGGAGCGACGCAATCCGCATCAGCCGCGCACCGCTGCGGCGAGAAAGCGCGCCCAGTCGAAGCGTGCTCCCGGATCGCGCTTGCGCTCGCGCGCGAGGTCGCTGTGCGCGGCGAACTCGCGCAGCGGCAGCGCGGCGCGCAGCGCGCACGCCAGCTCGGCGAGGCGCTCGTACTGCGCGTCGGCGAATGCAGTGGCATCGGTGCCCTCGAGCTCGACTCCGACCGAGAAGTCGTTGCAGCGGCCGCGCCCGCGCCAGGAGGAGGCGCCCGCGTGCCAGGCGCGCCGCTGCACCGGAACGAATTGCACCAGCTCGCCGTCGCGCCGCACCAGGAAATGCGCCGAGACGCGCAGCGCCGCGGGCTCGCGGAAATCCGGATGCGCCGCCGGGTCCAGGCGGTTGGTGAACAGGCGCTCGATCGCGTCGCCGCCGTATTCGCCGGGAGGCAGGCTGATCGAGTGCAGGACGAGCAGCGTCACCGGGCAGCCTGGCGGGCGCTCGTCGCAGTTGGGCGAGACGACTTGGCGCGTGTCCGCGGCGACGCCGCCGGCGTCGATGCGCACGGCGCGCTCCGTTACCCGCCCGCCCCGGCGGGCGGCGCGGGCTCGCGGATGCCGAGCCGCTGCATGCGGTAGCGCAACTGCCTGAAGGTGATGCCGAGGAGCTTCGCGGCGGCGGTGCGATTGAACCCGGTCTTCGCGAGCGCGTCGAGAATCGCCATGCGCTCCAGGCCGTCGAGGTAATCGGGCAGGGACTCGGCCGCCCCGCGTTCGACCCCGGCCTCGGGCACGGGGGCGAGATGCAGGTCCGCCGCGCTCATTTCGTCGCTGCCGCTCAGCGCCACCGCCCGCTCGAGAATGTTCTCGAGCTCCCGGATGTTGCCAGGGAAGTCATAGCGCGCGAGCTCCTCGAGCGCCGACGGCGCAAGGCGCGCCGGCGCCGACCCGGTCTGGGCGGCGAGCCGGGCGAGGATGTGCGTCGCGACGAGCGGAACGTCATCCCGGCATTCCCTGAGCGGAGGCATCGCCAGCTCGATCACGTTCAGCCGGTAGAACAGGTCCTGCCGAAAGCGGCCCGCGGCGACGAGCGCAGTCAGGTTCTGGTGGGTGGCGCAGATGATGCGCACGTCCACCGGCTCCTCCTGGGTTGCGCCGACCTTGCGCACGCGCTTTTCCTGGATCGCGCGCAGCAGCTTCACCTGCATCGCGAGCGGCAGTTCCGCGACCTCGTCGAGGAACAGCGTCCCGCCGTTCGCCGCCTGAAAGAAGCCGTCGCGGTCCTCGCCGGCGCCTGTGAACGCGCCTTTCTTGTAGCCGAAGAACTCGCTTTCCATCAGCGTCTCGGGGATGGCGCCGCAATTCACCGGCACGAAGGGCTTGGCGCCGCGGGCGCCGTTCTCGTGGATGAGGCGCGCGGCGAGCTCCTTGCCGCTGCCGGATTCGCCCGAGATGTACACGGGAGCCTGGGTGCGCGCGAGCTTCGCGATCATGTCGCGCGCCTGAACGAGCGGGACGCTTTCGCCCAGCAGCCGCTGGCCCTGGGCGGGCTGCCTGTCCGGCAGCGAGAGCGCCGACTTGACCAGGGCGCGCAACTGCTCCAGGCCCACCGGCTTCGACACGTAGTCGAAGGCGCCCGCCTTGAGCGCCGCGACCGCGTTCTCGGTGCTGCCGTAGGCGGTGATCACCGCCACCGGCAGGTCGGCGCCGAGACCCGCGATGTGGCGCACCAGCTCCAGCCCGTCGCCGTCGGGCAGGCGCATGTCGGTGAGGCACAGATCGAAGCGGGCGGCCTTGAGCTGCTCCTTTGCCTCGGCGATCGAGCCCGCGCTCACCACGTCGAGGCCCATGCGAAGCAGCGTCAACTCGAGCAGCTCCCGGATGTCGGGCTCATCGTCGACGACCAGTACCTGCCCGTGACGCGCCGGGCCGCGTCGCTCCGCGCGCTTCACGTCACCCCCGCCTCCCGCACCAGGATCCTGAAGTGCGCCCCCGGCACACCGTCGACGTACTCCAGCGCCGCCCGGTTGGCGGCGCACAACTCCCGGGCGAGATAAAGGCCGAGGCCGGTGCCCTTGCTGTCGGTGGTGAAGAAGGGCTCAAATAATTGCCCCTGGTTCGACCCCGGCACGCCGGGGCCGTTGTCGATCACGCTCAATTCTATCTGGTCGGCGAATCCTCCGATCGCGAGGCGCACGCTGCGCGGCTCGGCGCGTGCGTAGCGCACGGCATTGCGCAGCAGGTTCCACAGCACCTGGCGCAGGTGCTCACGGTCGAACTCGATCCAGGCGTCGCGCCCTTCCTCGACGGCGAAGCGCTCGAGGGGCAGCGCCTCGCTGGCGACAAAATCACCGACGAAGCCGGGCAGCCATGAGTTGAGGTGAATGCGCTCGGCTGCGACGCGGTCGCGGCGATTGAGCTGCAGCACGTCGGACACCAGGCGCTCCAGCCGCTGCGTGTTGTCGCGCATGATGCGGGTCAGGCGCTCGCGGTCCTCGCCGCGCTTCTCCTCGCCGAGCAGTTCCGCCGCATGGCTGATCGCCGCCAGCGGGTTGCGGATCTCGTGAGCGATGTTGGCGGTGAGCCGCCCCAGCGCGGCGAGCTTGAACTGCTGCGCCTGCTCGCGCATGCGGGTGGTGTCCTCCAGGAACAGCACGCTGAACTCTTCCTCGGTGCCGGTGTCGAGCCGGCGCACGCGGATGCCGCGGCCGCGCACCTCGAAATCCGCGCCGGCGGTGCTCGCCCCGCGCTGCGCGCCGTGCCAGGCGCTCCAGCGCGCGTCCAATCCCGGCAGCAGCTGCGCGAAATCGGCGCCGAGCAGGCGCTCGGCAGGGAGCAGGCGCTGCGCCTGGGGGTTGTGCTGCATCACGCGGCCGTCGCGATCGAGCACCACGACCCCGTCGTCCATGTCCTGGATCACCAGCTGGTTGACGCGCGTCTGGGTGGCGAGCGCGCGGCCGCGCTGGCGCGCGAGCATCTCGTTCGTGGCCACCCGCTGCGCGAGCCAGCTGGTGACTCCGCCGCTCGCGAAGCACCCGATCGCCAGCAGCGCCGGCTGCACGAAATTCTCCGTCGGCGCGTCGTGCGCGAGCACCCAGTAGCCCTGCTCGAGCAGCAGCGCGATCGCCGCGAGCGCCGCGTACAGGAAGGTGAGGCGCCGCGGCGCCACCACCGCGGCCCCGGTGAGCGAGATGAGCAGCATCACGCCGATGCCGCTGCGGATCCCGCCGCTCGCGTACATCAGCAGGGTGATCGCGACGATGTCGAGGAACGCGTGCAGCGACAGCTGCAGATCGAAGCGCTCGCGCAGCCTGCTCATCACGCCGTGGATCACGATGCCAAGGAACAGGTAACCGGCACTCGCGTAGCGGAACAGCTCGAGCCGGTGCTTGCCGAGGCCGAGGGCGTCGTCGTAGGCGAGCGTCAGGCCGAGGAACAGCGATGCCACCGTGATGCGGTACAGGTTGAAGTACCGCAGCGAGATCCAGTACGACTCCGTGTCGGGCGCACGCCTCAGGCTCAGTGTGCTGTCACGCACCGGGGCTTTCATCTAGCCCTGCCTCGGCCCGAGCCGCGCGTGCTCGTCGCTGCAATAAAGAGCATCTCCGGACGACCGCGCTTCGGCGCGCGGCAGGTGCACTCCGCAGTGCGCGCAGCGCACCAGCTCGCCCGCTGGCGCGCCCTTGGTCGCGTCGCGAGCGGCGCTCGCGCGCAGCGCACGCCGGATCAGCCACACGGCGACGATCAGGAGCAGGACGAGCACGATCAGTCGGCCCATCGCGCGATTATCTACCGGGGAAGAAAGGATTGGTCGGGGTGACTGGATTTGAACCAGCGACTCCTGCGTCCCGAACGCAGTACTCTACCAGGCTGAGCTACACCCCGACTTCAGCTCTTCTTAGTTGCGGCGCGTCACTGAGAAGGACGTCAATTCTAGCAAAGATTGCCGGTACACCGATGGCGCAAGCGGTGCGAGCGCGCGCGCGGCCGCCTCTGCCTCGCGCGCGGCCACGCGCCGCGAGTATTCGAGCGCCCCGCTCGCGCCGATCGCCGCGAGCACGCCGTCGAAGTCGCGCCTGCCGCCCTCGACGATCGCGCGCCGCACCAGCTGCGCCTGCTCCGGGGTGCCGGCGCGCATCGCGTGGATGATCGGCAGCGTCGGCTTGCCTTCCGCGAGATCGTCGCCCAGGCTCTTTCCGATCGTCTGCGCGTCGCCGGAATAGTCGAGCACGTCGTCGATCAGCTGGAAGGCGGTGCCGAGGTGCGTGCCGTATTGCGCGAGGCCCTGCTCGATCCGGCGCGGAGCGTCGCCGAGCACCGCGCCGAGCTGTGCCGCCGCCTCGAACAGCTTCGCGGTCTTCCTGCGGATCACCTCCAGGTAGCGCGCCTCGTCCACCTCCGGATCGCGGCAGCTCATCAGCTGCAGCACCTCGCCCGCCGCGATGGTGTTGGTGGCGTCCGCGAGCACTCGCATGACGCGCATGTTGTCGGCCTCGACCATCATCTGGAACGCGCGCGAGTAGAGAAAATCCCCCACCAGCACCGACGCGGCATTGCCGAAGGCGGAGTTGGCGGTCTCGCGTCCGCGGCGCAACCGCGAATCGTCCACCACGTCATCGTGCAGCAGCGTGGCGGTGTGAATGAACTCGACCACCGTCGCGAGCCCGAAGCGCGCCTCGCCGGCGTATCCGACCGCCCCAGAAGCGAGCAACAGCAGCGCCGGCCTCAGGCGCTTGCCTCCCGACGCCACGATGTGCGCGGCCACGCTGCGCACCAGCGGCACGTCGGAGTCGAGCCGCTCCCGGATGAGCGCCTCGACGCGCTCCATCTCGGACGCGACCGGGGCGAGCATGGACAGCGGATTCACCATTCGCTTATAATTCGAAGTCTTTGCGGAATCAAGGCGCTAGCGAATGTACGCAGTGATCAAGTCCGGGGGCAAGCAGTATCGCGTCGCGGCGGGCGGGCAGCTCCGCGTCGAAGCGCTGCCGGCCGAAGTCGGGGCGCCGGTGTCGTTCGACCAGGTGCTGCTCGTCGGCGAGGGCGACGGCGTGCGCGTCGGGGCGCCGTACGTCGCCGGGGCCGCGGTGAAGGCGACCGTCGTGTCGCATGGACGCGGCGACAAGGTGAAGATATTCAAGCTGCGCCGGCGCAAGCATTACCAGAAGTCGCAGGGACATCGCCAGTCGTATACCGAAGTGCGCATCGACGATATCGTGTCCGGCGCGTAAACCAAGGAAGCGTTCATGGCACACAAGAAAGCCGGAGGCAGCTCTCGCAACGGGCGCGATTCGCAGGCCAAGCGCCTCGGCGTCAAGGTCTACGGCGGCGAGCGGGTCAACCCGGGCCAGATCCTGGTGCGACAGCGCGGCACGCGCGTGCATCCCGGCACCAACGTCGGCATGGGGCGCGACCACACGCTGTTCGCGCGCGTCGCGGGCCAGGTGCAGTACGCGGTCAGGGGCGAGAACCAGCGCAGCACCGTGAGCGTGATCCCGGCGTAAGCTGGTCGCCACGACACGAAAGGCCCTATCGAACGCGGTAGGGCTTTTTTGTTTGCGGACATGAAATTCATCGACGAGGCGAGAATCCAGGTCCACGCCGGCAAGGGCGGGGACGGCGTTGCCAGCTTCAGGCGCGAGAAATTCGTACCGCGCGGAGGTCCGGACGGCGGCGACGGCGGCCGCGGCGGAAGCGTCTGGGCGCGCGCCGACCGCAACGTCAACACTCTCGTCGATTACCGCTACGCGCGCATCCATCGCGCGCAGGACGGTGCGGGCGGACGCGGCTCGGATTGCGACGGCGGGGCCGGGCGCGACATCGAGCTGCGCGTGCCGGTCGGGACGATCATCCGCGACCGCGAGACAGGCGAGGTGATCGCAGATCTCGCCGAAGACGGTGCGCGCGCCCTGCTCGCGCGCGGCGGGCGCGGCGGGCTCGGCAACCTGCACTTCAAATCGAGCGTGAACCGCGCCCCGCGCCAGTTCACGCGCGGCGAAGCGGGCGAGCGCAGCGGGCTTGCGCTCGAGTTGCGCGTGCTCGCCGACGTCGGGCTGCTCGGGCTGCCGAACGCGGGAAAATCAACCTTGCTGCGCGCGGTGTCGAGCGCACGCCCCAAGGTGGCCGACTACCCGTTCACGACCTTGCATCCATCGCTCGGCGTGGTGCGGCTCGGCCACGACGCGAGCTTCGCGGTTGCCGACATCCCCGGGCTGATCGAAGGGGCCGCCGAAGGCGCCGGCCTCGGGCACCAGTTCCTGCGGCACCTCGCGCGAACGCGGCTGCTGCTGCACCTTGTCGACGTGGCTGCGCCCGACGCGGACCCCGCGAGCGATGCCCGCGCGATCGCCAGGGAGCTCAAGAAATACGATGCGTCGCTCTACCGCAAGCCGCGCTGGCTCGTCTTCAACAAGATCGATCTCGTCGGCGATAGCGACGTGCGCATTCGCCGGATCCTGCGCGCGCTGCGCTGGACCGGACCCTGGTTCAAGGTGTCGGCCTCGACCGGCGAGGGCTGCCGCGCGCTGTGCGCCGCCGCCTACCGAACCCTGTCGCCGGCGGGAAAAGCCCGCTCCCGGCACGCCGCCTAGCGCCATGTCCAGCCCGCTTGCCTCCGCCCGGACGCTGGTGGTGAAGGTGGGCTCGTCCCTGGTGACGAACGAGGGGCGGGGACTCGACCTCGAAGCGATCGCGGGCTGGGCGTCGCAGATCGCGCAGCTGCACAAGCTCGGCAAGCGAACCGTCCTGGTCTCGAGCGGCGCGATCGCCGAGGGCATGCAGCGGCTCGGATGGTCGAGGCGCCCGCGCTCGATGCACGAGCTGCAGGCCGCGGCTGCCGTAGGGCAAATGGGGCTGGTGCAGTGCTACGAAACGTGCTTCCGCGAACACGCGCTGCACACCGCCCAGGTGCTTCTCACGCACGCCGACATGGCGGACCGCCAGCGCTACCTCAACGCGCGCTCGACGCTTCGCACGCTGCTCCGGCTGGGCGTGGTACCCGTGATCAACGAGAACGACACCGTGGTCACCGACGAAATAAAGTTCGGCGACAACGACACGCTGAGCGCGCTCGTGGCCAACCTGGTCGAGGCCGACGTGCTGGTGGTCCTGACGGACCAGCCGGGCCTGTTCGACGCCGATCCGCGCCGCGATCCGAAGGCGAAGCTCGTCGAAAGCGCGGCCGCGGGCGACCCCCGGCTCGAGGCGATGGCAACCGGCACCGGCACCGAGCTGGCGAAAGGCGGCATGATCACCAAGGTCCTGGCGGCGAAGCGCGCGGCGCGCAGCGGCGCGCACACCGTGATCGCCTCGGGGCGCGAGCCCGACGTGCTGCTGCGGCTCGCGCACGGCGAGCGCATCGGCACGCTGCTCGTCGCCGCCACGGTCCCGCTCGCTGCACGCAAGCAATGGCTCGCCGATCACCTGAGCGTGGCCGGGCGGCTACGGCTCGACGCAGGCGCCGTTCAGGCGCTCGCGCGCGACGGCAAGAGCCTGCTGCCTATCGGCGTAGTCGAGGTGCTGGGCGAGTTCGGGCGCGGCGAGGTGGTCGGCTGCCTCGACCCCCAGGGCCGCGAGGTGGCGCGCGGCCTCGCCAATTACTCGTCCGCCGAGGCGCGCCAGATCATGCGCAAGCCTTCCGGCGAGATCGAGAAGATCCTCGGCTACGTGGACGAGCCCGAGCTCATCCACAGGGACAATCTGGTCCTGCTCTAGTAGCCCCCCGGCGGCCGGATCCGGGGATGACGACCCTCCCGCAGCGCGTTGACGCCCTCCTCCGGCGTGCGGACCGGCTCGCGGTCCGGGCAGAAGTATTCGCGCTGCAGCGCGTTGTGCCAGCGCTGCACCGTCCGCGACTCGATCACGCGCCACCCGGAGGCGCGGCCCGCCCAGACGCCGTCCGGCCGGCCGACGGCGTAAATCCGGTACTCGCCCGTCGCGCAGCGGATTCCCTCGAAGGTCAGGTTCTCGGCTCCGCTCGGGCTGCGCGCGACGAGCGCGTAGCGCACCACCCCGTCTGGTCCGACGCTGAGCGACGCGCCGTCGACGAAGAAGCGGAAGTCGCTCGCCGCGGCGACGAAGAACTCGATCAGGTTCTCCTTGCGCGGATAGGCCGGGGGCTTGACCTCGGCCTCTTTCCAGCCGCTGCGCTCCTGCTGGAGCTCCCAGTCGCTTTTCACCTGCCCCGCGGCAGGGGCCTGCGCGAGCGCCGCGAGCGCCGCGCCCAGGCACGCGGCAGCGCGCCTCAGGCGAGGTCCTCCACGAGCAGCTCGCGCAACGCGGCGGGAACCGGATCGAGGCTGGCCCGGTATTCCGGGTGGTCCACCCCGATGGCGAGGGACGCGCCGCGCTTGAGCGCGCTGCGCATCTCCTGGCCGAGCTCGAAGCGCAGGAAATGCACCGAGGAAGTCTTTTCCGCGTTTTCGCGCTCGAGGTCCTCGTCGGCGATCGCGTAGACGCGCTCGCGGCCCTCGACCTGCACCCAGGTGCGCGCCTCGACGCCCTTCAGCTGCCCGAGCATCCGGCGCCGCTCCTCGATCTCCGGGTACTCGATCATCATGGTCGCCTTCCAGTTGCCGCCGTCCGGAACCAGCGGATTGTAAGTGTCGAGCTCGTGCTGGATGCCGTCGTCCTCGAAGATGCGCTCGATGCGCAGCATCTCCTGCACCTGGTAGCGGACGGTGAGCTCGTCCTCGAACTGCAGCGCCACGTGCTCCCCGAGGCGCACGGTGCGCAGGTTCTTGTGCTCCATCGCCCGCGCGCGGATCTGGCCGCGCTGCCGGGCGTAGGCCTCCAGCGGGAGCAGGCTCTCTTTCGCGATGGCCGGCATGTGCGTCACTCTCAGTCCGCGAGCTGATCGAGCGCCTTCTGGAAGCGGTTGGCGTGGCTCCGCTCGGCCTTCGCCAGCGTCTCGAACCAGTCGGCGATCTCGGCAAAGCCCTCTTCCCGCGCCTGCTTGGCCATGCCCGGGTACATGTCGGTGTACTCGTGCGTCTCGCCTGCCACCGCGGCCTTCAGGTTCTCCCTCGTCCTGCCGATCGGCAGGTCGGTCGCCGGGTCGCCCACGGTCTCCAGGTACTCCAGGTGCCCGTGCGCGTGTCCGGTCTCGCCCTCGGCCGTGGAGCGGAACAGCGCCGAGACGTCGTTCTGCCCCTCCACGTCGGCCTTGGCGGCGAAGTAGAGATATCTGCGGTTCGCCTGCGATTCGCCGGCGAACGCGTACTTGAGGTTGTCGTGCGTCTTGGTGCCCTTGATCGATTTCATGCTGCCTCCTTGGATACGTCTGTCGGCAGACGCAAGGCTAAGTCTGCGCTATCAATTGATCAAATTGAACTTCGTTATTCTTTCGATTGATGTCGGCTATGCGCGACTGCCTAGCGGCCGAGCGCCGCCTCGATCTCGGAGAAGGTGCGCGCCACCTCGGCGCCCGCCTGGAGCGCGACGCCGAGCTGTCGCGCGACCTGTGAAATGGAGAAGATGCCGCGCACCATGCCGCGCATCACCGGCGGGGCGAGGGGACGCGGCGCAGGCAGCGCGTCGTAGTCCACCACCAGCGCATGATTGCGGCCGGCGCGGCGCAGCGTCTCGAGCACGTGGCCGACTCGCGCGCCGGCGGCATCGGCATACGCGATCACCTCGAAGCGCTCGGCCGGCGTCATCACGTCGGCGACCGTCAGCTCGTCGCGCCGCAGTCCCCGCTCGGTCGCCGCCAGCATCGGCCGCTCGCCGAGGATGTCGGTGGCGGTGATCACGCCGAGCACGCTTTCCTGGTCGTCGGCCACCAGCAGCAGCCGCACGCCGCGCGTGATCATGAACTGGTTCGCGCCCGCGAGCGGCGCCTGCGGGCGGATCGTGGCGGGGCTCACGCGCGTAAGGTCCGTCATCACCTCGAGAGCGCCCGACTCGAGCGTCACGCGCGATGCCTGCATATAGGTCGGGCGGCGAACCCCGGCACCCGCACCCAGCTCCCGGATTGGAAGAGCGTGATATTCCCTGTCCATGGCGCCCCGCAGTCCGCCGCCGTACTAGCCCGGGACCGGTTCGGCACGCCGCTGGCGATCGCGCCGCTCGGCGCCCAGGAAGCGGCGCAGCTCGGTCAGCGCTTGCCGGTAGACCTCGCGCTTGAACTCGATCACCGACTCGAGCGGCACCCAGTAATCGTGCCAGCGCCACGCGTCGAACTCGGGATGGCCGCTCGAGCGCAGCCTGACATCGCAGTCGCGGCCGACGAGCCGCAGCAGGAACCAGATCTGCTTCTGGCCGCGGTACATGCCGCGCCAATCGCGCCGGATCCAGCGCTCCGGAACTTCGTAGCGCAGCCAATCGCGGGTGCGCCCGAGGATTCTCACGTGCTCGCGCGTGAGGCCGATCTCCTCTTCGAGCTCGCGGTACATCGTCTGCACCGGCGTCTCGCCGCGCTTCATGCCGCCCTGCGGAAACTGCCAGGCATGCTGGTTGACACGCTTGCCCCAGAAGACGTCGTTCTTCCGGTTGGCGAGGATGATGCCGACGTTCGGACGGTAGCCCTCCTTGTCGAGCATGGCCGCACCGCCTTAAGTTAGAATTCGCGACGATTCTTCCACAGCTACCCGCCAAACACAACGCCGCCGGTGTGGCGCGGCGCACTAGATGCTGACCTCCAGGTTTCCCCTCGCCACGCAGAAGGAGGCTCCCGCCGAGGCCGAGCTCGCAAGCCATCAGCTGATGCTGCGCGCGGGCATCATCCGGCGGCTCGGCGCGGGCCTGTACACCTGGATGCCGCTCGGGCTGCGCGTGCTGCGCAAGGTGGAGGCGATCGTGCGCGACGAGATGAATCGCGCCGGCGCGCTCGAGGTGCAGATGCCGTGCGTGATTCCGGCCGAGCTGTGGCAGGAATCGGGTCGCTGGACGGATTTCGGCCCGCAGCTGCTCAAGATCAAGGACCGGCACGAGCGCGACTTCCTGTTCGGTCCGACGCACGAGGAAGTGATCACCGACATCGCGCGGCGCGAGATCAGGAGCTACCGCCAGCTGCCGGTGCACTTCTACCAGATGCACACCAAGTTCCGCGACGAGATCCGCCCGCGCTTCGGCGTGATGCGGGCGCGCGAGTTCCTGATGAAGGACGGCTATTCGTTCCATGCCGATTGCGCCGATCTCGAGCGCGAGTACCGGAACATGTACGACACTTACACGCGGATATTCACGCGCCTCGGGCTCGGGTTCCGCGTGGTCGCCGCCGATCCGGGAGCGATCGGCGGCACCGGATCGCACGAGTTCCACGTGCTGGCGGATTCCGGGGAGGACGCGATCGCGTATTGCCCGGACTCGGATTACGCGGCGAACATCGAGCTCGCCGAGGCGCTCGCGCCGGCGGGACCGAGGCACGCGCCGACCGAGACGATGCGAAAAGTCGATACGCCGGGGAAAACCCGGTGCGAAGAGGTTGCGGCGCACCTTGGCATCCCGCTCGAGCGCATGGTCAAGGCCATCGCCATCGTCAGACAATCGATCCCCTACGGCGACCCCGGTTCGTTCGCGCTGGTGCTGCTGCGCGGCGACCACGATCTGAACGAGCTGAAGACGCAGCAGGCGCTCGGGTCGTTCCGGTTCGCGTCCGACAAGGAGATCGAACAAGACCTGCGATGCCGCCCCGGCTACATCGGACCGGTCAAGGCTGCGGGACCAGTCGCGATTTTTGCGGATCGCACGGTCGCGAAGATGAGCGATTTCGTGTGCGGCGCGAACGAGCCCGGCTACCACCTTGCCGGGGTGAACTGGGGCCGGGACTTGAGGGATGATCCCGGCAACGTGCGCGACTTCAGAAACGTCAGATCGGGAGACCCCAGCCCCGACGGTAAGGGGACGCTGCATGTCGCCCGCGGCATCGAGGTCGGCCACATCTTCCAGCTGCGCACCAAGTACTCGGAGGCGATGAAGGCGGTGTACCTCGACGAAAAGGGCGAGTCGAGGCCGATGGAGATGGGCTGCTACGGCATCGGCGTGACGCGCATCGTCGCGGCGGCGATCGAGCAGAACCACGACCAGCGCGGGATCGCGTTTCCCGTCCCGATGGCGCCGTTCGCGGCCTGTCTGGTGCCGATCGGATACCACAAGAGCGAGCGCGTGCGCGAGGCCGCCGGGCGACTGCACGGCGAGCTCCTGGCCGCGGGAATCGACGTTCTGATGGATGACCGCGACGAGCGCCCCGGGGTGCTGTTCGCCGACATGGACCTGATCGGAATTCCCCACCGCCTGGTGCTCTCGGAGCGCGGACTCGCCGCCGGCAGCGCCGAGTACAAGGGACGCCGCGACGCCAAGCCCCAGGACATCCGCCTGGCCGACGCGGTCGGATTCCTGCGCGAGCGCCTTGCCGCGGCATGAAGCGCCTCGCTGCGATCCTCGCCCTCGCGTTGCCGCTGCCGGCGCTCGCCGGGGCGCAGATCTACGAACCGCTCGCCGACAGCGTGCGAACTGCGCTCAACGCCGCCGTGAGCGACCGCAGCGTGCCGGTGCTCAACTTCCGCGATCCCGAGCACGCCCACAGGTGGCTTTTCGAGATGTCGCGGCGGCTCGCCAAGCGCATCCCCGACCGCGCAGCGCGCGTGCAGCTGCTCAAGACCGTGCATTACGAGGCGACGCGCGCGGGCCTCGATCCCCAGCTCGTGCTCGGCTTGATCGAGGTGGAGAGCGGCTTCCGCAAGTACGCGGTCTCCTCTGCCGGCGCACGCGGCTTCATGCAGGTGATGCCGTTCTGGGTCAGGCTGATCGGCCGCCGGGGCGACAACCTTTTCCACCTCAGGACCAACCTGCGTTACGGCTCCGTGATCCTGCGCCACTACCTCACCCTGGAGAACGGCGACTACTGGCGTGCCCTGGGCCGCTACAACGGCAGCCTCGGCCAGGCCGGGTACCCGAATTCCGTGCTCGCGGCCTGGAGGGGCCGCTGGAAATACGACGGGCCCAAGGCGTGATCGGCGCGCTGCTCGAGCGCTACCCGCAGCTCGCCAACCGCATCTGGGGCTTCACGCCGCCCGAGCACGGAGTGATCGTGCTGGTGCACCGCCGGGTCTATATCCTGCCGACGCGGCTGGGCTGGATGTTCGCCGCGACGCTCGGGATCCTGCTCGCCGGATCGATCAACTACGCGCTGTCGCTCGGTTTCGCCCTCACCTTCACGCTCGGCGGCCTGGGGCTCGCCGCGATGGTGCACACGGCGCGCAACCTCGCGCGCATGGCGGTGAGCTCCGGGCGCGCCGAGCCGGTGTTCGCGGGCGAGTCGGCGCAATTCCGGCTGCATCTCGACGGGCGCGCGCGCTTCGATCGCCCGGCGATCCTGGCGCGCCACCTCGGTTGCGGCGCGCAGCTCGTGGTGAGCATTGCGGCACACGCGATCGGCGAGGTTGCGCTCGCCGTGCCGGCGACAAAGCGGGGCTGGCTGCCGCTCGGCCGCGTGATGCTCGAGACGCGCTTTCCGCTGGGGATCTTCCGCGCCTGGAGCTACGTCGAGCCCGACGCGCGCTGCCTCGTCTACCCCAGGGCCGAGCACTCGCCGCTGCCGCGGTCGAGCCCCGAGGCGACGGCGGGAGCGGTGCGCGCGCTCGCTCCCGGCAACGAGGACTTCACCGGGCTGCGCGCGTACCAGCTCTCGGACTCGCCGCGCCACGTTGCCTGGAAATCGGTCGCCCGCACCGAGGAGATGCTGACCAAGCAGTTTTCGGGCGAGGCGGCGGCGGAGCTGTGGCTCGACTGGGGGCTGCTCCCCGCCGGGCTCGGGCTCGAACAGCGCCTGTCGCGCCTCGCCGGCTGGGTGGTCGCGGCCGAGCGCTCGGGGGCGCGCTACGGGATGCGCCTGCCCGGGATCGAGATCGCACCGGAACGCGGCTCGGCGCACCGCGCGGCGTGCCTGCAGGCGCTCGCGCTGTACCAGCTGCCGTGAGCGCGCTTCCCGCGAATCCGCTCGCCCCCGAGCAGCGCGCCGTCAGCATGCGCGACCTCGCCTGGCTCGTCGCGTCGCTGCTCATCGTCGTCGCGCCGCATGCTTTGCGCGCCCCCTGGTGGATCACGCTGCTCGCGGCTTTCCTGTACGCCTGGCGCATCCAGATCATGCTCAGCCGCGCGCCGCTGCCTTCGCGCTGGCTGCTGATCGCGGTGGCGGCGGCGGCGATGCTCGGCGTGTGGGCCGAGTACCGCACCTTGTTCGGGCGCTCTCCCGGGATCGTGCTGCTGGCGCTGTTTTCCGGACTGAAGCTGCTCGAGATGCGCAGCCAGCGCGACGCGGCGGTGGTGGCGTTCCTGTGCTACTTCCTGATCATCACCAATCTCCTCTCCACGCAGTCGATTCCGACCGCGGCCGCGATGCTCGTCGCGCTCGCGGTGATCACGACCACGCTGGTGGGCCTCGGCGCGCCGCAGCGGCCCGCCCGCGCGAACCTGCGCACCGCGGGGCTGCTGCTCGCGCACGCGGCGCCCGCGGCGCTGGTGCTGTTCCTGCTCTTTCCGCGCGTCCCGGGGCCTCTCTGGGGGCTGCCGCAGGACGCCTATACGGGCGTCACGGGGCTCTCGGACAACATGACGCCCGGCAACATCGCGCGGCTGGTGCTTTCGGATGCGATCGCGTTTCGGGTGGAGTTCGAGGGCGAGCCGCCTGCACACCGCCTGCGCTACTGGCGCGGCCCGGTGCTCTGGGACTTCGACGGGCGCACCTGGACAGCGGGGCCGACCGCGCTCACGCGCTTCGAGCCGCCGCGCGGCGGCGCCGAGACCTTCCGCTACGAAGTCGTCCTCGAGCCCCACAACCGCAACTGGCTTTTCGCGCTCGAGACGGCGGCGAGCCTTCCGGCGCGGTCGCATTTCACTGCCGATGGCCAGCTGCTCGCGCACGACTTCGTCCGCGATCGCCGGCGCTACGCCATGACGTCGATCGCCGGTGCGAGCCGCGGTCCCGATGAGCAGCCGTTCGGGCTGCGCCGCGCCCTGCGGCTGCCGCAGGGCTCCAGCCCGCGCGCGACCGCCCTTGCGGCGCAATGGCGCCAGCAGTCCGCGAGCGACGCGGACATTGTCTCCCGCGCGCTCAAGTATTTCATCGAGCAGCGTTTCCTGTACACGCTCGACCCGGCGCTGCTCGGCCGCGACTCGGTGGACGATTTCCTGTTCGGCACGCGGGAGGGTTTCTGCGAGCATTTCGCCTCCGCGTTCGCGTTCCTGATGCGGGCGGCGGGCGTGCCGGCGCGCATCGTGACCGGCTACCTGGGCGGCGAGCCGAACTCGGTGGACGGCATCTTCACGGTGCGCCAGTCGGACGCCCACGCCTGGGCCGAGGTGTACCTGCGCGGCCGCGGCTGGGTGCGCGTGGATCCGACCTCCGCCTCGGTCCCCGGCCGTCTGGATTCGGGACTGGCGCGCGCGATGACCGAAGGCGCCGCGCTGCCGTTCATGTTGCGGCCGGAGCTCGAATGGCTGCGCGGACTGCGTTCGCGCTGGGAAGCGGTCGCGCACAGGTGGAACGTGTGGGTGCTCGGCTACAACACGGAGCGCCAGCGCGATTTGATGGCCTTCGTCGGCATGCCGGATGCGGACTGGCGCTCCCTCACCGCGACGCTTTTCACCATTCTGGGGACCATCACGGCGCTGCTGCTCGCCTGGTCGCTGAGGCGGCTGGCGCGGCCCGACCCGGTGCAGAAGGCCTGGCAGGCGTTCTGCCGCAAGCTCGCCGCGCGCGGCGTGAAGCGCGCGCCGCAGGAAGGCCCGCGCGACTACTCGGAACGCGCCGCGCGGGCCCTGCCGCGGGCGCAGAGGCCGATCCGCAGTATCGGGGCCTTGTACATCGCGCTGCGCTACGGCGCGCAGGCGAGCGCGCAGGGGATCGCCGAGCTGCGGCGCCGGGTGCGCGAGCTGCGCCTGACGTGAAGCGCCTGCTCGCCGCCCTGCTCGGAGCCGCGCTCGCGGCGGCCGCCGCGCCGACCGGCGCTGCGCCGGCGGCGCCGTACGTCAAGCGCCCCGAGGTGCGCGCTTTCGTGCGCGACCTCGTCGCGCGCCGCGGCTTCGTCGAGCAGGAGCTGCTGCAGCTTTTCTCGCGCCTGCGGCGCGTGGACGCGGTGCTGAAGGCGTTCGAGCCGACTGCGAAAGACCGCTCGTGGCAGGACTATCGGGCGATATTCGTCAACGAGCGGCGCCTCCGGGGCGGGCTCGAGTTCTGGAGCGCGAACGGCAAGGCGCTCGCGCGCGCCCGACGCGACTACGGCGTGCCGGAGGAGTACCTGGTCGCCATCGCCGGCGTCGAGACCTTCTACGGCCGCAGCACCGGACGCTGGCGCGTGGTGGACTCCCTGGCCACCCTCGCGTTCGACTATCCGCCGCGCGCCGAGTATTTTCGCGCCGAGCTGGAAAGCTATCTGATCTACGCACGCGAGTCCGGGCTCGACGTGTTCTCGGTGCGCGGTTCCTACGCCGGGGCGATCGGCATCCCGCAGTTCATGCCCGGCAGCTACCTCAGGTACGCTGTGGATTTCGACGGCGACGGCGTCAGCGACCTGCGCGCCAGCGCGGCGGACGCGATAGGCAGCATGGCCAACTTCCTCAAGGCGCACGGCTGGCGCCCGGGCGAGCCGGTGGCGCTGCCCGCGCGCGTCAACGGCACCGCGCACCGCGCCATGCTCGAGGCCGGAATCGAGCCGAATTTCACGCTCGCGGATCTGCGCCGCTTCGGGGTCGAGACGCGCACCGACCTCGCGCTCGAGACGCCCGTCGCGCTGATCGATCTCGAGACCCCCGGAGCGGCCACCGAATACCGTCTCGGCCTGCGCAATTTCTACGTGCTCACGCGCTACAACCGCAGCGCCTTCTACGCCGCGGCGGTGCACGACCTCGCCCGGGAACTGCGCGGCCGGCGCTAGGAAGGCTTGTCGGCGGGCAGGTAGCGCAGCGGATCGACCGGCTTGCCCGACTTGCGGATCTCGAAGTGCAGCTTCGGCGCGTCGCTATCGGTATCGCCGAGCTCGGCGATTCTCTGCCCGCGCGCCACGCTCTGGCCTTCCTTCACCAGGATCTCGCGGTTGTGCGCGTAGACGCTGTTGAAGCCGTTGTCGTGCTTGATCACGATCAGCTTGCCATAGCCGCGGATCCCGGTGCCGGTGTACATCACGCGGCCTGGCGCCGCGGCGATCACCGGGTCGCCGACGCGCCCGGCGATATCGACTCCCTTGCTGTTCGGCTCCGAGAACGGGGCGAGGAGCTTTCCTCGCGCCGGCCAGACGAATTCGATCGCATCGGGATCGCGCTCCGCAGGCGCCGGCGCGGGCCTTGCCTCGGGCTTGGGCTCGACGCGCGCAACGGTGGCGGCCGGCGCCGCAGCGACGGGTTGCGCCTCGGGCTTTGCTTCATCCTTGGACAGCAAAGCGAGGTTTTCCCTGGAATAAGGCAGGCGCAGCGCTTTCGGAGCGGTCTTGGCGCTTGCGTCGCCCTGCCCCTGGCGGGCGAGCGCGGCCGCGTCGAGGGGACGCGACTCGACCGGGCCGGCGCCACGCACCGAGCCGACCTGGACCGCCGCGCGCTCCGGCGACCTGATGCGCAGCGACTGGCCGACGCGGATGCGCGTCGGATCCTCGAGGTTGTTCCACTGGGCGAGCTCGCGGTAGTCGACGCCGTGCTCGAGCGCGATGCTGTAGAGCGTGTCGCCGCGTTTGACGAGGTATTGGCCCTCGGGGGCGGCCTGCGCAGCCGGCGCCGGCTGTGCAACCGGGGGCTTGGGCGCGGGCACGGCGCGCGCAGGAGTGCGATCCACCACCGGCGCCGGGGCGCGGCGAGTCGCGCATCCCGCGAGCGCAGCCGCGGCGAGCACGGCGCAGGCGAGCGTCCAGCCGGTGATTCTCGTCATCCCTTTCCCGCCTCCATCGGCACGAAGCGCACCGCATCGAGCTCGGTCTCGGCGAAGCCGCGGCCGCTGCGCTCGATCAGCACCAGCCGCTGAGCCGCGCCGTCGGCGCGGCCCGACTTCAACGGCAATATCATTCTGCCACCCGGCGAGAGCTGCCGTAAGAGGGCGTCGGGCACGGCTCGCGCCGCCGCCGCCACGATGATCGCCGGATACGGCGCCGCCTTGTCCAAACCGGCGTGACCGTCGCCGTGTACCAGCCTCAGGTTGGAGAGCCGCAGGCCGAGAAGGTTCGTGCGCGCTCGTTCGTGCAGCGCCCTGATGCGCTCCACCGAGTACGCCTCCAGGAAGATCCTCGCCAGCACCGCCGCCTGGTATCCGCAGCCCGTCCCGACCTCCAGGACCTTCCTTGCCTGCTTTCCGGCGATGAGGGCCTCGACCATGCGCGCCACCACGAAAGGCCGCGAGATCGTCTGCCCGAAGCCGATGGGCAGCGCGCTGTCCTCGTAGGCGCGGCTGGCGAGCGCCTCCTCCACGAACAGGTGGCGCGGCACCGCGCCCATCGCGGCGAGCACGCGCTCGTCGCGGATGCCCTGCCCGCGCAGCCGCTCGACCATGCGCCCGCGCGTGCGCTGCGAGGTCATCCCGATTCCGGCGGGATCGCGCGGCGCCCCGCGACGCGTCATTTCTCCAGCCATCGCTTGACCAGCTCGAACTGGCCCTGGAACGTGAGATCCATCTGCAGCGGCGTCACCGACACCCGGCAGTTGTCGACGGCGTGAAAATCGGTGCCCGGCCCGCAGTCGGCCGCGCTGCCCGCGGCGCCGATCCAGTACGCCGTCTCGCCGCGCGGCGTGCGCATCTTCACCACCGGTTCGGCCTTGTGGCGCCTGCCGAGCCGCGTCACTTCGACGCCGCGCAGCGCCTCGCGCGACACGTCCGGGACGTTGACGTTGAGGAGCACCGGCTCGCCGACCGGGGAGCGCTTGAAGCGCTCGACCAGCTCGAGAGCGATCCCGATCGCCGTGTCGTAGTGGTTGCCCGCCTTGCTGGCGAGCGAGACCGCGAGCGACGGGATGCCGAGCAGGAATCCTTCGGTCGCCGCGGCGACCGTGCCCGAGTAGATGGTGTCGTCGCCTATGTTCGCGCCGAGGTTCACGCCGGAAATGACCACGTCCGGCGTGAAGTCGAGCAGACCGGTGATCGCGAGGTGCACGCAGTCGGTGGGCGTGCCGTTCACGAAATAGAACCCGTTCGCCGCCTGCCGCACGGAAAGCGGACGGTCGAGCGTGAGCGAGTTCGAGGCGCCGGAGCGGTCGCGCTCCGGGGCGACAACAGTGACCTCGCCCAGCGGACGCAAGGCGTCGGCGAGCAGCGTGATGCCGGGCGAGAAGTAACCGTCGTCGTTCGAGACGAGGATGCGCAAGGGTCTGGTCGGGGCGGCGAGATTCGCTATTCTCGCTCCGGAAAGTGATTCGTGAACGCGCGGCGGGCACGTGTCCGATACCACGAGAAGTCGCGCCGATCGAGCGCAATCACATCAAGGACGCCCAGCCGCTCGCCTATCGCGACGAGCGACGCATCCGCTAGGTCCATGGAGTCGTACTTGGCTGTCAGGGTTCGCATGTACTGAACATCGTCGGAATCGAGGTCCGCGACCGACAGGTGACCGTCCAGGATCATGCCGAGCAAGACACCGATGCCGCGGCGATTCGATTTCACGAGTAGGTAGGCAACTTCCGTAAGGACCGGCCAGGTCGTGATCAAGCGGCCGGTAAAGCTGCGGGCGAACCGCACAGCCCGCGCATGATCTGCATCGCCCGCGTGGATCAGGGCGAACAGCGGGCCGGTGTCAGCGAGAATGCTTCGCGGCAGTGATTCCACGAACCAGAGCCTTCGCCTGCGCCGCGGTGTTCTTCGGTTTGAGCGGTCCCTTCACCGCGCCTATGTACTTCCGCGCGCGTTCGAACAGGCTCTTTGCCCGGCGAGGCTGACGGCTGATTTCGTGTAGATCGAACAGGTTCATGGTCGATACAGCTTTGCGCTGCGAATTGTACTACTTGTTGTACGCAGCCGATGGATCCTCGCTCTGACCCTAGCGTCCGCCGGTGAGGTATTCGATGGAAAGGCGCGGCCTTTCACTGCAATCGCGTAGCAACGAGCAGTCGCGTCAACTCTCCGTTTCAAATCGTCCGCAGCGTGGATGGCGGCCTCGTATGCCCGAGGTCGATCATCGACGTACGCGAGTAGGAGCACTGAGTCATTCCACACGTAAGCATGGTCCAGCGCGCACAGACCAGCAGTCATCTCGCGGCGAACCAACTGATGAAACGAACGCATCGATGCCGATGCGGCGCGATTACCTTCTTGCGCACGTTTCTTCGTCGCGATCAGATCCATCAAGACGACGATGCAATCGCGCCATCGGCTCACGGTGTGCTCTGCAGATAGCTTTTACGCAAATTCACTCCATTTGGCGAGCCACGGAGACCGTATCTCGGGGCTGCGTCCGGCGTTGCCGGTGAAGTGGCTACACTGGGGCTGCAGTGACCGGAAACAAAAACGGCCTCCTCGCCGGAAGCCGTTGAATTTTCTTGGTCGGGGCGGTGAGATTTGAACTCACGACCACCGGCACCCCATGCCGGTACGCTACCAGACTGCGCTACGCCCCGAAGCGACGCAGTATATCAGCGCGCTGTCTCAGCCCTGCAGCTGCTCGAGCACCGCGCGCAGCTCGCGCTTGATCGCCGCGACATCGACGCCGGAGTCCGGCGCGCCGGCGCGGCCCGCGCGCGCGGAGGCCTCGGGCCGCTCCTCGCTCGCGATCGAGTGGTCGAGCCGGTTGCGCGCGCCGCTGATGGTGAACCCCTCCTCGTAGAGCAGCTCGCGGATGCGCCGGATCAGCAGCACCTCGTGGTGCTGGTAGTAGCGCCGGTTGCCGCGGCGCTTCACGGGCTTGAGCTGCGTGAACTCCTGCTCCCAGTAGCGCAGCACGTGCGGCTTGACCCCGCACAGCTCGCTCACCTCACCGATGGTGAAGTAGCGCTTGGCGGGGATCGGCGGAAGCTCAGCTTTCCTGCGGTTTTGCTCCATGGCGCGCCTTCTCCACCATGGCCTTCAGCTTCTGGCTAGCGTGGAAGGTGACGACACGGCGGGCGCTGATCGGGATCTCCTCGCCGGTCTTGGGATTGCGGCCCGGACGTTGCGGTTTGTCGCGCAGCTGGAAGTTGCCGAAGCCGGAGAGCTTCACGCTCTCGCCGCGCTCCAGCGCGCCGCGGATCTCCTCGAAGAACGCCTCGACCATGTCCTTGGCCTCGCGCTTGTTCAGCCCGACCTTCTCGAATAGCAGGTCGGCCAGCTCGGCCTTCGTCAACGTCATCGCCGCTCCCCGATTTCCCTTTTATATTCTGAGAGATGCGCCAAACCTGCGCTCCAGCAGGTGGCGCAGCGCCTCGCTCGCCGCGTCAGCTTCCGCATCCGTAAGAGTACGTTCAGTATGTTGCATAACTACCCGAAAAGCAAGGCTTTTTTTGCCCGCAGGAAGGCTGGGCCCGTGGTACAGATCGAACACCCGGACTTCCAGCACGATCGGGGGTTTTTCGGCCTGGATCGCGTCCAGCATCGCCTGGGCGCCGATCGCGGCGTCCACCAGCACCGAGAGATCACGCACCACCGGCGGGAACTTCGAGGGCGCGACGAAGCGGGGCAGCGGCGGCTCCTGCAGGATCCCGGCCTCGAGCTCGAACAGCGCCACGGGCTGCGCCAGCTCGTATTTCTGCTGCCATTTCGGGTGCAGCTCGCCGATCCAGCCCGCGGGCCGGCCCTCGAGCAGCACGCGCGCCGAGCGCCCGGGATGAAACGCCGGGTGCGGCGCCGCCTCGAAGCGCGCCGCGCAGGGAGCCGCGAGCGCCTCGAGGTCCGACTTGAGGTCGAAAAAATCGACCGCGCGCGAAGGCGCGCCCCATTGCTCGTCGAACGCCGGCCCGTAGGCGGCGGCGGCCACGCGCACCGGCTGGCGCAGGCCGGCGACCGCGAGCGGGCCGTCGCCTGCCGCCGCATCGCGCAGGTACACGCGGCCGATCTCGAACACGCGAATGCGCGCCAGCTTGCGCGCCTGATTGTGGCGCAGGTTGGCGAGCAGCGACCCGATGAGCGAGCTGCGCATGACCGAGAGCTGGCTCGCGATCGGATTGAGCAGCCGGATCGGGTTCGCCTCGCCCGCGAAATCGGCTTCCCACGCCGGCTCGACGAAGCTGAAATTGATCACCTCGTGGTAGTCGGCGGCCGCGAGCCGCTCGCGCAGCTCGTGCAGCGAGCGCCGCGCCTCGGGGTCCGCGCTCATCAGCGCTTCCACACGCGGCGGCAGGGCCGGAATGCGCTCGAAGCCGTACAGGCGCGCCACCTCCTCGATCAGGTCCTCCTCGATCTCCAGGTCGAAGCGGAACGAGGGCGGCGTGACGACGAAGGCGTCGCGCCTGCGCAAGAACGGCAACCCGAGCCGCCTGAAGATCGCGGCCATCTCCCCGGCCGTCACGGGAACGCCGATCACCTTGCGCGCGCGCTCGACGCGCATGCGCACCGGCTTTCTCGCCGGCAGGCGCGCCACCTGGTCCACCGTCGGCCCCGGCTCGCCGCCGCAAATCTCGAGGATGAGGCGCGTGGCGCGCTCGATGCCTGCGACGTTGTTGGCGAAGTCCACCCCGCGCTCGAAGCGGTGCGAGGCGTCGCTCGCGAAGTTGTAGCGGCGCGCGCGCCCTGCGACCGCCTCGGGAAAGAAGAACGCCGACTCGAGGAAGATGTTCTTCGTCCCGGGCCCGGCTTTGGTGCTTTCGCCGCCCATGATCCCCGCGAGGCCGATCACGCCTGAATCGTCGGTGATGCACAGCACCGACTCGTCGACCTCCACTTCCTGCTCGTTCAGGAGCAGCACCCTTTCGCCGGGCTTTCCCCAGCGCACCTCGATCGGGCCTTTCAGCTTGTCGAGGTCGTAGACGTGCAGCGGCCGGCCGAGCTCGAGCATCACGTAATTGGTCACGTCGACGAGCGCGGAAATCGAGCGCTGCCCCGCGCGCTCCAGGCGCTCGCGCATCCAGAGCGGCGTGGGCGCGGCGGCGTCCACGTTGCCGATGACGCGGCCGGCGAAGCGCCCGCAGCCCCTCGGATGGGTGAGCCTCACGCGGTGCTTTGCGCCGTTTTGCGCCGGGACCGGCCCGATCGCAGGCGCGGCGAGCTTCGCGCCGGTGAGCGCGGCCACCTCGCGCGCGATGCCGAGCACCGACAGGCAGTCGGCGCGGTTCGGCGTGAGCTTGAAGTTGAGCACGCGCTCGCCGCCCGCGACCCGCCCGATCGACTCGACCTCCAGCCCCGACATGGTGAGCTTGTGCGCGAGAGCCTCGGTCGAGAGACGCGGCTTGACGAAGCTGCGCAGCCAGCTCGCGGGAACGATCATGCGAATTGCCCGAGAAACCTCAGGTCGCCGTCGAAGAACAGCCGCAGGTCGTCGATGCCGTAGCGCAGCATGGTGAGGCGCTCGAGGCCCGAGCCGAACGCGAAACCGATGTGGCGCTCGGGGTCGAAGCCGAAATTGCGCACCACGTTCGGATGCACCTGCCCGGCACCGGAGATCTCGAGCCACTTGCCCTCGAGCGGGCCGCTCTCGAACCTCATGTCGATCTCGGCCGAGGGCTCGGTGAAGGGGAAGAACGACGGCCGGAAGCGCACCTGCAGGCGGTCGGTCTCGAAGAAGCGCCGCAGGAAATCGGTGTACACGCCCTTCAGGTCGGCGAAGCTGATGTGCTCGTCGATCCACAGCCCCTCGACCTGGTGGAACATCGGCGAGTGCGTCGCGTCGGAGTCCACGCGGTAGGTGCGGCCCGGCGCGATCGCCTTGATCGGCGGCTCGTGCATGCGCGCGTAGCGCACCTGCATCGGGCTGGTGTGCGTGCGCAGCACGAGCGGCGTGCCCGCCGCGTCCTTGAGCTCGACGTAGAAGGTGTCGTGCATCGAGCGCGCGGGATGGTTCTCGGGCTGGTTGAGGGCGGTGAAGTTGTGCCAGTCGGTCTCGATCTCCGGACCGTCGGCGACATCGAAGCCGATCGAGCGGAAGATGCGCTCGACCCGCTGCCAGGTGCGGATCACAGGGTGCACCCCGCCGCGCCCGCGGCCGCGTCCCGGGAGCGTGACGTCGAGCGCTTCCTCGGCAAGACGCGCGGCGAGCCGCGCGCCCGCCAGCTCGCCGCGGCGCTGCTCGAGCGCGCGCTCGAGCTGCTCCTTGGCGGCGTTGACGCGTGCGCCGGCGCCACGACGCTCCCCGGGCGCGAGCGCGCCGAGGCCCTTCAGCAGAGCGGTGACCTCGCCGCTGCGGCCGAGGTAGCGCGCCTTGGCGTTCTCGAGCGCCGCCGGATCGGCCGCGCGCGAGAACTCGGCGAGAGCGCGCGCGACGATGCTTTCGACGTCTTCCATCCCCGGGTCTCCCGGGACGGGCTCAGTGCGCGAGGCTCGCCTTCACCTGGCTCGCGATGCGCGCGAACGCCGGCTTGTCGGCGACCGCCAGGTCGGCGAGCACTTTGCGGTCGATCTCGATCCTGGCGCGCTTCAGTCCCGCCATGAACGCGCTGTAGGTCATCCCGAGCTCCCGCACCGCCGCGTTGATGCGCGCGATCCACAGTGCGCGCATGGTGCGCTTGCGGTTGCGGCGGTCGCGGTAGGCGTACTGCCCCGCCTTCATCACCGCCTGCTTGGCGGCTCGAAACACGCTTTTCCTGCGGCCGCGGAAGCCCCTCGCCTGCGCGAGCACCTTCTTGTGGCGCGCGCGCGCCGTGACGCCGCGCTTGACTCTCGGCATGGCGCGCTCCTAGGACGAGTACGGCAGCATGGCTTTGATCTGCCGGCGGTTGCTGTAGTTCGCCTCGGTGGTGCCGCGCAGGTGGCGCTTTCTCTTGGTGCTCTTCTTGGTGAGGATGTGGCGCAGGTACGCCTGGGTGCGCTTGACGCCGCCGCTCGAGCGGACCTTGAACCGCTTGGCGGCGCTCTTCTTCGTCTTCATCTTGGGCATGAGAGCTCCTCTTCTAGCCTGACGCCGGGCGGCCCGCGGTGCGGGCGCTTGAAGCCTCGGACATCACTTGTTGCCGCGGCGGCTCACGTCGCCGCAGCGGGTTTTGCGACTTCCTTTTTCGGCTTGGGCTTCGCCTTGGGCGCGGCTCCCTTTCTCTTGGGCGCGATCACCATCACCATCTGGCGCCCCTCGAGCTTGGGGAACTGCTCGACCAGGCCGACGGCGTCCAGGTCCTTCTTCACCCGCTCCAGCAGCCGCACGCCGAACTCCTGGTGCGCCATCTCGCGCCCCCTGAAGCGCAACGTCACCTTCGCCTTGTCGCCCGCCTCGAGGAAGGCGATCAGCTTGCCGAGCTTGATCTTGTAGTCGCCCTCGTCGGTGCCGGGCCGGAACTTGATTTCCTTGACCTGGATCTGCTTCTGCTTGAGCTTGGCTTCGTGCGCCTTCTTCTGCTCGCGGTAGCGGAACTTGCCGTAGTCCATCAGCTTGCACACCGGCGGCCTCGCCAGCGGCGCGATCTCCACCAGGTCCACGTTCTGCTCCTCGGCCCTGCGCAGCGCGTCCTCCACCGCAACGATGCCGAGCTGATCCCCGTTTTCCGCCACCAGGCGCACCTCCGGGGCATTGATCTCCCGGTTGATGCGTTGCGATCTCTCGAGTGCGATGAGTGAATTCTCCCGTGTGCGTTGAAAAAAACAGCCGTGCTATCGCGCGTTCGCCTCGCTCCGGAGGCGAGCGGTGAAGGCGTCCAGGCTCATCGCCCCGAGGTCTTCACCGCCGCGCATGCGCACGGCCACGTTGCCAGCCTGCATTTCCTTGTCCCCGACCACCAGCTGGTAAGGGAGCTTTTGCAAGCTATGTTCTCGAATCTTATAGGAAATTTTTTCGTTCCGCAAATCCGCGAGAGCCCTGAAACCGGCCTCGCGCAACCGCGCCGCTACGCGCTTTGCGTAGGGCGCCTGGCGCTCGGTGATGCTCATCACCACCACCTGCTCGGGCGCGAGCCACAGCGGCAATGCGCCCGCGTAATGCTCGATGAGAATCCCGATGAAGCGCTCCATCGAGCCGACGATGGCGCGGTGGAGCATCACCGGCGTGCGCCGCGCGTTGTCGGCGGCGACGTACTCGGCGCCGAGGCGCCCCGGCATGCTGAAATCGACCTGCATCGTGCCGCATTGCCAGACCCTGCCGATGCCGTCCTTCAGCGAATACTCTATTTTCGGCCCGTAGAACGCGCCTTCGCCCGCAGCCATCGTGAAGGCGACTGACGAGCGCTGCAGCGCCTCGACCAGAGCCTTCTCGGACTTTTCCCAGGCCTCGTCGGAGCCGATCCGCTTCGCCGGCCGCGTCGCGACCCGGTAGACGATTTCGCTGAAGCCGAAGTCCCGGTAGACCTCCTGCAACAGCGTCGTGAACGCGACGCACTCCTCGAGTATCTGGTCCTCGGTGCAGAAGATGTGGCCGTCGTCCTGCGTGAAGCCGCGCACGCGCATCAGGCCGTGCAGCGCGCCCGAGGGCTCGTTGCGATGGCACGAGCCGAATTCCCCGTAGCGCAGCGGCAGGTCGCGGTAGCTCCTCACGCCCTTGTTGTAGATGAGGATGTGCCCCGGGCAGTTCATCGGCTTGATCGCGTAGTCGCGGTTCTCCGAGGCCGTGACGAACATGCTCTCCTTGAAATTCTCCCAGTGCCCGGTGCGCTCCCACAGCCTGCGCTCCAGGATCTGCGGGCCGCGCACCTCGAGATAGCCGTTGTCGCGGTAGACCCTGCGCATGTGCTGCTCGACCTGCTGCCAGATCGTCCAGCCCTTGGGATGCCAGAACACCAGCCCCGGCGCCTCCTCCTGCATGTGAAACAGATCGAGCTGGGTGCCGAGGCGCCGGTGGTCGCGCTTCTCCGCCTCCTCGAGCATCCTGAGGTGGGCGTCGAGCTCCTCCTTTTTCGCCCACGCGGTGCCGTAGATGCGCTGGAGCATCTCGTTCCGGGAGTCGCCGCGCCAGTAGGCGCCCGCGACACGCATCAGCTTGAAGACCCTGAGCTTCCCGGTCGAAGGCACGTGCGGACCCCGGCAAAGATCGACCCAGTTCCCCTGCCCGTACAGCGAGATGGTTTCCTTTTCGGGGATCGAGGCGATGATCTCCGCCTTGTATTTTTCGCCGATCGAGGAAAAGAACGCGACCGCCTCGTCGCGCGACATGACCCTGCGCTCCACCGGCAGATCCTTCTTCGCGATCTCCGCCATGCGCTTTTCGATCGCGACCAGATCCTCGGGCGTGAAGGGCCTCTTGTAGGAGAAATCGTAGTAGAAGCCGTTCTCGATCACCGGGCCGATCGTCACCTGCGCCTCGGGGAAAAGCTCCTTCACCGCCTGCGCGAGCAGGTGTGCGGTGGAGTGGCGCAGGATCTCCAGGCCCTCGGGATCGCGCTCGGTGACGATCGCCACCTCGGCGTCGGACTCGAGCCGGAAGCTCGTGTCGACCAGCCTGCCGTCCACCTTTCCCGCGAGCGCCGCGCGCGCGAGGCCCGCGCCGATCGACTGCGCGATCTCGGCGACCGTGACCGGGCCCGGATAGCTCCTGACAGAGCCGTCGGGCAATTTGACGTTGGGCACGCGCGCGGGATCGGAAAACGCGAATTGTATCGGAGACCGGCGGCGCGCCCGCCGGTTCCGGCGTTACGCGACGACGATGTCGCTTGCCTCGATCGCCGACACGCCCGCGAGCTGCGCCACCTGGAGGCTAGGCGCGGCGTCCGAACCGTCGGCGTCGTAGTAGAGGTTCCCGGTCGCGGTGTCGAAGACGATGCGATCGTCGGCGTCGCCGCCCTGCGTCGCGCCTGCGCCCTGCCGCAGCGCCGAAGCGGCAAGCGGCCCCTCCGCGCCTACCTGCGCGAACACCGCGTCGTCGAACGCGAGGAGGTCGGCCGCGCTCGCGAAATCGAGCACCGAATCCACGCCCGAGAGCGAATCGAACACGAAGCGGTCGGCGCCCGCGCCGCCCGACAGCTCGTCGTCGCCGTCCCCGCCGGAGAGCGAATTGGCCGCGTCGTTCCCGATCAGCGTGTCGTTCCCGGCGCCGCCGGTCGCGTTCTCGATCACCGCACCGTAGGCGATCGCGAGGTTGTCGCCGCCGTAGGTGGGTTGCGTTCCGACGTACCAGGGCGGGATTTCCTCCAGCCAGACGCCGTCGTCGCTGAAGCCGAAGCGGCCGATCGAGGAGAAGTGCCCTTCGCGCAGGTCGATCGCGCTGTCCGATGCGAACCCCGAGGCGTCGAGCGTGTCGTCGCCGCCCGAGTCCCAGAGCGTCATGAAGAACGGCCGGTCGGCCGGGAGCACGTGGGTGTCGTCGGCAGCGAGCGCATTCGTCCCGTAGAGCGACTGCAGCGCGCCGACGTCGAAGAGCATCGGCGTCTCGGGCCGCCACTCGTATTCGGATTCGTCGCCGGTCGGCTCGATCACCAGCGAGTCCGGCCGCGACGTGTACGACATGAGCGTGTAGCGGTCGTTGTCCTGATTGCCGTGGCCCGCATCCGCGAGGCTGGGCTCCTCGAACGGGTGCTTGAGCCCGAGCGCGTGGCCGATCTCGTGCAGCAGCGTCCCCCACAGCTGCTCACCCGGCGCGAGGCCGCTCTGGAACTCGTCGAGACCGGAGTTGATCCAGACATCGCCCTCGGCCTCGTTGTCGCCGGGCTGCGCCGGAAGACCGACATCGCCGGGCAGATAGGCGTATCCGGCGGAGGCCTGCTCGCTGCGCCCGAAGCGCAGATCGACCCCGCTGTCGCTGTCGGCGACCTCGGTGAAGTCGACGTCGAGCAGCGTCTCGTACAGATCGAGCGCGTCGCGCACCGCGTCCATCTGCTCGGCGGTCATCGCCGCGAAGGTGGACTGCTCTTGCGGATCCGCGTAGCTCGGCGCCGCGGTCATGAAGCTGAAGTCCAGCTCGAGCGTCACGCCCGGCGTGTGCGCCCAGTACCTTCCGGAGAGCAGCGCGTCGAGCGCGTATTCCGGCATCGATTCCACGACGATCGAATCCAAGAGCTGCGCCAGGCTGATCGCCGATTGGTCGCCGAACTTGAATGTCTCCGCGCCCGAGACCGTGTCCGTTCCATCGGGCCCGGCCAGGATCACCACGCCCGGCGACGATTCGGCGACCGTGTAATCGCTTTGCTGCCCTGAGAACAGGACGGCGTCGTTCCCGGCGCCACCTTGCAAGGAATCGTTCCCCGCGCCGCCCGTGAGCGTGTCGTTCCCCGCGCTGCCGTCGAGCGTGTTGTCGCCCGAGTTGCCGGTGATGGCGTTCGCCGCGGAGTTGCCCGTTCCCGAGAGGTCGTCGTCGCCGAGCAGGACAAGGTGCTCGAAATTGGTGGCGAGGGTGAAATTCACTTCCGAACGGACGGTGTCGGATCCGGCGTTCGATGCCTCGGTGAGGGTGGTGATCTCGCCCGTATCGACGGTGTATGTATCGTTGCCGGCACCGCCTTCCAGGGT
>MERQ01000014.1 GCA_001770655.1 Betaproteobacteria bacterium RIFCSPLOWO2_12_FULL_68_20
TCCAGCCGCCGAAGATGTCGCCGTTCTGGTTGGCGTCGGCGGGCATCGGCATCACCCGCAGGGCGGGCTGCTTGCCCTGCGGAAGGCTCGTCATCTATTTTTGGCTCGATTCGAGGTGGTGGAGCGGTCCGCCGCGGAACGGCGCGAAGCCGCTGCCGAAGATGAGCCCGGCGTCGATCAGGTCTGCATCGGCGACGATTCCCTCGGCGAGCACCGCTTTCGCCTCGGCGAGGTACGGCTCGATGAGCGCTTCGATGAGCGCGCGCTCGTAGGCATCGGGCCGGCCTTTCACCGCGCGGCCGTTCTCGTAGCGATAGATGCCCCGGCCGGTCTTCCTGCCCAGGTGGCCGAGCGCCACCTGGTTGGCGAGCACCTGCGGGACGTCCTGCTCGGCGCGCGATCCGGGGTCGCCGGCGCGGCGGCCCGGCAGGGGCCTGGCGAGCGCCTTGCCTGCCGCGAGGCAGATGTCGAGGCCGACCGTGTCGGCGAGCTCGGCCGGGCCCATCGGCATGCCGAACTCCTCCATCGCCGCATCGACCGTTTCCGGCTTGACGCCCTCGTCGAGCATGCGGAACGCGTTTTGCATGTACGGGCCGAGCACGCGGTTGACCAGGAACCCCGGCGAGTCCTTCACCGGCAGCGGCAGCTTGTCGATGTGGCGCACGAACGCCGCCGCCTTCTTGGCCAGCTCGGGATCGGTGTTCGCTCCCGATACGACTTCGACCAGCTGCAATTGCGGCACCGGGTTGAAGAAGTGGATGCCGACGAGGCGCGAGGGGTCCTTGAGCGCGGTCGCGATGTCGGCGAGCTTGAGGCTGGAAGTGTTGGTGGCGAGGATCGCACCCGGCTTCGCTTGGGCCTCGAGCCTGGCGAACAGGCTGCGCTTCGCCTCCAGGTTCTCGAAGATCGCCTCGATCAGCACGTCGGCGCGCGCCGCGCCCGTGCCGGCCACGTCCGGGATCAGGCGGTCGAGCGCGTCGCGCACGCGGCGAGGATCGCGGAGCCGCCGACCGAAGAGGTCGGCGGCCCGCTTGACAGCAGGCGCGATGCGCTCGGGAGCCGTGTCCTGCAGCGTCACGGTGAGCCCGCGCATCGCGCAGATCGCGGCGATGTCGCCTCCCATCACGCCCGCGCCCACCACGTGCACGTGGCGCGGCTCGAAGTCGGTGCCCTTGCCGAGCGACTTCATGCGCTCCTGCAGGAAGAAAATGCGGATCAGGTTGCGCGTCGTCGGATGGCTGGACAGCGACTGGATCGAGCAGGCTTCGCGCGGCGCGATCGCGAACGGATCTCCGTCATGCTTCACCCATGCATCGAGAATCGCATACGGGGCGGGATAGTGCTCGCGGCGCGCACGCTTCGCCACCTGCTTTCTCGCCCGCGCGGCGACGATGCTGCGCCCGGCGCTGAGCATCAGCCGGTCGAGAAGCCCCAGCTTTTTACGCGCGGGGGCCGCGAGGGTCACCATGCGCGCCGTGTTCTCGAGGATCCGGAGCGGCACGGCCTCGGTCACGAGACCGATGCGCTTCGCGCGCCGCGCGTCAACCGCGCGGCCCGTGAGGATCATGTCGAGCGCGGCCGCCGGACCGACCAGCTTCGGCAGCCACTGCAGCCCGTGCCAGAAAGGCCATATTCCCAGCATCACTTCGGGAAACGCGAACCGGACCTTGGGGTCTTCCAGCGCCACGCGGTAGCTGCAAGCGAGCGCGAGCTCCAGCCCGCCACCCATGCAAAAGCCGTTCACCATCGCGGTCGTCGGAAAAGGCAGATCGCGCAGCTTCTGCATCGTGTCCCAGCCGAGCCTGGTGAACGCGACGGCTTCCTCGACTGTGGCGAAGCGCGTGAACTCGTTGATGTCCGCGCCCGCGATGAAATTCTCTTTCGCCGAGCGCACGACGAGGCCCCTGGGGCCCGCCGCGGCGATCGCGTCGAGCGCCGCGCCGAGCTCCTCCAGCGCCTCGCGCGAGAAGGTGTTGGTCGATTCGCCCTGCTTGTCGAACGTGAGCCAGGCGAGGCCCTGGCGGTCTTTGTCCCAGCGCCAGTGCTTGAGCATCGTTTTCGCGTCTGCGCGCTCCATCGGGCGTCCCCTAGAGGGCTTCGACCAGCATCGCGCCGCCCAGGCCGCCGCCGATGCAGATCGTGGCGATGCCGCGCTTCGCTTTCTTGCGCGCGAGCGTCTTCAGGAGGTGCAGCACGATCCTCGCGCCGGAGGCGCCAACGGGATGGCCAAGCGCGACCGCGCCGCCGTCCACGTTCAGCTTCGAGTCGTCGAGCGCGCCGAGCGGGCGGTCGAGATCGAGCTGCTCCCTGCAGTATTTCTCGTCCTTCCACGCGGCGAGGCAGCCGAGCACCTGCGCGGCGAAGGCCTCGTTGATCTCCCAGTAATCGAGGTCGTTCAGGCCCAGCCCGTGGCGCTTGAGGATCGGGGTCGCGGAGTGCACCGGCCCGAGGCCCATCTGTGCCGGATCGAGCCCCGCCCATTGCGAATCGACGATGCGGCCGAACGGCGCGAGGTCATGGCGCCTCACCGCCTCCTCCGAGGCGAGCACCAGCCACGCCGCGCCGTCGGTGATTTGCGAGCTGTTGCCCGGCGTCACGTTGCCGTACTTGCGGTCGAAAAAAGGCCGCAGCTTGGCGAGGTTCTCCATCGAAGAATCGCGCCGCACGCCGTCGTCGACGCCGTAGGTCTGGCCTTTCGCGTCGTAGAGCGCCTCCACTTCGCCGCCGCCCGGCGCGAGCCAGCCGCCGTCCTGGGCGGCGACGACCCGCTGGTGGCTGCGCACAGAAAACGCGTCCATTTGTTCCCTTGTGATGCCGAACCAGTGCGCGAGGTTCTCGGCCGTCTGACCCATGAGCAGCCCCACCATCGGGTCGGTGAGGCCCTTCATGATGCCGATCACCGGCGCGAGCAGCGCCTTGAACGGCAGCCGCGCGAACAGCGCCGCGCGCTGCCCGGCGGTCCTCGCCGCCGCCATGTCGGAGAACCACAGTACCATTTTGTCGGCATACAGCAGCGGCGCGCGCGAGAGCGCGTCCACGCCGCCCGCGAGCACCAGGTTCGAGCGCCCGGCGAGGATGTTGTTGATGCCCGAGTCGAGCGCCTGCATCCCCGAGGCGCAGTTGCGCATCACCGTCCAGCCGGGCACCTTGTGCCCGCAGCCCATCCTGAGCGCGACCACGCGCCCGATGTTCACTTCGTCCACCGAGGGCGCGGCGCAGCCGAGGATGACTTCGTCGAGGTCCTGCGGCGCGAATTTCTGGCGCACCAGGAGCGCGCGGCCGGCCTGCGTGGCGAGGTCGCTCGCCGCGAACGGCCCCGGGCGGTTCCTGGATTTCAGGAACGGCGTTCGCGCGCCGTCGATGACGTAGATCGGCTTCGCAACCACTCAGGCCGCCTTCGCCGAAACCGGCTTTTCCGAAGCGAGCTTCTGCAGGATCTCGGCGCGGCCGAAATCCTGCGGGAAGTCGTCCACCTTGATCGCCTGCTTGCGCAGGGCCTCCTTGCGTTGCCAATGCGCGTACTCCTCGGCGCTGATCACGCCATGGTCGCGCGCGACTGCAGCGGTATCCACGCCGGAACGCGGCACGACATTCCCATTGCGCACCGCTTCGCGCAGCTTCTTCTCGATCGGCTCGCAGGCCACGGTGTCGAGGAACGCCGCCTCGAGCCGGCCGGCCGGGTCGGACTCGTCCTTCGGCACGTAGACGCCGGCGGTGAGGCGGTCGCGCGCCGCGCCCGGCTCGAGGGCGATCCTGGCGCATTCGCGGTTGCGCGAGTCGAGCGGCGGGCGGAACGACATGCCCAGCGGGAAGATGGTCCAGCGCAGCAGCGTCGCGACCGACTTGACCGGAAAGTTGGAGATGATGCCGTCGATCGCCTGCTGTGCGGTGTAAAGCGCGTCGCGCACCACCCAGCGGATGAGCGGCAGGTCCTCCTTGATGCGGCCCTGGTCCTCGTAGTGCTTGAGCGTCGCCGACACCAGGTACATCATCGACAGCACGTCGCCCAGGCGCCCGGAAATCTTCTCCTTCCTCTTGAGCGCGCCGCCCATGGCGAGCATCGACATGTCGGCGAGGAAGGCGAACGCGGCCGCCATGCGCGAGGTGAAGCGGTAGTAGTGGCGCGTTTCCGGGGCGCCCGCGCGCGGCACCTGGCCCAGGCGCGAGCTGGTGACGCCGTGCACGAAGGCGCGCACGCCGTTCGAGACCACGTGCCCGACGTGCGAGGTGAAGGCGTCATCGAACTCGCGCGCGGCCGCCTCGCCCGCCATTTCCTTCGCCGCGCGCATCTCGCGCAGCACGTAGGGATGGCAGCGGATCGCGCCCTGGCCGAAGATGATGAGCGTGCGCGTGAGGATGTTCGCGCCCTCGACCGTGATGCCGACCGGCAGCACCTGGTAGCCGCGGCCGACCCAGTTGTTCGGCCCCAGGCAGATGCCCTTGCCGCCATGGATGTCCATGGCGTCGTTGACGCAGTCGCGCGCGCGCTCGGTCATGTGGTACTTGGCGATCGCCGAGATCACCGAGGGTTTCTCGCCCGCATCCACCGCGCCGGCGGTCATGACGCGCGTCGCCTCCATCATGTAGGCGTTGGCTGCGATGCGCCCGAGCGCCTCCTCCACCCCTTCGAGTTTTCCTATCGGGGTCTTGAACTGGCTGCGCACGCGCGCGTACGCCCCGGTGACGCGCGCGAGCGCCTTGGCGCCGCCGACCGAGGAGGAGGGCAGCGAGATCGAGCGCCCGGCGGCGAGGCAGTTCATGAGCATCATCCAGCCCTTGCCGGCGTACTCGGGGCCGCCGATGATCCAGTCGATCGGCATGAAGACATCCGTGCCCGAGTTCGGTCCGTTCTGGAACACGGCATTGAGCGGCAGGTGCCGCCGGCCGATGTTGACGCCCGGCGTATTGGTCGGAACGAGCGCGCAGGTGATGCCGAGATCGTCCTTGCCGCCGAGCAGCCGCTCGGGGTCGTAGAGCCGGAACGCCAAGCCGAGCAGCGTCGCCACCGGCCCGAGCGTGATGTAGCGCTTGTCCCAGGTGACGCGCATGCCGAGCGTCTCTTTTCCCTGCCAGAGGCCCTTGCACACCACGCCGTGGTCGGGGATCGATGCGGCGTCCGATCCGGCCTCGGGGCTGGTGAGCGCGAAGCAGGGAATTTCGAGGCCCCTGGCGAGGCGCGGCAGGTAGTGGTTCTTCTGCTCCTCGGTGCCGTAGTGCAGCAGCAGCTCCGCCGGCCCGAGCGAATTCGGCACCATCACCGTGACCATGGCGGCGTTCGAGCGCGAGGCGAGCTTGGTCACCACCTCCGAATGCGCGAGCGCGCTGAATCCCAGCCCGCCGTACTTCTTCGGGATGATCATGCCGAGGAAGCCCTTGTCCTTGACGAACTGCCAGGCGTGCGGCGGCAGGTCGAAGCGCTCGTGCGTGATCTCCCAGTCGTCGCACATCGCGCACAGCTCCTCGACCGGGCCGTCGACGAACGCCTGCTCCTCGGCGCCGAGCCGGGGCGCGGGCGTCGCCAGGAGCTTGTCCCAATCCGGCCGTCCGGAGAACAGGTCTCCGTCCCACCACACCGTGCCGGCGTTGATCGCCTCTTTCTCGGTCTGCGACATGTCGGGCAGGATGCGGCGGTAGATCGCGAGCACGCGGTTGCTGATCGCCGCGCGCCGCAGCGCCGGGATGTTGAGCACCGCGGCGATCACGACGAACGCGGCGGCGAGGATCGCGTTCGCGGCGACACCGAACCCGGCGACGACGGAGAGATACCAGGCGAGCAGCCCGCCAGCCAACGTCCACCAGGCGATCGGCAGCCCGAAATAGCCGAACAGGATGAAGACGGAGAGAGCTCCGAGAATGAATTCGAGCATGGCGTTCCCTCCTCAGGCCGCTTTCTTGACGCTGCGTGGCCGCGCCAGGGGCGCGGCGAGCCCGCAGCCGAGGAAGGCGGCGAGGCGATCCTCGAGCAGCCGCGCGTCGTGGCGGTCCTCGGGCTTGCAGCCGGCGATGAGCTGCACGGTGTCGGTGGCGGCGAGCGTGTAGGCGAGGGTGCCGAACATGAAATGCATGCGCCACACCAGCTCCTCGCGCGGCATCTGCGGCAGCGCGCGCTCGAACGCCGCCTTGAAGCGCTCCATCGCCGGCACGTACAGCTGCCCGATCAGCGCGCGGATCGCCTTGGCGGGGTCGGTATAGGTGCGGCCGAGCAGCCGGATGAAGTTGCGCCCGCCGCCCTTCGCGTCCTCGATCAGGTGCAGGCTCGGGCCGACGAAGGCGCGGATGATCGCGTCGGGCGCGAGCGGCTGCCCCGACGCATCGCGCTCCAGCCGGTCGAGCGCGGCGACGCGCGCCGCGTTCATGGGATCGAGCCGGCGGCGGAACACCGCCTCGATCAGCGCGTCCTTGGAGCCGAAGTGGTAGTTCACCGCGGCCAGGTTGACGCCCGCTTTCGAGGTGAGCAGGCGCATCGAAGTGCCCTCGAAGCCGTGCTGCATGAACAGCTCTTCCGCGGCGTCGAGGATGCGGGTGCGGGTCTCGTGCGGTGGCTTCACTGCGCGCAGGGACATGATCGGCCTCGAGAAGGGATTCAAACGAACGTTTGAATGGTAGCGGCGCCGCGCGCGCTGCGTCAAGCTGAAGCGCATCACCGGCGCCGGCTCCATTGCCTGGGCTGGCTGGTGCCGTACGCGTTGCGGGGCCGGAAATCCTGATCGCTATACTCGGGCATGGCCGCACGCCGTCACCACAGCGCTGCGCCGACCGAGCGCCTGAGGGGCAACGAATGGCGCGCGTTCGCGAGCCTGCTGCCTTACCTGCTGGAGTACAGGTGGCGCGTGCTCGCCGCGCTCGCCTGCCTGGTGGCGGCGAAGCTCGCCAACGTCGGCGTGCCGCTGGTGATGAAGGAGGTGGTCGACGGCCTGGACCCGAAGCTCGCCGTGGTCGCGGTGCCGGCGGCGCTGCTCGCGATCTACGGGATCCTGAGGTTTTCCACCACGCTGTTCGGCGAGCTGCGGGACCTCGTGTTCGTGCGCGTGGTGCAGCGCGCGATCCGGCGCGTCGCGCTCGGAGTATTCCGCCACCTGCACAGCCTGTCGCTCAGGTTTCACCTCGACCGCCAGACCGGCGGCATGACGCGCGACATCGAGCGCGGCTCGCGCGGCATCAGCTCGCTCCTCAACTACATGATCTTCTCGATCCTGCCGGTGATGCTGGAGTTCGCGCTCGTCGCCGCGGTGCTGATCGGGAAGTTCGACTGGCGCTTCGCCGCCATCACCTTCGGCGCGGTGGTGCTCTACATCGCATTCACGGTGACGGTCACCGAATGGCGCATGGAGATCCGCCGGCGCGCCAACGAGCTCGACTCGCGGGCCAACACGCGCGCCATCGACTCGCTGCTCAACTACGAGACCGTCAAGTATTTCGGCAACGAGGAGTTCGAGGCGCGCCGCTACGACGAGAACCTGACGGGCTACGAGTCGGCGGCGGTAAAGCAGGAGGCCTCGCTCGGCTTCCTCAACATCGGCCAGAGCCTGATCATCGCCGCGGCGGTGACCGCGCTCATGTACTTCGCCGCGCAGGGGGTGGTGGCGGACAAGTTCACCCTCGGGGACCTGGTGCTCGTCAACGGCCTGCTGATCCAGCTCTACATTCCGCTCAACTTCCTCGGCATGGTGTACCGCGAGATCAAGCAGTCGCTGCTCGACATGGACAAGATGTTCCGCCTGCTCTCGGAGAACCGCGAGGTCGAGGACCGGCCGGGGGCGCCCGAGCTGTCCGCGGGCCCGGCGACCGTGGAATTCCGCGGCGTGGACTTCCACTACGAGCGCGCGCGCCAGATCCTGCACGGGGTGAGCTTCACGATCCCGGCCGGTAACCGCGTCGCGGTGGTCGGCCATTCGGGCTCGGGCAAGTCCACGCTGGCGCGGCTGCTGTACCGCTTCTACGACGTCACGAGCGGCGCGATCCTGGTGAACGGCGCGGACCTCCGGCAGGCGAGGCAGGCGAGCCTGCGCGCGGCGATCGGCATCGTGCCGCAGGACACGGTGCTGTTCAACGACAGCATCCTCTACAACATCCGCTACGGCCGCCCGGACGCGAGCGACGCCGAGGTGATCGAGGCGGCGCGCGCCGCGCACATCCACGAGTTCATCGACAGCCTGCCGGCCGGGTACGACACCACGGTGGGCGAGCGCGGCCTCAAGCTTTCCGGGGGCGAGAAGCAGCGCGTGGCGATCGCGCGCGCGCTCCTGAAGAACCCGAGAATCCTGATTTTCGACGAGGCGACCTCGGCGCTCGACTCGAAGTCGGAGAAGGCGATCCAGGCCGAGCTGGAGAGGATCGCCGAAGGGCGCACCACGCTGGTCATCGCGCACCGGCTCTCGACGGTCATGGACGCCGACCAGATCCTCGTGCTCTCGCACGGGCGCATCGCCGAGCGCGGCACGCACCAGGAGCTGCTCGCCCTGGGGGGCGAATACGCGCGCATGTGGGCGCTGCAGCAGCAGGAGCGCGAGGCCGAGGCAGTGCTGGAGCAGGCCAAGGCGGCGTAGCCGCAGCCCGACGCTTCATCCGGTTGCCGGGCATATTTCACCGGATTTCGAGGAAGCCCGTCCTAGCGACTGATTTGCTTGCGTTTTCAGAATACCCTGGGTTAGACTGCGGCAAAACCACGCCCTATACAGGGACTCGCTCAGGGTATGTCGCAGCCGCAACGCAGGCTTCATTCGCTCGAGAAAATCGTCGCGCTGTTCGCGCTGTTCGCCGTGCTCGCGCTCGCCATAGGCTTTGCGCAGGCGGCAGAGCCGAAGCGCAAGCTCTCCCCGCGCGAGCTCGAGCGCCTGCAGCGCGAGCATCCGGGCGAGGTGCACCTGCGCTCGTCGGTCGCGCTGGTGCAGGACGCCGCGAGCGGCGAGACGCTGTACGAGAAGAATTCCGAGGCGGTGCTGCCGATCGCCTCGATCACCAAGCTGATGACGGCGATGGTGATTCTCGATCGCGGCCTCGATCTGGAGCAGCGCATCGTGGTGAGCGGCGAGGACAGCGACTTGGTGAAGGGCACTGGATCGCGCCTGCGTCCCGGCTCGGTGCTCACCCGCAACGAGCTGCTGCTGATCGCGCTGATGGCATCCGAGAACCGCGCCGCGGCGTCGCTGGCGCGCACCTATCCCGGGGGCACGCAAGCGTTCGTCGCGGCCATGAACGCCAAAGCGGCGGCGCTCGGCATCGAGGACACGCGCTTTGTCGATCCCACCGGCCTTTCGCCCGGCAACGTTTCGAGCGCGCGCGACCTGGCGAAGCTGGTCGCCGCGGCGCACCGATATCCGCTCATCCGCGAGTATTCGACGCGCAGCAGCGCGCAGGTGCGCGCTTTCGGCCGTACGCTTTCCTACCGCAACACCAACGGTCTGGTGCGCAGCCGCGACTGGGACATCGGGCTTTCCAAGACCGGCTACATCAGCGAGGCGGGGCGCGGCCTGGTGATGCGGGTGCGCATGGCGTCCAAGGACCTGATCGTGGTGCTGCTCGATTCCTGGGGCAAGTACTCCCGGATCGGCGACGCCAACCGCATCCGCAAGTGGCTCGAGAGCAGCGCCGCCGCGACGCGCGGCTGAACCGCGGCACGGAACGCTTCCTCGACGACGTCGTCGCCGGACTGTCGCTGCCGCAGAAGGCGCTTCCCCCCAAGTACTTTTACGACGCCGCGGGCAGCCGCCTGTTCGAGGCGATCTGCCGTCTCCCCGAGTACTACCCGACGCGCGCCGAGCGCTCGCTCACGCGCGAGAACCTCTCCGACATCGCGCGCTTCGCGGGGGCGCGCTGCGAGCTGGTCGAGTTCGGCAGCGGCGCGAGCACCAAGACCCGGATGCTCATCCGGAGGCTGCGGCCGGCGCGCTACGTGCCGATCGACATCTCGGAATCGGCGCTGGCGCTCGCCGTGCGGCGCCTCGGGCGCGAGTTTCCCTGGCTCGGAATCGAGCCGCTCGCCGGCGATTTCTCGCGACCCCTGCGGCTGCCGCGGCGCAAAGCGAGACGCGTGGCCTACTTTCCCGGCTCGACCATCGGCAACCTGACGCCCGGGGAAGCCCAGGCCTTTCTGCGCATGACGCGCGGGCACGTCGGCGTTCGCGGCGCGATGCTGGTCGGGGTGGACCTGAAGAAGGACGCCAACGTCCTGCACGCCGCGTATAACGACGCGCGAGGCGTCACGGCGGCGTTCAACCTCAATCTGCTCGCGCGCATCAACCGTGAGCTGGACGGCGAATTCGACCCGGGGCGCTTTCGCCACTATGCGTTCTACAACGCTTCGCTCGGTCGCATCGAGATGCACCTGGTGTCGCTCGCGGCGCAGTCGGTGAGGATCGGCCCGCACCGCTTCGAATTCGAACGCGGCGAGACCATCCACACCGAGAATTCGTACAAGTACTCGATCGCGGGGTTCCGCGCGCTCGCGGCCGGGGCGGGTTTCGAGGGCGCGAAAGTCTGGACCGACCGCCACGGGCTGTTTTCCCTGCACGGCCTCGCCGCCGCCTAATGCGCGCCGATCCTGGCTGCCTGCGGGCGGTGGCCGATCGCCCGCGAAATGCGCTCGGCGGTCTCCTTCACCAGCGGCCCCCACTGCGCCTTCATGCGGTCGCCGGGCGTCGACAGCGACAGCGCCGCGACCAGCGCGCCAGTATCGTCGCGGATGCCGGCCGCGACGCAGCGCACGCCGGGCTCCGCCTCCTCGTTGTCGGTCGCCCAGCCCTGGCGCTGGAGGCGCTCCAGGTCGCGCTCGAGCAGCGCGACGCCGGTGATGGTGTTCTTCGTTTTCGGCGCGAGCCCGGTGCGCCTGGCGTAGTCGCGCAGCCGCGCGAAGCCGTCCTCGAGCAGGAACAGCTTCCCCGCCGCGGTCACGTGCAGCGGCGCCCGCGCGCCGATCACGTGCACCACGCGCATCGCCGAGCGGCCCGACGAGGTGCGCTCGACGTAGACGATCTCGTCGTCGTGGCGCACCGAGAGGTTCGCGGTCTCTCCGGTCTGCGCGTGCAGCTCGCGCATCGCCGGGAGCGCCAGCTCCCTCACGCCGATGCGCGATTTCACCACGTTGCCGAGCTCGAGCAGCCGCATGCCGAGGCGGTAGGCGCCGGGCTGGACGCGGTCGACGATGCGGTCGGCGGCCATCGCCGAGAGAATGCGGTGCGCGGTGGACGGGTGCAGCCCCGTGACCTGCGAGATCTGCTTCAGGCCGAGCGGCTCGGGGTGCTGCGCGAGCACGTCGAGCAGCCGCATCATGCGGCCGATCACCTGTATCGGGCTTTTCCGTGCGTCGTTCGGCGGCATCGGGAGCGCGCATTCTACTTTGTCGATTCCGCGATGTGAAATGCCGGCTATCATTCGCCGCATGCGCGTCGGACTGTTCGTCACCTGCCTGGTCGATCTCATGCGGCCGCGCATCGGCTTCGCCGCGCTGAAGCTGCTCGAGGCCGCGGGATGCGAGGTGGTGGTGCCCGGCGCCCAGACCTGCTGCGGCCAGCCGGGCTGGAACTCGGGCGAGCGCTCCTCGGCTCGCTCGCTCGCCGAGAAGCTGATCGCCGAGTTCGAGGACTGCGAGCAGGTGGTGGTGCCCTCGGGCTCCTGCGCCGGCATGATCAAGACGCACTACCGCGACCTCTTCGCCGGCGAGGCGGCTTGGCTCGCGCGCGCCGAAGCGCTGGCGGCGAAGACCCGGGAGCTCACCGATTTCCTGGTCAACGTGGCGAAGCTGCAGCGCGTCCCGGGCCATTTCAACGGCAGCGTCACCTACCACGACTCGTGCTCGGGGCTGCGCGAGCTCGGCGTGAAGCATCAGCCGCGGCACCTGCTCGCCATGACGCCCGGCGCGACGCTGCGCGAGATGCAGGACTGCGAGACCTGCTGCGGCTTCGGCGGCGCCTTCTCGGTGAAGTTCGGCGAGATTTCTGCCGCGATGGCGGACGCGAAGTGCGACCGCATCGTCGCGACCGGCGCGAACGCGGTGGCGCTCGGCGACCTCGGATGCATGCTCAACATCGAGGGGCGCCTGCGCCGCCGCGGCGACGCTCGTACCCGAGTTCTGCACATCGCGGAGATCCTGGCGGGCGAAGCCTGATGCGGTCGCAGGCGATGCACTTCAAGTCGCGCGCCTCGGGTGCTCTGGCCGATGAGCGGCTGCAGCTCGTACTCAGACGCTTCGGCGCCGGTTTCGCCGAAAAGCGCGCCGAGGCGCGCGCCGCCTACGGCGTCGAGGCGTTCGAAGAGTTGCGCGCGGCGAGCGCGGCGATCCGCGACCGCGCGCTGGCGAGCCTCGACGCGTGGCTGCTTCGCTTCGAGGCCGAGGCCGCGCGGCGCGGCACGCAGGTGCTGTGGGCGGAAACCGCCGGCGAGGTGCGCGAGCTGGTACTGGACATCTGCCGCCGGCACGGCCTCGCCAAGGCCATCAAGTCGAAGTCCATGGTGTCCGAGGAATCGGGGCTGAACGAGGCGCTCGAGGCGGGCGGCGTCACGCCGGTCGAGACCGACCTTGGCGAATACATCATCCAGCTCGCCAAGGAGCCGCCCTCGCACATCATCGCGCCCGCGATCCACAAGGACCTCGCGCAGGTCGCGGAGCTCTTCGAGCTCCATCACCGCAGGCCGCGGCTCTCGGATCCCGAGAGCTTGACGCGCGAGGCGCGCCAGATGCTGCGCGCGCATTTCCTGTCGGCCGACCTGGGAATCACGGGCGGGAACTTCCTCGTCGCCGAGACCGGCTCGGTCGCGATCGTCACCAACGAGGGCAACGGGCGCATGGTGACGACGCTGCCGCGCGTGCACGTCGCGATCACCGGGATCGAGAAGGTGGTCCCGACGCTCGAGGACCTCTCGACGCTGAATCGCGTGCTGCCGCGCTCGGCGACCGGGCAGGAGATCGAGAACTACTTTTCGATCCTCACCGGGCCGCGGCGCGCGGGCGACGCCGACGGCCCCGAGCACATGGTCGTGATCCTGGTGGACGCCGGCCGTACCGAGCTCGTCGGCGGCGACCTCGCCGAGATGCTTCGCTGCATCCGCTGCGGCGCGTGCATGAACCACTGCCCGGTGTTCCAGACCGTGGGCGGGCACGCCTACGGCTGGGTGTACCCGGGGCCGATGGGCTCGGTGCTGACGCCGGTGTTCAACGGGCTGGAGAACGCGCTCGACCTGCCGCAGGCGGCGACGCTGTGCGGCGCGTGCGAAGTGGCGTGCCCGGTGAAAATCCCGCTTCCCGAGTTGCTGAGGAGGCTGCGCGAGAGGCAGATGGAGCGGCGCCTGCGCCCGTGGGGCGAGCGCACGGCGCTTCGCGCCTGGGCGTTCGCAGCGACGCGGCCGCGGCTGTACGCGCGGCTCACGCGGGTGGCGGCACGGATCCTCAAGATGATGGGCGGCAGGCGCGGCGCGATCCGGCGCCTGCCGTTCGATCGCCGCGGCTGGACGCTCGGGCGCGATTTTCCCGCGCCCGAGGGGAAGACCTTTCGCGAGCTCTACGCCGCGCGGCGCGCGCAGTAGCACAGGCGCCCGCGCCTGCCCAACAGCCAGAACAGTTCCTGACAAGCCCTAGGGGATTCCCTGAGCGGGTCTCAGGAATGTCCCGATGGTGCGGCGCAAGGGCGCTGCGTAGCCTTGCGACCATGCAGTTCAACCCGAAAGGACCCGTCATGAAGATCGTTTCCTGGATGCTGGCCGCGCTCGCGGCCGCGCTGCTCGGCCATGGCACGGCCGCCGCGCAATCGGCCAAGAAGCCGCCCTACAAGATCCTTTACGTCATGAGCTACCACTCGCCGTGGCGCTGGACCGACGGCCAGCTGGAGGGCTTCAAGGAGGGCATGGGCAATGCCGCCGCCGAATACAAGGTGTTCCAGATGGACACCAAGCAGAACAGCACGCCCGAGGCAAAGGAAAGGAAAGGCCGCGAGGCTCGCGCGCTGATCGATTCCTGGAAGCCGGACCTCGTCTATACCTCGGACGACGACGTGCAGGAGTACGTCGTCAGGCCCTATGTCGGAAGCGACCTGCCGTTCGTCTTCAGCGGGGTCAACAAGGACCCGTCGGCGTACGGCTTCGTCGGCAGCAAGAACATCACCGGGGTGCTCGAGCAGGAGCACTTCGTGGAATCCGTGCGGCTGCTGCAGGCGGTCGCGCCCGGCGCCAAGCGAATCGTGGCCGTGTTCGACGACGCGCAGATGTGGGAGCCGGTGATCGGGCGCATGCGCGAGCGCGTGAGCCAGCTCCCCGGCGTCGAGATCGTCGCCCTGGACACGATTCGAACCTGGGACGAGTTCCAGAAGAAGATGAAGGATTACCCGTCGAAGGCGGACGCGATCGCGCTCATCGGCATCTTCAACTTCAAGGACGCGAAAGGGAAGAACGTGCCGTACCAGGAGGTCCTCAAGTGGACCGCCGAGAACAGCACGCTCCCCGATCTCGGCTTCTGGGTGGACCGCGTCTACTTCGGCACGCTCGCCGCGGTCACCGTATCCGAGCGCGAGCAGGGTCTCGCCGCCGGCCGCATCGCGCGCCAGATCCTGGTCGAGGGCAGGAGCCCGTCGAGCTTCGAGATGAAGCCCACCGTCAAGGGAATCCCGGTGATCAACCTCGCGCGCGCCAACAAGCTCGGGCTCAAGGTGAAGAGCGGCGTGCTGCTCTCGGCCGAGGTGATCGACAAGTTCGAGTGGGACAAGCAATGAGCTTCGGCCTGCGCGCCAGGATCGTCCTCATCGCCGGCGCGATCGTCGCGCTGGCGGTGGCGGCGATCACCGCGGCGAGCGCCATCGACATGCGCGACGACTTCGCGCGCGTCCTGGAATCGCGCTCGCTCGCCGTCGCGAAGAGCCTCAGGATCCAGCTCGAGCGCGTGATGCAATTCGGCATCCGGCTCGACGACCTGAGCGGGTTCGAGGAGCAGCTGCAGGAGGCCGTTCGCAACTACGAGGGCGTCAGCCACGCCTTCGTCGCCGCGGCCGACGGCCGGGTGCTTTTCACCACCCGCGCCGATGGCGGCCTGGACCGGGTGCAGAACCCGAAAATCCTGATCCCGGCGACGAGCGGAGAGGATCTCGTGATCGCGAGCACGTTCCAGGGGATCGACTACCAAATGGTCGTAACCCCGGTCCTCGATCGCTCGGGGACTGCGGTTGCGGTCGTCGCGGTGGGCCTTCCCGCCAGTGTCGTCGACTCGCAGATGAGGCACCTCATGGCGAGCAGCGGCGCGATAGGCCTGGCGGTGCTCGCCGCGGGGATCGCGCTGCTCCTCGCCGCGCTGTCGAAATTCGTCACGCGGCCGCTCGGCCGCCTCACCGCCGCGGTCGACCGCATCCGCAAAGGTGCAGCCGTCAGCTCGGTGCGCGTGAAGGGCGGCGGCCCGGGCGAGATCGGCGTGCTGATCGACGGCTTCAACCGCATGATGGACCAGATCGAGCTGCGCGGCGAGCAGCTCAGGCTCGCCAAGGACGAGGCCGACGCGGCGAGCCGCGCGAAATCGCAGTTCCTCGCCACCATGAGCCACGAGATCCGCACGCCGATGAACGGCGTGCTCGGCATGACCGAGCTCCTACTGAGCGCCGACCTCCCGGCCAAGCAGCGCCGCTTCGCCGAGACGGCGCACCGCTCGGGCGAAGCGCTGCTCTCGATCATCGACGACATCCTCGATTTTTCGAAAGTCGAGGCCGGGAAGCTCGAGCTCGAGAGCGTCGAGTTCGACCTGCGCGAGACGGTCGAGGACGCCGTCGGCCTGCTCGCCGACCTGGCGCACCGCAAGGGCCTGGAGATCGCGTGCCGGTTTTCCGAGGACATTCCCGAGGCGGTGCGCGGCGATCCGGGCAGGCTGCGCCAGGTCCTCACCAACCTGGTGAGCAACGCGATCAAGTTCACCGCGCGCGGCGAGATCATCGTCACGGCGCGGCGCGAGGTCGGCGCCCTGGTGCGCTTCGAGGTTTCCGACACCGGCATCGGCGTCACCCCCGAGGTCGCCGCGCGGCTGTTCCAGCCGTTCCACCAGGCCGACAGATCGACCTCGCGCAAGTACGGCGGCACCGGTCTCGGCCTGGCGATCGTCAGGCGGCTCGCCGAGCTGATGGGCGGGTCCGTGGGCGTGCACACCGCGCCGGGCATGGGCGCCACGTTCTGGTTCACCGCGCAGCTGGAGCGCGGCGAGCCGCGCGCGCGGGGCGTCGCCCCGCGCAGCCTGAGCGGATCGAAGCTCCTGGTCGTCGACGACAATCCCACCAACCGCGGCATCCTGGTCGAGCACGCGATCGGCTGGGGCATGCGCACCGAGAGCGCGGAGGACGGGGCGCAGGCGCTCGACCTGCTGCGCGCCGCGGCGGCGCGGGGCGAGCCCTACGACGTCGCGCTGGTCGATGTGAAGATGCCGTTGATGGACGGGCTGCAGCTCGCCCGCGCGGTGCGCACCGATCCGGCGCTGGCGGGCCTGAGAACGGTGTTGCTCACCTCGGTCGCCGGGACGGGAGAAATCGAGAACGCGCGCGAAGCGGGGGTGAGCGCCTACCTGACCAAGCCCGTGCGACGCGCGGAGTTGCAGGCACTGCTCGTGGGCGCGGCCGCGCGCGGCACCGCGCAACCGCAGGAGCCGGCGGCGCCGCCCGAGGCGCGCGCGAACGCGAGCGTGCTGCTCGCCGAGGACAACGCCATGAACCAGGAGATCGTCCTCGCGATGCTCGAGGACACGGGCTATCGCGTCGCCGTGGTCGAGAACGGCCGGCGCGCCCTGGATGCGCTCGCCGAGCGCGAGTTCGACGCGGTGCTGATGGACTGCCAGATGCCCGAAATGGACGGCTTCGAGGCGACGCGCAGGCTGCGCGGCCGCGAGAACGGGGGGCGCCGCACGCCGGTGATCGCGATCACCGCGAACGCGATCAAGGGCGACCGCGAGGAATGCCTCGGGGCGGGAATGGACGATTACCTCGCCAAGCCGATCGGCCGCGCGCAGCTGCTTGCGGCGCTCGGGCGCTGGGTGCGAGGCTCGCGCCAGCTGCCTCAGCCCGCCGCCAACGAGCCGCACGCCGAAGCGCCCGCGGCCGAGATCCTGGACGCGAAGGCGCTGCAGGCGCTGCGCGCCCTGCAGCGCCCGGGCAAGCCGGACGTTCTCGCCCGCGTGATCGAGCTGTTCCATCGCGACGCCCCGAAGCTGGTCGGCGAAATGCACGCGGCGGCCGAGGCGCGCGATGCCGAGCAGCTTCGGCGCGCGGCGCACACGCTCAAGTCCTCCAGCGCGAGCGTCGGCGCGAAGCTGCTCTCGGCGCATTGCCGAGAAATCGAAATGCTCGCGCGCGGCGGCGACGTCGCGGCAGGCGCGGCGCTCGTCGGCTCGATCACCGACGAGCTCGGCCGCGTGCTCCCGGCGCTGGCGCGCGAAAGGAGCGCGGCGTGACCGAGCCGAACAAGCCCGCTGCGCTCGCGCTGGTGGTGGACGACGACGAGCTGATGCGCCTGCTGGTGCGCGAGGCGCTCGAGTCCGAGGGGCTGCGGGTCGAGGAGGCGGCCGACGGCCGCGCCGCGCTCGAGGTATTCGCGCGCGCAAAGCCCGACATCGTGCTGCTCGACGTCAACATGCCGGTCATGGACGGCTTCGAGTGCTGCGGCAAGCTGCGCGCGGCGCCCGGCGGCGAGCGCGTGCCGGTGCTGATCCTCACCGGCCAGGACGACGACGGCTCGATCGAGCGCGCCTACGAGGCCGGGGCGACCGACTTCATGCCCAAGCCGCTGCACTGGAAGATCCTCGCGCATCGCGTGCGCTACCTGCTGCGCACGAGCCGCTCGATCGAGGACCTGGCGCGCAGCGAGGCGAGCCTCGCCGTCGCGCAGGAGCTGGCGCACGTCGGCAGCTGGGAGCGCCGCCCCGAGACGGGCGAGCTCTACTGGTCGGGCGAAATCTACCGCATCCTCGGCCTGGACCCGAAGCGCGACCAGCCCTCGTTCGAGAAGTTCCTGCAGCGCATTCCCGAGGAGGAGCGGGCGTGGCTGATTTCCGCATACGCCGAGCTCCAGGAGAAGGGCGGCAAGTACGAGCTCGAGCATCACGTCGTGAGCCCCGACGGCTCCCTTCGGGCGATCTACCAGCGCGCCGAAGTGTTCAAGGACGAGCACGGCAGGACGGTCCTGATCCACGGCACGCTGCAGGACGTGACCGAGCGCAAGCAGATCGAGACCCGGATCCGCACGCTCGCCTACTTCGACAACCTGACCGGGCTGCCGAACCGGCTGCAGTTCAAGGAGCACCTCGGCCGCGCGATCCGCCGCGCCGAGCGCGAGCACAGCCAGCTCGCGGTCATGTTCCTCGATCTCGACCGCTTCAAGCAGATCAACGACTCGCTCGGCCACCAAGTCGGCGACCAGCTGCTCAAGGCGGTGGCGGTGCGCATCAACTCCTGCCTGCGCGGCGGCGACGAGGTCGGGCGCAACAGCGATGACGGCGTCTCGATGGCGCGGCTCGGCGGCGACGAGTTCACCGTGCTGCTCACCGGGCTCGCCCATGCCGAGGATGCCGCCAAGGTCGCGCAGCGAGTCGTCGCGGAGCTGGCACGCACCTATTCGATCGAGGGCCACGAGCTGTTCGTGACCGCGAGCCTCGGCATCGCGACCTACCCGGCCGACGGCAGGGACGTCGACACGCTGCTCAAGAACGCCGACGCAGCGATGTATAACGCCAAGGATCTCGGCCGCAACAACTACAAGTTCTACAGCCGCGAGCTGAACGAGCGCGCCGTGGAGCGGCTCGCGCTGGAGCGCGACCTGCACCGCGCGCTCGAGCGGGGCGAGCTGTTTCTTCATTACCAGCCGCAGGTGGATGTCGCGAGCGGCAGCGTCGCCGGGGTCGAGGCGCTGCTGCGCTGGAGCCATCCGCAGCGCGGGCTGGTGCCTCCCGCGGCGTTCATCCCGCTCGCCGAGCAGACGGGCCTCATCCTGCCGATCGGCGAATGGGTGCTCGGCCAAGCCTGCCGCCAGGCGACGGCCTGGAGCGCGGCGGGGGCGGGAGCGCTCAAGATGTGGGTCAACGTCTCCGGCATCCAGTTCCGCGACCGCAGGCTGGTGGGCGCGGTGAAGACCGCGCTCGCGAGAAGCGGCCTCGATCCGAAGCGGCTGGTGATCGAGGTGACCGAGAGCATCATGATGGAAGACCGCGAGGCGACGCTCGCCATCCTGCGCGAGCTGAAAGCGCTCGGCATCGGCGTCGCCGTCGACGATTTCGGCACCGGCTACTCCTCGCTCGCGTACCTCAAGCGCTTTCCGCTCGACACGCTCAAGATCGACGGCTCGTTCGTGCGCGACCTGGACGCCGCCGCCGAGCGCGACGGCGCCATCGTCAGCGCGATCATCGCCATGGGCGAGAGCCTGGGGCTGGGGGTGCTCGCCGAGGGCGTGGAGACGCGGCAGCAGGCGGCGCGGCTGCACGAGATGGGATGCAACGTGATGCAGGGATTCCTTTTCAGCCGTCCGGTTCCGGCCGAGGAGGTCCCGGCGCTCGTGAAGAGCCTTGGCGCGGTCGCGCGCGCCTCGGTCGCCGGCAAGCTGGCGCTCGCCGCCGGCTAGGCGCGTTCAGGCCCGGCGGCGGCGCGCCGCGCGCAGCGCGAAACGCGCCGGATCGAGGGCATCGACCAGCGCGCCTTCGAGCGGCAGCGGCTCTCCTTCGAGCATGGCCGCGATCATCTCGGCGGCGAGCGAAGCCCATATCAGCCCGCGCGAGCCGTAGGCGAAAGCCCCGTACAGGCCGGGCGCGAGCGCGCCGGCGAGCGGCAGCCGGTCCGGCGCAACCGACCTGAACCCGACCCGTCCTTCGAGCGAGCTCGCGTCGATGCCTGCCCCCGCGCCGGGAAGGATGCGCGAGAGCCGCTCGAGGTTCGCCGCGTGCCCTTCGGCGCGCAGCGAAGGGTCCTTGTCGTCGAAGTCGTAGGTCGCCCCGATCACGCACATCCCGTCCACCGGCGGAAGCACCAGCCCGCCGCGCAGCACCGCCACGTGCGGCGGCTCGATGCGCTCCTGCGCGATATGGGTGATCTGGCCGCGCACGCTGCGCAGCCGCAGCTGCGGCAGCGGCGCGAGCTTCACCGCGTCGGCCGCATTGGCGAGGATCACCACCGGGGCGAAGCGCAGCTCGTCGAGCGCGCGGATCTCCCTGCCGAACTCGGTGCGCAAGCGATCTCCGCACGCTTCGAGCAGCGCGCGCGCGAGGCTTTGCGGCCGGATCCAGCCGGCTTGCGGAAACCACAGCCCGCCGGCGGCCACCGGCACCCCGGCGTGCGCGGAGGCTTCCTCGCGCGTGACGATCTGGGCGTATTCGGGGGGAGGGGCGAGCGCCGCGCTCGCGGCGCGCTGCGACGCCTCCTCGCGCGCGTCGCGCGCGAGCTGCAGCGCGCCGCAGCGGTCCCAGCGCAGCGCCTGTTCCCCGGAGTCGAGCCGCGTCCAATGCGCGAGCGAGGCGAGAAAGCCCGCGCGCGTGATGCGCGCGAACACGCTGTCGTCCGCAGTAAGCACGGGGTGGTACGTGCCGGCGTGGTTTCCCGAGGCTTCCTGCGCGGGGCCGGCGCGGCGCTCGAACAGCGCGACTTCCCACCCGCGCGCGCACAGCCGCTCGCACACGGCGGCGCCCGCGAGACCGGCGCCCACGACAGCGGCCGAGCGCTGCTTCGGCGGCGGCGACTCGACGCCTTTTCCCAGGTAGCGCGCCGCGAGCATTTCCTTCTTGTCGCCGAAGCCCGCGCGCTTTTCCACCGCGAAGCCCGCGGCTTCCAGCGCCTGGCGCACCTGGGCGGCGACGCTCCAGGTCGCGGCGCTCGCTCCCGGCGCGCACAGCCTGGAGATCGCGCGCAGCAGCGCCGGGGTCCACATCTCGGGATTCTTCGCCGGCGAGAAGCCGTCCAGGTAGATCGCGTCGGCGCACAGCCGCAGCCCGCGCAGCGCGGCCGCGTCGGCGAAAAACACGGTCAGGACGAGTCTCCCGCGCTCGAACTCGAGCCGCTGCGCGCCCGGAACGAGCATCGGCCAGCGCGCGTGCAGCTCGGCGGATTGCGCCGCGAGCTCCGGGTAGCGCGCGTGCAGCTCCCTCAGGTCGGCGAGCGCGAAGGGATGCTTCTCGACCGAGACGAAATGCAGCCTGTCGCAGCGCCGCGGGTCGTCGCGCCAGGCGCGCCAGGTGGCGAGAAAATTCAGCCCGAAGCCGAAACCGGTCTCGAGCACGACGAAGCGGCCGCGCCCCGCCCAGCGCCCCGGCAGGCCGTTGCCGGCGAGGAACACGTGGCGCGCCTGCGCCGGCCCGCCCGCGGCGCTGTGGTACACGTCGCCGTACGCCTCGGAGAACGGCGTGCCGTCGGCGGCGAAAGCGAGGCGCGCGGGAACGAGCGGAACGGGCATTCGAAACCGAGTATGACATTGCGGAATGGTTAAGCCAGATCAATATCAGGCCGCGATCGGCGGAGTAGCGTGTACCAAGCCTTTACCGAAAGGAGGCCGACATGGACGAGCTGATCGTTAAGTTGGCGTTTTTCGCGGTGATCGCCTTCATCCTGGGCCTCGGCCTGCTCGCCGTGTCCGCGGCCTGGCGGCGCGCGCTGCACGAAGGCGGGCGGCTGCGGCTCGCGGAGATGATGCACCGGCACGGCCTCGATCTGGCCGGCGCGATGATGCACGCGCCGTCGTACGACCTCGCGCAGGCGACGCGCCGTTGCGTCGGGTGCGCTCGCAAGGTCGAATGCGACCGATGGCTCGCGAGCGGCAAGCGCGGCGGCTACGAGGCGTTCTGCCCCAATGCCGCTCTGATCGAGAGATTGAAGCCGGCCGGCGAGCTCGCCGCCTAGCGGGCGGCGGCGCAGCCTCACCCGCAGTGTCTGCGGGCGCCTGCCGTGCGGGTCGCGGGTAAAATCGCCCGCATGAACAAGCCCGCCGATCTCGAGCTCGACACGGTCCCCGCCTGGGTGAACGGGCGCTCGCTCGCGCCTTCGGGGTGCATGGGGGACGTGTTCAATCCCGCGACGGGGCAGATCGCAAGGCGCGTTGCGTACTGCGATTCGCGAGCCGTCGACGCCGCCGTGAATGCCGCCGCCGCCGCGTATCCCGGCTGGCGCGACACGCCGCCGCTGCGCCGCGCGCGCGTGATGCAGAAGTTCCTGCAGCTGCTGCAGGCGAACCAGAAGCAGCTGGCGAGGATCGTCACCGAGGAGCACGGCAAGACGCTTCCCGACGCGCTGGGCTCGGTGCAGCGCGGCATCGAGGTGGTCGAGTTCGCCTGCGGCATTCCGCATCTGCTCAAGGGCGAGCACTCCGAGAACGTCGGCACCCAGGTCGACACGCACTCGCTGCGCCAGCCGCTCGGCGTGTGCGCCGGCATCACCCCGTTCAATTTCCCGGTGATGGTGCCGCTGTGGATGTTCCCGGTCGCGATCGCCTGCGGCAACAGCTTCGTGCTCAAGCCCTCGGAAAAGGATCCCTCGGCTTCCGTGCGCATGGCCGAGCTGTTCAAGGACGCCGGGCTTCCGGACGGCGTGTTCAACGTGGTGCACGGCGACAAGCAGGCGGTGGACGCAATCCTCGCCCACCCGGGAATCGCCGCGGTGTCGTTCGTCGGCTCGACGCCGATCGCGAGAACCATCTACGAGGCCTGCGCGAAAAACGGCAAGCGCGTGCAGGCGCTCGGCGGCGCGAAGAACCACGCAGTGGTGCTTCCCGACGCGGACCTCGAGTTCGCGGCCGAGGCGCTGATCGGCGCCGCGTACGGCTCGGCGGGCGAGCGCTGCATGGCGATCAGCGCCGTGGTGGCGGTGGGCGCCGCCGGCGACCCGCTGGTCAAGCTGCTGGCGGAAAAGGCGCAGCGGCTCAGGATCGGCCCCGGCGACGGCGATGGGGTCGACATGGGCCCGCTGGTGACCGAGCAGCACCGCAGGAAGGTAGCGGCCTACGTGGAGGCCGGCCTGAAGGAGGGCGCGCGGCTGGTCGTGGACGGGCGCGCGGCGACGCTTCCCGCGCAGGGTTTCTTCCTCGGCACGAGCCTGTTCGACCACGTGACGCCCGCGATGAGCATCTACCGCGACGAGATCTTCGGCCCGGTGCTGGTCGTGCTGCGCGCCGCCACGCTCGAGGAGGCGATCGCGCTCGTCAACCGCAATCCCTACGCCAACGGCGTCGCGATCTTCACCGAGAGCGGAGGCGCCGCGCGCCGCTTCGAGAACGAGATCCAGGTCGGCATGGTGGGCGTCAACGTCCCGATCCCGGTGCCGGTCGCGTTCTACTCGTTCGGCGGCTGGAAGAGCTCCATGTTCGGCGATCTGCACGTGCACGGCGCCGAGGGCGTGAAGTTCTACACCCGCACCAAGGTCGTCACCACGCGCTGGCCGCACCAGGACACCCCGGCGCCCGGCCTGAACATGCCCACGCTCGGCTGAAATCAGGGACAGACCACGTTTCCCGTCGCTTGAAGCTTGCCGACTGGTCGCTGCACTTCTACCGCCTGCCCTACGCGCGCACGATCGTCTGGTCGAACGCGGTGGAGAGCTCGGGCAGCTTCGCGCTGCTCAAGCTGACGGCCGACAACGGCGCGGCAGGCGTCGCCGAAGGCACGATCAAGAGCACCTGGTCGGGCGTCTCGCCGCGCTCGCTCGCTGCCGCGCTCGAGGAGGTGGTGCTGCCGCAGCTGAAGGACGCGGATCTCGCCGACGAGGCGGCGCTCGCGTCCGCCCTGGCGAGGATCCCGGAGAACCGGCTCGCCAAAGGCATGGTCGCGAGCGCTTGCTGGACGCTGCGCGCGGCGGCGGCCGGACAACCGCTGTGGAAGCTCTGGGGCGGAGAGCCGGGCGTGGAGCTGTCCTGGACCGTGACGCGCCAGAAGCCCGCGGCGATGGCGGGCGAAGCGGCCGAATACTGCGCGCGTCACGGCTTCCGCACGCTCAAGGTCAAGGGCGGGCAGGGACTCGACACCGATTTGCGCGCGCTGGCGGAGATTCGCGCCGCGGTCGGGGCGGGCGTCGAGCTCACCGTGGATGCGAACGGCGCCTACGGCCGCGCCGAGGCGCCGGAGTACGTTCGTAGGATCGCGCAGGCCGGGGTCGCCCTCGCCGAGGACCCGAGCCCGCTCGCGCCCGACGCGCAGTTCGAGGCGCTGCAACAGGGTTCCGCGATCCCGATCCTGGTGGACAGTTCGTGCAGCACCGCGCGCGACGCGGAGCTGTACCTCGCGCGCGGCGCGCGGGCGATCTCGCTGAAACCGGGGCGCGTGGGACTCTCCGAGACGCACGCGGTGCAGGCGCTCGCGGCGAAGCAAGGCGCACGCCTCGCGGTCGGCATCTACGCCGAGAGCGCGCTCGGCACGCTCATCAGCCTGCAGCAGGCGGCGGCGGTGCCGCGCGCGCGCAGCCTCGCCGCCGAGCAGAGCTTCTTCCTCGAGATGACCGCGCAAGTGTCGAGGCTCGTGCCCGAAATCCGTCAGGGCCGCGTCGAGCTGCCTGCGGCGGCGGACATGGCGAGCCTCGTCGACTGGGACGCCGTCAAGCGCTTCGCGCTCTGATCTACGGCTTCACCTTGTAGACGACGTCGTGCTCGCGCGCGTGCGCGACGACCTTCAGTCCGAAATCGTCCGTCGGCCCGACTTCGGCCGCCGGCTGATGATCGACCTCCAGCGACTCGACCCGCTGGCTGAAATCGGTGGTGTGCCCCTTGAAATGGATGGTGTCGCCGACGCGCAGACGCGCGCCGGATTCGAGCCGCAGCACCGCGACCGCGAGGTGGCTGAAGTAATGCGTCACGACGCCGATGCGCTCGCCCGGCGGGGGCGCGACCGGCGGCTTCGGCGCCGCCTTCGGCGCGCGGGCCGGCCGCGCAGCCGGCCTTGCCTTCGCCGCGGGAGCGCGCCGGACCGGGGCCTTCTTCGCCGGCCTGGCGGCGACGCGCGGCGCGGTCCTGCGCTTGGCCGGTTTCCTGGCGGAAATCTTCTTGCGCTTGATCTTCGGCTTGGATTTCTTCCTGGTCGCCATGCGAGGCCTCCGTCAGTGCAGATGCGGTTTTTTCAGGAAATCGTTGCGATCGGACGAGCGCAAAGTAAGCCGGGTGAGCTTTCCTTCGCGGGCGAGCGTGAGCGGGACCTGGATGCCCGCCTGCCCGAGGCGCCAGATCTTGCGGAACAGGTCCGCCAGCCCCGAGACGCGCTCGTTGGCGACCTCGAGCACGATGTCGCCGACCTGAACGCCCGCCCGTTCGGCCGGCGCTCCGGCGGCGAGTGCGGCCACCGCGGTGTGCCGGCCGATCTCCGTGGCGTACAGGCCCAGCCACGGGCGAGCGGGCCGATCGGGACGGCCGAAGCGCACCATGTCGTCGAGTATCGGCTCGAGCAGGTCGATCGGCACGATCATGTTGCCCTGGATCGTTCCGGAGTCGATTTTCTCCTGCACCAGGAGAGAGCCGATGCCGAGCAGCTGCCCGTCGCCGCCGACCAGCGCCGTGCCGCCCCATTGCGGGTGAGCCGGTGCCGTGTACAGCGCCTCGTCGAGAACGTATTCCCAGTAGCCGGCGAACTCGCGCTTGGCGAACACCGTGGCCTTGAGGGCGTGGGCGCGGCCCCCGTGCCCCGCCACCACCACGTTGTCCCCCACTCGGCACGAGGCGGCGGTGCCGCGCTTGAGCGCCGGCACGCCGAGCGGCCCGAGGGGCTGCACCAGGCCGAAGCCGGTCGGCTGATCGTAGGCGACAGGAAAGCCGGCCGCGACCGTGCCGCGGTTGGTGGTGAGCCAGATCGTCGAGGCCTCGGTGACCAGGTAGCCGATCGTGAGCACCAGGCCGTCCTCGCCGATGACGACACCGTTGCCGACGCGCTCGGTGCCGAGGATCTGGGCGGTGTACGCGTCCTCGGGAACCTCGGCGCGCAGCAGCACCACCGAGTCGAGCGTGCGCTCCAGGTCGAAGCGCCATTCCTCTGGCTTGGGCCGCAGGTCGCTCGGAAACGCCCAGTTCTCCCGCTCCGCCATCCTGCCCTCGTTCGCGATTCGGGCATGTTGCCCTGAATGCGCGGCTTCGGGCAAGCGCGTCGCCGGCGGGCGACGCGACGCGCGCGCTCTCCGCGTGGTAGCATTCCGACTGGTTGTCTAGTTGGAGGCGGCCGTGATCACTGTCGGATCGTTCGAAGCCAAGACCAAGCTCGCCGAGCTTCTGGACAAGGTGGAAGCGGGCGAGGTGGTCACCATCACCAGGCGCGGCAAGGCGGTCGCCCAGCTGGTGGCGATCACTGGCGCCGACGACCGGGAAAGGCGGCGCCGCGCCGTCGAGGACATCATGCGCTGGCGCGTCGGCAAGGATCGTGGCGCCAAGCCCGGCTCGACGATTCCCGAATTGATCAAGGCGGGCCGGCGTTACTGATGGAGTTCGTGGTCGACTGCTCGGTGAGCCTCGCCTGGTTTCTGGAGGACGAGCGCAATGCCTTCACCGATACGATCCTTCGCGCTACGGAGACCTCCGACCACTGGGTGCCGGCAGTCTGGCCGCTCGAGTTCGCAAACGGGCTGCTGATGGCGGAGCGCCGCAAGCGGATCGACCGGACCGCGCGGCTCGACGCGCTCAGGAAAGTGCTGCTCCCGGGCTTGCGGATCGACACGGCGCCCGTGGACATGCAGGCGATCAGCGCGCTCGCCGAGCGGCACGATCTGACCACGTACGACGCGTCGTATCTGGAGTTGGCATTGCGGCTGGGCTTCGATCTGGTCACCCTCGACCGCGATCTGGCGAGCGCCGCCGCGGCCGATGGGATTGCCGTCCAGTCGCCCGGCCGCTCGACGGCTTCCCAGGCGCGCCGACGCTACGCGGCCCGGGCGGCGTGAGCGCGGGATGACTACAATATCTAGTGCGCTGATCGGGACCCGGAACTAGATACATGGCCAAGCAGGCGGTCTACGACGCATCGGCCATCCAGGCTCTGAAAGGCCTGGAGCCGGTGCGCCGCATGCCGGGGATGTACACGCACACCGTGCATCCCCTGCACGTGGTGCAGGAGGCGATCGACAACGCGGTGGACGAGGCGCTCGCCGGCCACGGCAAGCGCATCACCGTCACGGTGCGCAAGGACGGCTCGGTCGAGGTCGAAGACGAGGGCCGCGGCGTGCCGGTCGACATGCACGCGGAGGAAAAGAAGCCCGCGGTCGAGGTCGCCTTCACCATGCTGCACGCGGGCGGCAAGTTCTCGCGCTCGGGCGAAGGCGTGTACCACATCTCCGGCGGCCTGCACGGCGTCGGCGTCGCGGTCTCGAACGCGCTCTCGAGGCGCTGCGAGGTGACGGTGTACCGCGACGGCCAGAAGCACAGCATCGCCTTCGAGGGCGGAGAGCTCAAGCAGAAGCTCAAGAGCGAGAAATCGAAGGAAAAGCGCACCGGCACCGTCGTGCGCCTGTGGCCCGACCCGAAGTACTTCGACTCGCCGAACATCCCGATGGCCGAGCTCGAGCACCTGGTGCGCTCCAAGGCCTATCTCCTTCCGGGGCTCACCACCGTGCTCGAGGTCGAGGGAAAGGAGAAGAAGACCTGGAAGTACGAGCGCGGCATGGCGCAGTACTTCGACTTCATGCTGCAGGGGCGCGAGCTGGCGGCGCCGCTGTTCGCAGGCGAGAAGATCTTCGACGAGAAGGCGGCCGCCGAGCACGCCGAGATCGAGGCGGGCGAGGGCGCGGCCTGGGCGATCGGCTGGGTGGCGGAGGGCGAGGTGTTCGCCGACTCGCACGTGAATCTGATCCCGACCCGCTCCGGCGGCACGCACGAGGCGGGCTTCCGCTCGGGCGTGTTCGAGGCGCTCGCCGCGTTCATGGAAACGCGCGCGCTCGCGCCCAAGGGAGTGAAGCTCATCGCCGACGACCTGTTCCAGCGCGCCTGCTTCACGCTCTCGGCGCGCATCGTGCGCGTGCAGTTCCACGGCCAGACCAAGGAGAAGCTCACCACGCGCCACGCGGCGAAGCTGCTGGAGCTGTGCGTGCGCGACGCGTTCGAGCTATGGCTGAGCGAGCATCCCGAGGACGGCAAGAGGATCGCCGAGCTGGCGGTCGAGCAGGCGATGAGCCGGCTCGCGCGCGGCAAGAAGGTCGAGCGCAAGAAATCGAGCGGCATCGCCACGCTCCCCGGCAAGCTGGTCGACTGCGCCTCGGGCGAGGTGGCGAGAAACGAGCTGTTCCTGGTCGAGGGCGACTCGGCGGGCGGCTCGGCCAAGGAGGCGCGCGACAAGGAGTCCCAGGCGGTGCTGCCGCTGCGCGGCAAGGTGCTGAACACGATGTCGAAGGACAGCCGCACCGTGCTCGCCAACAAGGAGCTGCAGGCGATCGCCACCGCGATCGGCGTGGACCCGCACGGCGCCGAGGACAGCGTCGACCTCTCGGGCATCCGCTACGGAAAGGTGATCGTGATGACCGACGCCGACGTGGACGGCGGGCACATCCAGGCGCTGCTGCTCACGTTCTTTTTCATGCACGCGCCGAAGCTGGTCGAGCGCGGCCACCTCTACGTTGCGCAGCCGCCGCTCTACAAGCTGGAAGTGCCCGGGCAGGGCAAGGGCAGGCCGGCGCGCCGCATCTACTGCCTGGACGACGACGAGATGGAGGAGGCGATCGGGCAGCTGAAGAAGGAGAAAGTGAGGGACGGCGCCTGGGAGATCTCGCGCTTCAAAGGGCTCGGGGAGATGAGCCCCGAGCAGCTCTGGGAGACCACCATGAACCCGGACACGCGGCGCCTGGTGCGCATGCAGCTCGACTCGAAGCAGATGAAAAAAGCGCGCGAGACCTTCGAGCTCCTCATGGACTCTGGCGAGGCCGAAGGCCGGCGCAACTGGATGCGCGAGCACTGGAAGAGCGTGGAGGCCGATGTCTGAATCAGGAATCGGGGACAGACCACGTTTTTCGGAAGAAGGAGGGCAAATGGCGGCAAAAAAGAAATCCTCCAGGAGCGCGAAGCCGGTGTGGGAGCGCGCCTACAAGGGCCATGTCCTGTGGCTCGGCAAGCAAAAGCTCGGGAAGGTGACCCTGGCCGACGCAGGCCGCTACACCTGGGAGGCGGCCGGCAGAGCCGGCGCCGCAGACGAGCTGGAGCGGGCGAAGAAAGCCGTCGAGCTCGCCGTGGCGATGGCGGACAAGCAGCCCGACCTGTTCAGTTGAAAAACGTGGTCTGTCCCTGTTTCGGATAATTGACGATGGACGACACCAAGACTCTCGATCTGTTCGCCCCCGAGAACGACGACGACGCCGCGCCGATCGAGCGCCACGCCTCGCAGGCGTACCTCGGGTATGCGGTTTCCACCGTCAAGGCGCGGGCGCTGCCCGAGATCGCCGACGGCCTGAAGCCGGTGCAGCGGCGCATCCTGTACGCGATCGGCGAAAGCGCGGGGGAAGCCCGCGGATTTTCCAAATGCGCGCGCTACGTCGGCGAGGTGCTCGGCAAGTACCACCCGCACGGCGACGCCTCGACCTACGAGGCGCTGGTGCATCTCGCGCAGCCCTTCTCGATGCGCTACCCGCTGATCGACGGCCAGGGCAACTTCGGCTCGCGCGACGGCGACGCGCCGGCCGCCTACCGCTACACCGAGGCGCGGCTTTCGCGCTACGCCGAGCTGATGCTCTCCGAGATCGCGGAGGGCACGGTGGACTTCGTCAGGAACTACGACGGCAAGACCGAGGAGCCGCAGCTCCTGCCCGCGCGCCTGCCGTTCGGGCTGCTGAACGGCTCGTTCGGCATCCCGGTGGGCTTCTCGACGCGCATCCCGCCGCACAACCTGAAAGAGGTCGCCGCCGCCGCCGCGCACGTCATCGGGCACCCGCGCGCCGGGGTGGACGACATCCTGGCGCTCATGCCGGGCCCGGATTTCCCCGGCGGAGGGCAGATCATCTCGCCGCCCGGGGAGCTGAGGGAGGCCTACGAGACCGGACGCGGCTCGCTCCTCGTGAGGGCCAAGTGGGAAAAGGAGCAGCTCGCGCGCGGCCAGTGGCGCATCGTGGTCACCGAGCTGCCGCACGGCGTGTCGTGCCGCCAGGTGCTCGAGGAAATCGAGGCGCTGGCGAACCCGAAGCCCGCCTCGGGCAGGAAAGAGGTCACCCAGGAGCAGAAGCGCCTGAAGCAGTTCGTGCTCGACCAGGTCGAGGCGGTGCGCGACGAGTCCGACCGCAAGTCCAAGCTGCGCCTGGTGATCGAGCCGCGCTCCTCGCGCCAGGATCCCGAGGCGACGATGGCGGCGCTGCTCGTGCACACCTCGCTCGAGACCCGCTACCCGGTGAACCTCACCTGGCTGGGCCTGGACGGGCTGCCCGGGACCAAGGGCGTCGTCGAGGCGCTGCGCGAATGGGCCGAGTGGCGCGTCAACACCGTGCGCCGCAGGACGCAGCATCGCCTGGCGAAATGCGAGGAGCGGCTGCACATCGTGCTCGGGCGGCTGCTCGCCTATGCGCGCATCGACGAGATCATCAAGCTGATCCGCGCCGCCGAGGACCAGGCCGACGCGAAAGAGAAGATGCGCGCGAGATGGAAGTTCACCGAGCGCCAGGCCGAGGACATCGTCGCCATCCGCCTCGGGCAGCTGACGAAACTGGACGGCGTGAAGCTGAACGAGGAGAGAAAAGCGCTCGAGACGGAGAGGCAGGGGCTGAAGGCGATCCTGGGCGACGAAAAGCAGCTGAAGAAGCTCGTCGTGAAGGAGCTCGAGGCCGATGCCAGGGCCTACGGCGATGCGCGCCGCACCCTCATCAAGACCGAGGAGCGCGCGCAGGTCGAGCGCACGGTGGTCGAGGAGCCGATCACGGCGATCCTGTCGAAGAAGGGCTGGATCCGCGCGCGCACCGGCCACGGGCTGGATGTCTCGATGCTCGCGTTCAAGGACGGCGACGGCCTCGCGCAGACGCTGGAATGCAAGACCACCGACCAGGTGATCGTGCTTGCTGCATCCGGGAAAAGCTACACGCTCGATGCCGCCGGCATTCCCGCCGGGCGCGGCGACGGGGCGCCGGTGAATACGCTGGTGAATTCGTCGTCGGACGATATCGTCTGGATGGGCGCAGGCGATCCGAACCGGCGCCTGCTCATGAACAGTTCGGTGGGTCTTGGGTTCGTGTGCAAGCTGGGCGATCTGGTGTCGAAGACCAGGCAGGGGAAGGATTTCTTTTCCATTTCGGAGGGCGCCAGAGCGCAGGTGCCGCAGTGGATCGCCGCTCAAACGGCGAGCGGCGATCTCGATGAAAGGCAAAAAAAATTCGTGGCAGCCCTGTCGTCGGATGCGAGGCTGCTCGTCTTTCCGCTCGAGGAGCTTCCGGAGCGGCCGAACGGCGGCGTGGGCGTTCAGCTCATCGCGCTGCCGGAGGGGGTCACGCTCGCATCGGTTGCGGTCACTGACGGAAAGTCGCTCGTCATCTCAGGGATCAAGCGCAAGAATCGCGCGCTCGAGACGCTGGACGCGAAGCAGCTCGCCGAGCACCTCGGCAAGCGCGCGCAGCGCGGCAAGGTTTGCGACGTCGGCTTCCGGCCGGACCGGCTCGGGGGCTAGGCCTTTTTCTGGTAGGCCGAGCACCAGCCTTTCGCGTTCACCTGCTTGCCGGGAAAGATCTGGCACGGGCCCCAGTCGCCGGTCTTGCCCTGGTAGAGGTTGCAATTCGCGCAGGTCTGGCCGGCCTGGTAATTCTTGAATTTCGCCTTGTCCACCTTGGAGGCATCGTGCTTGTAGCCGAGCGCCTGCGCCTGCTGGTCTTTTTCGTCGAGGCGCGGCTGCGCCCCCTGCGCGAGGCCGTCGCCGATGCGCGACACGAAGGCGAGGGAAACCGCGGCGATCGAGCCGGACTTGAGCAGCGCACGGCGGCGGAGATCGATTGGCTTGCGTTTCATTGGCTGGCTCTCCTGGCTGGCTGATGGAGGTTTGATTCAGCGACCCCCGAGCGAGTTCCGCGCCCAGTCGAGCACGACGGCGAGGCGCGGCGGGAGCAGTTCCTCCCCTGTCCCGTTGTTCTCAAGGCTGCTACAATCGTAGCTATGTTGAGAACGGATCGTTTGGGCCGATTGTCGCCGAGGCCCGACATCGCCAACCTGCTGTTCGGCACGTACCGTCACCAGGCGCTGTCGCTCCTGCTCCTGCACCCGCGCGAGAGCTACCACGTGCGCGAGATCGCCCGCCTGACCGGCATCCCGGCCGGCTCGCTGCACCGCGAGCTGCGGCTGCTCGCCGGCGCCGGGCTGCTGCACCGCGAGCGCGCGGGAAACCAGGTTCGCTACCGCGCGGATCCGGAGTCGCCAGTGTTCGAGGACTTGGCGAGAATGCTCGGCAAGACCGCCGCGGCATTCACGCTGCAGAGTCCCGCTGCGGGATACGCGGTCGAGCGGCCGCCCGCCATCCCGAAGCGCAGGCTGAAGGAGATCTGCCGGCGCTACGGCGTCAGGAAAATGTCGCTGTTCGGCTCAGCGGCGCGCGGCGAGCTGCTTCCCGAGAGCGACGTCGATCTGCTGGTCGAGTTCAAGCCGTCGAGCCGCACCACGAGCTTCGACCTGGTCCACCTGCAGGACGAGCTCTCGGCGCTGTTCGGCGACCGGCGCGTGCAGCTCGCGGAGCCGGGGATCCTGAGGAATCCGCACCGGCGCCGGGCCATCCTCCCCGATCTGCGCACCCTGTATGAAGGCTGAAACGCGCGACGCCGCGCACCTGTGGGACATGCGCGAATTCGCGCGCCAGTCGCACCGGCTGGTGCGGCGGATAGCGTTCGCGCGGCTGCAGAAGGACGCGGTGCGCCGGCTCGCGCTCGAGCGCGCGCTCGAGCTGCTCGGGGAAGCGGCGCGGCGCGTGAGCTCCGCGTTCCAGGTCGCGCATCCCGAGATCGACTGGCGCGCGATCGTCGGGCAGCGCAACGTCATCGCGCACGCTTACGGCGAGATCAGCCATCGGCGGCTTTACGATGCGGCGCGCGATCGCGTGCCCGGCCTGGTCGCCTCGCTCGACCGGCTGCTGGGAAAGGACTGAGGCGTGCGCGACTCGATCCGCACGCTGCGCCCGATGTGGGCGCCGGCGCTGATTCTCGCCGGCACGACGCTCGCGGTGTGGCTCGGCCCGGGGCTCCCTGCTTCGCTTTCCGGCCTGCGCACCGCCGCGCCCTACGCGATGCTCGCCGCCGGGTTCGCGGTCGCGTGGTGGTTCAACCGCGGCCGCGCGTTCGTGTTCCTCGCCGCGCTGCTCGCCGCGTACGGCGGCACCCAGTACGCGCTCGGCTTCGGCGATTTCGCCGCCCAGGCGACCTACACGCTGATCTCGGTGCTCGTGCCGTTCAACCTGCTGCTCGCGCTCGTCCTCGCCGAGCGCGGCGCGCGCCATGCCGGCGCCGCGCAGTGGCTGCTGTTCCTCGTCGCGCAGGCGATGCTCGTGTTCTGGATCGCCGCCGCGGGACGCAGCTGGCTCTCGGGCACCGTGTGGCAAGACCTGCTCGGGCACTGGGCGCTGCGCTCGCCTCCCACGCCGCTCGTCGGGCGCATCGCCTTCGCCGCTGCGTTCGTCGCCTCGGTGTGGCGCTCCTGGCCGCTGCAGCGCCCGCCCGACGTCGGCGTGGCGGGCGCGCTGGGCGCATTCTTCATCGCTTCGGAATTCGCGGGCTCGCCCGGCGCCTACGGCGCGTTCATGACCGCCTCGGGCGCGATCCTGATCGTCGCGCTGCTCCAGGAATCGCACCGCCTCGCGTTCCGCGACGAGCTGACCGGGCTGCCCGGGCGCCGCGCGCTCGAGGAGCGCCTGCACGCCCTCGGCGACTCGTACGCGATCGCGATGGTGGACGTGGATCACTTCAAGCAGTTCAACGACACGCACGGCCACGACACCGGCGACCAGGTGCTCAGGCTGGTCGCGGCGCGGCTCGCCGAGGTCGGAGGAGGCGGCACCGCGTTCCGCTACGGCGGCGAGGAGTTCACCGTGCTCTTCGCCGGCCGCACGCTCGGGGAGGCAGCGCCGCACCTCGAGGCAATCCGCGCCTCGATCGAGCATTACAGGATCGCGCTGCGCGGCGAGGACCGGCCGAAGAAGCCCGAGGAGGGCTCGAAGCGCCGCGCCGGCCAATCGGCCGACAAGGCGTTGTCGGTCACGGTCAGCATCGGCGCCGCGCAGCCGGGCAAGCGCCTGAAGACGCCCGCGCAGGTCCTCAAGGCAGCCGACGAGGCGCTCTACCGCGCGAAAAAGGCCGGCCGCAACCGCGTGGCGGTACTTGGCGCCTAGCCGCTCAGTCGCAGAAGAATTCCACGGTCTCGGAAGTGCCGGCGCGCGGCTGGCCGCAGGCGATCCAGCCGTGCTTGCGCAGCGTGAACTCCTCGCGCCGCAGCAGCACCTCGGTGTCGCCCTCGGCGGTGACGTAGGTGCCGTTCGAGCTGTGGTCGCGCAGCACGAACTTGTCGCCGCGCCGCTCGATGGTGCAGTGCTGGCGCGAGGCCATGGTGTCGGCGACCACCAGCCCGCAGCCCGCCTCGCGCCCGATGCTGATCGAGTCGTTGTCGCGCCGGCGCACGATCTCCTTGTCGCGGTACTTCAGGCGCAGCACCGCGGACTTCGACCGCGCCGCCTGGGGGCCGCCCATCATCACGGTCATGTCCTCGCCGTGGCGCCATACCAGCTCGGCGAGCCCCACCTCCTCGGCGCGGCCCTTCACCTGGATCGAGTAGAGGCTCCTCGTCGTGCGGCGGTAGATGGGGCCGAGCAGGCCGACGGTCTCGGCCGAGGTGATGATCTGGCCCTTGCGCGCCTGGCCGACCAGGCGCGAGGCGAGGTTGACCGTGTCGCCGAACACGTCCTCGTCGCGCTGGATCACCGGCCCGCTGTGAAAGCCGATTCGCACCCCGAGCTTGGCGTCGCCGACCGGCGCGAGCGCTTCGATCCCCCCCTGCATGTCGGCGGCGGCGGCCGCGGCCGAGTCGGCGCTGCCGAACGCCGCCATCACCTCGTCGCCGATCGTCTTCACCACGCGGCCGCCCGCCGCCTCGGTCGCGCGGCGCAGGATCTCGAGGCAGCGCGCGACCGCCTCGCTCGCCGTCGCGTCGCCCGCGGTCTCGTAGAGCTTGCTGCTTTCGCTCACGTCGGCGAAGAGGACGGTCGTATGTCTTGTGGAATCCGTCGGCTCGGTCACGATTGCAAGGAAATTCGAATTCCGTCGAGAGTCAGCTGAGAAGCCGCATCAGCCTAGAACGATCGCAAACCATCGCTGAATACGCCGTGTTTCATCAAATGCTCGTTATATGCCTTGAGCGCCGCACGGTTCTTCCGCAGCCATTCGTCGCGTTCATGGCTCCGGATCGCATCCGCGAGGCTCTCTTCGAACAGCTGCGACAGGCGCAGCTTCAGGCGCTTCGCGCGCACGAGCAGGCTCGCGTCAACGCTCAGAGTCACGGCCGTCTTCCGTGCTTTCACCGGGATCCTTTGAGCAGGCATGGAATCGCGCTTCGCATGCAGATGCCTTATCGGGTACACATTACCATGTGCGCTGAGCGGCCATGAAACCGGAACCCGACACCGGCCACGCCATCGCGGCCGCACGCTAAACTCGGGCAAAGCCATGCTGCATTCCGCCCCCCGCGTCCTGATACCCGAGCACGAGATCGAGCTCACCGCCGTGCGCGCGCAGGGCGCGGGCGGGCAGAACGTCAACAAGGTCTCCAACGCGGTGCATCTTCGCTTCGATATCCGCGCCTCTTCGCTGCCGCAGGAGGTGAAGGAGCGGCTGCTCAGGCGCGGCGACCAGAGGATCACGCGCACCGGCGTGGTCGTCATCAAGGCGCAGCAGCACCGCAGCCTGGAGCTGAACCGCGCCGAGGCGATCGCGCGGCTGCATGATCTCGTCGCACGCGCGATGGCGGTGCCGAAGGTGCGCAGGCCGACGCGTCCCACGCGCGGCTCCAGGCGAAAAAGGCTCGAAGCGAAGCGCCGGCGCGGCGAGATCAAGTCGCTGCGCGCCAAGGTGGGGGAATGAGCGCCATGCGCGTGCAGGTCGCGATCATCGGCGCAGGGCCCTCGGGGCTGCTGCTCGGACAGCTCCTGCACCGCGCGGGCATCGACGCGGTGATCCTCGAGCAGCGCTCGCCCGAGTACGTGCTCTCGCGCATCCGCGCCGGCGTGCTCGAGCAGGGCACGGTGGCGCTGCTCGAGCGCGCGGGGGTCGCCGCTCGGCTGCGCGCGGAAAGCCTGGCGCACCGCGGCGTGGGCATCGCCTTCGGCGGCTCGCGCCTGCGCTTCGACCTGCAGGAGCTGGTCGGAAAGAGCATGGCGGTCTACGGCCAGACCGAGATCACGCGCGACCTGATGGAGGCGCGCGCGGCGGCGGGGGCGAGAACGATCTACGAGGCGGAGGAAGTGAGCGTGCACGGCTTCGCGGGAACGAAGCCGACGGTGCGCTGGACGAAGGACGGCGCCGCGCGCGAGCTCGAGTGCGACTTCATCGCCGGCTGCGACGGCTTTCACGGCGTCACCCGCGCAGCCGTGCCGCAAAGCGCGATCCGGTGCTTCGAGCGCGAGTATCCCTTCGGCTGGCTGGGGATCCTGTCCGACACGCCGCCGGTGGACCTGGAGATCTTCTACGCCTTTCACGAGCGCGGCTTCGCGCTGTGCAGCATGCGGAGCACGTCGAGGAGCCGCCTGTACGTGCAGGTGCCGCTCACCGAGCGCGTCGAGGACTGGCCGGACGAGCGCTTCTGGGCGGAGCTGCGCCGCCGCATCGACCCCGATGCCGCCGCCAGGATCGTCACCGGCCCCTCGATCGAGAAGAGCATCGCGCCGCTCAGGAGCTTCGTCGCCGAGCCGATGCGCTTCGGGCGGCTGTTTCTCGCCGGCGACGCGGCGCACATCGTGCCGCCCACCGGCGCGAAGGGGCTCAACCTCGCGGCGAGCGACGTGCATTACCTCTCGCAAGCGCTGATCGGCTGGTATCGGACCGGAAGCGCGGCCGAGCTCGACGGCTACTCCGGGCGCGCGCTCGCCCGCATCTGGAAGGCCGAGCGCTTCTCGTGGTGGCTCACGCGCCTTCTGCACCGCTTCCCCGACGAGGGCGAGTTCCTGTGGAAGATGCAGCAGGCCGAGCTCGAATACCTGGCCGGCTCGCGCGCCGCGCAGACGGCGCTCGCCGAGAACTACGTCGGGCTGCCTTACTGAGGCGTGAAATTTGCCCTGCGCAGGCGTGCGTGCCGTCGGTTAGAGTGAACGGATGAAAATCGGAATCCTCACCATCCTCGCGGCGGCGGCGGCGATGGCGGCCGGCGCGGCGCTCGCCGAGAAGCCCTCCTGGGCCGGCGAAGGCAAGGGCAAGGGCAAAGGGCAGGCGAAGAAGGAGATGAGCGGCAAGGGCGCGAAGCATTTCACCGCGGACCACCGCGTCTTCGTCAAGGAATACTACGCCGATGAATTCCGCGCCGGGCGCTGCCCGCCCGGCCTCGCCAAGAAGCGCAACGGCTGCATGCCGCCGGGCCTGGCCAAGAAGTGGCGGGTCGGCCAGCCGCTGCCGCGCGACGTCGTGTTCTACGATCTGCCGCCGGCGCTGGTCGTGAAGATCGGCGTGCCGCCGCCGGGCCACAAGTACGTGCGCGTCGCCTCCGACATCCTGCTGATCGCTGTCGGCACCGCGATGGTCGTCGAAGCGATCGACGACTTGGCGCGCCTCTAGCGCCGGAGCGGCGCGCCTCCCACCAGCTCGATCCTGCGCCGGATGCGCGCCGCCGCCGCGGCGTCGCCCGCCGCCTCGGCGCGCTTTTCCTGCACGCCTAGCCAGGCGAGGAGCGGCCGGCGCCAGCCGTTCGCCGCGGCGGCCTCGGTCGCGGCGCCGATGCCCGCGGGGCCGACGCGCCCGAGACGAAACAGCACGCCGGCGGCGACCAGCCGCGCGAGCGGGTCCTCGATCGCCGGGATCGCGCCGTCGCCTCTCGCCATCACCGCGCGGTGCGGCGCCGGGAGCAGCGCCGCGTCCAGCCCCTGCCAGTTTCCCGCGAGGTAGGCGGCGTACGCGCGCTCGGGCGCGCCGGCGTCGGGCGCGAGCGCCTGGAACCCGGGGCAGTCGTCGAGCTCCAGGCTCGCCGCGCGCAGCGCGCAGCGCAGCAGCTCCGCGCGGGCGACCAGCTCCGCGCTGCCGGTGCTCGCGAGCTCGGCGCGCGCGCGCGCGAACTCGAGCTCGGCGAGCCGCGCGTTGCCGCGCAGGTATGCGCCCTCGAACGCGCTCAAAGCGCCATGCGATTGCAACCGCCATTCGGCGGGCGGCGGCCCGCCCGCGCAGGCGGCGAGCAGCAGCACGGCCGCGAGCGCTCTCACGGCAGCTTGATCTCCGTGTCGCGCGCGAACGGCCAGCGCCGGTTGATCTCGTCGATCAGCGCCGAGGCCCTGCGCAGGCTCGACTCGACCTCCGCGCGCAGCGCCGCGAGGTCCTCGGTCGCGGCGCGCGTGTTGGAGGCGATCTTCTGCGCGTCGGCGAGCACCGCGTCGGCCTTCTTCAGGCTCGCGCGCGCCTCGCCGAGCGCGGCGTTCAGCTGCGCGAGCGAGCGCCTGGTCTCCTCCACGACGCCGCCCTTGCCGAGCAGCTGCGCTTCGCCGCGCTCCAGCGTCTGCTCGAGCCGCGCCGTGAGGTCCTGCATCGAGGCGAGCAGCGCGTTCGAGCGCTCGATCGCGTCGATCACCTTCTTCGCGTTCTCTTCGCTGCCGAGCACGCCGGCGAGCGCCCCGTAGCGGCCGGTCATGCGCGCGGCGACCTTGCGCAGCTCGGCGAGCGCCTCGTTCAGGCTCGAGTCGGCCGCCGACATGCGCTCCAGGTTCGCCAGCACCTGCCGCGCGTTGGCGAGGAGCAGCGGCAGCTCGTCGGTCGCGTCGCCGCGCAGCAGCGGACGCGTCGCGCCGTCGGCGAGCGGCTTGCTCTCCAGGTCGCCGGTGAAGGCGCGCAGCCGCGCCGGCCCGACCAGGCCGCGCTCCAGAGTGAACACGCTGATGTCGCGCAGCCAGCGCGCATCCGAGCGCGGCACCTCGATCTCGATGCGCGCCTTGCCGTTGGGCGCGAGCTCGATCCTGCGCACCCGCCCGATCGGGAAGCCGGAGAACGTGAGGTCGGCGCCGACGCTCACCCCCTCGGAGTTGTCGGCGACCAGGTAGAGCGTCTGCGTCGGCTCGAACACGCCCCGCGCGTACAGCACGTAGCCCGCGAAGCCGATCACCAGCGCCGCGGTGAGCGCGACCAGCAGCCACGCCTTCAGCTCGACGTGGCTGACCTGCCGCGGTGGGCCGGGCTCGCCGTTCGCCATGCGGCTAGGCGTAGGTCACCGCGAGGAAGGCGCCCTCGATCAGCGCCAGCGCGAGCACGAGGCGCACCATGCCGCGCAGCACCGCGACCGGCGCGAGGCGCAGGTCGCGCGGCGTGGCGAGCGCCGCGCCGATCGGGATCACCGCCACCGCGGCGCCGAAGAGAAACGTCTTCAGCGCGAGGCCGACCAGCTCCACCGGCCCGAACACCCGGCCGGCGAGGCGCGTGAACTCGGCGAGGCCCCAGGGCAAAAGCCCATAGAGCTGCACGTAGGCGAGCGCGAGCGCCGCTGCGCCGCTCGCCGCGGTGAGCAGCGCCACCGCGACCACACTGCCCGCCACGCGCGGCGCGAGCTCGCGGCGCAGCGGATCGATTCCCGCGCGCTCCAGCGCCTCCAGCTCGCCGCGGATGTGGAACAGCGCCACCTCGGTGTTGATCGCCGCGCCCGAGCGCAGCGCGACGAACAGCGCCGCGCCGAGCGGCAGCAACTCGAGCGGCAACGCGCGCAGCACCAGCTCGAGCGCGTACTGCGCCACGCCGTAGGCGCGCGAGGTCTCGACCACGATGCCGATCAGCACCCAGGACAGCAGCACCGCCACCGCCATGAAGCCGGCGAGCACCTGCCAGGCCGAGAAGTAGATCTGGCGCGCGGCGACCGCGCGCGTCTCGCGGTCGTAGGCCGAGGGCGAGAGCGCGATGACCAGCGCCACCGCGCCGAAGCGCAGCGTGCGCCACCAGCCGGCCGCCTCGCCGAGGAGCGCGCCGCTCAGCTCGCCGAGCCCGCGCATGGAAGGCGAGGCACGCATGCGTCCGATGATAGCGCGGGGGGGTGCCGTTCCGCGCGGAGAAAAATCATAGAATCGCGCATGCCGCGCGGCGGCTCCGACCCCTACCGCGAGCAGGCGCTCAAGCTCCTGCCCTGGATCTGCACGCGCTGCGCGCGGGAATTTCCGGCCTCGCGACTGCGCGAGCTGACCGTGCACCACAAGGACGGCAACCACGACAACAATCCGCCCGACGGCTCGAACTGGGAGCTGCTGTGCATCTACTGCCACGAGAACGAGCACGCGCGAGCCGAGGACGCGAAGGCGGGAGGCGGCGCGGAGCCGCAAACCCCGGCCGCGACCCACCGGCCGCTCGCCGGGCTGGGCGAGCTGCTGAAGAAGAAGCGCTGACGTGGCCCGCAAGCGCCGCAAGCCGCGCGCGAAACACCACCACAGCGTCTACGTGATCGAGCTCGATGCCTCGATCCTCAACCTCGCGCGCTTCCGCAAGGCGAACCCGGACCGGGACATCCTCAAGCCCTGCGTCTACGTCGGCATGACCGGGCTCGCGCCCGAGGAAAGGTTCGCCAGGCACAAGGCCGGCATCCGCGCCAACCGCTACGTGCAGCGCTACGGCCTGCGCCTGCTGCCCGGGCTGTACGCCTACGCCAACCCGATGCCCTACGAGGCGGCGCGCGAGATGGAAGTCGAGCTGGCGATCGCGCTGCGCGAGCAGGGCTACGCGGTCTGGCAGGCGTGAGCGTCGGGCGCGGGCGACGATTCGTCCACCAGCCCCAGGCGCCGGAATTCCAGGTACAGCTCGCGGCACGCCCACGCGTCGGTGGCGGCGTAGGCGATCTGCTGCGGCGACAGGCGCCGCGCGGCCCAGTTCGAGGTCTTGGTGCCCTTCGGGATCCGGAAGCCGAGAAAAAGGCCGGCGAGGTTGCGCAGGCCCGTCTGCCGCACCCCGCGGCGCTTCGCCGCCGCGCCGAGGTCGACCACGGACGCCGGCTGCGACGCGAACAGCCGCCTCAGCTCGCGCAGATCGTGCGCCAGCCCGACGCCCGCCTTGACGATGCGCTGCGAGGAGAGGATCTCCGCGATCGCGCCGCCGAAGTCCTGGTGCTGCAGCCGGAACAGATACACCGCGCGCGCCGTGGCGAGCTGCGCGAGGGCGGGCAGGTGGCTCTCGCCCTTCCTGAACGCGGGCCGCGTCTCGGTATCGAAGCCGAGCGCGCTCTCGCCGCGGATGTCGGCCATCGCGCGCTCGAGGTCTTCGGGCGACTCGACCAGGAGCACCTCGCCCTCGTAGCGGCGGATCGGCAGCTCGTTCACCTGCGCCCGGGAGATCTCGCGCTGCAGCGCCTCGGCCATGGCCTATTATCGCGGCAGTCTGACCTGGATCAAGCGAGCGCCGATCTCCGGTTGACTGCGGCGCTGGCAGGAGTAGATTGAATGCGAGCCTGCAAGGGCCGCCGCAGTGACGGCAGCAGAAACGGAATTCCCGGCGACCTGTCGGGATACCCGACCTGAAACGGGCTCGCCGCGGCTACCGCCGCGGATGCAAGAGGCGCCCAACTAGGCGCAGCCCGGTGTAAACCGGGCCCTAGGCCCCGCTCCCATGCGGGGCCTTTCATTTCGCCGTGTCGGCCTCGGCTTCCGGCCACAGGCTCGGGAACAGGAACCGCAGCGATGCGAGCGGCACCGCGAACGCGACCGGCGCGCGCGAGGTCGGCGACTCCAGCACGCCGAAGTCGAGCAGGCTCGCGAGCACGCGGCGGCCGCTGCGCACGCCGAGCCCGGTCATGGCGATGAAGCGCGCGCGCTCGAGCGGGCCCGCGATAGCGGCGTAGTGCAGCGGCTCGAGCGCTTCGGGCTTGACCAGGGATTTCTCGCTGCCGATGCGCCACGGCGCCTGCTGCAGCGCGAGGAGCAGCGTCGCGAGACGTTCCTTGAACGGCGCCAGGTCGAGCCGCTCGCGCATGAAGCGCGCCTGGTCGAGGCAGGTCTCCAGGAAATAGCGCGCGAACGCCACCAGCTCCTCCTCCGACAGCGGCCCGCGCCCGTCGGCGTCGTGGCGCCGCGGCAGATCGGCGTTGTTCAGCCTGGCGTAGTAAGCCTCGCGTGAGCGCGCGAGCCCGCGCATCGGCGACCACAGCCCCTGCGTGAGCCCGAGCGCGTGCAGCACCAGGTGCGATTGCAGCCGCGCGGTGCGGCCGTTGCCGTCGATGAACGGGTGGATCCAGGCGAGCCGGTGGTGCGAGCAGGCCGCGCCGATCGCGAGCGCCTCGGCGCCCGAGAGCGTGCGGTAGCGCTCGGCCCACCCCTGCACCAGCCCCTCGACCTCTTTCCAGGGCGGGGCGACGTGCCGTCCCGCGGTCAGGTCCTTCCTGCGGTATTCGCCGGGGACGATGGGCGCGCCCTCGCCCGTCACCCGGTCGGCGCCGGGCAGCTCGCTGTACAGAAGCCGATGGATTTCGCGCACCAGCACGCCCGAGAAGAGGTCCTGGGGCGTCCTCCAGTCGAGCTTCTGCTCGAGCTCCTCTTCCACTTTCATGTGCGCGAGGGCGAGGCGCTGCCTCGCGGCGATCGCCGCGTCGGCGTCGAACTTCCGGCGTAGCGCGCGCTCGATGTCGGCCGGCCGCGTGTGCTGGCCCTCGATCTGGTTCGTGTAGTACGAATTCATCGCGCGCAACCGCGCGCGCAGCGCGCGCGCGAGCGGCGCGCCGGGGGCGAGCCGATGGCATTCCGCGATCAGCTGCGCGGCCAGCTCGCGCAGAGGAGCGAGCACACGCTCCTCCGGGTAGAGCGGTTGATAGGCACTCAGATCAGCCACGGCCTGGACACTTTAATGGACATAAACTTGGACAGTTTATATCAATACAACTTGTTGATGTAAAACCCTAAGTACGTATAAATGTAACAAACAATGGACAGTTTTACCCAAGGCTGAAGACGGCCGCGCCAATCGGATGAAGCTCCGCCTCCACGAAAACTCCCTCTTCGCCATCCTGCTGCGCGCGCACTGGGGGGTCAGCCTCCTGGCCGCGCTCGGGGCGTTCGGGGTGGTGAGGCTTTTCATGCACGAGGGCTACGCGCTGTTCGCCGCGAGCCCGTTCATCGCGATCGCGGCGATCGCCGCCTGGAAGCGGCTGCGGGTGCCCGGCGGCGCGCGGCTCGAGGCCGGGCTCGCGAAGCTGCGCGGCATGCCGTGGGAGGAGGTCGCGGCGCTGCTCGAGGAGGGCTTCCGGCGCGAGGGCTACGCGGTGAAGCGCCTCGCCGGCGCGCCGGCGGACTTCGAGCTGGAAAAGGCGGGGCGCGTGTCGCTCGCCGCGGCGAAGCGCTGGAAGGCTTCGCGCACCGGGGTCGAGCCGCTGAAGGAGCTGCACGCGGCCGCGGCCGCGCGCGAGGCGCGCGAGTGCGTCTATGTCTTCGCCGGGGAGTTGACGCAGAACGCCCGCGCGTACGCGGCGCAGAACGGCGTGAGGCTCGTGGAGGGGGCGGAGCTGGTGAAGCTCGCCGCGCCCGCGCGCTAGCGGCCGCGAGCCGCTTCCAGTCCTTAGCGAACTGCTTTGTGCGCCCGCTTCTTCTTGGCGGGTTTGCGCTCGACGGCATCGGTCAGATCCTTGGCGGTGTCGTAGCGCGCGCGGGTCTGCCTGGCTTCGAGCATGGCGGCCTGCGTGGTCGCGCTGGGGACATCGCGGACCTCGAACGGCAGGCCCCTTGCCGCGACGACCTGCCTGAGGAACAGGCGAATCGCGTCGCTGATGTTCAGGCCGACGCGGCCGAGGACGGCCTGGGCTTCGTCTTTGAGCTCGGGCTCGATTCGGGAGCGGATTTCGGAGGTCAGCATGGCGGGCGGGTCTGCAAGCGAGGAAAGAGCATGGCGTCAGTGTAGCTACAGAGACGCTACAAGTCAAGCAGCCCGACGGTGGGTCAACCGCCCCGGCCGCCGGCGCGTTAAGCAGCGCAAGCGATTGCCACCTGTATCGCTATGCGTTACACTCCGCGGTGATTCGAAGCTTCCGCCACAAGGGGCTGGAGCGCTTCTTTCTGCAAGGCAGCAAGGCCGGCATCCAGGCGGCGCACGCCTCGAGGCTTCGCTTGCAGCTCGGCCGGCTCGATGCCGCGAGCAGGCCCGCGGACATGAACCTCCCGGGCTGGCGGCTGCACCCGCTGAAGGGCTCGCTCAAGGGCTTGTGGGCAGTCTCGGTCAGCGGAAACTGGCGGATCGTCTTTGCCTTTCAAGGCGAGGACGCGGTACTGGTGGACTACGTGGACTATCACTGAGAGATCGGCCGATGGGCAGCATGCACAACCCCCCGCACCCCGGCGAAGTCCTGCGCGACACGGTTCTCGCCGAGCTCAGCGTCACCGAATTCGCCCGCAGGCTGGGTGTCTCGCGAGTCGCGCTGTCGCGGGTGGTCAACGGCCGCGCTGCCGTCAGCGCCGAAATGGCGATCCGGCTCGCTGCCGCGCTGGGCGGATCGGCCGAATCGTGGCTGCGCATGCAGGCGGCTCACGATCTCTGGCGGGCCTCGAAGCGGCGGCGCCCGAAAATCGCTCCGCTCAAGCTCGCTGCCTAGGCAGAGCCCGCAGGTATCGGCTTCAGCGTGCGCCGCCTCGGGCCGTGGGCCGCAGGCTGCGCGGCTCCAGCCCCGGCATCACCATCAGGCTCACCTTGTTGCCGGTGAAGCGCTCGATCTGGCGCACGAGATGCCGCTCAGCGGGCTATGCTAGGCTGTGCGCTTAGGCGTCTATCCACACAGGTGCTTGTCCATGTCCGAGGCCATCCGCTGGACCATCAAGGTTTCGAAGGAAACCGACCTGTCGCTGCGCACCTTGCTCGGTGCGCAGGGCATGAAAAAGGGCGATCTCTCCAAGTTCGTCGAGGATGCCGTGCGCTGGCGCATGTTCGACCGCCGGGTGCAGTCGCTCAAGGATCGCAACCAGGACGTTTCCGCCAGGGACCTCGAGGCCGAGATCGACAAGGCCGTGCGCGCGGTCCGCAAGGAAGGCCGGCGCCGCGCGCGATGACCTGAGGCGTGCGCGTCGTCCTCGACACGAACGTCGCTACGTGCAGCGCTTCGGCTTGCGCCTCCTCCCCAGGCTCTACGCCTACGCCAACCCGATGCCCTACCAGGCCGCGCGCGACATGGAGGTCGAGCTCGCGATCGCGTTGCAGGAAGAGGGGTATGCGGTGTGGCAGGCCTAATGGGGTCAGACCCCGATTTTCGGGCGAGCGAGCCCGTCGGTGAAATCGAGCTCCAGGAAATCGGTGTCAGAGCCGGATTCCAGCGAGCAGCGAACCAGGCGAAGCCTGCGGCGGCGGTAGAATCGCTGCGTGAGCGCGCCAATCGCATCGGCACTGCCGGCCCTGATCGACTCGCACCGCGCCGAGATCGCCGATATCTGCGCGCGCTTCGGCGTGCGCACGCTGGAGCTGTTCGGCTCCGCGGCGAGCGGGGCCTTCGACGCGGCCCGCAGCGACCTCGACTTCCTGGTGGAGTTCGACGGCGCGCGGCCCCTCAAGCCGCTGGAACAGTATTTCGGCCTCAAGGAAGCGCTCGAGGCGCTGTTTGCGCGCCCGGTCGATCTGGTGGAAGCCGGCGCATCTTCGAACCGCTATTTCCTTGAATCGGTGAACAAGAGCCGCCGGCTGCTGTATGCAGCTTGAGTCGGCCAAGTATCTCGAAGACATCCGGGAAGCGGGGCAAACAGTACTCCAGGCAACTGCCGCTCGGACTCTCGACGACTACCTCCGGGACAAGCTTCTGCGCCTTGCGGTGGAAAGATGCTTCGAGATCATCGGCGAAGCACTGCGCCGGCTGGACGAGTGCGATCACGAAACGGCAACGAAAATCACCGACTTCAAGCAGATCATCGGATTCCGCAATGTCCTCATTCACGGCTACAGCCTGTTGAAGCACGACCGCGTGTGGCGGATCGTCGAGCACCAGCTTCCGGCCCTGCTTGCGGAGGTGGAAGCGCTGCTGACGGTGCCTCCCGTTGGTGATGTTTCGTCCCCCTGACAAGGGGGGGAAGCGAGCGGTTTTCGCGAGCGGGGGTTACCCGCCGGATTGCCGCTGCCGCCGCGACTCCAGCCCCGGCATCACCATCAGGCTCACCTTGTTGCCGGTGAAGCGCTCGATCTGGCGCACGAGGTTGCGGTCGGCGTGGCCGAGGAAGGTCACCGCGATCCCGGCGCGGCCGGCGCGGCCGGTGCGCCCGATGCGGTGCACGTAGTCCTCGGCCATGCGCGGCGCGTCGTAGTTCACCACCAGGTTGATCCCCGGCACGTCGATGCCGCGCGCGGCGACGTCGGTCGCCACCAGCACGCGCATGCTGCCGTCGCGCAGGCGGTTGAGCGTGCGGGTGCGCTCCTTCTGCTGCATGTCGCCGTGCAGCGCGCCCGCGGTGAAGCCCTTGCCGAGGAGCGAGAGCGTGAGCTCGGCCGCCGTGCGCTTCATGGCGGTGAAGACGAGCGCCTGCTCGACCTCGGCCTCGCGCAGCAGGACATCGAGCATGCGGCCCTTGTGCGCCTCGTTGTCGGCGATGAGGGCGTGCTGCGTGATGTCGGGCTTGGGTTCTTCCCTGCGCGTGATCTCGATCCGCTTCGGGCTGCGCGTCACGCGGGCTGCGAGCCGGCCGACCACGCCGGCGAGCGTCGCCGAGAAGAGCAGCGTCTGGCGGTTCCTCGGCACGCGCGCGACGATCGAGTCGATTTCCTCCTGGAAGCCCATGTCGAGCATCCGGTCGGCCTCGTCCAGCACCAGCAGCTCCACGCGCGCGAGATCCACGCTGCCGCGGTCCAGGTGGTCCTTGAGGCGGCCGGGCGTGGCGATCGCGATGTCCACCGGTTTCCTGAGCTGGGCGAGCTGCAGGCCGTACGGCATCCCGCCCACCAGCAGCGCGGTGAGGAGCTTCTGCCCGCTGCAGTAGCCGTGGGTCGCCTTCTGCACCTGCATCGCCAGCTCGCGCGTGGGCGCGAGCACCAGCATCCGCGGACCTTTGCCCGGGAGGCTCGGCGGCGTGCGCAGGCGCTGCAGGCCCGGGAGGACGAAGGCGGCGGTCTTGCCGCTTCCGGTCTGGGAGGAAACCAGCAGGTCTGCGCCTGTGATGACGGCGGGGATCGCTTCGCGCTGCACCGGCGTCGGGGCGGTGTAGCCCAGGCGGGCGAGGTTCTCCAGAAGGGATGGATCGAGACCGAGCGACGAGAAGCTCATGGCGGTTCCTTGGTTGGCGCCGACCTGAAACCGAGCCAGACCGAAGGAAACTTTCCGAGCTGCGGGAAACTTCGATTAAGGACTGCGAGAGGGCGGGCGGAGCTAACTGCGAGGGCGCACTCTACGCGTAAATGTCCGGAATAGCGAATGTTTTTGCTTTGGCCCCCTGACAAGGGGGCCGTGAGGGGGGTTGGGTTCCCGGTCAACGCCGCGCCCGGCGGATCGTTGATCCGGGAAGCTTCCGGCAATCCGCATACCGCTTTAGGTATAATTTCCATGCGCCCTCGACCTTCGAAGAGCGAGAAGCCGCTTCACTGGGTCGGCTCGTCGAAGCGCGATCTGCTCGGGTTTCCGGAAAGGGTGGTCGACAACATCGGGTACGCACTGGGTGTCGTGCAGCTCGGCGGGCATCCGCCCTCCGCCAAGCCCTGGAAAGGCCTGGGGCCGGGCGTGTCGGAGATCGTCGAGGACGATACGTCGGGCACTTTCCGGGCGGTGTATGCGGTCCGGTTCCGGAAGGCGATTTACGTGCTGCATGCTTTTCACAAGAAATCGCCGTCGGGGGTGCGCACGGCACGACCCGACGTCGAGCTGGTCGAGGAGCGGCTGAAGGCGGCGAGGCGAGACTACGAGGCGCGCTATGGCAAGGAAACGGACTGAGGTCGAAGCAGGAAGCGGCAACGTGTTTGCCGACCTCGGCTATTCGGACGCCCGCGAACGCACCCTCAAAGTAGAGCTGGCGATGGAAGTGAATCGCGTGCTGAAGGCGCGCGGCCTCGCGCAGGACCGCGCGGCCCGGCTCCTCGGCATTCGCCAGCCGCACGTGTCCGACCTGGTGCGCTATCGCCTCAACCGCTTCTCGGCCGAGCGCCTCATGGACTTTCTTACCCGCCTCGGCAAGGACGTCGAGATCCGCATCGCGCCGCGGCGCTCGGGGCGGCGCCGTTCCGGCGTGCAGGTTTCGCACGTCGAGTAAAGGTCCTCAGGCTCACGTCTTGAGCCACTACCCCGGCACACTGCACCTCCCTTACCTCGACTTCAGCCGCGTGCGGCACCTGCACCAGGGCGGCCGCGAGATCCTGTTCTTCGACAAGAAGGCCCGGGTGCGCCTTGCGCGCGCCAACCCCGGCGCCGCGCGCGAAACCGAGCGGCTCACGCGCACCTACGCCATCGTGGGGTCCCAACGGCGTGGTTATCACCGTCGGCCACCGCTACTACGAGGCCGGGAGCAGATTTTCGGAGGTCAGCATGGTCTCGGGCGTGGCGGTGAGCGTGTCGGCGCGGCTGCACGCGGGAAGCCGCTTTAAGCCCACAAGTCTCACTATTTTCAGCAGGTCCCTCAAACCCGTCGATTCCCGGTAGGATCATCGAAAAACCTCAGGTTTGCGCACCAGGGAGGGGAGTGCTACTGACGGTAGCTGAATTTCGAGACCGCGTTAGGGCGGATCTCGGTGATCTCGTGTCCGACCTGACGCGCACGACTGGTCGAGCCGTGGGAGCGAACGAACAAAGAGCGTGGAAGGCATCACTTCCGCGCTTTGCCGTCGCGCTTTCATCCCAGCAGCTCCAATCGCTCCATCTCTACTTTCAGGGCGCAGGTTCCCTTTCGCTGGAATACCCGCTGCCTGCTGCCTCATATTGGTGCGACGCAGTGATCCTTGGGCGAAACCAGGGCCGTCCGTGCGCGGTGATTGTCGAGATGAAAGACTGGGACACCCGCGGGGATCGGCCTGGACGAGCCGAGGGATTGGTTGAGCGCGACGGTGCCCAATGGCTCCACCCTTCGGAGCAAGTACGAGGCTACACGGAGTATTGCAAGAGGTTCCATTCGGCAATCGATGCGCATGCTGCCGATGTCGCCGGATGCGTATTGCTCACACGCGACTACGTTACAGAACCGTATGTGCTCGAACCTAATCGAGTGCTCACGATCCAGTACCCCGTCTTTACGATGGCCGCGAACGATGTACAGAAACGCCTACCGGAATTCCTCGTGGCTCGAATTGTGGATCCTGATGACCAATTCGCGCGAGACTTCGAAAGGGGCACCTACCGGCAAGACCGCGGATTTCTCGCGCAAATAGGCAAGCAAATTCTCGATCCGAAGTCCTCGTACTTCGAGTTGCTGGACGATCAGAGGCGAGCGTTCGCCCTATGTAGGGCGACTGCCGAAGAGGTGGTGAAGAAATATGAAGAGGGCGCTGTCCGGAAGAAACTAATAATCGTGAAAGGTCCTCCGGGTTCAGGGAAGTCCGCGGTCGCGGCGAGGCTCTGGGCCACGTTAGTTACCGATGAGCGGCTGCCCGAGGGAAACGTAGTGTTCACGACAACCTCCTCGAGCCAAAACAGCAACTGGGCCGAACTGTTCTCCAAGGTTGCGGGGCTTCCCGTCGGTCGGGGCATCGTGCGGGGAGCAAATGGCTACTACCCCATCACGACGCATAAGCTTGGTGTACTGCGTAAGAAGCACGGCGACATGTTTCTCGCGGATCCGCTCAAATGGCGCGAGAACTTGCGAAGTCTGACCAGCCTCGGCGAGAAATTCCAGGATGGCGCGTCGGACAACCACAATCTCGTCACTATTGTCGACGAGGCACATGCGCTGATTAATCCGGAACGCCCCGAGGGAAGAGGGCAATTCGGGTTCGCGCCCACTCTCGGACCACAGGCCTACCAGATCATTCGCTGTTCGATCCTTACTCTAATGTTCATTGATCCGGAGCAGGGCTTCCGAGATCGAGAGAACACGAGCCTCGATGAGCTCCGCGCATGGGCACAGGAGCTGAATGTCGGGGAAGTGGTCGAGCTTGACTTGAGTGGTGCGCAGTTTCGATGCGGGGGATCGCCTGAATACGTTGAATGGATTGAGAGTTTGCTGCGAGGTGAGCCGGCATCTCGCAATAGCGCCAGAGCCGGTTCATGGCGAGTTGAGATCGAAGAAGGAGGGTCTGTTGTATCGATTCACCGCGCTGCGCAGCCAGCGGCGACGTATCGTGTTCAAGATTCAGATTCAGTAGCTGCTGCAAACGCTCCGCGGTTCCGGACACCTTTCGAATTTCATGTGGTCGGTGATCCGGAAGAGATGGAAGCAGCACTGCGCAGGCATCATGCGGCCCGAAAAGGCGTACGACTTGTGTCGTCGTTTTCGCGAAAATGGGTAACTAGGGACAAAGCCAACCCTCATGCCCTTCCTGCGGAACTGCGCGATTTCAATGAACGGTACGCCGTCCAGGGAGAGCAGCGAACTTGGTCACGTATTTGGAACTACGCCCCTGGGAGTGACTACACATTATTTATACAGGCGTCCGAGGGCAGCAAGATGGCGAACGACCCGCTCTGCGAAGTCGGTTGTCCGTATGTTGTTCGAGGATTCGACTACGACTACCTGGGCGTTCTCTGGCTGAATGATCTTGTCTGGCGTGAAGGACACTGGAAGCTCAACCTCGACGCTGTGCAAGAAACTGGCGTAGCGCAATTGCTCGCACGGGCTCGGAAAGAGCGGCAATCCGGAGGTGCGGGACCGGCTACGTTGGAGGTTCGTAGAAAGACGGCTCAGGCGTATCGAATTCTACTTACGCGGGCACTTCGTGGCGTCTATGTCTGGATTCCCGATCCTGAAACAAGAGAGCACCTTCTCTCTTCGCTTGGGGCCTCTGGACTGGACGCTCGAGCTCGTTCCCCACTGTGATTGGAACGATCGCGATCACTGACGAAGGGTGGTACCAATTCCTGGCTCAGCACCCGGAGCTGGAGGAGGTGAACTTTTGGACACCATCGGCGCGCAGGGAATTTCGAGCTGATCGTTTTTCGCCATTTCTTTTTAAGCTTCGAGCGCCGCACAACGCTGTCTGCGGGTTCGCCTTCTTCGCCCAGTTTTCTCGCCTCCCGGCCTGGCTCGCTTGGGACTGCTTCGGAATCGGCAATGGGTGTGCCTCAGAGTCCGAAATGCAATCACGCATCCTGCGAATACGGGAGCGCATCCGGTATGTGAGCGGCCAGAACGCGGATGAGATCGGATGCATCCAGCTTGTGAAACCAGTATTTTTCGCTCCCGAGAGGTGGATTCCTCAGCCCAGCGACTGGCACCCGCGTACTCAGAGTTCTGAGCGATACGAGCTGTCTCAGGGTGAAGGGAAGCGAATATGGGATGCATGCATAGCGTCTGCCGAGGCCACGAGCAAAGAGAAGATGGCTGATCTCGTCGCCGAGCCACAAGCGAGATATGGAACGTCAGTTCTCATTGAACCTCGGCTCGGGCAGGCGACATTCCGCATTGCCGTTATCGAAGCATACAGGCGCGCATGTGTCGTAACGGACGAACATTCGCTTCCCGCACTAGAGGCGGCACATATTCGCCCATACGCGGACCAGGGGCCGCATGACGTCAGAAATGGTCTCCTATTTCGAGCGGATCTTCACCGTTTGTTCGACAAGGGCTACCTCACTGTAACGAGGGACTTGACTCTGGAAGTCAGCTCTCGGCTCAAGCATGAATTCCACAATGGACATTCGTATTACCCTCTTCACGGCAAAGCGATTCGCCTACCGCCGGAATCCGGATATCGGCCGGCGTCGGAGTTCTTGGAATGGCACAACCAAAAGGTGTATCGCGCGTGACATCGGCTGACAGTGGGCGCGAACGTGTTTGACAGAGCTCACGACGCACGCGTAAGAGCGGCCGCATTTGGTTGGTTGGAGGAGCAAATAGCGAGACATGGGGATGTACTTCCGCGCCCAGTTTTGGCTCAAGGTTTTCTCCTTGGTGGCGTAAGAATCCCGCTAGTCGGCCCTCAAGGGATCTTCAAGCCACAGGTATTGAGGGAAGTCCCCCTTTCAATTACGACAGCTCCGCATGGGCCGTATGACGACTCGTTCGGGCCAGACGATCTGCTTCGATATCGATATCGGGGCAAGGATCCAAACCACGCCGACAACCGCGGATTGCGATTCGCAATGGAGCGTCGTCTACCTCTCGTGTATTTACATGGGGTAGTTCCGGGGAAGTACTTGGCGACGTGGCCGGTCTTTGTTGTCGGGGATGATCCTCAGAACTTGGTGTTTTTGGTCGCTGTCGATGATGCAACGCATCTAGGGTTACAGGAGATCCAGCGAAAGTCAGACAAGGCACGCTCTGATGTAGAAACCGCACGACGCGCCTACATTACTGCAGCGGTTCGTGTTCGGTTGCATCAACGCTCGTTTCGCGAACGAGTTCTGGATGCCTACCATCGGCAATGCGCTTTTTGTCGTCTTCGACACGAGGAGCTTCTCGATGCAGCCCATATCATTCCGGATACGGAGCCAGGCGGAGAGCCAATCGTAAGAAATGGTCTGTCGTTGTGTAGTCTTCACCATGCAGCGTTTGATCGCTATTTCATCGGCGTGCGGCCAGATTTCGTGATCGAGGTCCGTCCGGACGTACTGAACGAGCGGGATGGGCCTACGCTCGTACACGCTATTCAGGCTCTGCACCAGTCCAAGATATTGCTGCCGAACAAAATAGGTCTTCGGCCAGGTAAGGAGTTGTTGGAAATTCGGTACGACAGATTTCGAAACGCGGTCCGAGGTGGTACGCGGTAAGACTACGCTGCTACTTGTCTACCTGCTTCTCCGCTCGCCGCTTGACCTTCGCCTCCAGGTCCTCCCACCGCTCCAGCTTCTCGATCAGCAACTGCTCGATTTGCTCGCCGCGCTGCTAATTAGCGCGCAGGACATCCAGTGACCGCCGGTAGAAGTGCGGTTCGTGCATGCGCACGAACAGCTCCGCCACAATCCCCCGCGTCATGAAACGCCCCGCCGCCCTGGGCGTGATCGCGCTCACGCTCGCGCTCGCGCTCGCCTACGGCATCTGGTACTCCTACAGCGTCATCGTGGTGGCACTGCTCGCCGAGTTCGGCTGGAGCCGCTTGGTGCTGGTGGGGCGTTCTCGGTGTTCACGCTGGGGTACGTGCAGCGCGAGTTCCACGGCCTTGACCCCCGGGGCTTGTCTGCATAATGCATCTTCTAATTCATGCACATCTGGATCGACGCCGACGCCTGCCCCGCGCCCATCAAGGACATCCTCTACCGCGCCGCGGAGCGCCGCAAGATCCCCATGACGCTGGTGGCGAACAAGCTCTTGCGCGCGCCGCCCTCGCCGTACATCCGCGCCCTCCAGGTGCCGCGCGGCATCGACGTCGCGGACAGCCACATCGTGCGCGAGCTCGCGCCCGGCGACCTGGTCGTCACCGCGGACATCCCGCTCGCCGCCGACGTGATCGCCAAGGGCGGCCACGCGCTCAACCCGCGCGGCGAGCTCTATTCCCCGGAGAACATCCAGGAGCGCCTCGCGCTGCGCAACTACCTGGACGAGCTGCGCGGCACGGGGGAGCGCACCGGCGGCCCCGCAGCGCTCGACCACACGGACCGCAAGCGCTTCGCCGACCAGCTCGACCGCCTCCTCGCGCGGCAAAAGCGCTGAACCCAACCCACGCGCGGTTTTAAAACGTCGGGGCTTGTACGCAACCCCCGACGTTTTCCTTCAGGCGGGCGCGGTGCCGGAGCAGTTCTGCTTGCGGTGCGGGGGGTTGCGCTATTCGCGATTCGCGAATAGCATAAGTGCATGATTCTCAAGCCTCAGGATGTCGTGGTTCTGCTCAAGCTGGTCGCCCTAGGTCCGCAGCCGTGGACCTATCAGCACCTGGCCGTGGAGCTTTCGATCAGCCAGTCCGAGGTGCACGCAGGGGTGCGGCGGGCGGTGGCGGCGCGGCTGATGAGCGATGCGAGCACCGTGGGCGGGCGGCCGGTGCTGCCCGCGCTCGCGGAGTTCCTGATTCACGGGGTGCGCTATGCGTATCCGCCCGAGCGCGGCGAGCTGACGCGAGGCATGCCGACCGCGTACGCCGCGCCGCCGCTCGACAAAGTGATCGTGCAGCCGAACGAGCCGCCGCCGGTGTGGCCGTATGCGCAGGGCTCGGTGCGCGGCTACAGCTTCGCGCCGCTCTATCCGTCGGTGCCCGCAGCGGCGGCGCGCGACCGCAAGCTCTACGAGTTGCTCGCGCTGGTGGACGCGATCCGCGACGGGCGCGCGCGCGAGCGCAATCTCGCGGCGAAAGAGATTCAGGCGCGCCTAGCGGCGCCTGTGAAAGCGTGAGCGATCCGAATACCGAGCTGCTCGTGCGCATGGCCGAGGCGCTCGGGGATTTGCGCGAGCGCCTGGTGTTCGTCGGCGGCTGCGCGACGGCGCTACTCATCACCGACCCGGCCGCGGCGCCGGTGCGGGCGACGCAGGACGTGGATGCCGTCGTGGCCATTGCGTCCAAAGTGGAGTACCTGCGCCTCGGAGAAGCGTTGCGGGCGCGGGGTTTTTCGCAGACGCTCGCCGAAGGCGAGCCGCCGTACCGCTGGAGCCTTGGCGGGATGAAGCTGGACCTCATGCCGGCGAAGGGAGAGGTGCTCGGTTTCGCCAACCGCTGGTACGAGACTGCGTTGCGCACGGCGGTCAGCGTGCAGCTGCCGGGCGGGCCGGCCATCCGCCTCGTCACCCCGGCCTGCTTTCTCGGCACGAAACTCGAGGCGTTCGAAGATCGCGGTCGCGGGGACTATCTCGAGAGCCATGACCTGGAGGACGTCCTTACGGTCGTGGACGGGCGGCCGGAGATCGTAAGTGAGATCATGCACGCCGACCCCGATGTACGCCGCTACGTCCGCGCTGTCTTTGCCCGACTTCTCGCCGATGAAGGTTTTCTCAACGCGCTGCCGGACCTCGTGATGGAAGGGAGCCCGGCGACCCGCGTTCCCGTCGTCCTCCAGCGGCTAAGATCGATCGCTGGCATACCCAAAGCCGGGGACAGTCCCTAAACCCCGAGGTAGTCGCGCAGGCTCACCACGCGCACGCCGCGAAACTCGCCGAGGGCGAGCAGGGCGCGGTCGCCGGTGACGATGGCATGTGCGCGCCCGGCGACGGCGCACTCGAGAACGCGATTGTCCGGGTCGTCTTTCAGGACCTTCAGCCGGCGGCCAGGTCTTACGGTGATGGCCAGCTCGCCGAGAAACACCGCGACGTGCGCCAGCTCTTCGGCATCGCGCGAGAATTTGCGCGCGAGCACGCCGAGCAGCTCGTCGAGGATCGGCCTGGAAAGCACGAGCTCGTCGCGCTCCTCGATGATGCGCCGCAGGGCCGCCTCGCCCTGCCCGCCCGGGAACACCAGCGCCGCGACCAGGACGTTGGTGTCGAAGACGACCCTCAAGAGCGCAGGTAGCGCTCGAGGTCCTGCTCGCTGAGGATGCCCTGGTCGCGCGCCTTGCGGCTCCAGTAGCCCTGGATGCCGCGCAGCTCCTGCACGCGCCGGCCGAGGCGCGCCTGGCGCAGCGCGTCCTGGACGACGGCGCTCAGGGTCTTGCCTTCGGCCTTGGCGATGGCCTCGGCCTCACGCGCCAGCTCGGCGGGCAGCGAGATGGTTTTCTTCACGGCGGCAGCCACGGGGGCTCCTGAAGACGGTGTGAAGAAATCATACCACGACCGGAGGCCTCGAAAAGCGAGTGTAGTCAACCGGCGGGCCGGGTCCGCGTTGGAAGAAGCAGAACGATTTCGCTGCGGCTGGACCAGACTAAGCCATTGGATTAGACTGCCCGTGCTGATCACCGTCGCCGAGACGCCGGAGTACATCCGCTGTGCGGAAAGGCTTCTGTCGGCGGCGGAGCGCATGGAGGTGGTGGAGCACCTCGCCGCAATTCCGAAAGCCGGCGACTTGATGCAGGGCACCGGCGGCGTGCGCAAGCTGCACTGGGCGCGCGGCGGGCGAGGCAAGAGCGGCGGGGTGCGCGTGATCTACTACTTTCACAGCGACGCCATGCCGCTTTACCTGTTGACGGTGTTCGGCAAGAACGAAAGGTCCAATTTGAGCAAGGCCGAGCGCAACGATCTGGCGGGACTGGTCCGAATACTCAAGGCGATCTTGGAGAAAGCGCGATGAACAAGGCGTTTGCAGGCATCAAGCGGGGATTGCAGCAGGCGATCCGGCACCAGAAGGGCAAGCGTGTCGGCGGTCTCAGGCTGCACATCCCGCCGCAAGTCAACGTGAAGGCGGTGCGCGAGCGGACCGGGCTCACGCAGGAGCAGTTTGCCGCGACCTTCGCCATCAGCCTGGGGGCGCTGCGCCACTGGGAGCGCGGCGACCGGAAACCGCGCGGCACGGCACTCGTGCTCCTCAACGTGATCGCGAAGGAGCCGCAAGCCGTGTTGCGCGCGGTGGAGCGCGCCTGATGCCGCGGCAGGTCCTGAACGAGGAGCGCATCCATCCCGCGGTGCGGGAAAAGGTCGCCGGCTACAGGGCCGAGGTCGTGAAGGAAGTGCAGGCCGCGATCGCGGCGAACGACATCGTGGTCGTCGGCATGCGCCAGAACCCGTTCCCGAGGAAGGCGCGCAAGCTCCTCGATGACGCGGGCCTCGCGCACAAGTATCTCGAGTACGGCAGCTACCTCGGCGAGTGGCGGCCGCGCCTCGCGCTCAAGATGTGGACCGGCTGGCCGACGTTCCCGATGGTGTTCGTGAAGGGCGTGCTGGTCGGCGGCGCCGACGACCTGAAGCGGCTGCTCGAGAGCGGCGAGCTGAAGCGCTGAACGACGTCCGGGACTACGGGCTTCAGACCCAGTACGATCGGATCGACGCGCAAACGGTGTGATGGAGAGGAAAATGGAAATCAAGCCGATCAGGACGAAGGCCGACCACCGCGCCGCTCTAAGAGAGATCGAAGGCCTGATGGACGCCGAAGCCGGCACGCCGCAAGGCGAGCGGCTGGACGTGCTGGTCACTCTCGTCGAGGCATACGAGAGGAAGCATTTTCCAATGGATCTGCCCGACGCGGTGGAGGCGATCAAGTTCCGGATGGCGCAGTCGGGTTTGAGCCCGAAGGATCTCGTGCCGTTGATCGGCCAGCTCAATCGCGTTTATGAAGTTCTCAACCGCAAACGTCCCCTCACGCTCAAGATGATCTGGCGCTTGCATCGCGAGCTCGGAATTCCGGCGGAATCGCTGATCAAGCAGGAGGAGCAGCGCAAGGCAGCGTGATGCGCGGGCAATTCGAGGCACGGGCGTAGCTTCTCCTTTGAGCGCCCGACGACGCCCCGCCGCCCTGGGCGTGATCGCGCTCACGCTCGCGCTCGCCTACGGCATCTGGTACTCCTACAGCGTCATCCTGGTGGCGCTGCTCGCCGAGTTCGGCTGGAGCCGCTCGGTGCTCGCCGGCGCCTTCTCCGTCTTCACGCTGGTGCACGGCGCAGTGAACCCGCTGATCGGGGCGCTCTGCATGCGCGCCGGGCCGCTGCGCGTGATGGCGGCGGGCGGGGCGGCGATGGGGCTCGCGCTCTTCGCCGACAGCTTCATCGCGACGCCCGCGCAGCTCTATCTCGGCTTCGGCGTCGCCACCGCGCTCGCGGTGGCCGCCGCCGGCTGGGTCCCGGCGCTGGTGTACGTGCAGCGCGAGTTCCAGCACCGCCTGGGTCTCTCGATCGGCATCGTCAGCTCGGGAGTCGGCGTGGGGATGCTGCTGGTGGTGCCGCTCGCGCAGCTCCTCATCGACGCCTTCGGCTGGCGCACGGCGTTCCGGGTGCTCGGCGCGATCAGCGTGCTGTGGATCGTGCCCGCGTCGCTGTGGCTGATGCGCGCGCCGCTCAGGCAAAGTCAAAATCAGGGACAGACCCCAATAAAGCAGAACCAGGCAAAACCGGGGTCTGTCCCTAAACCCGCCTCGCACGCGATGACGCTTGGCGAGGCGATGCGCACGCAGCCCTTCTGGCTGCTGATGGCCGCGTTCTTCTTCGGCAACATGTCCTCGCAGACGCTGCACGTGCACCAGGTGGCGTACCTCGTCGACCACGGCCTCGCGGCGATCGTCGCCGCCTCGGTGGTCGGCGTGGTGGGCGCGGCGAGCATCGCCGGCAAGACCGGCGGCGGCTGGCTCTCGGACCGCGTAGAGCGCGAGCTGGTGTTCGTCGCCGGGATCGCGCTCCTGGCGGCGAGCGCCTTCGTGCTGCTCGCGCTCGGCGCCGCGCCCACGCGCTGGGGCGCCTACGGCTACGCGGTGCTCCTCGGCGTCGGCTATTCCGTCACCGCCTCGCTCATCCCGGCGATGGTGGCCGACCGCTTCAGCGGGCCGCACTTCGGCGCCATCGTCGGCGTGGGCCTGATGGGAAGCGCGGCGGGGAGCGCGCTCGGGCCGTGGCTCGCCGGGGTCCTGTACGACGCGACGGGGAGCTACGCGCTGGCCTTCACCATCGCCGCGGCGTGCGGCGTGGTCGCGGGCGCGGCGGGCTGGCGCGCGCGCACGCTGCGGCTGCGCTAGGACGCGGCGGCCTTCGCCTTCGCCTCCAGCGCCTCCCAGCGCTCCAGTTTCTGCATCAGCAGCGCGTCGATCTCGCCGTTGCGCTTCTGATCGGCGCGCATCGCGTCCGGTGGTTGCCGGTAGTACTCCGGCGCATGCATCTTCGCGACCAGGGCCTGCTGCTCGGCTTCGAGCGACTCGATCTCCTTCGGCAGGGATTCGAGCTCGCGGGTTTCTTTGTAACTGAGCTTCGTCCGTTTCCGCTCACCACCCCGGCTCGCGTCGCTCGCCACCCCCACCACCCCGGCGCTGCGCGCCACCCCTCCTCGCAGAGGAGGGGATTGCCGGATGTAGTCGGTGTACCCGCCCACGTATTCCTTCCACGCCCCGCCGCCTTCCGGCGCGAGCGTCTGGGTCACGACGTTGTCGAGGAACGAGCGGTCATGGCTCACCAGCAGCAAGGTCCCCTCGTAATCCTGCAGCGCCGCCTCAAGCAGCTCGAGCGACTCGATGTCGAGGTCGTTCGTCGGCTCGTCCAGCACCAGCACGTTCGCGGGCCGCGCGAAGAGGCGCGCGAGGAGCAGCCGGTTCCTTTCCCCGCCGGAGAGCATGCGCACCGTCGACTGGGCGCGCCGCGGCGGGAAGAGGAAGTCGCCGAGGTAGCTCATGACGTGCTTCCTGCCGCCGGCCAATTCCACCCAGTCCGACCCCGGGCTGATGGTCTCGGCGACGGTCTTCTCCGGGTCCAGGGCTTCGCGCATCTGGTCGAAGTAGGCGGGCACGACATTGGCCCCCAGGCGCACGCGCCCCGCGTCCGGCGCGAGGGTGCCGAGGATGAGCTTGAGGAGCGTGGTCTTGCCCGCGCCGTTGGCGCCGACGAGGCCCATGCGGTCGCCTCGGCTGACGAGGAGGTCGAGGTCCTTCACGATGGGCCGGCCAGCGTAGCTCTTCGAGACGCCGGTCAGCTCGGCCACCAGCTTCCCCGAGCGCAGCCCGGCGCCCAGCGTCAGCTTCACGCTCCCCAGGCGCTCGCGCCGCGCGGCGCGCTCCTCGCGCAGGCGCTCGAGCCGCGTCACGCGGCCTTCGTTCCTCGTGCGCCGCGCCTCGATCCCCTTCCTGATCCAGGCTTCCTCCTGCGCCCAGAAGCGGTCGAACTTGCGCTGCGCCACGACTTCCGCGGCGAGCTCGCCCGCCTTCACGCGCTCGTAGGAAGAGTAGTTGCCCGGGTAGGAGCGCAGCATCCCCCGGTCGAGCTCGAGGATGCGCGTGCAGACGCGATCCAGGAAAGCGCGGTCGTGCGTGACCACGATGGCCGCGGGCTGGCGCAGCACCAGCGCCTCGAGCTGCTCGATGCCGGAGATGTCGAGGTGGTTGGTGGGCTCGTCGAGCAGCAGCAGGTCGGGCTGAAGGGCGAATGCGAGCGCGAGCGCGGCGCGCTTCGCCTCGCCGCCGGAAGCCGCATCCGGGGAAAGGCTTTCGTCCAGGCCGAAGCGGTGCAGGAACTCGGTGAGCCGCGCCTCCGCCTGCCAGCGCTCGCGCTCGTCGTGGATGGAAGGAATGTGCCCGCGCAGCAGGAGGCTCGCGCGCACGGTGGGCGCGTGCGGGAGCCGCGGCTCCTGCTCCACCAGCGCGACGCGCAGGCCCTCGTTCCTCCTCAGCTCGCCGTCGTCCAGCTCGAGCGTGCCGGCGATGGCGCCGAGGAGCGAGGACTTGCCGGTGCCGTTCCTGCCGATGAGGCCGATGCGCTCGCCCGCTTCCATGACGAAGGAGGCGCGGTCGAGGAGCGGCAGCTCGCCGTAGGAAAGCTGCGCGTCGGCGAGGGTGAGGAGGGGCACGGGTGGGTATTAGACCGCGAAACCGAAAAGCCGTGATACTGGATAAACGTCCAGCCTTGGCCTATAGTCGCCCTCCGTGGGGGCGATCGAGGCATTCGACAGGCTGAACGAAAGGCAGCGCGAAGCTGCCCGCTTCCCCGGCCGACCGCTTCTCATCATCGCCGGCGCCGGCACTGGCAAGACCAGCACCCTCGCGCACCGCGTCGCGCACCTGGTCCTCGAGGGCGTTGCGCCGGAAGCGATCCTCCTTCTCACCTTCACCCGCCGCGCGGCGGCGGAGATGACGCGCCGCGCGCAGAGGATCGTCGGCGAGGCCCTCACCCCCGGCCCCTCTCCCGCAAGCGGGAGAGGGGAGCAAATATCCGCCATCCGCCTCCCCTGGTCGGGCACGTTCCACTCGATCGCCAACCGCCTCATCCGCCGCCACGCGACGCGCGTCGGGCTCGAGCCCTCGTTCTCGGTGCTAGACCGCGGCGACGCGGCCGACCTGATGGACGTGGTGCGCCACGAGCTGGGGCTGTCGAAAACGGAAAAGCGATTCCCCCGCAAGGACACCTGCCTCGCGATCTACTCGCACCGCGTGAGCACGCAGGCGCCGCTCGCCGCAACGCTCGAGGCCGCGTTCCCGTGGTGCGCCGAATGGGAGGCCGCATTGAAGCGGCTCTTCGCCGCCTACGTCGAGCGCAAGCTCGCGAGCCAGGCGCTCGACTACGACGACCTGCTCCTCTACTGGCACGCGATGATGCAGGACACCGCGCTCGCCGGGGAGATCGGCGCGCGCTTCGCGCACGTCCTGGTGGACGAGTACCAGGACACGAACCTCGTCCAAGCCGAGATCCTGAAGGCGCTGCGCCCGGCGGGCGAGGGGTTGACGGTGGTCGGCGACGACGCGCAGGCGATCTACTCGTTCCGCGCGGCGACGGTGGAGAACATCCTCGCCTTCGAGCGCGAGTACGGCGCCGCGGTGGTAAGGCTGGAGGAGAACTACCGATCGACGCAGGCGGTGCTCGACGCCGCCAATGCGCTGATGGGCGAGAGCGCGACGGGGTATCGCAAAGAGCTGAGGGCGCACACCACCCCGGCGCTGCGCGCCACCCCTCCTCGGGGAGGAGGGGAAAAACCCCACGAACCCAAGAAACCCAAATACGTCACCGTCCTCGACGATGCCGCGCAGGCGCGATACGTAGTCGAGCGCGTGCTCGAGGCGCGCGAGGCGGGCGTGATGCTCAGGCGCCAGGCGGTGCTCTTTCGCAGCTCGCACCACTCCGACGTGCTGGAGCTCGAGCTCGTGCGGCGGAACATCCCCTACGTGAAGTACGGCGGGCTCAAGTTCCTCGAGGCGGCGCACGTGAAGGACCTGCTCGCGCTGCTGCGCTGGGCGGACAACCCGAGAAACCGCGTGGCGGCGTTTCGCGCGCTGCAGCTCCAGGAAGGCGTCGGGCCGGGCACCGCGGCGCGGGTGTTCGAGAAGTTCGAAGCCGCGGCGTTCGCCTGGTCGGGCCTCAGGACCGCGCAAGGCCTCGTGGAGCTGATGGCCTTCCTCGGCGACCCGCGCACGCCCTGGCCGGGGCAGGTGCGCCGCGCGCGCGAGTGGTACGCGCCGGCCCTCGAGCGCCTGCACGACGCGGGCGAGGTGCGCTCGGGCGACCTCGAGCAGCTCGAGCGCATCGCCGCCGGCTTCGAGACGCGCGAGCGCTTCCTCACCGAGCTCGCGCTCGACCCGCCCGCGGCGACCGGCGACCTCGCGGGCGAGCCGCACCGCGACGAGGACTACCTCGTCCTCTCCACCGTGCACTCGGCCAAGGGCCAGGAGTGGGACGCGGTGTTTGTCCTCAACGTCGCCGACGGCAACTTCCCGAACGAGCACGCCACCGGCCGCCCGGACCTCGTCGAGGAGGAGCGGCGCCTGCTCTACGTGGCGATGACGCGCGCGAAGACGAGTCTTCACCTCATCGCTCCGCTCAAGTACTACGTGACGCAGCAATCGCGCACGGGCGACCGGCACGTGTACGGGGCGAGGAGCCGGTTCATGACCGAGGCGGTAATGGCGTGCCTGGAGCAGGTAACGTACGGAGAGGCCGAGGGAGAGGAACTGAATCGACAGGCGAAAGCGAGCGTTGATGTCGCGGGCAGGCTGCGGAAGATGTGGTCGTGAGCCGGGCGGCCGCGTCAACCGCTGCGTCATACCGGCGTTGGGCGTTGAGTGCCGCCGGCCGGATTCGAGCTCACTGCACACGCCGACGCGATCATCGCGGAGCGCGAGATCGACGCTGCCTGGATTGAGCGTGTCCTGTCGAGCCCCGAACGGACGGAAACGGATCGATCTGATCCGGCGCTGAAGCACGCGCTGGCTCGAATTGCGGAGTGCGATGACCGTGTTCTGCGGGTGGTCTACAATGCGTCGTTCAATCCGCCGCGGGTCGTGACCGCCTACTTCGACCGACGGCAGCGAGGCAAGACATGAGAATTCACTACGACGAAAAGGTCGACGCGCTTTACCTTCGCCTAGACGACTCGAAGGTCGTCGACTCGGAGGAGGTGAAGCCCGGCATCGTGCTGGACTTCAACGCCGAGAACGAGGTTGTTGGCATCGAAGTGCTCGATCTCAAGCGGCGCGTGCCCAAGGCCGACCTGAAGCAGCTCAAGGTTGAAGTTGCCTGAATTGTCGATCCCACGGATGCGCAAAGTGAACAGACGCCACGGCGGCGCGAAAGTGAAGGTGCGAAGCACAACACGGGATACCCTCGCGCTTCTCGGGATCCTCGCGCTGGGCAACCGGCAGATCGCCGAAGGCAGGACGGTGCCGGCGGCGGAAGCGCTCCGCCGCATCCGCGCCAAGTTGGCGCGGCGTCCCGCCTGAGCATCGCGGCCAGCGCCTCCGGCGCCACGTTCTCATCCTGCCGCCGCTGGCGCTATCTCCTCTGGCGCCGCTGGGAGGCGCGCGGGCGCATCGCCAACTTCCTGATGCTCAACCCGAGCACCGCTGACGAGCTGAAGCTCGACCCGTCGTGCACGCGGGCGCGGCTGTACGCCCAGCGCTGGGGCTTCGGCGCGCTCGTCGTCACCAACCTCTTCGCCTGGCGCGCGACCGATCCGAAGAACTTGAAGCGGGCGCGCGAGCCGGTGGGTCGGGGTAACGATTCGGCGATCTTGCGCGCCGCGTGTTCGGCCGGCCTCGTGGTCTGCGCCTGGGGAAATCACGGCGCCCACCGCGATCGCTCGGCGGCGGTGCTGGAGATGCTGCGCGATGCCGGTGCGAAGCTTCACGTGCTGCGCCTGAACGGCGGCGGCGAGCCTGCGCACCCGCTCTACATGCCGAAAACCCTCGAGGCCCGCCGCTGGCAGGCAAAATAGCGCCCATGATCCCCTTCTCGGTCCTCGACCTCGCCCCGATCGTCGAAGGCGGCGACGCCGCGCAGGCGCTCAAGAACTCGCTCGACCTCGCGCGCCACGCCGAGCGCTGGGGCTACCGTCGCGTATGGCTCGCCGAGCACCACAACATGCCCGGCATCGCGAGCTCCGCCACCGCGGTCGCGATCGCGCACGTCGCCGGCGGCACGCAAACGATCCGCGTCGGCGCGGGCGGCATCATGCTCCCCAACCACGCGCCGCTCGTCATCGCCGAGCAGTTCGGCACGCTCGAATCGCTCTTCCCGGGGCGCATCGACCTCGCGCTCGGGCGCGCGCCCGGCACCGACCAGCTCACGGCGCGCGCGCTGCGCTACGACGCGCAGGCCGCCGACGCTTTTCCCGACGAGGTGCTGGAGCTGATGCATTATTTCCAGCCCGTCGAGCCCGGCCAGCGCGTGCGCGCGGTGCCCGGCGCGGGGCTCGATGTCCCGATCTGGATCCTCGGCTCGAGCCTGTACGGCGCGCAGCTCGCCGCGGCGCTCGGGCTTCCCTACGCCTTCGCCTCGCACTTCGCGCCGGCGATGATGATGCAGGCGCTCGAGGTCTACCGCGCGCGCTTTCGGCCTTCAGGAGTGCTCGAGCGCCCGTACGCGATGCTGGGCGTGAACGTCTTCGCCGCGGAGACCGGGAAGGAGGCGCGCCGGCTGATGAGCTCGCGGCTGCAATCGACCATCGCGCTGCGGCTCGGGCGCCCCGGGCCGCTGCCGCCGCCGGTGGACGATTTCGAGAGCCGGCTCGGGCCGATGGAGCGCGCGCTCGTCGCGGAGTTGGTGGCCGGCACGGTGGTGGGCACGCCCGACGAGGTGCGCGCGGGGCTGGAGGCCTTCATCGAGAAGACCGCCGCCGACGAGCTGATCGTCGCGGCGCAGGTCTACGACCACGCCGCGCGGCTTCGCTGCTACGAGATCGCCGCGCAGGCGCGCGACGAGCTCAGCCGATCCCGAGCAGCTCCACCTCGAACAGCAGCGTCGCGTTCGGCGGGATGACGCCGCCCGCGCCGCGCGCGCCGTAGCCGAGCGCGGACGGGATGGTGAGCTTGCGAGTTCCGCCGATCTTCATCCCGGCGACGCCCTCGTCCCAGCCCTTGATCACCTGGCCGCGGCCGAGCTCGAACTTGAACGGTTCGCCGCGGTCCTTGCTGGAATCGAACTTCTTTCCCCGGATGACGCCGTCGGTGAGCCAGCCCGTGTAGTGAACGGTCACGCCCTGCCCGGCGGCCGCGGTTGCGCCGGTGCCGACGACGGTATCCTCGAAGATCAATCCGCTCGCGGTGGTGGAGGCCATCGGGGGATTGTACGCTGGCGCCCCGGCGCGCCTTTGTTCATAATCCGCGCCGTGATTTCCCAGCGGGACGCTTAGTGGCCAAGGAAGAGTTGCTGGAGATAGACGGCGTGGTGCAGGAAGTGCTCCCCAACACGCGCTTCCGCGTCGAGCTCTCGAACGGCGCCTCCATCCTCGCCTACGCCGGCGGCAAGGTGCGCAAGCACTACATCCGCATCCTCGCCGGCGACCGCGTGCGCGTCGAGCTCTCGCCCTACGACCTCAGCAAGGGGCGCATCAGCTTCCGCCACCGCGACGAGCGGCCGGCGGTCGTTCCGGTGCGCCGCCCGAGCTACCGCAGGCGCTGAGCCGCGCGCGCTCAAGCGCGCAGGCGCTCGGCGGAGAGGTAGTGCTGGCGGTAGGTCTCGAAGGGCATCGTGTCCGATTGCTCGATCTCGCGCTGCCGCGCGAGCGACTCCGCGGCGAGCCGCGCGAAGCGCGCTTCGTCCCCGGCCGGGAGCGCGAGGCCGTGCAGGTGGCCGCGGTGAAGCAGCGAATGCGCGAGCGCGAAGCGCGTGTAGGAGTCGCCGTGGTTGCGCGCCATCTCGGCGAGCACGTGCGCCGAGGGCGTGAGCGACGCATCAGCCAGCGCGGCCTTCGCCCACGACAGCGCCTCGCCATAAGCCGCGCCGCCGAGCGCGGCGTCGAGCGCCCGCGCGATCGGCCCGCACTCGGCGAGCAGCTTCGCCCCCCAGTCGGATAGCGCGACCGATTCGCCGTCCCGGTCCAGCCGCAGCCCCGGCTCGCGCCCGCGCGCCGCGACGCGCTCCTGGTTGCGCGCGATCGCGGCGATCTCGGCGGGCGTGTCCGGGGGGGCTTCGGCGAGCAGGCAGTGGAGCAGGAACAAGTCGAGAAAGCGCATGGTGCGCGCGCCGATGCCGACCGGCTCGAACGGATCGAGGTCCATCAGCCGCACCTCGACGTACTCGACCCCGCGCTCGCGCAGCGCGTGCAGCGGCCGCTCGCCCGGGCGGATGCGGCGCTTGGGCCGGATCTTGCCGTAGAACTCGTTCTCGATCTGCAGCAGGCTGGTCGAGAGCTGGCGGTACTCGTCCCCCTGCCGGAGGCCGAATTTCTGGTACGGGGGATAGGGCCGCACCAGCGCCTCGTGCAGCGACTCGGCGTAGCTCTCCAGGCTGTTGTGGCTCACCGCGATCGAGGACTGCGCCTCGCTCTGGTAGCCGAGGGGCCCCATGCGAAGCGAGGTGGCGTGCGGGAGATACAGCGTCCCCGGCGCGAGCGCCCGCAGCCCGTGCTCGCGGCCTTCGACGAAGCTCGGGCACACCGCGGGCGAGGCGCCGAAAAGATAGAAGAGCAGCCACCCGTCGCGCCGGAAATTGCGCATGAGCGCGAAATACGCCTCGTTCGGCCCGCCCGACCACGGCAGGCCCGCCCAGGCCGCCTCGGGCAGCGACCAGTTGTAGTGGATGCCCGAGATGCACTGCATGCGCCGGCCGTAGCGGTGCGAAAGCCCCATGCGGTACACGGTCTTCGCGCGCCCCAGGTTCGAGGCTCCGTATCGGCCGATCGGGATCGCGTCGTCCGCCGGCAGGTTGCACGGCATGCTCGAGCACCACAGCACCTCCCCGCCGATCGCGCGGTACACCACCTGGTGGATGCGGGTGAGCTCCTCCAGGCAGGCGTCGGCGCTCGCGTGGACGCCGGTGATGAGCTCGAGCTGCGACTCGCTGAAGTCGGTGGTGATGTGCGGATGGGCGAGCGCCGAGCCGAGCGCCGCCGGGTGCGGGGTGAGCGCGAGCGCGCCGTCGGGCTGCACGCGCAGCGACTCCTTCTCGATCCCGCGCCGCAGGCCGCGCAGCACGGAAGGCGGCAGCGAGCGCAGGCGTTCCTCGAGTCCTCTCAATTGCGCATCCTTGCGGTGACCGGGGTCCAAAGGTATCAGAGGGCCTCTGCGGCGCCGTGAAACTGCGACCGGCTTGATTTTCCCGTCCGGGCGCCCATGTAGCTGCAATGAGATCGCGCGAATTCTCCAGCTGGATGTGGGGGGAGGCGCTCGCGCTCATCGACCGCGCCGAGCGGCTGCAGCGGCGCTTCTTCGAGGTCTCGGGCGACGCCTGGGAGCCGCCCGCGGACGTGGTCGAGGACGGCGAGGAGCTGCGCGTCCAGGTGGCGCTGCCGGGCGTTCCGGCCGACGCCATCGCGATCGGCGTCGAGCCGGACGCGATCACCGTGTCGGCGCTGCGCAATTTTCCACGCTGCGAAGGGGAAGGGTGCATCCACCGGCTGGAGATCCCGTACGGAAGATTCGAGCGCCGCATCGGCCTGCCGATGCACGCGCTCAACCTTGCCCGCAGGGAGTTGTCCAACGGGGTGCTGACCCTCATGTTACGGAAGAAGGAGGGCGTATGAGCATCTGGCCCAGGCTGCAGGAGGTGCTGTCCGGCGACAAGGCGGAGCGAGCCGTCGCGCCCGCGTCGGGCTCGGGCGTCGGCGTGAAGCCGCTGCCCGCGGACGCGCTCATCCTGATCCCGCTCAGGAACGCGGTGCTCTTTCCCGGGGTCATCTCCCCGCTCACCATCGGCCGCGCCTCCTCGGTCGCCGCCGCGCAGGAGGCGGTGAAGAGCGAGCGCAAGATCGGCTTCCTGCTGCAGCGCGATCCGCAGGCAAACGACGTGAAGCCGGGCGATCTGTACTGGGTCGGCACGGCCGGCAGCGTCGTTCGCTACATCACCGGCACCGAAGGCGCGCACCATCTGGTGGTGCAGGGCCAGCAGCGTTTCCGCGTGATCGAGTTCCTCGAGGGCTGGCCGTTCCTCGCCGCCCGCGTGGTGTGGGTGCCCGAAGCGACCGGAGCGGGGCCCGAAGTCGAGGCGCGCTTCCACCAGCTCAAGGAGCAGGCGGTGGAGGCGATCCAGCTGCTGCCGAACGCGCCCGAGGAGCTCTCGGGCGTGGTGCAGGGAATGAGCTCGGCGGGGCTGCTCGCGGACATGGTGGCGAACCTCCTCGACATCAAGAACGGGGAGAAGCAGGCGATCCTCGAGACCTTCGACCTCAAGCGCCGCCTGGACGCGGTGCTCGCGCACCTGGGCGAGCGCGTCGAGGTGCTGCGCCTTTCCAAGGAGATCGGCGAGAAGACCAGGAAGGAGTTCGACGAGCGCCAGCGCGAGCACGTGCTGCGCGAGCAGATGCGCCAGATCCAGAAGGAGCTGGGCGAGACCGAGGACAGCGCCGCCGAGATCGAGGAGCTGAAAAAGGCGGTCGAGGACTCCGGCATGCCCGAGGAGACGCTGACGTACGCGCGCAAGGAACTGAAGCGCCTGCAAAGAATGGGCGAGGGCTCGGGCGAATCCTCGATGCTGCGCACCTACCTCGAGTGGCTGACCGAGCTGCCCTGGAAGGCCGAGGACCCGAAGCCGGTCGACATCGCCGGGGCGCGGCAGGTGCTCGACGAGGATCACTACGGACTGGACAAGGTGAAGCGCCGCATCCTGGAATTTCTCGCGGTGAGAAAGCTCAACCCCGCCGGCAAGAGCCCGATCCTGTGCTTCGTCGGGCCGCCGGGGGTGGGCAAAACCTCCCTCGGCCAGTCGATCGCGCGCGCCACGGGGCGCAAGTTCCAGCGCGTCGCGCTCGGCGGCACGCACGACGAGGCCGAGATCCGCGGCCACCGCCGCACCTACATCGGCGCGCTGCCCGGCAACATCATCCAGGCGGTCCGCCGGGGCGAATCGCGCACCACGGTGCTGATGCTGGACGAGATCGACAAGCTCGGCATGGGCGGCTTCCACGGCGACCCGTCGAGCGCGCTCCTGGAAGTGCTGGACCCGGAGCAGAACTCGAAATTCCGCGACAACTACCTGGGCGTGGACTTCGACCTCTCGAAGGTGATGTTCATCTGCACCGCGAACGTGCTCGACACGATCCCGGGGCCGCTGCGCGATCGCATGGAGGTGATCCAGCTCCCCGGCTACACCGAGGAGGAGAAGATCGAGATCGCCAAGCGCTACCTGGTCAGGCGCCAGCTCGAGGCGAACGGCCTCAAGCCCGAGCAGGCCGCGGTGACGGAAAGCGCGCTGCGCGCGATCGTGAGCGACTACACGCGCGAGGCGGGGGTGCGCAACCTCGAGCGCGAGATCGGCTCGGCGTTCCGCGCCACCGCCATGAAGGTCGCCGAGGGCGCGACCGGCCAGCTGATCGTGGACGTGGCCGATCTGCAGGCGATCCTCGGCGTGCGCAGGTTCGAGAACGAGGCGGCGCTCAGGACCGCGGTGCCGGGCGTGGCGACCGGGCTCGCCTGGACGCCGGTCGGCGGCGACATCCTGTTCATCGAGGCCTCCAAGGTGCCGGGCTCGGGCAAGCTCATCCTCACCGGGCAGCTCGGCGACGTGATGAAGGAATCGGCGCAGGCCGCGCTGACGCTGGCGAAGAAGCTCTTCGACGACGCGCTGGAGAAGGTGGACGTGCACGTGCACGTTCCCGCCGGCGCCACTCCCAAGGACGGCCCGAGCGCGGGCGTGGCGATGTACCTCGCGCTGGTGTCGCTGCTCGCCGGGAAGGCGGTGCGCTCTGACGTCGCGATGACGGGCGAGATCTCGCTCCGGGGCCTGGTGCTGCCGATCGGCGGCGTGAAGGAGAAGGTGCTCGCCGCGCTGCGCGCGGGCATCGGGACCGTGATGCTGCCCAAGCGGAACGAAAAAGACCTCGAGGACGTCCCGCCCGAGGCGCGCGAGAAGCTCCAGTTCGTGTGGCTGGAGAAGGTCGACGATGCGATCGCCGCCGCGATCGGCGAGCTGCCGCAGCCGCAGGAGAAAAAGGCGGCCTGAAAAACCGGGACAGACCACGTTTTCCCCTCCTCTCCGAGGAGGGGTGGCGCGAAGCGCCGGGGTGGTGCTAGACCCAGTGACCGGCCGCCCGCGCTAGGATTCGCGCCGTGACCGCGGAGCTCGAGGTACTTCAAGATGCGATCGCTCGCCTCGAGCGCGCCGGCATCCCGTACATGCTGACGGGATCGGTTGCCTTGAGCTACTACGCCGAGCCGCGCATGACTCGGGATGCAGACCTCGTAGTCGAGCTCGCGGGCGTGGATGCGAAATCGGTCGCGACGCTGTTCACGCCCGATTACTACGTTTCGCAAGCGGACGTGGAGCGCGCCATCGCGGCGCGCACGATGTTCAATGTGCTGCACTTGGAAAAGGTCGTCAAGCTGGACCTGATCGTACGCAAGGACACGCCCTACCGGCGGCAGGAGTTCGAGCGCCGCCGGCGCGTGCAGATGCCCGGGTTCCAGGCGTGGATCGTCAGCAGGGAGGACCTGATCCTCTCGAAGCTCGCCTGGGCCAAGGAATCCGGATCGGAGCTTCAGCTGCGCGATGTCCGCGTGCTGCTTGCGGGCGGTGCCGATGAAGCCTATCTTCGCGCGTACGCCGACGGATTGTCGGTGGCCGCTCTGCTGGACACGTACCTCGATGGACGACACGACGCCTGAATTCCGCCGGCTGATGAGCGAGCGCTTCCGAGCCCTCGCGCCGCAAGAGCGTGTCCGGATGTGTGCGGAGATGTTCGAAACCGCGCGCCTGATCGTGGAGGCGTCGCTCCCGCAGGGCCTCGACTCCGACGAGCGTCGCTACCGGATCTGCCGGCGGTTCTACGGCGACCTGGCCGATCGCGCGTTCGGCCGGCGGTAGCCGGCGACTACTTCTCGAGCTTGTAGAAGTTGCGGTTCAGCCACTCGACCAGGTCCTCGATGTCCTGCTTCGAGATTCCGGGGTCGTAGCGCTCGCCCCAGCGCGCCACTTCCTTCCTGAGCATCGCGATCGACTGGATGCGCGCCTTGGGCGGCACGTAGAGCTCGGCGCCCTGGCCTACAGGGTCGCCGACCGCGAAGGCGCTCGGCGCCATGGTGAGCAGCGCCAGCACGCCGAGGAATGGGGCGGTCTTCATCTCGCCCATACGCTAGCGTTGCGCCGCGTCCCCGAATTGATCCACGTCAAATTCTGCCCTCATTCCCTCGAGGGAACCCGCGCCAGATCCGCGAGCCAGACGGCGGCATTGCCGTCCGAGGGCGCGCGCCAGTCGCCGCGCGGCGAGAGCGAGCCGCCCGAGCCGACCTTGGGTCCGTTGGGCAGCGCGCTCCTCTTGAACTGGCTGGTGCGGAAGAATCTGTCCAGGAATATCCGCAGCCATTTCCTGATCTCGGCGAGCCGGTAGCCATCCTTCCCCGACCACGCGCTCCAGGCGAGGAACGCGATCTTGGAGGGCGCGTAGCCGAAGCGCAGCGTGTAGTAGAGGCTGAAGTCCTGCAGCCCGAACGGCCCGATCACCTGCTCGGTGAGCTGCGCCGGCTTGTCCTCGCTCTCTCCTGGCACCAGCTCAGGGCTGATCTCGGTCTCGAGCACGCGCTCGAGCGCGCGCGACACCTCGCGGTCGAACTGCCCGGAGCGCGCCACCCAGCCGATCAGGTACTGCACCAGCGTCTTCGGCACCGAGGCGTTGACCGCGTAGTGCGACATATGGTCTCCAACGCCATAGGTGCACCAGCCGAGCGCCAGCTCGGAGAGGTCGCCGGTGCCCACGACGATGGCGCCGTGCAGGTTGGCCAGGCGGAACAGGTGGCTGGTACGCTCGCCGGCCTGCACGTTCTCGAACGTGACGTCGTAGACCTTCCTGCCCCTGGCGAAGGGATGGCGCAGATCCTTGAGCATCTGCATGCACGACGGCCGGATGTCGATTTCCTCGGCGCTCGCGCCGATCGCGCGCATCAGCTGCCAGGCCTGGCTCTTCGTGCGCGTGCTGGTGGCGAAGCCCGGCATGGTGAAGGCAAGGATGTTGCGCCGGGGCAGCTTCAGCTCGTCCACCGCGCGCGCACACACGAGCAGCGCCTGGGTCGAGTCGAGCCCCCCGGAGACCCCGATCACGAGCTTTTTCGTGCCGGTCGCGCGCATGCGCGTGGCGAGGCCCTGCACCTGGATGCGGTACACCTCCTCGCAGCGCGCGTCGCGCGTCGCGGGGTCGGCGGGCACGTAGGGGTAGCGCTCCACGCGCCGCGCGAGCGCCAGCCGCCCCTGCGGCAGCGGCAGCGAGAATTCGACCGTCCTGAAGCGCGCCACCTCGGCCGCGTGGCGGCGCGCCGACTCGCCGAAGCTGTTCTGCCGCATACGGTCGGCGGCGAGGCGCCCGAGGTCGAGGTCGGCGATCGCGAGCTGCGGCCCGGCGGCGAAGCGCCGCGATTCGGCGAGCAGCGTGCCGTTCTCCAGGATCATCGCGTGGCCGTCCCAGGCGAGGTCGGTGGTCGACTCGCCCGCGCCGGCCGCGCTGTAGAGGTAGGCGGCGATGCAGCGCGCCGACTGGTTGGCGGCGAGCTCGAGCCGGTACTGGTGCTTGCCGACGACGATGTTGGAAGCCGAGAGGTTGCCGATCACGGTGGCCCCGGCGAGCGCGGCGAAGGAAGAGGGCGGAGCCGGCACCCACAGGTCCTCGCAGATCTCGGCGTGCAGCACGAGCTGCGGCAGCTCGGCGAGGCGAAACAGCAGTTCCGCGCCGAACGGCGCCTTCTGCCCGGCGAGCGCGATCTCCGCGCGGCGGCAGGTGTCGCCGGGCGTGAACTGGCGCAGCTCGTAGAACTCGCGGTAGTTGGGAAGATAGGTCTTCGGCACCACGCCGACGAGCCGCCCGCGGCAGAGGAGCGCCGCGCAGTTGTAGAGCAGCCCGTCCACCTGCACCGGCAGGCCGACCAGCGCGGCGAGCGGCAGCGCGCGCGTGCGCGCGAGCAGCCGCTCGAGCGCTTCCTCGGCGGCGCCGATCAGCGCCTGCTGGTGGAACAGGTCCTCGCAGCTGTAGGCGGAGAGCCCCAGTTCGGGGAACACGGCGAGCACCGCTTTCGCGCGCGCCGCCTGGCGCATCAGCTCGAGCGTGCCCTCGAGGTTGTGCGCCGGGTCGCCGACGCGCACCAGCGGCGTCGCGACCGCCACGCGCGCGAAGCCATGGCCGTAGAGATTGAAAAAATGGTCGCGCGCGCTCATTGGCAGGCATTCTAGCGCATCCGCTATATGGTATTCTTTGCCATATGCTGATCCTGTCCGAGAAGGTGCTCCTGGAGGGCGGGCTGCTCGAGATCGAGCTGCACGACGACCTGCGCTGCCGGCTGCGCTACGGCGACCTGGTGGAGTACGCGGACGGGCGGCGCAGGCTGCGCGGGCGCGCGGCGCCCTACGAATTCCGCTCGGTCGAGCAGCTGCGCTATGACTTCGAGAAAGACCTCGAGAGCGCTTGAGCTGCGCGTCGGCACGGCCGGCGACGCGCTCGACCGCTTCGAGGCGGCGTGGAACCGCGTCGCCGAGGGGCGCGCCATGGCGCCGCTCAGGGTGCTCACGGTGGCGAGCCTGCCGCTATTGCTGAAGGCGCTCACGCCGGCGCGCTGGGGCCTGCTCGAGCGGCTCGCGCGCGACGGGCCTCTCTCGGTCTACCAGCTGGCGAAGCGCCTCGCGCGCGACTACAAGAACGTGCACACCGACGTCGCGCGGCTCGCCGAGCTGGGGCTGATCGCACGCGGGGCGGACGGGCGCGTCGAGGTGCAATGGAGCGCGGTGCGGGCCGAGCTTCGGCTCTGAAATCAGGGACAGACCACCTTTTGCTCACCACCCCGGCGCCTTCGGCGCCACCCCTCCTCGATGAGGAGGGGAATAACGTGGTCTGTCCCTGATTTCACTGGAAGACGAGGAAGTACTGGTAGGGCAGGAAGGCGTGCTCCTCGGCGAGCCGGTAGCCGGCGCGCGCCATCTCGTCCTTCACCCCCTGCGGCGCGATGCGCGCGTGACGCGGCGGGCCTTCCGGGGAGTCGGGCCTGAAGTCGATGATCGCCACGCGCCCGCCCGCCTTGAGCGAACCCCGCAGGCCGGCAAAATAGCGCTCCCGGCCGCCGATGTGATGGTAAGTGTCCACTATCAGTACAAGGTCCACCTTGGCGGGAAGCTTTGGATCGTCGGGCGAGGCTGCGTGCGAGGAGAGATTGGGCAGCTTCTCGCTCGCCGCGCGCTCGTTGAGGTAGCGCACCATGTCCGCGGAGAGATCCGCGCCGTAGACGCGGCCCTTCGGCAGGGCGCGCGCGAGCCGCGCCGCGAAGTAGCCGGTGCCCGAGCCGATGTCGGCGACCGCCGCTTCGGGGGCGAGCTTGAGCGCCCGTATCACCTCGTCGGGCTTCTGCCAGGCGTCGCGCGCCGGGTCGTCGAAAACCTTGGCCCAGCGCTCGGCGTCGTCGAAGCGCTGGTGCATGGGCTGAGAGCCCTGCTGCGCCGGCGCGGGCAGGGCGACGAGGAGCGCGAGAAGGAGACCGGCAAACCGCGTCACAGCCAACCCGCCTTTCTGAACCGGTGGAAGAGGTAGGCGTCGATCGCGAACATCAGGCCGACGGCGAACGGGTAGCCGTACGCCCAGCGCAGCTCCGGCATCAGCTCGAAGTTCATGCCGTAGACGCCCGCGATCATCGTCGGCACCGCCACCAGCGCCGCGTAGGCGGCGAGCCGCTTGGTGACCTCGTTCTCGCCGACGGTGATCAGGGCAAGGTTCACCTGGATGGCGGTGGCGACGGTATCGCGCTCCGAGTCGATCGACTGGTTGAGCCGCACCAGGTGGTCGTAGACGTCGCGGAAGTAGTCCCCGAGCCCCGCGCACACCTGCGGCACGCGGCCGCCATGCAGCCGGCCGCAGGCCTCGAGCAGCGGCGCGGTGGCGTGCTTGAGCACGGTGAGCTTCTGCTTCACGTAGTACAGGCTCTCGATGATCGCGCGCGCCGACTTGGCGGCGAAGATCTTCTCCTCGATGGTCTCGAGCTCCATCTCGAGCGTGTCGAGCACCGGGAAATAGCGGTCGACCACCGCGTCCATGAGCGCGTACAGCACGTAGCCGGACCCGTGGCGCAGCAGCTCGGGCTCGCGCTCGCAGCGCGCACGCACGTCGGTGAAGGCGCGCTCGGCGTGCTGGCGCACCGAGAGCACGTAATTGCGCCCCACGAAGATCGCCATCTCGCCGACCTTGAGCTCCTCGCCTGGCTCGACGATGTGCATGGCGACGAACAGCGAATCGCCGTACTCCTCGATCTTCGGGCGCTGGTGGCCGTGCTGCGCGTCCTCGACCGCGAGCGGGTGCAGGTCGAACTCGCGCTGCATGTCGGCGAGCTCGGCCGCGGAGGCGTCGCGCAGCGCCACCCACACGAAGCAGCCGGGGCGCGCGAGGTAGCCGCGGATCTCGCCCTGCTCGATGTCGGCGAGCTTGCGGCCCTCCTCGTAGGCGACGCGATTGACGAGCATAAATGGGGTCAGATCAACTTTTAGTCGCGCGATGTTACTCCGATACAATTCACCGTCGAAAAGTTGATCTGACCCCATTTATGCCCGAGATCAGCCGCAGGGCCGCGAATCTTGGAACCGAGAACGCCTTCGTCGTCCTCGCCGAGGTGAACGCGCTCGCGCGCGCGGGCGCCGACATCGTCAGCTTCTGCATCGGGCAGCCCGACTTTCCCGCGCCGGAGAACGTGCAGGAGGCGGCGATCCGCGCCGTGAGGGGCGGCAAGCACGGCTACACCCCCTCGGCCGGCATCGACGAGCTGCGCGAGGCGGCGGCGAAATACATGTCGCGCGTGCGCGGGGGGCTGCCGATCCGCGCCGAGGACGTGGTGGTCGGGGCGGGCGCGAAGCCGTTCATCGCCTACGCGATCCTCTCGACGACCGACCACGGGGCGGGCGACGAAGTGATCTATCCGAACCCGGGCTTCCCGATCTACGAATCGCAGATCGCGGCCCACGGCGCGGTGCCGGTGCCGATCCACCTGCGCGAGGCGCGGGGCTTCGCTTTCGATCCCGCCGATCTGGAGGGGCTGATCACCCCGCGCACGAAGCTTCTCATCCTCAACACCCCGCAGAACCCGACCGGGGGCACGCTCGATCGCAAGACGCTCGAGGCGATCGCCGCGATCCTGAAGCCGCACCCCCGGATCTGGGTGTACGCCGACGAGATCTACTCGCGGCTCGCCTACGAGGGCGAATTCTTCTCGATCGCGCAGGCGCCGGGAATGGTCGAGCGCACCATCATCTCCGACGGCGCCTCCAAGACCTGGGCGATGACCGGCTGGAGGATCGGCTTTGCCGCGAACCCGGCGCTCGCCCCGGTGTTCACGCGCTGGATCACCAACACCGATTCGTGCGCCTCCCAGATCAGCCAGTGGGCCGCGCTCGAAGCGGTGACCGGGCCGCAGGACGCCGCCGAGAGGATGCGCCGGAGCTTCCTCGAGCGGCGCGACCTGATCGTGCGGCTGCTGAACGAGGTGCCCGGCGTGAAGTGCCTGGTGCCGGGCGGCGCGTTTTACGCCTGGCCGAACGTCACCGAGGCCTGCCGCCTGATCGGCGCCGCCGATTCCGAGGAGTTCAGGAAGCGCCTGCTGAACGAGGCGGGCGTCGCGGTGCTCGCCGACATCCACTTCGGCTCGCGCGTGCCGGGCGAGGGCCAGCACGTGCGCTTCTCGTACGCAGCCTCGAAGGAAGCGATCGAGAAGGGCGTCGCGCGCATGGCCGAGTTCATCCGCAGGAACACGAAAAAGGCCGCGTGAGCGCCGAGCGCGTCGTCGTCGGCATGTCGGGCGGCGTCGATTCGTCGGTGGCCGCGCTGCTTCTCGAGCGCGCGGGCCACGAGGTCATCGGTCTTTTCATGAACAACTGGGAGGACGACGCGGACTGCCCGGCGCGCGAGGACCTGGTGGCCGCCGCCGCCGCCGCGGACGCGATCGGCATCGAGCTCGAGGCGGTGAATTTCGCCGCCGAGTACAAGGAGCGCGTGTTCGCGAGCTTTCTCGCCGAGTACGCGGCGGGACGCACGCCGAACCCGGACGTGCTGTGCAACGCCGAGATCAAGTTCAAGGCCTTTCTCGATCACGCGCTGCGCCTCGGCGCCGCGAAGATCGCCACCGGGCACTACGCTCAGTTGCGCGAGCGAGGCGGCCGGATCGAGCTGCTGCGCGGCGCCGACGGCGCGAAGGACCAGAGCTATTTCCTGCACCGCCTCACCCGGGAGCAGCTCGCGCGCGTGCTTTTCCCCGTCGGGCAGCTGAAGAAATCCGAGGTGCGCCGCATCGCCAGGGAAGCCGGGCTGCCGAACCACGCCAGGAAGGACTCGACCGGGATCTGCTTCATCGGCGAGCGTCCGTTCCGCGAGTTCCTCAACCGCTATCTGCCGAAGGTCCCGGGCCCCATCGTGAACGAGCGCGGCGAGCTCGTCGGCGAGCACATCGGGCTCGCTTTCTACACCATCGGCCAGAGGAAAGGCATCGGCATCGGCGGCAGGAAGAACGGCTCCGGCGATGCGTGGTACGTGGCCGCAAAGGACCTCGCGGCGAAGTCGCTTACGGTCGTGCAGGGCCACGACCATCCGCTGCTCATGCGCCGCTCGCTAGACGCGCTCGACGCGAGCTGGGTGGGCGGCGAGGCGCCGCCGGCGCACACGGTGCACACGGCGAAGACGCGCTACCGCCAGGCGGACGCGGCATGCACGCTCGCCAACGTGCGCGACGGGGAAATCGCGGTCGAGTTCGACTCGCCGCAGTGGGCGGTGACGCCCGGCCAGTCGGTGGTGCTCTACGACCGCGAGGTCTGCCTCGGCGGCGGCGTCATCCGCTAGAGCGCGCGGCTAGTGCAGGATGACGAGCCGCGGCCCCTCCCCGGTCGTCTGCACGTCGAGCGTGCTGTCGTCCAGGAACTCGCACGCCCGCGTGTCCAGCACCAGCACCTTTCTGCCGTCGTGCTCGAACGTCGCGTCGCCCGCGCGCGGCGTGTCGAGGCTCGGCGTGAGCGCGTCGCCTTCGAGCAACAGCCGGATGCCCGTTTCCGGGGCGGCGTGCGCCCTGTCGAGCACCGCGCACAGATAACGGTTCGCGGATTCGGTGATCGTCAGCATTGCGGCCTCCTTCAGTACCAGGAACCCGCGTTGACCGTGGCGCATGTCGATTGTTCCCCCGACTAGCGGGGCGTCGTATCGGCGAACGCCGCGCGTTCCATCAGCCGGTCGTGGTGGCGCGCGATCGCCGCGTATTCCGCGCGCCAGTCGACCTCGCTCGGCTTGCGAAAATCGAGCCAGCCGATCGCGCAGCCGAGCGCGATGTCGGCGAGCGTGTAGCGCTCGCCGTGGCACCAGGGGCGCTCGCCGAGCTCGGCGCCGAGCTGCGCGAGGCCCCGGCGCATGCGCGCGAGCTGCTTCCCGCTCCACGCCTTGCTCTGCTCCTTCTTCGGCCGTAGCGCTTCCATGCGCACCAGCAGCCCCGCGTCGAGCACGCCGTCGGCGAGCGCCTCCCAGCGGCGCACCGCGACGCGCTCGCGGTTGTCTTCCGGGATCAGCCTGCTGATCGGCGAGGCGTTGTCGAGGAACTCGACGATGACGCGCGAGTCGTAGAGCGCCGTGCCGTCGTCGAGCAGCAGCGTCGGGATCTTGCCGAGCGGGTTGTGCGCGTTGACCGGGTTGTCGATCGGCGCGACGTCGACCAGCTCGATGTCGCAATCGATGCGCTTCTCGGCGAGAACCACGCGCACTTTGCGCGTGTAGGGGCTGGCGAGCGAGGCGAACAGCTTCATGGCGGGCGCGGATTATACCGTCGCGCTATCGCCTCGAGCGCAGCGCCCGCTCGACGCGCCGGCGCAGCGCCGGGATGACCTCGCGCTCGAACCAGGGATTCCTTTTCATCCACGCCCTGTTGCGCCAGCTCGGGTGCGGCAGCGGGAAAAACTGCGGCGCGTAGTCGCGAAACGACCGCACCGTCCCGGCGAGCGTGCGCTTGCGCCGCCCGCCCAGCCAGTAGGCCTGCGCGTAGCTGCCGACGAGCAGCGTCAGCCGCACGCCGGGCAGCGCGGCGCGGAACCTCGGCTGCCACAGCGGCGCGCACTCGGGGCGCGGCGCCAGGTCCGCTCCATTCACCGTCCCCGGGTAGCACAGGCCGCTCGGCACGATCGCGACTCTCGTGGCGTCGTAGAACGCTCCGCGATCCATGGCGAGCCAGGCGCGCAGCTGGTCTCCCGACGCGTCGTTCCACGGGATGCCGCTCTCGTGCACGCGGCGCCCGGGCGCCTGCCCGACGACGAGCAGACGCGCCGCGCGGCCGGCGAGGAACACCGGCTTCGGCCCGAGCGGCAGGTGCCGCTCGCACAGCCGGCAGGCGCGCGCCTCCCGGCACACGAGTGCGAGGGAGGCCGGGCGCGCCATCGCCTTATAATACGGCGTCAAAAAACCCCCGCCGCTCATGCCTTCGCCCCTCGCGGCGCTGTCGCCGCTCGACGGCCGCTACGCCAGGTTGGTCGACCCGCTGCGCGAATATTTCAGCGAGCAGGCGCTGATCCGCTACCGCGTGAGGATCGAGATCGCCTGGCTGCGCGCGCTCGCCGCGGAGCCGGCGATCCGCGAGCTGAAGCCGTTCTCGCGCGCCACCGAGACCGCCTTCGACCGGCTGCTCGGCGGCTTCTCGGAGCGCGACGCCGAGCACATCAAGAACATCGAGGCCCGCACCAGCCACGACGTGAAGGCGATCGAGTACTGGCTGAAGGGGCGCCTCGCCAGGAACCGCGAGGTGCAGGGCTCGCTCGAGTTCATCCACTTCGCGCTCACCTCGGAGGACGTCACCAACGTCGCCTACGCGCTGATGCTCGCCGATTCGCGCGCCAGGGCGATGCTCCCGGCGCTCGATCGCGTGGTCGCCGCGCTGCGCGGGCTCGCGCGGCGCCACGCCGGGCTGCCGATGCTCTCGCGCACGCACGGGCAGCCCGCCTCGCCGACCACGCTCGGAAAGGAAATGGCGAATTTCGCCCATCGCCTCGAGCGCGCGCGGCGCTCGATCGCGGCGGTGGCGATCCTCGGCAAGATGAACGGCGCGGTCGGCAACTACAACGCGCACCTCGCCGCGTACCCGGGCCTCGACTGGGAGCGCCTGTGCCGGCGCATCGTCGAGCGGCTCGGGCTGGAGTTCAACCCGTACACCACGCAGATCGAGCCGCACGACTCCTACGCGGAGCTGTTCGACGCGTATGCGCGCGCCAACAGCGTGCTGCTCGACCTGGACCGCGACCTGTGGGGCTACGTCTCGCTCGGCTATTTCAGACAGAAGGCGAAAAAAGGCGAGGTCGGATCCTCCACCATGCCGCACAAGGTGAACCCGATCGACTTCGAGAACTCCGAGGGCAACGTCGGGGTCGCCAACGCGCTGCTGCGCCACCTCGCGGAGAAGCTCCCGGTGTCGCGCTGGCAGCGCGATCTCTCGGACTCGACCGCGCTCAGGAACGCGGGCGCGGCGCTCGGCCACGCGCTGCTCGCCTGGTCGGCGTGCGCGAAGGGGCTCGCCGGGCTCGAGGCCGACCGCGCGCGGCTCGCCGCGGACCTGGAGGCGAACTGGGAAGTGCTCGCGGAGGCGGTGCAGCAGGTGATGCGACGCCACGGCGTCGCCGACGCGTACGAGAAGCTGAAAGCGCTCACGCGCGGCAAGCGCCTGGACCGCGGCCGGCTCGCCGCGTTCATCCGCAAGCAGCCGATCCCGGCGGCGGAGAAGAAGCGCCTGCTCGCCCTGTCGCCGGCGCGCTACACGGGGCTCGCGGCCGAGCTGGCGAAGCGGATCTGAGGGCTAGACTACCGCGCCTTCGTGCTGGTCGCGGCGGTCCTGCTTGGGCTTCACGAACTGCTCGCGGCTCGCTCCCAGCCACATGACCAGCGGGCTCGCCACCAGCACCGAGGAATAGATCCCGAACATGATCCCGATGGTGAGCGCGAGCGCGAAGTAGTGCAGCGCGGGGCCGCCGAACAGCAGCATGGTGGTCGCCATCACTTGCGTGCTGCCGTGGGTGATGATGGTGCGCGAGATCGTGCCGGTGATGGCCGCGTCGATCACCTCGGCCGTGGACGCCCTGCGCAGCTTGCGGAAGTTCTCGCGCACCCGGTCGAACACGATCACCGACTCGTTCACCGAGTAGCCGAGGACCGCCAGCACCGCGGCGAGCACCGGCAGGGAGAAATCCCACTGGAAGAACGAGAAGAACCCCAGGATGATGACCACGTCGTGCAGGTTGGCGACGATCGCCGACAGGCCGAAGCGCCACTCGAAGCGCAGCCATAGGTAAAGGACGATGCCGACCGCGGTGACCAGCAGCGCGAGCGCGCCGTATTCCGCGAGCTCCCTGCCGACCTGCGGGCCGACGAACTCCACCCGCCGCAGCTCGGCCGACGCGTCGCCGGCCTTGAGCAGCGCCATCACCTTCTGCGACAAATCCGCGCTCGACTGGCCCTTCTCCAGGTGCATGCGGATCAGCACCTCGCGCGAGGAGCCGAAGTTCTGCACCTCGGACTTGTAGCCCGCCTTGTCGAGCGAGTCGCGGATCCTGTCGACCTCGGCGGCCTGCTGGTAGCCCACCTCGATGAGCGTCCCGCCGGTGAACTCGATCGAAAAATTGAGCCCCCTGGTGGCGAGGAAGAATACCGCGGCGAGGAAAGTGACGAGCGAAATGACGTTGAAGACGAGCGCATGCCGCATGAACGGGATGGTGCGCCGGATCTTGAAGAACTCCATGCCTCAGCTCACTTCCACGCCGTGTCGCCGATCGACAGTCGCGCCAGGCGGCGGCGCTGGCCGTAGACGAGGTTGACGATGCCTCGCGACACCGTCACCGCCGAGAACATCGACGTGAGGATGCCCAGGACGTGCACCACCGCGAAGCCGCGCACCGGCCCGGAGCCGAAGATGAGGAGCGCGAGCCCGGCGACGAGCGAAGTGATGTTCGAGTCGAGGATCGTACCCCAGGCGCGCTCGTAGCCGGCGGCGATCGCCGCCTGCGGCGACTGCCCGCCGCGGATCTCCTCGCGGATGCGCTCGTTGATGAGCACGTTGGCGTCGATCGCCATGCCGAGCGTGAGCGCGATGGCGGCGATGCCGGGAAGCGTGAGCGTCGCCTGCAGCAGCGAGAGCAGCGCGACCAGCATCAGCAGGTTCACGCCGAGCGCGAACGACGAGATGACGCCGAAGAGCACGTAGTAGACCGACATGAACACCACGATCGCGGCAAAGCCCCAGCGCGTCGAGTTGAATCCCTTCTCGATGTTCTCCTTGCCGAGGCTCGGCCCGACGGTGCGCTCCTCGACGATCTCCATCGGCGCGGCGAGGGACCCCGCGCGCAGCAGCAGCGCCACGTCGTTCGCCTCGGTGGTGGTCATGCGGCCGGAGATCTGCACGCGGCCGCCGGGGATCTCGGTCTTGATGACCGGGGCGGTGATCACCTCGCCCCTGCCTTTCTCGATGAGCAGGATCGCCATCCTCTTGCCGACGTTCTCGCGCGTCACCTCCTGGAAGATGCGCGCGCCCGGGCCGTCGAGGCGCATGTTCACCGCCGGCTCGTTGGTCTGCTGGTCGAACCCCGGCTGCGCGTCGGTCAGCCGGTCGCCGGTGAGCACCACCTGCTTCTTGACGATGACCGGCTGGCCGTTTCTCTCGACGTAGTACTCGGTGCCGAAGGGCACTTCGCCGCGCGCCGCCGCGGCGAGGATCTCGGGCCGCATCTTGTCCTCGTCCAGCATGCGGATCTCGAGGCTCGCGGTGCGCCCCAGGATGTCCTTCGCCTTGGCGGTGTCCTGCACGCCCGGCAGCTGCACCACCACGCGGTCGGCGCCCTGCTGCTGGATCACCGGCTCGGCCACTCCCAGCTCGTTGATGCGGTTGTGCAGGGTGGTGATGTTCTGCCTGATCGCGTAGTCCTGGGTGCGCTTCGCCGCCTCGGGCTTGAGCGAGGCGACGAGCAGCAGGTCCTGGCCGTCCTCGCGCTCGGCGAGCGCGAGATCGGTGAGGTTGGCGAGGAGCGTCTCGCGCGCGCGCTCGCGCATCTGCGCGTCGCGGAAGCGCACGCGCAGCGTCTGGCCCTCTCGCGTGACGCCGCCGTGCCGGATGGCCTTCTCCCTCAGCTGCGAGCGCACGTCGCCGGCGAGGCTCTCGATGCGCTTGGTGATCGCAGCCTGCATGTCCACCTGGAGCAGGAAGTGCACGCCCCCGCGCAGGTCGAGGCCGAGGTACATCGGCAGCGCGCCGATCGCGCTCAGCCAGTTCGGCGACGCGGGCAGCAGGTTCAGCGCCACCACGTAGGACGGGTTCGCGGCATCGGGGTTGAGCGCCCGGTCGACCGCGTCCTTCGCCTTGAGCTGCGTGTCGGTGTCGGCGAAGCGCACGCGCATGCTGTTCGGATCGAGAACCGACCCGGTGAAAGGGATCTTTGCCGCGTTGAGCGTCTGCTCGACGCGCTGCATCAGCGCAGCGTCCACCTTCAGCGTCGCCTTTGCGCTCGACACCTGCACCGCGGGCGATTCGCCGTAGAAGTTCGGCAGCGTGTAGAGCAGCGCCGCGACGACGGCCACCGCGATCAGCGCGTTCTTCCAGAGCGGGAAGCGGTTCACCTACTGGATGCTTTTGATGGTGCCCTTGGGCAGCGGCACCTGCACCGAAGCTCGCTGGACGGTGACCTCGGTGCCGGGCGCGATCTCCAGCGTGACGTACTGGTCGCCCACCTTGGTGATGCGGCCCACCATGCCGCCCGCGGCGACCACCTCGTCGCCCTTCTGCAGCGCCTCGACCATCTGCTTGTGCTCTTTCGCGCGCTTCATCTGCGGCCGGATCATCAGGAAGTACAGCAGCACGAACATCAGGATGATCGGCAGCAGGCCGATGAATCCGGCGTCGCCGCCGCCGGCGGCCTGCGCATAGGCCGGGGAGATGAGCAAGGCTAACTCCTTGGTGAGACTGGGAAAGGGGGCAGATTATAGACCATTGACCTGGATCAGAGCGGCGCGCGCGAGCTCGGCGACAATCGCGCTTCAAGGAGGGCACGATGAGCGTCGAGCACGGCCATTCGCTCACGAGCGAGCACGAGGCGCTGCGCGCCACGCTGAAGCGCGCGATGCGCGAGCCGGGCCGCACCGGCGACGCGGCGCGCAGGCTCGCGGGCGTGGCCGACGGGCATTTCCTGCGCGAGGAGAAGTTCGTGCTGCCGCTGCTCGCCATGCTGCCCGCGCTCGCCCGCGGCGAGAGCGGCGCGCAGCTCGCGCTGGCGGAAAAGCTGCTGCAGGGCCTCAAGTCCGGGATGGAGCAGATGATCACCGACCACCGGGTGATGGCCGAATTGCTGCGCGAGCTCGCGCGCGCGGCGGAAGCCGAAGACAAGCCCGACTACGTGGCGTTCGCCGAGGAGCTGATCCTGCACGCGCACGCCGAGGAAGAGGTGCTCTATCCGGCGGCGCTCGTCGCCGGCGCATACGTGAAGCTGCTGCGCTCCTAGGCGAGGGCGCCTGCGGCGAGCGCGCGGCGCCCGCGCAGCAGGCGCGCGGCGACTTCGGCCAGGCGCCCGGCCTCGATCGCGGCGCGCAGCTCGCGCATCAGCTCCTGGTAGTAGTGCAGGTTGTGCAGCGTGTTGAGCCGCGCGCCGAGGATCTCGTTCGACTTCTGCAGGTGGTGCAGGTAGGCGCGAGTGAAGTTGCGGCACGCGGTGCAGGCGCAGCGCTCGTCGAGCGGACGCGCGTCGTCCCGGTAGCGCGCATTGCGGATCTTGACGTCGCCGAAGCGGGTGAACAGCCAGCCGTTCCTCGCGTTGCGCGTCGGCAGCACGCAGTCGAACAGGTCGATGCCCGCCTGCACCGCCTCGATGAGGTCCTCGGGCGTGCCCATGCCCATGAGGTAGCGCGGCTTGTCCGCGGGCAGCGCCGGCGCGCAGTGCTCGAGGATGCGCCTGCGGTCCTTTTTCGGCTCGCCGACCGCGAGGCCCCCGATCGCGTAGCCGTCGAAACCGATTGCGAGGAGCCCCTCGAGCGATGCGCCGCGCAGATCCTCGTAGACGCTTCCCTGCACGATGCCGAACAGCGCGTTGGGGTTGCCTTCGTGCGCGCGCCTGGAGCGCTCCGCCCACCTGAGCGAGAGCTGCATGGACTTCTCGGCCTGCCTCTCGGTGACGGGGTAGGGCGTGCACTCGTCGAGGACCATCGCCACGTCGGAGTCGAGCGCCCGCTGGATGCGCATCGATTCCTCGGGCGTGAGCATCATGCGGTCGCCGTTGATCGGCGAGGCGAACCTGACGCCTTCCTCGGAGAGCTTGCGAAGCTTGCCGAGGCTGAACACCTGGAAGCCGCCCGAGTCGGTGAGGATCGGACCGTCCCAGCCCATGAAGCGGTGCAGCCCGTGGTGCTTCCCGATCACCTCGAGCCCGGGCCGCAGCCACAGGTGGAAGGTGTTGCCGAGCACGATCTGGGTGCCGCCGGCGGCGAGCTCGTCGGGCGAGACCGCTTTCACCGCGCCGTAGGTTCCGACCGGCATGAACGCCGGCGTGTCGACGCGCCCGTGCGCGAGCTCGAGCGCGCCGCGGCGCGCCGCGCCGTCGCGCTGCGCGACCGCGAACCTCAAGCGGCCCTCTCGATCAGCATCGCGTCGCCGTAGGAGTAGAAGCGGTAGCGGCGCTCGACGGCGTGCGCGTAGGCGCGGCGGATGTTGGCCAGCCCGGCGAAGGCCGCGGCGAGCATGAGCAGGCTGGAGCGCGGCAGGTGGAAATTGGTGAGCAGGCGCTCGACGACGCGGAAGCGGAATCCGGGGTGGATGAACAGATCGGTCTCCCCCGAGAGCGCGCCGGTGAGCGCGGCGGTTTCCAGCGCGCGCAGCGACGTGGTGCCGACGGCGAGCACGCGCCGGCCCTCGATCGCGCGCATGGTCTCGCCCGGGATCGCGTAGCGCTCACCGTGCATGCGGTGCTCCTCGACATTCGCCGTTCGCACCGGCTGGAACGTCCCCGAGCCGACGTGCAGCGTGAGCTTGGCGATGCGCACGCCGCGCGCCGCCACGCGCTCGAGCATCGCCGCGTCGAAATGCAGACCCGAGGTGGGCGCGGCGACGGCACCGGGAACGGCGGCGTAGACCGTCTGGTAGCGCGCGGCATCCTCGGGCTGCGGCGCGTGCCGGATGTAGGGCGGCAGCGGCACCGCGCCGCAGCGCTCGAGCACCGCATTGACGTCCTCCGAGAAGCGCACGCGGTAGAGCTCGCCCTCGCGCCCGAGCACCGTCGCCCGCACGCCGTCGCCCACGACAAGCTCGCCGCCCGGGCGCACGCTGCGGCTCGCGCGCACGAGCGCGAGCGCCTCGCGCGCGCCCCCGAGCGCCGTGCGCGAGTCTTCCAATACGCGCTCGACCAGCACCTCGACCTTGCCGCCGCTCGCCCTGCGGCCGGCGAGCCGCGCCCTGACGACCCTGGTGTCGTTCAGCACCAGCGCATCGCGCGGGCCGACGAGGGCGGGAAAGTCCGCGAAAGCGAGATCCTCGATCGCGCCGTTCGCCGCATCGAGGTGCAGCAGCCGGCTCGCGGTGCGCTCGGGGGCGGGGTGCTGGGCGATCAGCTCGCTCGGCAGCTCGTAGTCGAACTCGGAGACGAGCATCCGTGCCAATTATAATTTCAGGCTGGCGCCGGAATGGCGGAACTGGTAGACGCGCCGGACTCAAAATCCGGTGCTGGCGACAGCGTGAGGGTTCGAGTCCCTCTTCCGGCACCAGGGTCAGAATCTGTCAGGGCGCGCGACTCGCGCACGAAAGCGGCGCTGCTGGCTGGACAAGGGACACGGGCCCGGCGTAGGCTTTCCGGCCTGAATCGGGTCCCTGGGGGAGTGATGGCCAAGGCGCAGGTCAGGGTGCTGCCTTCGGCGCGCAATACCGTGATGGTGGTCGACGACCAGTCGACCGGCCGCGCGATCCTCGAGCAGGTGGTGCGCAGCCTCGACGAGCGCGTGATCGTGGAGGGCTTCGCGCGACCCGTCGACGCGGTGGTGTGGGCGACGCGGCACGTCAGCGACCTGGTGCTCGTCGACTACATGATGCCGGAGATGGACGGCATCGAGTTCGTCAAGCGCCTGCGCGCGCTGCCCGGCTACGAGCACGTGCCGATCATCATGGTCACGGTGCACGACGACCGCAAGGTGCGCTACGCGGCCCTGGATGCCGGAATCACCGACTTCCTCACCAAGCCGGTGGACGCGCGCGAGTGCCTGGCGCGCTGCAGGAACCTGCTCACGCTGCGGCGCCAGCAGCTCGCGCTCGAGGACCGGCGGCGCCTGCTCGAGCACATGGTCGACGACGCGACGCGCGAGGTGCGCGAGCGCGAGAAGGAGACGCTGCTGAGGCTCGCCCGCGCGGGCGAGTACCGCGACGAGGACACCGGCTATCACCTGCTCCGCATGTCGCGCTACTCGCGCCTGATCGCGAACGCGATCGACCTGGAATTCGACCAGGCCGAGACCGTCGAGCTCGCCGCGCCGCTGCACGACATCGGCAAGATCGGCATCCCGGACCAGATCCTGCTCAAGCCGGGCAAGCTCGACGAGGGCGAATGGCAGGTGATGAAGCGCCACCCGGTGATCGGCCACGAGATCCTGAAGGGCAGCGCCTCGAAGTACGTGCGCATGGGCGCGCTGATCGCGCTGGGGCACCACGAGAAGTACGACGGCACGGGCTACCCGAACGGCCTGGAGGGCGACCACATCCCGCTGTGCGCCCGCATCGTCGCGGTCGCCGACGTCTACGACGCGCTCACCTCGGTGCGGCCGTACAAGACCGCGTGGCCGAGCGAGCAGGCTTTCGAGCACCTGGCCGCGCAGCGTGGCAGGCACTTCGACGCGCGCCTGGTCGAAGCCTTCCTCGGCGTCAGGGAGCAGGTGCTCGAGGTGCAGCGCGAATGGCACGGGCCGCCGGCAGCGGCGGAGAAATCCTGATGTCGGCGCGCGCCGCGACGACGTTGGGCCCGCTCGGGCGGCTGCGCGCGCGGCTTGCCGCGCGCCCGGATACCGAGCACGAGCAGTGCATCCTGCGACTGGTCATCGGCGGGTTGCTCGTGCTGTATTTGCTGCCCAATGCAGACGCGCCCGAGCGCGTGCTGATCCTGTACGTAGGCGGCGCGCAATTGGCAATCGGCGTGCTCATCTTCCTGTGCGCCGCATACTCGACGAATGTGTCGCCGGCGCGGCGCGTGCTTGCGCAGTTCGCCGACGTCGCGGCGATCACCGCGTATATGGCGCTCGGCGGCGAGTGGGCGGCGCCGCTGTTTCTGCTCTACATGTGGGTGACGCTCGGGAGCGGCTTCCGCTTCGGCGCCCCCTATCTTGCCTCCGAGCTCGCCATGAGCGTCGTCGGGTTCGGCATCGCCATCTACGCGAACGACTGGTGGCGCTCGCACACCGCGCTGGGGATCGGACTGCTGATCGGGATGTTCGCGCTCAGCATGTACGTCCTTTCGCTGGTGCGGCGCTTGTTCGACGCGCTCGCGCGGGCGGAGGCGGCGAACGTCGCCAAGCGCCGCTTCATCTCGGTGGTCAGCCACGAGATGCGCACCCCGCTCAACGCGATCATCGGCATGTTGGACCTGCTGCGCGACACCTCGCTCAACCGCGAGCAGGCGGACATGCTGCAGACGCTGCGCGGCTCCTCGCGCGTCATGCTCGGCCTCGTCGAGGACGTGCTCGACTTCTCCAAGATCGAGGCGGGAAAGCTTGCGCTGGAGAAGACCGACTTCGATCTGCACGCGCTCGTCAACAGCACCTGCCGCATCGTCGCCGCGCAGGCAGCGGCCAGGGGCATCGAATTCCTTGTCTCGATCATGCCCGAGGTGCCGCCCGCGGTGCGCGGCGACCCGCACCACCTGCGTCAGATCCTCATCAATCTCGCCGGCAACGCGGTGAAGTTCACCGATCGCGGCAGCGTGACGGTGCACGTCTCGGCGCAATCGGAAACCGAGACCCGCGTGCGGCTGAAATTCTCGATCCGCGACACCGGCGTGGGCATCGCGCCCGAGGCCCAGGCGCGCATTTTCGAGAGCTTCACCCAGGCCGACCAGTCGACGACCCGGCGCTTCGGCGGAACGGGCCTCGGCACCACCATCGCCAAGCAACTGGTCGAGCTGATGGGCGGCCGCATCGGCCTGGAGAGCGCGGTCGGCCTGGGCAGCACCTTCTGGGTGGAGATCGAGCTCGAGAAGCATCCCGAGCGGGCCGTTTCGGGCGCGGGCGAGCTGGCCGGGGCGAGGATCCTGCTGGTCGGCTTCCCGGAGGCGCAGCGGGCGCCGCTAGAGGAGGCGCTCTCGGGCTGGGGCGCGACGCCGGTGGCGGTCGCCACCGTCGAAGCGGCGGTCGCGCGCTTCGTCTCCGAGATCAGCCGGGCGAAGCCCTACCACAGCGCGCTGCTGTACGCGACGCGCGAGGATCGGAACCTCGCGCAGCGCTTCCGCCGCGCCGTGCCCGATCCCGCGCCCGCCACCATTCTCGCCGTGCCGTACGAAGCCGACGTGCAGCGCTTCGACGCGCTTAGCTCCGGCTTCACCGCGGTGCTCGAGCTCCCGTTCGACAAGCGCCGGCTCTTCAACGTGCTGCACTCGGTCTCGGCCGGCGTGGAGGTGCGCGAAGGGGTCGTGCGCCTGCAGGACTACGCGCGCCGCAGCGCGGCGGCAAAAAAGCTGCGCGTGCTGGTGGCGGACGACAATCCCACCAACCGCGAGGTCATCGGCAAGATCCTCGAGCGCGGAGGGCACACCGCCGTCCTCGTGAATGACGGCGGGCAGGCGCTCGACGCGTTGGAGCGCGAGCGCTACGACCTCGTGATCCTCGACCGCAACATGCCGGGGATGGGCGGCATCGAGGCGCTGCAGGCGCTGCGCCTGATGACCCGCGGACGCGAGCGCCTGCCGGTGATCATGCTCTCCGCGGACGTCACCGACGAGGCGAAGCGCGAGGCCCTGGAGGCCGGCGCCGACGCCTTCCTGCCCAAGCCGATCGAGGCGCTGCGGCTGCTCGAGGAGATCCAGACACTTTACGCCGCCGCCTCCGAGCGCGCGCGGCACGCCGAGACCAGCGTGCCCGCGCGCGCCGCAAGGGCCACCGAGCCGGTCGCGGTGCTCGACCTGGAGACTCTCGAGCGTGTGCGCGAGCTCGGCACTTCCGCGGGGTTCGTGGAGAAGCTGATCGGCGTGTTCATCGCCGACAATTCGACGCTCCTCGGCCGCATCGAGCAGGCGCTCGCCGCGCGCAATTGCCATGAATTGCGCTCGCTGCTGCACGCGATGAAGGGGTCCTCGGCCAGCATGGGGACGGACCGCCTTACGCAGCTGTGCGCTAGCCTCGGCAGGCTTTCCGACGCCGAGCTGCGTCTGCAGGCGCCGGCGCTGCTGCGCACGCTTTCCGAGGAGCTCGCCGCCGCGCACACGCAGCTCGAGCGCTACGTGCAGGACAGGCAGTCGTCGGCCGTCTAACGGCTTGAACGCCCGCCGAACGGTTATTATCGTTCGTCATCGTGGGCGGCACGTTCAACAAAGGGAAAGGCTACAAGGGGTACAAAAGTAGCCGCGATCTTTCCGACGCAGGCGACGGGAAGCAGCTTCGGCTGCGCGCAGCAGACGGCTACCAGATCGGCGCCGTCTTCTATGCCGCGCTGAGGCCGCGCTCTCCACGCCAGGTGGCAGTGCTGCACGGCGGGGCGGGCATCCCGGCGCTGCGCTACCGGCGCTTCGCGCGCTTTCTCGCGGAATGGGGAATCCCCGTCCTGACGTACGACTATCGCGGCATCGGTCTGTCGCGGCCGCCGGTGCTGCGCGGTTTTGAGGCGAGAATCGAGGACTGGGCTGAATTGGACGCTACAGCCGCCATCGCGTGGCTGCGCGAGCGTTTTCCGCACGACGAGCTGCTGGGAATCTCCCACTCGATCGGCTGCCTGCCTCTCGGCGGCGCATCCAACGCTGCTGAGCAGGCCCGGATTGTTCTAGTCGGCGCCCATACCGGCTACTACGGAGACTATCGTCCTCTCTACCGCCTGCCGATGGCATTTGCCTGGCACGGGGTGATGCCGGCAGTCACTCGGTTTCTCGGCTACTTCCCCGGCGACCGGCTCGGACTCGGCGAAGACCTGCCGGCCGGGATGGCGCTGCAGTGGGCCGAGCGCCGCCTGCCGGAGCTTCGGCCGAACGGAGCGGATCTCGCGCAAGAGCGCATGCGGCGGCTCCTCGATAACTGCGCCGCGCTGCAGTGTCCAGCCATCGCGATCTCCATAAGCGACGACGCCTTCGCCACGGTGGCGGGCGTGACGCGGCTACTATCGTACTTTTCCCGCTTATCGTCGCTTCAGCATGTCGTGTTCACCCCACCCGATGCGCAGGTGCGGCACCTCGGCCATTTCGGTTTCTTCAGGCGCGCGGTGGGCATGGCGCTGTGGCCGCGCCTGCTCGCGCTGCTGGAGCCCGGCCGAGCCGAGGGGGCTCACATAACCGCCGCCAGGGACTCGGTCATCGGCGCGAGCTCGCTCTGAACCGGCTCGGCGCCGCTGGCGGCGTGCTCGTGTTCCATGCGGCGAGCCTGCGCGCGCGCGAGCCGGCTCATCATCTTCAGCTCGCGCTCGCCGAGCCGCATCGCCGCATCGACCCACAGCTCGACAATGCCGTCGAGCTCCTCGCGCGTCACCGGCTGAACGAGCCGCCGCGCGCGGAACGCGGCTTGCATGCCGTTGCGTCGCTTCGCGTTGGCTGCGATCCACTCGCGTACCGTCGCCTCGCCCAGGCCGTTCGGCGCCAGCACGTCCACAATGCCCATCTCGTGCAGCTTGCACGCCTGCAGGATCTTGCCTGAAAGAATAAGGTCCTCGGCGGCGCGCATCCCGATGCGGCGCGAAAGCAGGCTATAAGCGCCCATTCCCGGGAAGAGATTGAACAGGATTTCCGGGAATCCGAGCTGAGCGCTTTCCTCGGCGACGATCAGGTCGGAGGCGAGCGCACACTCGAAGCCGCCGCCCAAAGCGTCGCCCTGCACCAGGGCGATGCTGGTCAGCATGGGGCTGAAAAAGCTCTGGCTGCGCGGGTACTGGACGTCGATGCAGAGCTTCGCGTAGTGCGCCAGCGCGTCGCGCTCGCGGCTCTTGATGAGGAGCATGAAGAGCGAAAGGTCGCCGCCCAGGTTGAACACGCCCGGCGTGCGCGAGGCCGTGACGTAGTAATTCACCTCTCGCATCTCGCCTTCGATTTCGATGCGCCCGCCGTTGGCGATGAGCCGCTCGTCGTGCGCGCACATGGCCTTGAGAAGCCCCGGGCTGTAGCAGGCGACACCTTTCTGATTGAAATAGGTCCAGACCGCGCCGGTCGCCGGCTCGAACTCGGTCTGGTACTGGGAGTCGGGCCTGCCGTATCGCAGGCAAAGCCCCACTGCGTCGCGCAAATTGCTCATGATGTTCTCCTTCCCCCAAAAATGCCCCTGGCGGGGCCCGTTAACCTAGGCCCGGGGCGCGGTCAAGTGCGCCCCGGACCTCCCGTGACGAATTTAACGCACCTTTACACAATTGACGCAATCAGGGCCTGCCGGGAGCCGGCCTAGGGGATTCCCCGATTGGCGTGAGAACCCGAAATGGCTAGCGTTGCCGGTTCTGCAGGTTGCGCAGCGGCGGACTCGCGGATAAATTTCGGGGCGTAACGTCTCGCGCGCGGGGTTCACGAAGGGGGCTGCATGTACGCGATCGTCTACAAGTCCGACGGCTTTCCGATCTGCCGCCAGCTGGCCGGGGTGAGCCCCGACCCGGTGGTCACCTGGAATACCGAGGCGGCGGCGAAGGCGTTCATCGCCTCGAAGGGCGGCGACGCGGATTTCCAACCGGTCCAGCTCACCGACGAGGCGATGGACACGATCGCCAGGTCGATGGGCTGCCCGGTCGAGTCGATCACTTTCGACCCCTACCCGGGCTAGGGCGCGTCGAACTCCAGGTTGTCGATCAGCCTGGTGGCGCCGAGGCGCGCCGCGCCGAGCGCGACCAGCTCGCGCTCCCCCGGCCCGGGCGGCGCGAGGTCGCTGCGCCGGCGCACTTCCACGTAATCCGGCTTCCAGCCCGCCCCGGCGAGCGCGCGCATCGCGCCTTCGCCGGCGAGGCTGCCCCTGGTCACCTCGAGCAGCGCGCGGTGCAGGTGCGGCGCCTCGGCGCGCTCCTCGGCCGAGAGATAGGCGTTGCGCGAGCTCATCGCCAGGCCGTCGGGCTCGCGCAGCGTCTCTCCGGCCACGATCTCGATCGGCAGATTGAGCTGGCGCACCATGCCGCGCACGATGTGCAGCTGCTGGTAATCCTTCTTGCCGAACACCGCGACCGCCGGCTGCACGCTGTTGAACAGCTTCAGCACCACCGTCGCGACGCCGAGGAAGAACCCGGGGCGAAAGCGCCCCTCGAGCTCGTCGGCGATGGGCGGGGGTCTCACGACGTAGGCCTGCGGCTCGGGGTACAGCACGCCTTCGTCCGGGGCGAACACGATCTCCACGCCCTCCGGCTCGAGCAGCGCGCAGTCGCGCTCGAAGGTGCGCGGGTAGCGCTCGAAGTCCTCGCCCGGGGCGAACTGCAGGCGGTTCACGAAGATGCTCACCGCGACCGCGTGGCCGGAGCGCCGCGCCAGGCGCACCAGCGCGAGGTGCCCCTCGTGCAGGTTGCCCATGGTGGGCACGAACGCGATCGGCCCCGCGCCGGCTGTCGCGGCGCGCAGCGCTGCAATGTCGCGCAGGATCTTCATGCGACGTTGAAATACTCGCGCCGGCTCTTCATCGCCTTCATGCGCGACACGAGCAGCTCGAAATCGGCGTCGCGATCGACGAAGTTCAGGTTCTCCGAGTTCACGATCAGCACCGGCGCGGCCGCGTAATGGTAAAAGAAGCGCGCGTAGCTCTCGGCGAGCAGCGCGAGGTACTCGTCGCTGATGCCGCGCTCGTGGGCGGCGGCGCGGCGGCGCACCCGCTCGGCGAGCGTCTCGTGGCGCGCCTGCAGGTAGATCACGAGGTCGGGCGCCGGGGAGCGCGGCCGCAGCGCCTCGAAGATGCGCTGGTACAGCGCGAGCTCGTCGGCCGACAGCGTGACGCGCGCGAACAGCGGGTCCTTGTCGATCAGGAAATCGGACACGGTGGCGCGGCCGAACATGTCCGGCTGCGCGAGCGGCTCGAGCAGCCGCGCGCGCTGAAACAGGAAGAACAGCTGCGCCGGCAGCGCGAAGCGCGGCATGTCCTGGTAGAAGCGCGCGAGGAACGGGTTCTCCGACGGCTGCTCGAGCAGCGCGTCGGCCGCGAGCCGCGCCGCCAGCCGCCGCGCGAGGCTGGTCTTGCCGGCGCCGATGGGGCCCTCGACCGCGATGAAGCGCCAGCGCTCCACGGCTATGCGATTCTTTCCACCCGCTGGGAGGCGCAGGCCGCGCGCAGAGCCCGGGCGGCGGCGCGCCCGGGGAGCTCGATGCCGGGCGCGAGCTCGAGCAGCGGCTCCAGCACGAACGCCCGCTCGTGCATCCTCGGGTGGGGGATCGTCAGCTCGGGCGTCGCGACGATGGCGTCGCCGTACAACAGCAGGTCGAGATCCAGGACGCGCGGGGCATTGGCGAGCGAGCGCTCGCGTCCGTGCCTGCGTTCGAGCGCATGGAGCTTGCGCAGGAGCTGCTCCGCCGGTAGCCGGGTTTCGAGCCGCGCGACCGCATTGACATAGTCGGGCTGCGGCGGGCCGCCCACCGGAGCGCTGCGATAGAGCGCCGAGCGGCCGGTCAGCCGGGTCTCGGGGAGCCGCGCCAGCTCGTCGAACGCCGCCAGCACCTGGGCCCGGGGCTCCTCCAGGTTGGACCCGAGGCCGACGTACGCGACCACGCGGCTCACGCGGCGGCGGGAGATTCGGCCGCGCCGGCGCGCTTCCTGCGGCGGCGCCGGCGCCGGCGCTTCGCCGGCGCGGTCTCGGGCAGCAGCATCGCCTTGCGGGTCTCGGCGTCGGCGCCCTGGAACGCGCGCCACCATGCCTCGAGCTCGGCGGGCACCTCGCCGCTCGCCGCACGCAGCGCCAGGAAATCGTAGGCCATGCGAAAGCGCGGGGACTCCAGCAGCCGGACCGCGCGCTGCCCGGAGCGGTTCTCGAAGCGCGGCTGCATGGTCCAGACCTCGCGCATCGTGGCTGTGAGCCTGCGCGTGATGGCGAGCTTCTCGCACTGGGCGTCGAGCACCTCGTCCATCGCCGCCTCGAGCGCCGGAATCGGGTGCTCGCCGCGCGCCCGGCGCGCCTTCGACGCCGCCAGCACCTCGTGCCAGAGCAGCGCGGCGAACAGGAACGCGGGCGACACCGGCCGCTCCGCGAGCACGCGCTCGTCGGTCTGCGCGAGCGCGAGGGTCACGAAGCGCTCGCCAAGCGGCTGCTCGAGGATCACGTCGAGCAGCGGCAGCAGCCCCTTGTGCAGGCCGACCTCGCGCAGCTGCCGCAGGCAGGCGCTCGCGTGGCCCGAGAGCAGCAGCTTCAGCATCTCGTCGAACAGCCGCGCGGGCGGCACGCGCTCCATCAGCGGCGCGAGCTTGCGGATCGGCGCGCGCGTCGCCGCATCGAGCGTGAGCCCGAGCTTCGCCGCGAGGCGCACCGCGCGCAGCATTCTCACCGGGTCCTCGCGGTAGCGCGTTTCCGGATCGCCGATCACCCGCAGCACGCGCTTCTTCAGGTCCGCGAGGCCGCCGTGGAAGTCGATCACCTCCCCGGTCGCCGGGTCGTAATAGAGGGCGTTGACGGTGAAATCGCGCCGCCGCGCGTCTCCGGCCTGGGTTCCGAACACGTTGTCGCGCAGCACGCGGCCGTGCTCGTCCTTCTCGGCCGTCTCGGGATCGGCGGCGCGGAACGTCGAGACCTCGACGGTTTCCGGGCCGAGCATCACGTGCACCAGGCGGAAGCGCCGGCCGATGAGGAGCGCGCGGCGGAACAGCGGCTTCACCTGCTCGGGGCGCGCATCGGTGGCGATATCGTAATCCTTGGGGGCGATGCCTAGCAGCAGGTCCCTTACCGCGCCGCCGACCACGAATGCGCCGAATCCCGCCTCGCGCAGCACCGAGCACACCTTTGCCGCGCCCGGGCTGATCGCGCCGCGCGCAATGCCGTGCCGCTCGCGCGGCACCCGCTGCATCGGCTCGGAGGGCAAGCCGAGCACGCGGCGAATGAACCTCTTGATCATCGAGGGCCGGAATTCTACCGGCGCAGGGAAATCAGCGCCCAGCCCCGGCGCCGCGCCTCGGCGGCGAGCCGCTCGTCCGGATCCACCGCCACCGGGCGAGTCACGCGCTCGAGCAGCGGCAGGTCGTTGTGCGAGTCGCTGTAGAAGGCGCTGGCCTCGAAATCGGCGAGGCGGCGGCCGAGACGCGCGAGCCACTCGTCGACGCAGCGGATCTTGCCCTCGCGATAGCACGGCGTGCCCGCGACCCGGCCGGTGAAGCGTCCGCCGGCCGACTCGGGCTCGGTGGCGACCAGGTGCTCGAGGCCGAATTCTCGGGCGATCGGCGCGGTCACGAATCGATTGGTCGACGTGACGATCGCGCACAGCTCGCCCGCCGCGGCGTGCCCGCGCACCAGCGAGCGCGCCGCCGGCGTGATCATCGGCAGGATGCGGCTGCGCATGAACTCGCCGTGCCAGCGCGCGAGGTCCTGCGGCTCGTGCTCGGCGAGAGGACGCAGCGCGAACCCGAGGTACTCGTGGATGTCGAGCTCGCCGGCGACGTACTGCTCGTAATAGCGGCGGTTCTGCGCCTCGTAGGCCTCGCGATCGAGCACGCCGCGCTCGACCAGGAACCGGCCCCACTCGAAGTCGCTGTCGCCCGAGAGCAGCGTGTGGTCGAGATCGAAGAGGGCGAGGCGCATGCCGTCGCAACGCGAGACAGGCGGAGTCTAACCGAGCCCGGGCGGGCTCCCGGGCCGGGGCCGGCTAGAACTGGCGCTGCAAGCCGAGGCGGATCGTCGGCCGCCGCAACAGGCCTCCGTCCCCGGGAGTCAGGGCTTCGGCGCTGAACGCCCAGTCCGGCGCGAGCCAGTATCTGCCGAAGAGCGACAGCTGGCGCCCGTCCGCGGGGAACGCCTGATTCATGAAATCCTCGGCGTCGCGACCACTGGCGAGCGATATGCCGAAGCTGCCGCGCGCGCCGAGCTCATAGGACCACTGCAGCCGGTACCCGGGCACCTGCCAGATCAGCTCGCTCCTCGCGGGATAAAAGGTATACGCGATGCTCTGGTCGCCGAAGCGCCTTTCGATGCTGAGCAGCGAGTACCTGGGCGCAAGCTCGTACGCCCTGGGCCTGAGGAGCTCGAAGCGGGCTCCCCAGCCGCCGCCGAACGACATGACCACCGGATCCAGGCGCAGTCCGCCGCCTCGCCAAGGAGCCTCGCCCGCGACCCGGCCCGCGGACTCCTGGCGAATCCCCTGCTGCGCGAAAGCCGCGCCCGCGGCACCGCACGCGAGGCCGACGCAAAGCAGCGTCCCGGCGAGTCCACGCGTGTTCATCTGTTTTTCAAATCTACCGGTGCGCCTCGCGCACTGTCGAGGCGCAAAGTCCACACTGCCTGCAATTTACTGCCGGCGAGTCTCGCCGTCGACCGACGCAAGCGCCTCCCGCACCAGCGGCAGCGTGATGTGGCGCTGACGCGACAGCGAGTACCGGTCGAGCAGGTCGAGCGTCGCGTTCAGCCTGGGCAGGTCCCGCGGCAGGCGGTTGAGCAGGTACCACACCACTTCGTCGGCGAGCTCGAGCCCCCGGCGAGCGGCCTCCGCGCGCAGGTGCAGCGCCTTGTCGGCGTCGCTGAGCGGCCTCAGCTGATATACCAGGCCCCACGCGAGCCGGCTTTTCAGGTCGTCGCGCAGCGCGAGCTGCGCCGGAGGAGCATCCCCGGCGGCGAGCACCGCGCCGTGAGCGTCGCGCGCGGCATTGATCGCCGAAAAGAGCGCCTGCTGTCCGGCCGCATCGAGCCTGGCTACGTCGTCGGCGGTGGCGAGCGACGGATTCGCGCGCGCCGCGGCGCGCAGCAGGTGCGTGCGGCCGCTTCCCGGCTCTCCCCACAGGTAGATCACCTCCTCGCGCAACCGGCCGGCGGCGAGGCTGCGCACGCGCTCCAGCGCCTCGGCGTTGGACCCCGGGACGAAGTTCTCGAACGTCGGGTCCGCGGCTGCGGTGATCTCGAGCGGCAGCTGCTCCATGGCGAGGGCTAGCTGCGGCCGCCGCCGTAGAGCGGGCCCGCGAGATAGGCGGCGCGCACATGGCGCAGCCCGACGAGCAGCGCCGCGCTCGCCGGAAGAGCGAGCAGCACGCCGAAGAAGCCGAACACCTGCCCGAAGGCGAGCAGCGCGAAGATCACCGCGACCGGGTGCAGGCCGATGCGCTCGCCGACGATGAGTGGGGTGACGACCATGCCTTCCAGCGCTTGCCCGACGCCGATGGCGAGCCACACCCACAGCAGCCCCTCGAACGTCCCGAACTGCATCAGCGCGGCAGCCGTGGCGAGCAGCAGGCCGGTGATCACGCCGACGTACGGAACGATCACCGCGAGGCCAGTGAGGATGCCGATCGGAAGCGCGAATTCCAGGCCCGTGAGCCACAGGGCGGACACGTAGTAGGCACTCATGATCGCGATGACCAGCACCTGTCCGCGCAGCCATTGCGCCAGCACGTGGTCGACCTCGCGCGCCACGGTCCTCAGATTGACCTGCGCGCGCGGCGGTATCAGGCGGTCCACCCGCCCGACGAGCGTCTGCCAGTCGCGCAGCAGGTAGAACAGCACCACCGGCACGAGCAGCAGGTTGACGAGGATCGCGAGCACCACCCGTCCGCCGACCTTGAGCGAGCCGAGCAGCTGCTGCGCCAGATCCTCGTTCTCGGTGAACAGCGCGCGCGCGAGCTGCTTCGCCGTGCCGGCATCGAGCAGCAGCTCGATGCCGAGGCGGGAAGCGAGCCAGGGGGCTGCGACCCGGTTGAACCATTCGACGAAGCCCGGAGCGCGCTCGGCGAGCATGCGCGCCTCCTTGTAAAACAGCGGGATCACGATCAGCATCACCGCGACGAGCAGCCCGAGCGCGAGCAGCAGCGCCAGCACCACCGCGAGCGTGCGCGGCACGCGCAGGCGCGCGAGTCGCTCGACGACCGGGTCGAAAGTGTAGGCGAGGATCGCCGCGAAAAGGAACGGCGTCAGGATCGGCGCGAGCAGCCAGACGAGGAATCCCGCCGCCAGCGCGATGGCGAGCCACGACCACAGCTGCGAGTTCGCGAGGGCCTGGGGCGGCATGTCCGTTAGAATCGGGGAAGGTTCGAACTCTAGCATGGCGAAACGGCTTTCCTATCGCGACGCGGGCGTCGACATCGACGCCGGCGACGCGCTGGTCGAGGCGATCAAGCCGCTCGCGCAGAGGACGCTGCGGCCGGAGGTGCTCACCGGCATCGGCGGCTTCGGCGCGCTATGCGAGATCCCGAAGAAATACCGCCACCCGGTGCTCGTCTCCGGAACGGACGGGGTGGGTACCAAGCTCAAGCTCGCGTTCGCGCTCGGAAGTCACGACACCGTGGGGATCGACCTCGTGGCGATGTGCGCGAACGACGTGCTGGCGCAGGGCGCCGAGCCGCTCTTTTTTCTCGACTACTTCGCGTGCGGCAAGCTCGAGCCGGGCGTCGCCGCCGAGGTGGTGAAGGGAATCGCGCGCGGCTGCGAGGCTGCCGGCTGCGCGCTGGTCGGCGGCGAGACCGCGGAGATGCCGGGGATGTACGCCGCCGGCGAATACGACCTCGCCGGCTTCTGCGTCGGCGTGGTGGAGAAAGAGCGCATCATCGATGGCCGCGCCATCCGCCCCGGAGACGCGATTCTCGGCCTGGCCTCGAGCGGCGCGCACTCGAACGGCTACTCGCTCATCCGCAAGATCCTGGAGCGCGCGAAGCCGGACGCGGCGACCATGAACGCGATCATGGAGCCGACGCGCATCTACGCGAAGCCGGTCTTGAAGCTGCTGGATTCGGTTGCGGTGAAAGGTCTGGCTCATATCACGGGCGGAGGAATCGTCGGCAATGTCCCGCGCACGCTTCCCGAGGGCACGCGCGCCGTGATTCGAGGGAGTGCCTGGGCGCGTCCGCAACTGTTTCGCTGGCTTCAGGAACAGGGTGGCGTTGCCGAAGACGAGATGTACCGCGTGTTCAACTGCGGCATCGGCATGGCGGTGATCGTCGATGCCGCGGACGCGGAGCGCGCCGCCGAGCAATTGCGCGGGTTGGGCGAAACGGTCTACGCGATCGGCGGCGTCGAGAAATCCCGGGGCGAGCCCGCGGCCGTCATCGTCTGAATCAGACGGGATTGCGGCGAGCGCTGGCTTCGCGGGCCCGCGGATGTCGGCAAGGCGATCTAGCGCAGCGCGTTGCGGCGCTCGAGCGCTTGCCTCAGCCGCGCCCGCGCGGCCTCGACTTCGGCATCGAGCGCCTTCTGCCGGTCGAGGTACTCGTCCCTGAACCGGCTGCGTCCGCCCGCCGTGCCGATGCGCTCGCCCGGGAGCGGCTCGACGCCCCGCTCGCGCTTCGCCTCGGCTTCACGGAGCGCCCCGGAGGCCGCGACGACTTCCTCGTGCGCCCGGTCAAGATCCGCCGAGCGGTCCTGCGCCGCCGCGGCGAGCGCGGCGAGCAGCGAAAAAACAATCACTAAGCGTTTCATGATCCTCTTCCGGTACACTTTTTGACATGGCGGCACCGCGTTTCGTTCACCTGAGGATGCGCAGCGAGTACTCGGTGATCGACGGCATAGTGCGCATCGAGGACGCGGTGAAGCGCGCGGCATCGGACGGGATGCCCGCGCTCGCGCTCACCGACGCTGCGAACCTGTTCGGCATGGTGAAGTTCTACCAGGCCGCGCGCGCCGGCGGGGTCAAGCCGCTGCTCGGCGCCGACTGCTGGCTGCAGAACGAGTCGGACCGCGACAAGCCGTTCCGGGTCCTGCTGCTTTGCGCATCGCGCGCGGGCTACCTGCGCCTTTGCGAGCTGCTGTCGCGCGCCTGGCTCAGGAACCAGCACCGCGACAGGGCCGAAATCGCACGCGGCTGGCTGGCTGAGGGCGGCACCGAGGGCCTCATCGCGCTCTCGGGCGCGGCGTCGGGCGACGTCGGCCAGGCGCTCGCGGCGAGAAACCCCGCCGCCGAGCGGATCGCGCGCGGATGGGCGGAGCTGTTCCCCGGCCGCTATTACCTCGAGTTGCAGCGGGCGGGCTTTGCGCACGGCGACGCGCTGGTGGCGCACACGGTGGCCCTCGCGGCCCGGCTCGGCCTGCCGGTGGTCGCCACCCATCCGGTGCAGTTCCTCGGCGCCGACGACTTCAGGGCGCACGAGGCGCGCGTCTGCATCGCGCAGGGCTATATCCTCGCCGACCAGCGGCGGCCGAAGGCGTTCACCCCCGAGCAGTACTTCAAGAGCCAGGAGGAAATGGCGCGGCTGTTCGCCGATATCCCGCAGGCGCTCGAGAACTCGGTCGCGATCGCGCGCCGCTGCAACCTCGAGATCGAGCTCGGGAAAAGCCGGCTGCCGGCGTTTCCGACGCCCTCTGGCGTTCCGCTCGAGGTGTTCCTGCGCCAGCAGACGGAAACAGGACTCGAGGCCCGGCTGGCAAAGCTCTATCCCGATGCGGAGGAGCGGGCGAGTCGGTCGGCCAGCTACCGCGAGCGGCTCGATTTCGAGATCCGCATCATCATCAAGATGGGCTTCGCGGGCTACTTCCTGATCGTCGCCGATTTCATCAACTGGGCGAGGTCGAACGGCGTGCCGGTCGGCCCCGGCCGCGGCTCGGGCGCGGGCTCGCTCGTCGCGTACTCGCTCGGAATCACCGATCTCGATCCGATCCGCTACGACTTGCTGTTCGAGCGCTTCCTCAACCCGGAGCGGGTGTCGATGCCGGATTTCGACATCGATTTCTGCCAGGACGGCCGGGACCGCGTGATCGAGTACGTGCGGCGCAAGTACGGGGAGGAAAACGTGTCGCAGATCGCCACCTTCGGCACCATGGCGGCGCGCGCGGTGGTGCGCGACGTCGGCCGGGTGCTCGACCTCGGCTACAACTTCTGCGACCAGCTGGCCAAGTTGATCCCGGTGCAGCCGGGAAGGCTGATCACGCTCGAGATGGCGCGCGGAATGGAGCCGTTGCTGGCCGAGCGCGAGCGCAAGGAGGACGAGGTCAGGGAGCTGCTCGCGCTCGCCGGAAAGCTCGAGGGACTGGTGCGCAACGTCGGCATGCACGCCGGCGGCGTGCTGATCGCGCCCGGCAAGCTCACCGATTATTGCCCGCTGTACGCGGCCGAAGGCACCGCGCACGTCATCTCGCAGCTCGACAAGGACGACGTCGAGGCGGTGGGCCTGGTGAAATTCGATTTTCTCGGGCTGACGACGCTCACGATCCTCGATTGGGCCGAACGCCACGTGCGGGCGCTCGGCGAGGCGGAGTTTTCGCTCGAGCGCATCCCCCTCGACGATCCGCGGACCTACGCGCTGCTCTCGGCGGGCAACACCACCGCGGTGTTCCAGCTGGAATCGCGCGGCATGCGCGATCTCATCAGGCGCGCCAGGCCCGACCGGTTCGAGGACGTGATCGCGCTGGTGGCGCTGTTCCGGCCCGGGCCGATGGAGCTGATCCCGGAGTTCGTCGAGCGCAAGCACGGCAAGCGCGTCGATTACCTCGACCCGCGCCTCGAGCCGATCCTCGCGCCCACCTACGGCATCATGGTGTACCAGGAGCAGGTGATGCAGATCGCGCGGGTGATCGGCGGCTACACGCTGGGCGCCGCGGACCTGCTGCGGCGCGCAATGGGCAAGAAGCTGCCCGAGGAGATGGCGCAGCAGCGCGATGTGTTCGTGACGGGTGCACGGCACAACGGCCTGTCGCGCGCCAAGGCGACGCAGCTGTTCGACCTGATGGAGAAATTCGCCGGCTACGGCTTCAACCGGTCGCACGCCGCGGCGTACGCGGTGCTCGCCTATCAGACGGCGTACATGAAGGCGCATCATGCGGCCGCGTTCATGGCCGCGAACCTCTCGGCGGTGATGGACGACACCGACAAGGTGCGCCAGTTCCACGAGGACGCGGCGGCGAACGGGCTGCGGATCCTTCCGCCCGACGTGAACGCGTCCGAGCACCGCTTCGTGCCGGTCGACCGCGTCACGATCCGCTATGGGCTGGGTGCGGTGCGCGGTACCGGGGAGTCCGCGGTCAACGCCGTGATCGAGGCGCGCAGGCAGGCGCCGTTCACCGGCCTGTTCGACTTCTGCCTCAGGGTGGACAAGCGCCTCGTCAACCGTCGTGCCGTCGAGGCCCTGGTCCGTGCCGGCGCATTCGACCCGATCGACGCGAACCGCGCGCGGCTGCTCGCGTCGGTGGGCCGCGCGCTCGAGGCCGCAGAGCAGGCCGGGCGCCAGGCCTCGCAATCGAGCCTGTTCGGCGAAGCCGAGGCGCCGCGCGGAGGCGAGCGCGCCCACGTGGAGGCGCAGCCGTGGGACCTGAAGCGCCAGCTCACAGAGGAGAAAGTGGCGCTCGGCTTCTATCTGTCCGGGCACCTGTTCTCGGTCTACGAGCGCGAGCTGCAGGGGTTTCCTCGCACCCAACTCGTCAGGCTCGCGCCAGCGGAGCATCGCGTGTGGATGGCGGGCGTCGTCGCCTCGGCGCGCACGCAGATGACGCGGCGCGGGCGGATGATGGTCGTGATGCTCGACGACGGCACCGCGCAGCTCGAGCTTTCGGTGTTCAGCGAGTTGTTCGAGAAGCACCGCGACCGGCTCAAGGAGGACGCCCTCCTGGTCGTGCAGGGCAAGGTGCAGCGCGACGAGTATTCCGGAGGCCTGCGCGTCACGGCCGAGGATCTGCTCGACCTGGACGCGTTGCGCGGACGCTACGCCGCGGGCCTGCGCATCGCCGTGAACGGGCAGGGGGACGCCAAGCGGCTGCGCGAGGTGCTCATGCCCTACCGCACCACGGGCGACGCCGGATGCCAGGTGCTCGTGCGCTACGAGAACGGCGCCGCGACCTGCGAGGTGGCGCTCGGCGACGCCTGGCGCGTGCGTCCCGACGGGCGCCTTATCGACGAGCTCTCGGCCTGGCTGGCGCCGGACAGGGTGCAGGTCATCTACGCCAACGGCAGCTAGACTCCCCAGCGCACCGGGCAAGCCTCGCGTCCGAGCAGACTGCGATGGTGCCGGTACCACGGGTTCGACAGGCGCTCGGCCGGGTCGCAGCGCCGCTTCTCCGCGAGGAACGCCCTCAGTTCCGGGTAGCACGCCTCGGTCTGCGCGCGCGTCGCCTCGGGCGTGCACGCGACCGGAAACGAGCCGCCGCGCTCGATCGCCGCATCGATGAGCTCGCGGCGAAGCTGTGTCGAGCGCACGCAGCCGCCGAGCGTGGGCGGCTCGCCGAGCGCCAGCGCGACCGCGGCGTATTCGCGGCGCGCCCATCGCAGCCGAGTCTCGTCCTCCGGAAGCGTGCGGCGTACTTCGACGCCCTCGATGGGAATGCGCCATTCGAGGCAGCGCGCGCGGGCATCGGCCAGGAAACATTCGAGGCTTTGCGGCGGGACGAGCAGCGCGAGCGTCCGCATGCGACCGCACGCGGCCGGCAGCTCGAGCAGCGCCGCTGGATCGCGCGCGGAGGCCGCCGCGGCGAGACCCTCGATTCGCAGCGTCGCGCTGTAAAGCGTCCCGAACGCTCCCTGCCCGCCCGCCGCGAGCGCGAACAGCTCGGGATTCGATTGACGGCTGACGCGCCTCAGCTCGCCGTCCGGTGTGACCAGGGCGAGCGCGTCGACGTGGGCCACGAGGGGGCGGCCGTCCGGTCCGGGGGCATTGATCTCGACGGTGGCGCCGACGGTGGAGGGCAGCCCGGCTCCCGCGGTGAAGCCCGAGAGATCAACGCTGCTCGCGCGCAGGTAGTCGGAGAGCGCGTCCCAGCGCGTCGCGGCCTGCACCTCGACCAGGCCGCGCGCGGCGTCGAACCGCAGTACGCGGTCCAGCGCCGAGGCGTCGACCGCGACGGTCGTGCCACGCGCGTCGCGCATCGCCCGGCGCAACTCGTCCGCCGAGCGCAGGGTTGTGGCCGGCCGGCCGGATGGCCGCACCTGGAACGGTTGTGGCAGCGAGAGAGCGGCGAACATGTCATCCTCCTGTCGTTACAAAGCCCGGGGGATTGTTCGCGAGCGGCCTGCTGCGCCGCAACATCACCATTAAAGGTGTCGTCTTCCGATACCGATGGTGGCAGTTCCTGGCTGACCATCGCTTCAGGCGGAGGGGCGGCGCTCGAAGCGCGCGTAGGGCCTGTCGAATTCGGCGCTTGCCGGCGCCACGCGCACCTCCGCGACGCGTGCGGCCGGCGGTCCGCGACGCGCCCAGGCGATGAGCGTCTGGACTGCATCGGCTTCGCCCTGCACCACCGCCTCCACGCTGCCGTCGGCGCGATTGCGCACCCAGCCGACCACGCCCAGGCGCTCGGCCTCGTAGCAAAGCGCGTCGCGAAATCCGACCCCCTGCACGCGGCCACTGATGCGCAATAGCCGCGTCACCATGTGGAGAATGTCACGAATCGCGGCGGGCCGACGAACGGCCCATTTGCGTCATGGTAAGCTCGCCTGGGAAATTTATCGCTTCGTCCGGCTAGGGGAGGGACCGCAAACGGGGCGGGAGAAAATGCGAGGGGGAACTGATGCGCATCGCCTTGTTGGTCGTAGCGGGGTTGGCGCTGGTCGGATTCATTGTCGTCGCGTTCGTCCTGCCCCAGTTGTCCGAATCGGAAGCGAAGGAAGCAGCCCAGGCGCTGGTGGCCGGCACCGAGCCGGCCAAGCAGCAGATCGGCGCGGCTGCCGAAAAGGCGGGAAACCTCGCGGGCGCCGGCAGGAACGTCAAGGTGGCGCCGAAGAATGACGCCAAGGCGGGCGAGCTGAAGTGGGTGGTCGCCGAGAACGGAGCGATCCGCGGCTGGAACGAGAAGAATGCGATCGAAATCACGGTCACTCCTTCGCTCCAGGGCGGCAAGGTGAGCTGGAGCTGCCGGGGCTATCCGGTGAGCGCGATGCCCGCCAGCTGCGGTGGGCGCTCGTAGTCCGCTTTTCCTTCCTGACGCGGAGAAGAACCCTGCTCGCGGCGGGATGCGCCGCTGCGGCCTTGTTCGCGGGTTGCGCGAGCATGGGCGAACAGCAGGTGAAGGTCGTCTACCATTTCAGCGATGGTCTCGAGCAGGCGTCGCGCGGGCTGCAATATATCCGCAATCATCTCGAGGCCGACCCCGACGCGCAAATCGTCGTGGTGGCGCACGCTTCCGGCGTGGACTTTCTCATGAAGGGCGCCAAGACTGCCCGAGGCAACGAATTCCGGACGGCAATCGAGGACCTGGATCTGCAGGGAGTGAAATTCAGGGTCTGCGAGATTACGTTGCGCGAGCGCGCGCTGCGCCGCGACCGGTTTCTTCCCGAGGCCGGATTCGTTCCTTCGGGCGTTGCCGAAATCTCGCGTCTGCAGCGGCGCGAGGGCTACGCCTACATCAAACCCTGACCGCGCCTGTCAGGAACGCGAGGTCGCTGCGGTGAGGATCCCCTGCATGATCGCCACGGGCGTCGGCGGGCAGCCGGGCACCGCGACATCGACCGGGATCACGTTCGCGACACGACCGCAGCTCGCGTAGCTCTCGCCGAAAATCCCCCCGGTACAGCCGCAGTCGCCTATCGCGACGACCAGCTTCGGCTCGGGGGTGGCGTCGTAGGTGCGCCTGAGCGCGGTTTCCATGTGGCGCGACACCGGTCCGGTGACGAGCAGCAGGTCGGCGTGGCGCGGGCTCGCCACGAAGCGCACGCCGAGCCGCTCGAGGTTGTAATGCGGGCCGTTCGCGGCGTGGATCTCGAGCTCGCAGCCGTTGCAGGAGCCCGCGTCCACGTGGCGGATGGCGAGCGAGCGCCCGAAGTGCTTCAGCACCGCCTCCGATAGCCGCTGCTCGATCTGCCGCAGCGACTCGTCGGCCTGCGGCGCGGGCTCGGTCACGATGCCGGTCCTGGCGATTTGCCGGAGCAGCTGGTACATGGCTAGAGATCGGCTCCGCTGTAGCTCAGGTTGAACGACTTGTTGATGAGCGGGAAATCCGGGACGATGCTGCCGAGTACTGCGCGCTCGAGCAGCGGCCAGTTCCGCCACGACGGGTCGTGCGGGTGCACGCGGTGCAGCGTTCCGGCTTCGCCCGCCTCCAGCGCGACGAACACGTCGCCGCGCCAACCTTCCATCCAGCCGCAGCCGCGGGCGCCCGCGACGGGCGTGGGTACCGCGACGCGAAGCTCGCCCGCGGGCAGACGGTGGACGAGCGCCGCGATCAAGCGCAGCGACTCTGCCAGCTCGTCGAAGCGCACCGAAGCGCGTGCCGCCACGTCGCCGCGCGTGTGGCCGGCCTTGTTCACCTGCAGCTCGTCGTACGGCGGAACGGGCGCGTCGACGCGCAGGTCGTGCGCCTGGCCGCTCGCGCGGCCGGCGAGGCCGGTCAGTCCCAGGCGCTCGGCGAGCTCGGGCACCACCTGCCCCGTCAGGATGAAGCGGTCCTGGGCGCCGGCGTGCTCGTCGTAGATCGAGCGCAGCGTCGCGACCTCGGCCCCGATATCGCCGAGCGAGCGCAGCAGCCGCTCGCCGGGCTCGCGCCCGAGATCGCGCGCCACGCCGCCGGGCACGATCACGTCCATCAGATAGCGGTGGCCGAAGAGCTCCGCATTGAGGCGCAGGAGCTTCTCCTTCAGCCGCCAGAACTGGAAGAAACCGAACGCGAGCGCGACGTCGTTGCCGAGGTAGCCCAGGTCGCCGAGGTGGTTCGCGACGCGCTCGAGCTCGAGCAGGATGCCGCGCAGCGTGCTCGCCCGGCGCGGCGGCTCGACACCTGCCGCCGCTTCGAGCGCCATCGAGTAGGCCCAGGCGTAGGCGACCGTGGAATCCCCGCTGACGCGGCCGGCCAGGCGCGCCCCTTCCTCGGGCGCGAGCTGCTCGAAGCGCTTCTCGATGCCCTTGTGCTTGTAGCCGAGGCGCTCCTCGAGCCGCAGGATCTCCTCGCCGACGATCGAGAAGCGGAAATGCCCGGGCTCGATGGTGCCGGCGTGCACCGGGCCTACGGGGATCTCGTGCACGCCCTCGCCTTCGACGCGCACGAACGGGTAATGGTCGGCGGCGGGATCGAAGCGGCTGGCCGCGTCGAAGTCCTTGCGCAGCGGAAAAGCGCCGCCCGGCCAGGTGCCGTGCCGCAGCCACTTGCGGTGGTCGGCGCCGCCCTCGGCGTGCACGCCCACGAGGTCGTAGGCGGCGCGCTGCATGCGGCTCGCCGCGGGGAAGATGTCCGCGATGCCCGGATAGCGCGGGTGCGCGCGCTCGAGCGCCGCGGTGAGCCACAGCAGCCCCCCGCGCAGCGCGAGCGCGACGTGCACCGCGTAACCCGCGCCGCGCGTAGTCTCGTCGCTCGCCCACAGCGCCACCAGCCGTCCCTTCTGCGCGCGCGCCTTCTCGGCGGCTGCGCGCAGCGCTCCGGGCGCGACCGGCGCGTGCCAGGCGGCAAGCCGCCCCGGCAGCCGCGCGGCCTCGACGCCCAGATCGGCGAAAGGATGCGTCATCCGATGAAGGCGGCCGCCTGGCGATACCAGTCGACCAGATAGGGCGGGATGTAAAGACCCAGCATCAGCACGATGGCGAGGTGCACGAACACCGGGACGAGCGCCGGCGGATGCGGCAGGCGCTGCGCGGTGGTCTCGCCGAACACCATCGGCTGCACCTTGCCGAAGATCGCCGCGAACGCGACGCCGAGCGCGACCAGCAGGAACGGCGTCGCCCACGGATGCTCGCGCATGGCGGTGGTGAGCACCATGAACTCGCTCGTGAACACGCCGAACGGCGGCATGCCGAGGATCGCGAGGCTGCCGAGCGCGAGACCCCAGCCGATGGTCGGGCTCTGCTGGATCAGCCCGCGGATCGCGCCCATGTCCTGCGTGCCGCAGGCCTGCGAGGCGTGGCCGACGGTGAAGAAGATCGCCGACTTGGTGAGCGAGTGCACAGTCATGTGCAGCAGCCCCGCGAACGCCGCCACCGGCCCCCCCATGCCGAAGGCGAACGTCATGATCCCCATGTGCTCGATGGACGAGTAGGCGAACATGCGCTTGATGTCCTTCTGGCGCGACAGGAAGAACGCCGCGACCACCACCGACAGCAGGCCGAATCCCATCATGAGGCCGCCGGAGAAATTGCGCTCGAGCGCCCCGTCCACCAGCACCTTGCTGCGCACCACCGCGTAGAGCGCGACATTGAGGAGCAGTCCCGAAAGCACCGCCGAAATCGGCGTGGGGCCTTCGGCGTGCGCGTCGGGGAGCCAGTTGTGAAGCGGAGCGAGCCCCACCTTGGTGCCGTAGCCCACCAGCATGAACACGAACGCGAGCGATAGCACCGTGGGCTCGAGGTCGCTGCGCACCTGGTACAGGTGCGTCCACAGCAGCGCGTTGCCGCCCGCGCCGAGCACTTTCTCGGCCGCGAAATACAGCAGGATGGTGCCGAACAGCGCCTGCGCGATCCCCACCGAGCACAGAATGAAGTACTTCCACGCCGCCTCCAGGCTCGCCGGCGTGCGGTAAAGCGACACCAGCAGCACGGTCGTCAGCGTCGCGCCTTCCATCGCCACCCACAGCATGCCGACGTTGTTCGAGAGCAGCGTCAGCAGCATGGTGAACGTGAACAGCTGGTACATGCTGTGGTAGAGGCGCAGGCGCGCGCTGTTGAGGCGCTTGTGGTGCTCCTCGGTGCGCATGTAGGGGCGCGAAAACAGCGTGGTCGTGAAGGCGACGAACGCAGTCAGCGCGACCAGGAAAACGTTGAACGGATCGACGAAGAACTGCTCGTCGAACGCGGCGAACGGCCCGTCGGCGATGACGCGCGCGGTCAGCAGTGCGGCGGCGACGAGCGTCCCCAGGCTCATGACCGCGTTCGCCTCCGGCGCCCAGCGCCGGTGGCCGAACAGGGCGAGCAGGAGCGCTCCGGCGAGCGGCACTCCCAGGACGAGCGCGATCTCCATCAGTCTTCCCTCAGCTTTTCCATGTGCCGGATGTCGAGGCTGTCGAACTGCTCGCGGATATGGAAGAAGAAGATGCCGAAGATGAAGGTGCCCACCAGCACGTCGAGCGCGACGCCCAGCTCGACCACCAGCGGCATGCCGTAGGTCGCGCTGGTCGCCGCGAAGAACAGGCCGTTCTCCATGGCGAGGAAGCCGATCACCTGCGGCACCGCCTTGCGGCGCACGATCATCATCAGGAACGAGAGCAATACGGTCGCAAGCGCGATGCCGAGGGTCGAGCGCGTGATGGTGCTCGCCATCTGCGAGATCGGAGTGGCGAGCGAGAAGGCGAAGATGGCGAGGCCGATCCCGGTCAGCATGGTGGTCGGGATGTTGATCAGCGTCTCGACGTCCCAGCGGATGTACAGACGGTCGATCAGGCGGTGCAGCACCCACGGGATCAGAATGACCTTCAACACCAGGGTGAGGCCCGCCGAGAAGTACAGGTGCATCTGCCCGGTGGCGTACGCGACAATCGCCGTGGAGGCGGCGAGCGCGGCGCCCTGCCAGGCGAGCAGCTTGATGAGCGTGAGCACGCGCCGCTGCGACAGCATGGCGAACGCGAGCAGCAGCAGCAGCGCCGCGAGCAGGTTGACGAACTGGCTGCTGAGCGGCTCGCTCACGGTCAGCCGCGCACCAGGAAATGGGTCAGCATGCCGAGCACCGCGAGCAGGAACGCGCCAGAGAGGAACTCGGAGACGAGGAACAGGCGCATCTTGGCGAGAAACGTCTCGATGAGCGCCAGCCCGGCTCCGGCGAGCGCGAGCTTGCCGGCGAGCGCGGCGAGCGCGAGCGGCATCGCTCCCCAGTCGCCCGCCTCGGCGATGCCCCACGGCGCGAACAGCGCGAAGCCGATCGTCATGTACACGACGAGCTTGATCGCCGCCGCCCACTCGACGAGCGCGAGGTGCCGCGCCGAGTACTCGAGGATCATCGCCTCGTGGAGCATGGTGAGCTCGAGGTGCGTCGCCGGGTTGTCGACCGGGATGCGCGCGTTCTCGGCGAGCAGCACCATCAGGAACGCGACCGCCGCGAACGCGAGGCTCGGGTAGATCGCGAACTCGCGATGGGCGAGCGACTCGACGATGGTGGTGAGCTGCGTCGAGCCGGAGATGAACGCCGCAGTGAACAATGTCATCAGCATTGCCGGCTCGGCGAGGAAGCCGACCAGCATTTCGCGCCGCGCGCCCAGGCCGCCGAAAGACGTCCCGGTGTCCATCGCGGCGAGCGCCGCGAACACGCGCGCCGTGGCGAACAGGCCGACGAGCGCGATGATGTCGGCGGCGGGCGCGAACGGCAGGTCGGTGGCGAGCACCGGCACGATGCCCGCGGCGAGCCACATGCAGCCGAACAGCACGTACGGTGTCACGCGGAAGATCGGCGAAGTCGTGCTCGCGATCACCGCGTCCTTGTGGAAGAGCTTCACCAGCGTGTAGTAGGGAAGCCGGATGCTCGGCGCCGAGCGGTTCTGCAGCCAGGCGCGGCACATGTTCACCCAGCCGAGCACGAGCGGCGCGGCCGACACCACCAGGATCGACTGGAGGAGCTGCAGCGCGATTCCGGGTGCCTGGTCCATGTCGTCCTCAGCGCACGAACACCAGCAGCCCGATCAGCGTGAGGAAGCTGTAGAGCAGGTAGGTGCTGATTCTCCCGCGCTGCAGCCACGCCACTTTCTCGGACAGGAATTCCGTCAGTCGAGCGACCGGAAGATAGACCCAGTGCCAATGCCGGTCCTCGATGCGAAGCGAGTACTTCGGAGCGGCGTCCTCGGCGGCGGGCAGGTGCCGTTTGGTGAGGTAGATCGGCCCGAACACCCTGCCGATCGCCTGGCCGAAGGCGTCCGCGGTGTCCTGCATGCGCGTCGTCTGCTCGGGAAAGCCGCAATCCCACGGATCTGCGACCCGCACGCGCCCGTGGTACACGAGCCGCACCAGGCGAATGGTGATGAGCACCACCGCGACGACCACCAGCAGGAAGATGATCGGGCTGTAGCTCGCTTTCGCGGGCTCGGTCGGTACCAGCCACAACCAGCTCGACTCGAGAGCCTCGTCGCTCAGCCCGCTTCCGGTGAGCGAGGCGCCGACGCGGTTCAGCGTGAGCAGCATGCTCGCCGGGAACAGCCCCAGCACGAAGCATCCGGCGGCGAGCCAGGCGAGCCCGAGGCGCTCCATCGGGCCGGCGTCCGTCCCTGCGTGCTCCGCAGCGGCAGGAGGCGCGCCATGGCGCTCGCGCGGCTGCCCCAGGAACGCGATGCCGTAGACCTTGACGAAGCACATCGCCGTGAGCGCGCCGGCGAGCGCGAGCGTCGCGGCGAACAGCGGGATCAGGCTTCGCACCACCCCGTTTTCGAGCAGCGGCGCCTGGAGGGCGGTCTGAAACATGAGCCACTCGGAGACGAAGCCGTTCAAGGGCGGCAGCGCCGAGATGGCGAGCGCGCCGACCAGGAAATAGAACGCGACGATCGGCATCTTGCGGATCAGCCCGCCCATCGCATTGAGGTCCCGGATACCGGTCGAGTGCAGGATCGAGCCCGCGCCGAGGAACAGCAGCCCCTTGAAGACCGCGTGGTTGAACGTGTGGTAGAGCGCCGCGATCAGCCCGAGCGCCCCGGCGGCGGGGTGCCCGAAGCCGAAGAACACCATCGACATGCCGAGGCCGAGCAGGATGATGCCGATGTTCTCCACCGAATGATATGCAAGCAAACGCTTCAGATCGTGCTGCACCAGCGCGTACAGCACGCCGAACAGCGTGGTCCCGGCGCCGACGACCAGGACCAGCATGCCCCACTCCCAGCGCACGCCGCCGATCAGGTCGTAGGTGACGCGCACCATGCCGTAGATCGCGGTCTTGATCATCACGCCGCTCATCAGCGCCGACACCGGCGAGGGCGCGGCCGGGTGCGCCTCCGGCAGCCAGGCGTGCAGCGGGATCATGCCGGCCTTGGCGCCGAAGCCGAAGAAGGCGAGCAGGAACGCGACCGTCGCCCAGAAGGGGCTCAGGTTCGCCGCGCGCAGGGCGTCGAAGCTGTAGTCGCCCTCGCCCCCGTGCATCACGCCGAAGGCGAGCAGGATGGCGAGCGCGCCGAGGTGCGCGATCATGAGGTACAGGAATCCGGCGCTGCGGATCGCCGGCAGCCGGTGATCGGTGGTGACCAGGAAGTAGGACGACAGCGCCATCGTCTCCCAGGCCACCATGAACAGGTACGCGTCGTCGGCGAGGATGACGAAGGCCATGCTCGCGAGGAACACGTGGTACTGCAGGCAGATCAGCCCGAGGCGGCCGGCGCTCTCCGAGCGGAAGTAGCCGGCCGCGTACACCGACACGCCGGCCGACACCGAGCCGAGGAGCAGCAGGAAGAATCCGGCGAGCGGGTCGAGCCGGAGGTGAAACGGCAGGTCGGGCAGTCCCAGCGGCAGCACCAGGCTCGCGGAGGGCAGCCATGCCGCCTGGGCGCCGAACGCTGCGAGGGCGAGGCCCGCCAAGGCGCCGAGCGGAAACAACACGCGGCGGGCGAGCGCGGATTCGCGCGCGGGAATCAACCCCAGCAGGCCGATCGCGAGCCACGCGATGGACGCGGCAAGCGACGCGGCGAGCAGACTGGGGCTGTCCATCGAGCTGCGAATTATATTATCATCCGACGCACATTCGCTACTAACGCGACGATCTTCGACGCGGCCCACTCGCCATGACCATGGAAGAACGCACTGCCCGCCTCACCCTGCTCGTCGACCCGAGAAAGAAAGCCGTCTTCGAAAGGCTTTGCGCGGAGGAGGACCAGACCCCCTCGCAGGTGGTGAGAAGGCTCATGCGCGAATACATCGAGCGGCGCCTCGGCAAGCCCTGGGTGCCGGGCGAAGAAGTCTCCAGGGCTTCCAGGAGGGCGAAGCGCTAGGGGACGCGGCGCGGCGTCCGGTTCACTTCACGCGCATGCCCGGCTGCGCCCCGGCGTCCGGAGAAATGAGGAATATGCCCGGGCCGTCGCCGGAGGCGGCGAGCACCATGCCCTCGGAGACTCCGAAGCGCATCTTGCGCGGCGCGAGGTTCGCGACCACGACCGCGTGGCGTCCTTTCAGGCTCTCGGCCGCGTACACCTGCTTGATCCCGGCGAACACGGTGCGCGTCTCGCCGCCGAGGTCGAGCGTGAGCTTGAGCAGCTTGTCCGCGCCGTCCACGTGCTCGGCCTCGACGATCTTGGCGATGCGCAGGTCGAGCTTGTTGAAGTCCTCGATCGAGATCTGTTCGGTCATGGCGTGCTCCTTGGCGGAGTGCTGCTGGTGTTCGGCGTGCGTCTGCGGAGAGCGCGTCGCCTGCGGCTCGGCGGGCGGCTCGAACAGCGCGTCGAGCTGCTTCTCCTCGACGCGCGTCATCAGGTGCCGATACGGGCGAATCCTGTGATCGGAACCCAGAAGGGATTTTGCGTCACTCCATTGAAGAGCCGGTATACCCAGAAACTTCTCTGCTTCTGCGGCTAGATCTGGAAGGATCGGCTTCAAGTAGATCGTGAGAAGTCGGAACAGGTTGATTCCAACCGAGCAGACGTGAAGAAGCTGCTGATCGTTCTTTTCGTCCTTGGCGAGTTCCCAGGGCTTCCGGTTGTCTACAAACTGATTTGCGTAATCCGCGAGGGTCATGATGTCCCGGATGGCCCGCCCGAATTCTCGCGACTCGTAGCCCTCCGCAATTGCGGCAGCTCGATCCTGAAACTCGGCGAGAAGAGAATCCTTCCGAAGACCAAATAGTCGAGCCCCGAAGTCGAATGTCGCGGGCGGTAGCTCGAGCCGACCGTCGAACTTACGGGTCAGGAAGCTCGCGCAACGACTGGCAATGTTGATGTACTTCCCGACCAAATCGCTGTTCACCCTTGCGATGAAGTCGTCGGGATTGAAGTCAAGGTCCTCCACATTGGCGTTCAGCTTCGCCGCGATGTAGTAGCGCAGCCACTCCGGATTCATCCCGAGCTCGAGATAGCGCAGCGGATCCAGCCCCGTACCGCGCGACTTGGACATCTTCTCGCCCGAGATCCCGATGAAGCCGTGCACGTACACGTTGTCGGGCACCTTGTAGGGCTTGCCCGCGAACTCCAGCATCGCCGGCCAGAACAGGGTGTGGAAGTAGATGATGTCCTTGCCGATGAAGTGGATCTGCTCGAGCTTCGGATCCGAGAGAAATTTCTCGAAGTCGAGCTTTTTCTTCCTGCAGTAATCCTTCAGGCTCGCGAGGTAGCCGATCGGCGCGTCGAGCCAGACGTACAGGTACTTCTCCTCGGCGATGTCCGGGATCCGGATCCCGAAGTAAGGCGGATCGCGCGAGATGTCCCAGTCGGCGAGCGCCTTGTCGCCCTCGCCTTCGAGCCATTCCTTCGCCTTGTTGACGACCTGGGTCTGGAGCCTGCCCGGCGTCTCGAGCCACTGCTTCAGGAATGCCTTGCATTTCGGGTCGGACAGGCGGAAGAAGTGATGCTCCGAGGACTTCAGGACCGGCGTGGCGCCGGAGAGCGTCGAGTACGGGTTCTTGAGATCGGCGGCCGAATACACCGAGCTGCAGTTCTCGCAGGCGTCGCCGTACTGGTCCTTCGCCCCGCAGTTCGGGCACTCGCCCTTGATGTAGCGGTCGGCGAGGAAAAGCCCTTTCACCGGGTCGTAGAGCTGCTCGATCGTCTTCCGGTAGACGAGCCCGTTCGCCTTCAGCCTGCGGTAGATGTCCTGCGAGAGCTCCGTGTTCTCCGGGGAATGCGTGGAATGCCAGTTGTCGAAGGAGATATGAAAACCCTTCAGGTACCTGGGTCGCTCGGCGGCGATGCGCGCGACCAGTTGCTCGGGCGCGACTCCCTCGGCTTCGGCCTTGAGCATGATCGGCGCGCCGTGCGCGTCGTCCGCGCCGATGAAATGCACTTCATGGCCTTGCATGCGCTGAAATCGCACCCAGATGTCGGCCTGGATGTATTCCATGATGTGGCCGATGTGGAACGACCCGTTGGCATAGGGCAGCGCGGTGGTGACGAAAAGCCGGCGGGAGGTCATCGGACTGCTCGGGAACGCGCGAATTTTAGCTTACACTTCAAACCATGCCCCTCAGTGAAAAGGACGTTCAAGCTGTCCTGAGCAAGCTCGTCGATCCGAACACCGGCAAGGACTTCGTCGCCACGCGCTCGGCGAGGAACATCAAGCTCTCGGGCGGCGACGTAACGCTCGACATCGAGCTCGGCTACCCCGGCAAGAGCCAGTTCGAGCCGATCCGCCGGCAGGTGATCCAGGCGCTCAGGCAGGCGGGCGCGGCGAACGCGGCCGTAAACGTCGCCTCCAGGGTCGTCTCGCACGCCGTGCAGCGCGGCGTCAAGCTCGTTCCCGGGATCAAGAACATCATCGCGGTCGCCTCGGGCAAGGGCGGGGTGGGAAAGAGCACCACTGCGGTCAACCTGGCGCTCGCGCTCGCGGCCGAGGGCGCCTCGGTCGGCATGCTCGACGCCGACATCTACGGCCCTTCGCAGCCGATGATGCTCGGCATCGCCGGGCGGCCCGAATCGAGGGACGGCAAGTCGCTCGAGCCGATGGAAGGCCACGGCATCCAGGCGATCTCGATCGGCTTCCTGATCGACGTCGACACGCCCATGGTGTGGCGCGGGCCGATGGTGACCCAGGCGCTCGAGCAGCTGCTCAAGGACACGCGCTGGCGCGAGCTCGACTTCCTGGTGGTGGACCTGCCGCCCGGCACCGGCGATATCCAGCTCACCCTCGCCCAGAAGGTGCCGGTGACCGGCGCGGTGATCGTCACCACGCCCCAGGACATCGCGCTCATCGACGCGAGGAAGGGCCTCAAGATGTTCGAGAAGGTCGGCATCCCGATCCTCGGCGTGGTGGAGAACATGTCGCTCCACGTGTGCCCGAAGTGCGGGCACGAGAGCCACATCTTCGGCTCCGGCGGCGCGGAAAAGATGTGCCGCGACTACGGCACCGAGCTGCTCGGCCAGCTGCCGCTCGACGAGGCGATCCGCAGCCAGGCCGACTCGGGCAAGCCGACCGTGGTGTCGGACCCCGACGGCAAGGCCGCCGAGATCTATCGCCGCATCGCGCGCCGCTGCGCCGTCAGGATCGCCGAATCGCAGCGCGACATGACCTCGAAATTCCCGAACATCGTGGTCCAGAACACGTGAGCATCAAGTCCCCCGTATCTAGTGGCCGGACCGGAGTAATGCCCCATATCTAGTGGGCCGGGCCCGGCCGGCAAGGCTTGCGCGGCGGCCTGCCGGCGGCAAAAAAACCTCTCCAAGCCCTTGACTCGCGGGGGGTCATCCCTATAATCGGCCACAAGTTTTTTTGCTGTCGACGACTCGAGCGGGGAGAAGGAGGTCATCATGACAGGCAATGGGAACTACCGCCCGGTGTACGAAGTTTGCGTCCGCGACATTCCTGAGACCTAGTTCGCCGGAGAACGTTGATGGGGGATCGCCCTAGTAGCATCGCACGCAGCAGACAGAACGCGTTTCCCAAGAGCAGCGCGCAGCCTCAAGAGCAGCTCTTCGACACGCATCCCGAGGTCAGCCTCGACTTCGAGATCGTGCGCCAGGCCGCCCGCCAGAAATACACGCGGCCGTTCCTGATCGTAGACACCGCCATCGTCCGGGAGAAGATCGCGCGCTTCCGCGCCGCGCTGCCCCGGGTGAAGCTGCATTACGCGGTCAAGGCGAATCCGGACCGGCGCATCCTGAAGGCGATCGCCCAGGAGGACGCCGGGTTCGAGATCGCCTCGACGGCCGAGCTCGACCTGCTTCTCACGCTCGGCGTGCCGGTCTCCGAGGTGTTCTATTCGAACCCGGTCAAGTCGCGCGACTCGATCGCCTACGCCGCCGCGCGCGGCGTCGAATGGTTCGCCGTGGACAGCGTCGACGAGCTGCGGCGCGTCCACGAGGTCGCGCCGCAGGCGAAGCCCTACCTGCGCATCGCCGCGCCCAACATCGGCAGCGACTGGCCGTTGTCGGGCAAGTTCGGCGCCGGAGTCTCCGATGCCCGGGAAATCGTCGCCACGGCGGCCAAGCTCGGCGCCGATCTCGCCGGGGTGACCTTCCACGTCGGCTCGCAATGCCGCAATCCGGAGAACTGGCGCGTCGCCATCGAAAAGGCGCGCGCGCTGTTCGAGGCGATGCAGAAAGCCGGCCTCAAGCCCCGCATGCTCGACATCGGCGGCGGATTCCCGGTGAGGCACGTAAAGCCGATCCCGTCGATCGAGGTGATCGGCGCGGTGGTGAACGAGGGGCTCAAGGCCTTCCCCGAGGAGGTGCAAGTGGTCGCCGAGCCGGGCCGCTACGTGGTGTCCGACGCCGGCTATTTCGTCTGCCGCGTGCTCGGGACCGCGGTGCGCGCCGGCAAGCGCTGGATGCACTGGGACGCCGGCCTGTTCGGCGGCGTGATCGAGACCACCGAGGGCCTGAAATACCGCATCCGGACCGACCGCTCCGGCCCCGACATTCCCTGGACGGTGGGGGGGCCCACCTGCGACTCGGTGGACGTGGTGCTGCGCGACGAGCCGCTGCCCTCGGACCTGCAGGAGGGCGACTTCGTGTATCTCAAGAACGCCGGGGCCTATACCACGGCGTATGCGAGCCAGTTCAACGGCTTCCCGCTGCCCGAAGTGCGGGTGTTTGAATCGAAGCGGTAAATCGGACGGACTTTCAATGACAAGAGCGGGCTTCGGCCCGCTCTTTTTTTGGGTTGCCGTAGCCTCTAACCTGTCCAAGAAGTAGTCATCGGCTCTCTTTGTCTTGATACTCGTCCGTATGACTCTAAGTCGAACTTTTGATGCTCAGTATCGTCTGACCGTGCGGACGGCTGTTTAATTCGAACGAAGTCGATAAATCGAAAGTAGACACTTCGAAATGCAACCGGCGCAGCTCGCCCCTTCGGGCGCGCAACATTCCGCCTGCCAAGCCTGGAAATCGCCCACTCGCCAGGATCAATTTGAGGAAAGTACGCGTCACCCTCGAATGGGGTGAAGAGCGGCAATTTCTTCTCGTGAGCCTCAATCAAGGTCAGATAAATCCGGCTCGCATAGGGCATTGCCTGCAAATACAGCTCACCCCCGCCGATCACAAAAGTCGCTTCATTGACCGGGCAGCGCCGAAGAGCATCCAGGAGCGATGAGGCGGAAATGCATTCCGAAGCAACAAAGCCCCCGCGGCTCACTACAATGTTCGTTCGATTGGGGAGTGGTACTCCGATCGATTCATAAGTCCTGCGCCCCATGACAACGCAATGATGCAGAGTCAACGCGCGAAATCGCTTTAGGTCCGCGGACAGGGTCCAGGGGAGCCTATTCGCCACCCCAATGACATTCTCGGTAGTCATCGCCGCGACCAGCGCGACGCGCGGTCGAGTTGCGGCGATAAATGGCGGCTGCGTGCCTGTAGTGTCGGGCAGATGTGACATTCGTCCTACGCCTAACCGGTTTTTACGTGAAATTATAAGGACATGGCGGCACCTCGCCCCATTTCGGCCTCCACCCTGCCGTACCCGCGCTCCTTCCTCGGCCTGCTGCTCGCGGGATTCACGCTCGTCGCGCTGCCGCTGGTCGGGGCGCTCGCGTATTCCGCATGGAATACCGAGCACCTCACCGAGCAAAGCCGCAACGCCGTGTTCAACGCCTCGCAGGCGGCGCGCGCCAGCCGCTCGCTGGTGAATCGCATCGCGTCGGTCGAGCGCCTGGCGAATCAGCTCGCCGTGCTGGCCGACGCCGAGCTCGCCGCGGACTACGCGCGCGTGCATCGCAGCTTCGAGCTGGTATCGGGCGACCTGTCGCGCCTGCCGCTCGACCAGGCGCAGCTTGCTGCGCTCACGCGCACGATCGAGCAGGAGCGCGCGCTTTACCGATTGCTCACCGCTGCCCCGCGGACGAAGCTCGATGCGCGCGCGGTGGGCAGTCTCGCCGGCGAGCTGGCCGAGAACGCGTACGAGGTGCTTGCGGTCAGCTATCTCGTCGCCGACCGCGAGGTCGAGCGGCTGCGCGCGCGCGCCGAGTCGATGCAGCGCCAGCTGGTCCTGCTGGTGCTGTTCAGCACGGCGCTCGCGCTCGCCATCGCGCTCGCGCTGACGCGCTACATCGCGCGGCCGATCGCCGAGCTGGACGCCTCGATCCGGCAGCTCGGCAACGCCGATTTCGCGCAGCCGATCCGCGTGCGCGGGCCCGAGGATCTGCAGGTGCTGGGCGAGCGCCTCGACTGGCTGCGCCGGCGGCTCACCGAGCTCGAGGCCGCGAAGAACCGTTTCCTGCGTCACTTGTCGCACGAGCTGAAGACGCCGCTCACGGCGCTGCGCGAAGGCGCCGAGCTCCTCAACGACCAGGTCGGCGGGCCGCTCGCCCCGCCGCAACGCCAGGTGGTCTCGATCATGCGCGACAACAGCGTGAAGCTCCAGCGGCTGATCGAAGACCTGCTCGACTACCAGCGCGCGCTGCACGCGGCCGCCTCGCTCGTGGTGCGCCCGATCGCGCTGGACGCGCTGGTGCGCGAGGCGGCGCGCGGCCACGAGCTCGCGGCACAGGCGAAAGGTCAGCGCGTGGCGCTCGACCTGAAGCCGGTCGCGGTCGAGGCGGACCGCGAAAAGCTGCGCTCGATCGTCGACAACCTGCTCGGCAACGCGATCAAGTTCACGCCGGTAGATGGCACCATCACGGTGCGCGTGCGCGGCTCCGACGGCGAGGCGGTCGTGGAGGTAATCGACTCCGGGCCGGGCGTGCCGCCCGAGGAGCACGAGTCGATCTTCGACTCGTTTTTCCGCGGCCGCGCCAAGTCGAGCGGCCGCGTCGAGGGGACCGGGCTCGGGCTGGCGATTGCGCGCGAGTACGCGGAGGCGCACGGCGGCCGCATCGGCGTGGTGGCGGGCGGCGGAGGGCATTTTCGCGTGACGCTGCCGCGCAAGGCCGCGCGCACGCTTGCGGAGGCGGCATGAGAAATCTGGCGGCAATCGCATTGACGATGCTGGCCGGGTGCGCGGCTTTGCAGCCGGGCGCGGACGAGACGTTGGCGGTTGGCAGCGTCGTCTCCGAGGCGGTCGACGCGTCGCGCGTGTCGGCGGCGCAGCAGCGCCGCGTGCTCGCCGACGCGCAGGAGGCGCTCGCGCGCGAGCCGGGAGCGGTCAATCGGCTGAGGCTCGCCACCCTGCTCGCGACACTGCCGGCGCCTTTGCGAGACGACGCGCGCGCCGCCGAGATGCTCGCGCCGCTTGCGTCGACGCCATCGCCCGCCATCGGCCGCTTCGCAGCTCTGCTCGGGGCGCAGATCGCCGAGCGGCAGCGCCTGGCGCGCGACCTCGAGCGCGTGGCGAAGGACCGGGAGCGCGTCGAGCGGGAGCGCGAACGCGCCGAACGCGCCGGAGACGAACGTGAAAAGGCATTGCGCCAGCAGCTCGAGGCACTGAGATCGATCGAGCGCGGCATTCTCGAGCGGGAGGAACGATTGCGCAGGAACAAGAGGTGACGTGATGGCTCAAGCCAAGTCTAGAGTTCTGCTTGTCGACGACGACAAGGACCTGCTGCAGCTGATTGCGATGCGGCTGGGGGCGGCGGGGTACGCGGTGACGGCGGTGGCCTCGGGCGAGCAGGCGCTGGCGGCGCTCGCCGTGTCGCGCCCGCAGGTGGTGGTGACGGACCTGCGCATGCAGGGCATCGACGGGATGGCGCTGTTCGATGCGATCCACCGCGAGG
>MERQ01000015.1 GCA_001770655.1 Betaproteobacteria bacterium RIFCSPLOWO2_12_FULL_68_20
CCTCGATCATCGGGGTCATGCTCGGCGCCAGGATCGGCGCGCGGCTGCTGCGCGTCGCGCCGGCAGCGATGGTGCGGCGCCTCGTGATCGCGCTGCTCCTCGTGGCGGGAGCGCGCGCGCTGCTCAAGGGGCTCGGCATCTGGAGCTGATGCTCATGCGACAGTCCGACTCACACGTGCCGCACGAGCAGCTGGTTTACGCGCGCTGGCTCGAGCGCGCCACGCGCGCCGGATTCGCGGCGCTCACCGTCGCGTTCCTCGTCTATGCGTTCGGGGTCGTCGAGCCGCACGTCCCGCTTGCGGAGCTGCCCGCGCTTTGGGCGCTCCCGGTGGATCAATACCTTGCGGCAAGCGGCTCGCCCTCGGGCTGGGGCTGGCTCGCGCTCGTCGGCAGGGCGGACCACCTGAATCTCGCGGCCATCGCCGTGCTCGGGCTCGTCACGATCTGCTGCTACGTGCGCGTAGTGCCGCTGCTCGTCGCGCGCGGCGAGCGGCTGCACGCTGCTCTCGCGCTGGCGCAGCTGGCGGTGTTGATCGCGGCGGCCTCGGGCGTTCTTAGCGTTTCGCATTAGCCGCCAAAACCCTTCCGGAACAGATGCTTAATTACGCAGCGGTGCTGTGCTAGACTTTTTCGCTGGCCATCGATAACAACTGAAGGAGAAACTCATGGCTGCGTTCTTTCAGTCTCTCGGGCGGACCATCACCGCTGGCGTCGTCCTCCTCATTATTTTCATCATCCTCGCGGGTCTTGGAACGGGCGCATGGATTCAGCTCGACACGATGGACTGGTGGAAGTTTTTCTTCCGCTGGTTGCACGTCCTGTCCGGAGTGATGTGGATCGGTTTGCTCTGGTACTTCAATTTCGTGCAGACGCCCTCCATGCCCAAGATCCCGGACGAGCAGAAGCCGGCGATCGGCAAGGTGATCGCGCCCGCCGCGCTGTTCTGGTTCCGCTGGGCGGCGATGTCGACCATCATCACCGGCCTGATCCTCGCCTGGATGAGCGGCTACCTCGTCAACGCCCTGGGTCTGCAGAAGCCGTTCCATGCGATCGGGCTCGGCATGTGGCTCGGCATCATCATGTGGTTCAACGTCTGGTTCATCATCTGGCCGAACCAGAAGAAAGTGCTGGGCGTCGTGCAGGTCGGCGCCGAGGAGAAGGCCGCCGCCGCGAAGATGGCCGGCCTGACCTCGCGCTTCAACACGATGCTTTCGATCCCGATGCTCTACGCCATGGTGGCGCAGCAGAACGGCGGGCTCTGAGCACCCCGCAATCCGCGCAAGGAGCGGGGCGAGCGCCCCGCTCTTTTTTTTCTCCGCTGCGCCGCGCCTGGGACGGCGAGGAGAGGCTGTGGAAGGCGTGGTGGATCTACGGGCCTGCCGCGGTCGCGACGGTGTTCGCGCTCACGTTCGCCGCGGAGTACGCGTACTTCGCCGGATCGACCGCGCTGGAGCACCTGTTCATCGCGGTCAAGCTCGCCGCCTACTGGTTGTGGTTCCGCCTGGCCTGGAAATGCTCGCGCAATGTCGCGAACGGCGTGTGGACGCCCGTCGCGCGCATACTTCTCATCGCGGGGCTCGTCATCGTTGCGTTGACCTAGCCGGTATGAACCCGATCCTCGCCGCGCTGGCGGCGGCCCTGCTTTTCGGCGCGAGCACGCCGGCCGCGAAGACGCTCGCGGTCGAGATGCACCCGGTGCTGCTCGCCGGGCTGCTGTACGCCGGAAGCGGTCTCGGGCTGTCGGCGTGGCTCGCGGTGCGCCGCGGCGGATCGATGCGGCTGCAGCGATCCGAGCTCGCCTGGCTAGCCGGGGCTGTCGCGTCGGGCGGAGTGGTCGCTCCGGTGCTGCTCATGCTCGGGCTCGCCGCGACCGGCGCCGCCGCGGCCTCGCTGCTGCTCAATCTGGAAGGCGTGTTCACCGCGCTGCTGGCCTGGTTCGCGTTCAAGGAGAATTTCGACCGCCGCATCGCGCTCGGCATGGCGCTGATCGTGGCGGGCGGCGCCGTGCTGTCGATCGAGCCCGCGGCGCTCGGCGGTGTGAGCTTCGGCGCGCTCGCCGTGGCGCTCGCCTGCCTCGCCTGGGCGCTCGACAACAATCTCACGCGCAGGATCTCCGCCGGCGACGCGACGACGATCGCGGCGGTGAAAGGAGTCGTCGCGGGCCTGGTCAACCTGGCGATCGCGGCGGCGCTCGGGGCGGGCTGGCCCGGCGTCACGGCCGCTGCGGTGGCGGGGTTGATCGGCCTGTTCGGCTACGGAGTGAGCCTGGCACTGTTCGTGGTCGCGCTACGCGGCCTGGGGGCGGCGCGCACGGGCGCGTATTTCTCGACCGCACCGTTTGTCGGCGTGGCGCTCTCGCTCGCCGTGCTGGGCGAGACGCCCGATGCGGCGTTCTGGATCGCCGCCGCATTGATGGCGGCGGGCGTGTGGCTTCACCTCACCGAGCGCCACGAGCACGAGCACGTCCACGCGCCGACCGAGCACGAGCATCCGCACACTCACGACGTGCATCACCGGCACGAGCACGATTTCGATTGGGACGGGCTGGAGCCGCACTCGCACCCTCACCGGCACGGGCGCATGGTCCACAGCCACCCGCACTATCCCGACATCCACCACCGGCACCACTAGCGGCGCTTGCCGAGCCTGTCGAGACCTCTCAGCTTGTCGCCGGGCTTGATCCCGCGCTTCGCGAACCAGCCCCGGCTCATCTCCAGGGCGTAGCGCACCGGCTTCGCCGCGCAGTGCGACTGCTCGCTGCGCGGCTGCATGTCGGCGATGTTCACGATCGCGCCGGCCTCGTCGACAAACGCGACCGAGAGCGGGATCAGGGTGTCCTTCATCCACATGCAGTGGGGCGCCGCCTCGTCGAACACGAACAGCATGCCGGCGTTTTGCCCGAGCGATGTGCGCCGCATCAGCCCCACCATGCGGGTGCCGGCGGTGTCGGCCACTTCGGCACGGATGAGATGCATGCCGGCACCCAGCTCCACCGCCGGCAGCGGCGGCTGCTGGGCGAACGCCTGGCCGGCGGCCAGGGCGAGCGCTGAAACGAGTCGGCGCACGAACAAAAAAGGCAGGACTCGCGCCCTGCCTTTGCTGAAACTCGGAAGCGGGTTACTTCTTCGTTTCTTCGCCTTTCTTCGTTTCTTCGCCTTTCTTCTTTTCTTCGCCTTTCTTCTTCGCGGCTTTCTTCGTCGGGGCTTTTTTCTCCATCTTCTTCTCCACCTTCTTCTCCATCTTCTTCTCGTCCTTCATCTGCGCGCCGGCGTGCGACGCGGCGAAGGCGGAAGCGCTCACGGCCGCGAACATCGCGGCGACAATCGCGGACAGCAGCTTGCTCATCTAGTTCTCCTGTTTGGTAGTGTTCGAACACGGGATGACGCCGGGAAAATCGGCGCTACCCCAACGGACGACAACGCTCATGCCCTGGTTCCCGTTGACCGAATGCGGCGCTCCCGTGCCCTCCCTGTGGGACCGGCCCACGGGCGGCATTCTATATATGGCCGGCCTGGGAATCCCGGCATATGTGGTAAGTTCTTGTTTTTTATAAATTACAAGCATTGAAGTCCGCCTTCCTGCTGGTGGCCTTGAGCGCATTCGCGTCGTCCGCGCTTGCCGCACCCTACGTGCCGAAGGACGATGCCGCGATCCTGGAGCGGCTGCCGGCACGCGCGGCGGACCCGGTCATGGTCGAGCTGCGGCAACTGCGCGCCGCCCTCGGCGCGCGCCCGCAAAGCGCCGACGCCGCGGCGGCGCTCGCCCGCCGCTACTTCGAATTGGCGGTGGCCGAGGGCGATCCCCGCTACGTCGGGTATGCCGAGGCGGCGCTGCGGCCCTGGCGCGAAATCGCCCGGGCGCCGGCGGATCTGCTGGTCGTGCGGGGCATGCTGCGCCAGTACCGCCACGACTTCGCGGGGGCGCTCGAGGATTTCGCGCGCGCCGCGCAAGCCGATCCCGAGAGCGCTCTGCCGCACGCCTGGCGAGCGGCGATCTTCATGGTGCAGGCAGATTACCCCGCCGCCCGGCGCGAGTGCGAGGCGCTCGAGCCGATCGCGAGCGAGCTGTTCGCGACCGGCTGCGCGGCTTACGTCGAGGCGGCCACCGGAGGCACGCGTGCCGCCTACCGACGGCTGGCCGACGCGCTCGCGAGCCGGCCCGACGCGGCTGCGGAGTCGAAGCTCTGGGTGCTCACCCGGCTCGCGGAGATGGCCTGGCGGCTTGGCGAGACATCGACCGCCGAGCGCCATTTCCGCGACGCCCTCGCGCTTGGGGTCACCGACAACTTTCTGCTGTTCACATACGCCGACTTCCTGCTCGAGCAGGGCCGGGCGAAAGAGGTGCTCGCACTCCTGAAGGGCGGCGAGCGCTCTGACACCCTGTTGCTGCGGCTCGCGCTTGCCGCCCGCGCCTTGAAGCTCCCCGTGGCCGAGCGCCATTCGCGCGCGCTCGGCGAGCGCTTCGCCGCCGCCGCGCTGCGCGGGGAAAAACTGCACCTGCAGGAGGAGGCGCGCTACCTGCTCGATCTGCGCGGCGATGCGGCCGGTGCGCTCGCCGCCGCGCGCGAAAACTGGCGGAAGCAGCGCGAGCCGCGCGACGCCGCGGTGCTGCTCGAGGCGGCGCTCGCCGCCCGCGACCCGGCGGCGGCCGCCCCGGTGCTCGCCTGGCTCGAGTCGAGCGGGGTCGAAAGCGAGCGGCTGCGGAGCCTCGCCGCGCGGCTGAAGGGCCTGCGGTGAGAGCCCTCGTCGCGCTGCTACTCGCGCTCGCCGCGATCGCCGCGCACGCGCACAAGCCGAGCGACAGCTACCTCGCGCTCGAGGCCGAAGGCGCGGCGGTGAGCGGGCAATGGGATATCGCCCTGCGCGATCTCGAATACGCGATCGGACTGGACGCGGACGGCGACGGCGCGATCACCTGGGGCGAGCTGCGCGCGAAGCATGCCGAGATCGCGGCCTACGCGCTCGCACGCCTCGCGTTGCGCGCCGACGGCCGACCATGCGCCCTGGCGCCGACCGTCCAGCTCGTCGACGACCATACCGACGGCGCGTACGCGGTGCTGCGCTTCGCCGCGCACTGCGGCGCCGACCAAGTGCGCGAGCTCGAAGTCGAGTACTCGCTGTTCGCCGATCTCGATCCGACGCACCGCGGGCTGCTGCGCTCGCGGATCGGGGGCGAAGTGGTCACCGCGGTCCTCGGGCCCGACCAGCCGCGGCTTGCCCTGCTCGCCGAAGGACGCTCGCGCTGGGCGCAATTTCTCGATTACGCCCGAGAAGGCGTGTGGCATATCGGCATCGGCATCGACCACGTCCTGTTCCTGCTGTCGCTGCTGCTGCCCGCGGTGCTCGCGCTCTCGTCGCGCGGCTGGGAGCCGGCGGCGCGCTTCGCGCCGGTATTCTGGGACGTGTTCAGGGTCGTCACCGCGTTCACGGTGGCGCACTCGATCACGCTTTCCCTCGCCGCGCTCGCCGTGATCGAGCTGCCCTCGCGCCTGGTCGAGTCGGCGATCGCGCTTTCGGTGGTGCTCGCCGCGCTCAACAATCTCTGGCCGCTGGTGCACCGCGGCCGCTGGCTGGTGGCGTTCGGATTCGGTCTGGTGCATGGCTTCGGCTTCGCGAGCGTGCTCACGGACCTCGGCCTGCCGAAGGACGCGCTGCTGGTCGCCCTGGTCGGCTTCAACCTCGGCGTCGAGGCGGGACAGCTCCTGATCGTGGCTGCGTTCCTGCCGCTCGCCTACTGGCTGCGCGGCACGTGGGCGTACCGCCGCATGATCTTCGCAGGCGGCTCGGCTGCGATCGCGCTCGTCGCCTCGGTCTGGATGGTGGAAAGGGCGTTCGACCTCAAGCTCGCTCCGATATAATCCGCTCCCTTCGCAGCGGGGGCATCCATGGCTTACCAGCACATCAAGGTTCCGGCCGGCGAGAAGATCCGCGTCAATCCCGACTTCTCGCTCGCGGTGCCGGACAACCCGATCGTTCCCTACATCGTGGGCGATGGCATCGGCATCGATATCACTCCGGTGATGCTCAAGGTGGTCGACGCCGCGGTAAACAAGGCCTACGGCGGAAGGAAGAAGATCGTCTGGATGGAGATGTACGCCGGCGAGAAGTCCTGCCGCATCTACGGCGAGAATGTGTGGCTCCCGGACGAGACGCTCGAGGCGGCGAAGGAGTTTGCGGTCTCGATCAAGGGACCCCTCACCACGCCGGTCGGGGGCGGCATCCGCTCGATCAACGTCGCGCTGCGCCAGGAGCTCGATCTCTACGTCTGCCTCAGGCCCGTGCGCTGGTTCAAGGGCGTGCCCTCGCCGGTGAAGGAGCCCGACAAGGTCGATATGGTGATCTTCCGCGAGAACGCCGAGGACATCTACGCCGGCATCGAATGGCCGGCGCAATCCGCCGAGGCGCAGAAGGTCATCGAGTTCCTGATCAAGGAAATGAAGGTCACGAAGATCCGCTTCCCGGGCTCCTCGGCGATCGGCATCAAGCCGGTGTCGATCGAGGGCTCGGAGCGCCTCATCCGCAAGGCATTCCAGTACGCAATCGACAACAGCCGCCGCTCGGTGACCCTCGTGCACAAGGGCAACATCCAGAAGTTCACCGAGGGGGGCTTCCGCGACTGGGGCTATGCGCTCGCGCGCAAGGAATTCGGCGCCAAACCGGTCGACGGCGGCCCCTGGCACAGCTTCAGGAACCCGAAGGGCGGAGCCGAGATCGTCGTCAAGGACGTCATCATGGACGCCATGCTGCAGCAGATCCTGCTCAGGCCGGCGGAGTACGACGTGATCGCCACGCTCAACCTCAACGGCGACTACATCTCGGACGCGCTCGCCGCCGAGGTCGGCGGCATCGGCATCGCGCCCGGGGCGAACATGAGCGATTCGGTCGCCATGTTCGAGGCCACGCACGGCACGGCGCCGAAGTACGCCGGCAAGGACTACGTCAACCCGGGCTCCGAGATCCTTTCCGCCGAGATGATGCTGCGCCACATGGGCTGGCTGGAGGCCGCCGACGCGATCGTCAACGCGATGGAGAGGACGATCATGGACAAGGTGGTGACCTACGATTTCGCGCGCCTGATGCAGGGCGCAAGACAGGTGTCCTGCTCGGGATTCGGGCAGGCGATGATCGAGCGCATGTAGCGCTCGGGCACCGCTGCACGAACGAAAAGGCCGCCCGCAGGCGGCCTTTTGCAGATGTGCGGCGGGTCAGCCCGACTTCTGGATGTTCGAGGCCTGCTTCCCCTTCGGTCCCTGCACCACGTCGAAGCTCACCTTCTGACCTTCTTTCAGGGTCTTGAAGCCCGACATGTTGATCGCGGAGAAATGCGCGAACAGATCCTCGCTGCCGTCATCCGGCGTGATGAAGCCGTAGCCTTTCGCGTCGTTGAACCACTTCACCGTCCCTGTTGCCATCGTTGCTCCCTTTTTCGTTCGTTGATTGAGCGACCGGGCCATCACCCGAGCCATGCCTGGAACTCCACGACCCCGCCGCCCAAAAATGGCAAACAGACAGCCTGAATCCAAACACAAGCGCTTTTTTACGCGCCCCGCCCGGACCCGTCAAGAGCCGGCGCCGGGGCGCCAAACTCCGTCAGGACCGTGACAAAACGCCGCGCCGCAGGCCCGGCCTCGCGTTGCGAAAGGCGTTCACATTGTTTAGGATAGACTGCAAGGCAGACGGAATCGGCTCAACACGACACACGGAGCGGGAACGGGCGAACGCAGAGATTGTCCGAATTTTCGGGCTCGACGGCGCATAGCAATGCGGCATGGCGCAGTTCAAGGACGACACCTTACTGGAGGCTCAGAAGAGCAAGCTGAAGCCTCCGCCGATGTTCAAGGTCATGCTGCTCAACGACGATTACACGCCGATGGAGTTCGTGGTGGTGGTGCTGCAGAAGTTCTTCAGCATGACGCGGGAGCGGGCGACCCAGGTGATGCTGAAGGTGCACCGCGAGGGCATCGGAGTATGCGGGGTGTATCCCCGCGATGTCGCGACCACCAAGGTACAGCTGGTAGCGGCGTACTCGCGCAAGCACCAGCACCCGCTGCAGTGCGTGATGGAGGAAACGTAGCATGATTGCCCAGGAGCTCGAAGTCAGCCTGCACATGGCGTTCGTCGAGGCGCGCCAGAAGCGCCACGAGTTCATCACCGTGGAGCACCTGCTGCTCGCGCTGCTGGACAACCCGACCGCCGCCGAGGTGCTGCGCGCCTGCGGCGCCAACATGGACGAGCTGCGCAAGAACCTGGCGCAGCACATCGCCGAGCAGACGCCCCGCATCGCCTCCGACCGCGAGGTCGACACCCAGCCGACGCTCGGCTTCCAGCGCGTGATCCAGCGCGCCATCCTGCACGTGCAGTCCTCGGGCAAGAAGGAGGTCACCGGCGCCAACGTGCTGGTGGCGATCTTCGGCGAGAAGGACTCGCACGCGGTGTACTTCCTGCAGCAGCAGGGCATCGCGCGCCTGGACGTGGTGAACTACATCTCGCACGGCATCACCAAGACGCCGCAGGCGCACCAGGGCAAGGGCGAGCAGGAGGTGGGCGAGGAGCAGCAGGCCGAGACCTCGAACAGCCCTCTCGACAACTACACCCAGAACCTGAACGCGCTCGCGCTCGCCGGCAAGATCGACCCCCTGATCGGCCGCGACACCGAGCTCGAGCGCGTGGTGCAGACCCTGTGCCGGCGGCGCAAGAACAACCCGCTGCTGGTGGGCGAGGCCGGCGTCGGCAAGACCGCGATCGCCGAGGGCCTCGCGCGCCGCATCGTGGAAGGCAGCGTGCCCGACCTGCTGGCCAAGTCCACCGTGTACGTCCTCGACATGGGGGCGCTGCTCGCCGGCACCAAGTACCGGGGCGACTTCGAGCAGCGGCTGAAGGCGGTGCTCAAGCAACTGGTGGACAACCCGAACGCGATCCTGTTCATCGACGAGATCCATACGGTCATCGGCGCCGGCGCCGCCTCGGGCGGCACGCTCGACGCGTCCAACCTGCTCAAGCCGGCGCTCTCCACCGGTCAGCTGAAATGCATCGGCGCCACCACCTACAATGAATTCCGCGGCGTGTTCGAAAAAGACCACGCGCTGTCGCGCCGCTTCCAGAAGATCGACGTGGTCGAGCCTTCGGTCGAGGAGACCATCGAGATCCTGAAGGGACTGAAGACCCGCTTCGAGGCGCACCACAGCGTCAAGTACACCGCCAACGCGCTCACTACTGCGGCCGAGCTGTCGGCGCGCTACATCAACGACCGGCACCTGCCCGACAAGGCGATCGACGTGATCGACGAGGCCGGCGCGGCGCAGAGGATCGCCCCGAAGGCGAAGCAGAAGAAGATCATCGGCAAGCCCGAGATCGAGGAGATCATCGCCAAGATCGCGCGCATCCCGCCGAGGAGCGTCTCGAGCGACGATCGCAGCGCGCTGGCGAATCTGGACCGCGACCTCAAGGCGGTGGTGTTCGGCCAGGACCAGGCGATCGAGGCGCTCACCGCGGCGATCAAGATGGCGCGCTCGGGGTTGGGCAACCCGCAGAAGCCGATCGGCAATTTCCTCTTCAGCGGGCCGACCGGCGTCGGCAAGACCGAGGCAGCGCGCCAGCTCGCCTACTGCATGGGGATCGAGCTCATCCGCTTCGACATGTCGGAATACATGGAGCGGCACGCGGTGTCGCGGCTCATCGGCGCGCCCCCGGGATACGTCGGCTTCGAGCAAGGCGGCCTCATGACCGAGGCGATCACCAAGAAGCCGTACTCGGTGCTGCTGCTCGACGAGATCGAGAAGGCGCATCCGGATATCTTCAACATCCTGCTGCAGGTGATGGACCACGGCACGCTCACCGACAACAACGGCAGGAAGGCCGACTTCCGCAACGTGTGCATCGTCATGACCACCAACGCGGGCGCCGAGTCGCTCGCGAAGAGCTCGATGGGCTTCACCGCCAACAAGCAGCCTGGCGACGAGATGGAAGCGATCAAGCGCATGTTCACGCCCGAGTTCCGCAACCGCCTCGATGCCACCATCTCGTTCAAGGCGCTCGACCATGACATCATCATGCGCGTGGTGGAGAAGTTCCTGATGCAGCTCGACGAGCAGCTCGCCGAGAAGAAGGTCGAGGCGAATTTCACGCAGGCGCTGAAGGAGCACCTCGCGAAGAAGGGCTTCGATCCGCTGATGGGCGCGCGGCCGATGGCGCGCCTGATCCAGGACACGGTGCGCCGCGCGCTCGCCGACGAGCTGCTGTTCGGCAAGCTGCAGCACGGCGGCAAGGTGACGATCGACGTCGGCGAGGGAGAGAGAATCGTTCTCAAGTTCGAGGAGGAGCCGGCCACGGTCGCCTGACCGGGGCGTTCGTGCCCCAAGAAAAAGGCCGCGCCAGCGGCTTTTTTATGCGCTTCGAACGCGGTCATTCGCGGACGGAATGCTTGACGCGGCGCAGCCCGCGGCGGAAACTCTGCGAGCAACGTTCGGGAGGAGGATTGGCGATGAGAATTCCGCTGTTGCTCGCCGCGGCGCTTGCTGCGACACCGTTTTGCGCGTCCGCCCAGCAGGCCGCTGAGGGGCGCAACCTCGCCGCGGGCTGCGCGATCTGCCACGGCACCGAGGGTCGGCCCGCCCCGAACGCCCCCCTAGTTCCGCTCGCCGGCCTGCCGCGGGATTACTTGGCCACGCAGATGCGGGCCTTCCGCGACGGCAAGCGGCCGGCGACCGTGATGCACCAGATCGCCAAGGGCTACAGCGACCCGCAGATTGAAGCGATGGCGACGTGGTTCGCCGCACAGAAACGCTGAGGAGGACCGCAATGGGCGAATTCAAGCGGCGGGATTTCCTAAGGTTCACCGCATCGGCGGCGGCCCTGACGGCAGCTGGCTGCGCTGGCATGGCGCCGTCCAAGGCGCGCGTGGTGGTGGTCGGCGGCGGCTTCGGCGGCGCCACCGCGGCGAAGTACATCCGGATGTGGGACTCCTCGATCGACGTGGTCTTGATCGAGCGCGAACCGTCCTTCACTTCGTGCCCGATCTCGAACCTGGTGCTCGGCGGGTATGGCTCTTTCGATGATCTGGTGCACGGCTACGACGGTCTGCGCCGGCACGGCGTCCAGGTCGTTCAGGACGAGGCGGTCGCAGTTGACCCGGCGAAGAAGACCGTGCGGCTGCGCCGCGGCGGCGACATCGCCTACGAGCGGCTGGTCGTCTCGCCCGGGATCGATTTCCTGTTTGAACAGATCCAAGGCTATCAGCAGGCGATGAACGAGGGCCGCGTGCTGCACGCCTGGAAGGCCGGCCCGCAGACGCAGGCGCTGCGCAAGCAGCTGGAGGCGATGCGGGACGGCGGCGTCTACGTTCTCTCGATGTCACTCGCCCCGTTCCGCTGCCCGCCCGGCCCATATGAGCGGGCAAGCGTGATCGCGGCGTACTTCAAGCAGCACAAGCCGCGCTCGAAAGTAATTCTGCTCGACGAGAATCCCGACGTCGTTTCGAAGGGACCGCTGTTCAAGAGAGCCTGGCAAGAGCTCTACAAAGGCATCCTCGAGTACCGCAGCAACAGCAAGGTCGTAGGCGTCGATGGCCGTACCGGGACCGTGCGGCTCGAGTTCGACACCCTGAAAGGGGACGTGCTGAACATCGTTCCGCCTTCCCGGGCGAGCGACATCGCGGTGCAGGCGGGACTCATCACACACAACCAGCGCTGGTGCGACGTCGACTGGCGCACCATGGAGTCCAAGGTGGTGAAGGGCGTGCACGTGCTGGGCGACGCGACGCTCTCGGCGCCCGGCATGCCCAAGTCGGGCAGCATGGCGAACAACCACGCCAAGATCGCCGCGGCGGCGATCGTCGAGATCCTGAACGGTCGCGCACCGCAGCCGGTCAAGATCATCAATACCTGCTACAGCTTCGTCTCGCAGAATGAGGCGATCCGGGTCTCTTCGGTGCACCAGTGGGACGCCGCGCAGGGCACGCTGCTCGCGGTCAAGGGCGCGGGCGGGGTTTCGGCGGCGCGCAGCGAGGCCGAAGGCACGTTCGCCTGGAACTGGGCTAAGACGATCTGGTCGGACGCGCTCGCGTAGCGCCTAGCGGCCGGTGGAGCCGAAGCCGGCGGCACCGCGCTCGCTGGCGGTGAACTCCTCGACCACCTCGAGCTCGACCTGCACCACCGGAACCACCACCAGCTGCGCGATGCGATCCATCGGCTGGATGGTGAACGCGTTCTTGCCCCGGTTCCAGACCGATACCAGCACCTCGCCCTGGTAGTCCGAGTCGATCAGCCCGACCAGGTTTCCCAGCACGATGCCGTGCTTCGAGCCCAGGCCCGAGCGCGGCAGCACCACTGCTGCGTAGCCGGGGTCGCCGAGGTGGATGGCGATGCCGGTCGCAACGAGCTGGCTGTCGCCCGGTTGCAGCGTGAGCGGCGCGTTCACGCACGCGCGCAGATCGAGCCCGGCCGCCCCGGCGGTCGCATAGCGCGGCAGCATGCCGCGCATCCTCTCGTCGAGGATCTTGACCTCGAGCCTGCGCACGCTAGCGCTTCTTCGCCGGGAGCATGCCCGCGAGGTGCGCGACGAGCTTTCTCGCCAGCTCGATCTTGGGCGCCCGGCCGAGCGGGTGCTCGCCGCGGTCGTCGAAAAGCGTGATCGAATTCTCTTCCGACCCGAGCGCCTCCTGCGCCAGGTTCGCGGCGAGCAGCGGCAGCTTCTTCATCGCGCGCTTCTCTCTGGCGTGCTGCGCGAGCTTCTCGCTCTCGGCGGCGAAACCGACGCAGAACGGCGGCTTGGGCATCCGAGCGACCCAGGCGAGGATGTCGGGGTTCTCCTCGAGCTCGAGCGTCAAGCCCTCGCCGTTGCGTTTCTTGATTTTGCGCGCAGCCCGGTTCCTGACGCGATAGTCGGAGACCGCCGCGACCGATACGAACACGTCGCAGCCGCGCGCCCGCGCCTTCACGGCGTCGAACATCTCCTGCGCGGTGCTCACGTCCAGGCGCGCGACGCCCGGCGGCGTCGCAAGCGAAACCGGGCCGCTTACCAGCGTCACGTCGGCGCCCGCCTCCTCGGCGGCGCGCGCCACTGCGTAGCCCATCTTGCCCGAGCTCAGGTTAGTGAGCACGCGCACCGGGTCGATCGGTTCCTGCGTCGGGCCGGCGGTCACGAGCACGCGCTTGCCGGCGAGCGCCTTGGGTCCGAGCAAGACCTCGATCTCGCGCAGGATCTCGGCCGCCTCGATCATGCGTCCCATGCCGGTTTCGCCGCACGCCTGGTCGCCCGCGGCCGGGCCGGCGATGCGCACCGCGTCCGCGCGCAGCGCGGCAACATTCCTCTGCGTGGCGGCGTTTTCCCACATCTCGACGTTCATCGCCGGCGCGACCAGCAGCGGGCAGCGCCGCGCCAGGCACAACGCCGACAGCAGATCGCTGGCGCGCCCGGCCGCCAGCCTGGCGAGGAAATCCGCCGAGGCCGGCGCCACCACGATCAACTCGCGGTCGCGCGACAGCTCGATGTGGCCCATGGCGTCTGGCACGCGCTCGTCCCACAGGTCGGACCAGACCGGCTGGCCCGAGAGCGCCTGCATGGTGAGCGGGGTCACGAAGCGCGTCGCCGCCTGGGTCATCGCGATCCGCACCTCGGCGCCCGCCTTCACCAGCAGGCGGCAGAGCTCCGCGGCCTTGTAGGCGGCAATGCCGCCGGTCAGGCCGAGCAGAATTTTCTTTCCTTTCAAGGTCATCCGGTTGCGCGCTGATGCGTTGTCGGGCAGAGGGATTCTAAGGGAAAGCCCACGGGATGGCGATTTCCGACTGGCCGGCGGCCGAGCGCCCGCGCGAGCGTCTGCTCGCCGCCGGCGCCGCGATGCTGAGCGACGCCGAGCTGCTGGCGGTGCTGCTGCGCACCGGCGTGCGCGGAAAGAACGCCGTCGAGCTGGCGCGCGAGCTTCTGGCCAGATTCGGCGGCATCACCAAGCTGCTCCAGGCGGACCTGACCAGGGTGAAGGGTCTGGGCGCGGCGAAGCGCGCGCAGTTCGCGGCGGCTGTCGAGATCGCGCGCCGCTCGCTCGGCGAGGACCTCGGCGCCGGCGCCGCCCTCACCTCGCCGGGGGCGGTGCGCGACTTCCTGAGACTGACGCTGGGCCCGCTCGAGCACGAGGTATTCGTGTGCCTGTGGCTCGACGCGCAGCACCGCGTGATCCGGACCGACGAATGCTTCAGGGGAACCCTCACGCAAACCAGCGTCTACCCGAGAGAGATCGTGAAGGCGGCACTGCGCGCCAACGCCGCCGCGGTCATCTTCGCGCACAACCATCCCTCGGGCGCCGCCCAGCCGAGCCAGGCCGACGAGCTGCTCACCCGAAACCTCAAGGAGGCCCTGGCGCTCGTCGACGTGAAGGTGCTCGATCACTTCATCGTCGCGGGCAGCCAAGCCATTTCCTTCGCCGAGCGCGGGTTGCTATAATCCGCCCCTTTCGCGAATTCCCGGAGCCTTCGATGTCCCGAGTCTGCCAGGTCACCGGCAAGAAGCCCATGAGGGGCAACCTCGTCTCGCACGCCAACAACAAGACGCGGCGCCTGTTCGAGCCGAACCTGCATCACCGCCGCTTCTGGCTCGAAACCCAGAAGCGATGGGTGCGGCTGCGCGTCTCCACCGCGGGGCTGCGCCGCATCGACAAGCTCGGCATCGAGGCCGTGCTGGCCGAGATCAAATCGAAGGCGAAGGCGTAACGGGGGCGGCGTCATGCGCGAGAAAATCAAGCTCGAATCTTCGGCGGGAACCGGACACTTCTACACCACCACCAAGAACAAGCGCAGCACTCCGGACAAGCTGGAGATGAAGAAATACGACCCGAAGGCGCGCAAGCACGTGCTCTACAAGGAGACGAAACTGAAGTAGGCGCGTCGCGTCGCGAAAAAAAAGCCCGCTCGCGCGGGCTTTTTCGTTTCCGGGGCGCCCCGGTCAGGCGTACGAGCGCAGCCGCCGGGAAAAATCCATCAGCGGGGCGATTCCGCTCGCCTCCGCCCTGTGGCACCAATCCTGGAGCTGGCGCAGCAGCTGCTCCTTGGAGGCGCTCGAGCGCTCCCACAGCGCGGCGAGCTCCTGGCGCATCGCGACCAGAGTCGCGAGCGCGCGCGAATGCTTGAGCGCCTCGGCGAGCCGCAGGCGCTCGTGCTCGGCGAGCTCCTGTCCGCGCAGCAGCGCGCGCTTGAGCGACTTCAGCATTTCGGCGTCGCGCGGCGACCAGTGCGCCAGCCGCTCGATCTCCTCGGCGTAGGTGCGCTTGAGCGACTGGGCATAGCGCGACAGCACGTCGTAGCGGTTCGCGATGACGGCATGCAGCGTGTCGAAGTCCGCGGCGGGCTTGGGCGCCGAGAAGCGCGGCTTGGGCGCGAGCTTCTTCACCTTGGACAGCCCCAGCATCTCCAGGATGCGGATGTACATCCAGCCGATGTCGAACTCGTACCACTTGGCAGACAGCTTCGCCGACGCGGGGAAGGCGTGGTGATTGTTGTGCAGCTCCTCGCCGCCGATCAGGATTCCCCAGGGGACGATGTTCTTGCTTGCGTCCGGCGCCGGGACATCCCAGCTGCGGTAGCCCCAGTAGTGACCGATGCCGTTGATCACGCCGGCGGCCCAGAACGGAATCCAGGCCATCTGCACCAGCCAGATCAGCATGCCGGGAACGACGCCGAAGGCGAGCACGTTCAGGCCGAACAGCAGGGTCACGCCGGCGAACGAGTTCCTGCCGTAGATGTTGCGCTCGAGCCAGTCGTCCGGCGTGCCGTGACCGTAGCGCTCCATCGTCTCCCTGTTGTGCGATTCCCTCGCGTACAGGAGCACGCCGCCCCAAAGCACGCGGTTGATGCCGAGTACCTGAGGGCTGTGCGGATCATCGCTCGTCTCGCATTTCGCGTGATGCTTGCGGTGGATCGCCGCCCATTCCTTCGTGACCATGCCGGTGGTGAGCCACAGCCAGAAGCGGAAGAAATGCGATACCACCGGATGCAGGTCGAGGGCGCGGTGCGCCTGGCAGCGGTGCAGGAAGATCGTGACCGCGGCGATCGTGACGTGAGTGAGCGCCAGCGCCGCGACGACATGGCCCCACCAGGGAAGGTCGAACAGTCCGGAGAAAAACATCAAATCGCCATGTCCAGGTAGGAGTGGTTATCGAAAGGCGCGGGCCATTTTACGCGATTGGACCGCGCCCGCAAGTCGGGAATGCGTGGCCGCGACCGCACTCGCCTATCGATGGTTCTAAGATGCGGCGGCGCAACGAAAATTCAAGACGCGCGCCGCTCGAACGCGGCGGCGAAAAAACCGTCGGTGCCGTGCACATGCGGCCAGAGCTGCAGCCGCGCGCCCGCCGCGAGCGAAATGCGCTGCGCCGCGAGCAGCTCGGCGCAGGCGAGCGGCGCGAACTCCGCATGCGAGGCGGCGAAGTTTTCGGCGACTGCCTCGTTTTCGTCATGCAGAATGCTGCACGTGGCGTAGACGAGCCGCCCGCCCGGCTTCACCAGGCGCGCCGCGGCGGCGAGGATACGCCGCTGTTTCGCGGCCATCTCCGCAACCGCCGCGGGCCCGTGACGCCATTTCAGGTCGGGATTGCGCCGCAGGGTGCCGAAGCCGCTGCAAGGCGCGTCCACCAGCACGCGGTCCATCTTGCCCGCAAGACGCTGGGCGCGCGCGTCGTTTTCGCCCGCCAGCGCGAGGCGGTGGATGCTGGTGACTCCCGCCCGTGCGGCGCGCGGTGCAAGCGCCGCGAGGCGTTTGGGCGATACGTCCATCGCGTACACGCGGCCGCTGCCGCGCATCAGCATGGCGGCGGCGAGCGTCTTTCCCCCGGCTCCGGCGCAGTAGTCGGCGACCATCTCGCCGCGCCGCGGCGCAAGCAGGTAGGCGAGCAGCTGGCTGCCCTCGTCCTGCACCTCGACCAGCCCCTGCGCGAACAGCGGGTGGCGATTGATCGCCGGCTTGCCTTGCAGCCGGATGCCGGCCGGCGAATACGGGGTGGGGACGGCGGTGATCCCGTCCGCGCCGAGGCGGGATATCGCCTCGTCGCGGCCGAGGCGCGCGAGATTGACGCGCAAATCGAGCGGCGCGGCATCGAGCAGCCCCTCGGCGATGCGCGTCGCCTGCGGCTCGCCTTGCTCGGCAGCGAGAAGCGTCCACAGCCAGTCGGGGAGATCGGCGCGCTCGGCCGGCGCAAGCGACTCGGCGCGGAAACCCCTGATGCGCGCCACGAGCGCCTGCTCGCCGGCTTCGAGCGCGCCTTGCAGCGCGCGCCCCGACAGGCCGAACACGCGCACCAGCGCAGCGATGAGCAGGGCGCGAGGGCGCGCAGATCCTGCAGCGGCTTCGAGCGAGCGCCTGCGCCGCAGCACCGCGAACGCGGCCTCGGCGACGAAGGCACGATCGCGATGCCCGAGGCTCCGGTGCGAGCGAAAGTAACGCGACAGCGCCTGGTCGGCGGGGGAGGAAAATTCGAGCATCCCGGCGAGCGCGGCGACTGCGTGCACCAGCAGCGCGCGGGTCGGATTCACGGCGCCGAGATGCGCGTCGCCACCTGGTCGATTCGCGTGCCGTCCTTTTGCACGATGAGGATGCGCACGGGCAGCAGGCTCTTCTGCGCCGCGAGCCAGATCTCCACGCGCTCGCCGCTCCCCTCCTTGCGCCTGACCATCCTCACCGCGTCGAATTCCCCGGCGGGCGTCCTGACGCGCTCCTTTCCGGCGGGGCGGTACACATGCGTGGACACGCCGCGGCCGTCGGCGATCGCGAGCGTCAACGCGCCGTCGCGCGGCGGCTCGAAGGCGAACTCGAACAGGAATGCGAGCCGGTCGTGCGCGTTCGGGGGCAGCGGAATCGTCTGCGGCGCGCCCTTGTACTGCTGCGTCAGGGTATTCGCTTTCCAGTCGAAGCGGGCGCGCGCGGTGTCGCGCCCGGTGCGCTCGTCGGAGAATTCGAGCGGCCGCAAGCCCTCCGGGCCGACGCTGCCGCGGCTGCTGCGCCGGATTTCGCCGCGCATGGCGTAGATGCCCTTGCCCTTCCAGGTCTCGGAGAGCCGGTACCAGCCCGCGCCGTGCTCCAGCCGCTCGACCACCTCGGCGACCGCCGATCCGTTGCGCGAGACCTCGTAGGTGATCTCGACCCGCGCCGGGGGCGCCGCCTGCGCCGCGCTGGCGAGGCTAATCAGCAGCAAAAATGAGCTGCGCATCGTTTCCCTTAACGCGCACCGCGCTCCCTTCGATGACCAGCCTGCCCTCGAGGAACCAGCGCACGGCGCGAGGATAGATCACATGCTCCTGCCGCAGCACGCGCGACGCGAGCGCGTCCGCGGTATCGCCGGCGCGCACCGCAACCGCGGCCTGGATCACGATCGGGCCGCTGTCGAGCTCGGGCGTCACGAAGTGGACCGTGCAGCCGTGCAGCTTGACCCCCGCCGCCAGCGCGCGCGCGTGCGTGTCGAGCCCTTGGAAGGCAGGCAGAAGCGACGGGTGGATGTTCATGATCCGGCCCGCAAAGCGCTGCGTGAAGGCCGGCGTCAGGAGGCGCATGAAGCCCGCGAGCGCGACCAGCCGCGGCGTGAACTCGTCGATTTTCGCCGCCAGCGCGTCGTCGAACGCCTCGCGCGTCGCGAAACCGCGGTGCTCGAGCACCTGGGTCGCCGCGCCGCGCGCGGCGGCGATTTGCAGCCCTTTCGCATCGGCGCGATTGCTGATCACCGCCGACACCGGAACGCCGGCCTCGAGCAACGCCTGAAGGTTGCTGCCGCGGCCCGAGATGAGGACGACGACGGACATCGGAAATCCTAGTAGATCCTGCGCGTGCGGTAGCCGTCTTGCCCGAGCAGCGCGAGCACGCCGCGCTCGCCGTACAGATGCAGCGCGCCGAGCGCGACGAAGGCCGCGCCGCGGCGCAGCTGGCGCTGCATGCGGAACGCCATGACGACGCTGCGATCGAGCACCACGCGCTTGGTCATCACCGCCTGGTGGGCGGCGACCCGCGGGTGGCGCCCGATGAACCGCTCGCGCAGGCGCCAGATCGCCGCCAGATCGCGCGCCAGGTACGCCTGCAGCGTGCGCTCGGCGAGCGCGATCAGCTCGTCGCGCACCGCGAGGCTGTGCTTGAGCAGCGCCACCTGGGATTCCATCGGGAATTCGTCGAAGGTGAAAATCTGCTCCTCGACGCCCTCGATCTGGGCGAGCGGCATGCGGCGCGCCGCCGCCTCATCGAGCAGCCGCGCGTCGAGCGGCGAGCCCTGGACACCCTCGGGGCCGCGCAGGTTGAGCAGCACGCCCCAGGGCTTGAGCTTGTTGACGAACTCGCGCGACAAGCCGATCGGCCGCAGCTGCTCGAGCGCGCGCTCGAAGTCCTCGGATCCTATCGTCTCCTCGAGCGTGCGCCGGTCCAGGAACATCGCGGCCTCGAGAAAACGCTCCTTCGCGTACGCATCAGGGACAAACTCGAGCATCAAGCTCCCCGACCGGTCGAATGCCTCGCGCACCGGCCCGGGCAGCTCGGAGAGCCGCGGATCCGGGACATGGATCGTGCCGAACACGTGGCTGGGCGCAATGCCCTCCTTCGCCACGCGCCACAGCAGCCCGCGCGTGAAGCGCGATCTCGCGGCGGCGCGCACGGGAGCCGCTGCGAGCAGCGCCATGGCGGCGAGGAACGCCCTGCGCCTCACGGCCGCGGCCCGATCATCGCCTCCGGCCGCACCCAGCGGTCGAAGTCCTCGGCCTTGACGTAGTCGAGCGCGAGCGCCGCCGCGCGCAGCGTCGTGCCCTCGCGGTGCGCCTTCTTCGCGATCTCGGCGGCGCGGTCGTAGCCGATGTGCGGCGAGAGCGCGGTCACCAGCATGAGAGATCGTTCGACGAGCTCGCGGATACGCGGCTCGTCCGGCTCGATGCCGCGCGCGCAGTGCTCGTCGAACGAGCGGCAGCCGTCGGCTAGGAGCCGCGCGCTCTGCAGGAAGGCGTGGATGATCATCGGCTTATACACGTTCAATTCGAAGTGACCCGACGCGCCGCCGATATTGATCGCGACGTCGTTACCCATCACCTGCGCGCAGAGCATGGTCAGCGCCTCGACCTGCGTCGGATTGACCTTGCCCGGCATGATCGAGCTGCCCGGCTCATTCTCCGGGATGCGCAGCTCGCCCAGCCCCGAGCGCGGGCCGGAGGCGAGCAGCCGCACGTCGTTCGCGATCTTGGCGAGCGCCGCGGCCAGCGTCTTCAGGGCGCCGTGCGCGAACACCAGCGCCTCGTGGCCGGCGAGCGCGGCGAACTTGTTCTGCGCCTCGACGAACGGCAGCCCGGTCTCGAGCGCCACCAGGCGACAGACCCGATCGGCAAACTCCGGATGGGTGTTGAGCCCGGTGCCCACGGCGGTGCCGCCGATGGCGAGCTGGTGCAGGCCCGGCAGCGTCGCGCGCACCGCCTCCTGCGCCTGCGCGAGCTGCGCCACGTAGCCCGAAAATTCCTGGCCCAGCGTCAGCGGCGTGGCGTCCTGCAGGTGCGTGCGCCCGATCTTCACGATGCGTGCGAACGCGTCGCGCTTGGCGGCAAGGCTCGCCGCGAGTTTCTCGACCGCGGGCAGGACGTCCTCGTGCAAGGCGCGCGCCGCGGCGATGTGCATTGCGGTCGGGAACACGTCGTTCGACGACTGCCCGAGGTTGACCTCGTCGTTCGGGTGCACCAGGCGCTTCTGGCCGCGCTCGCCGCCGAGCAGCTCCGAGGCGCGGTTGGCAAGCACCTCGTTGACATTCATGTTGCTTTGCGTGCCCGATCCGGTCTGCCACACGACCAGCGGGAACTCGGCGTCGTGCCGGCTGGCGAGCACCTCGCCGGCCGCGCGCTGAATCCCCTCGGACTTGGATTTCTGGAGGAGCCCCAGCTCCAGATTGACCGCGGCGGCCACTTTCTTGATCAGCGCCAGGCCATGGATCACCTCGAGCGGCATGCGCTCGCCGGAGATGCGGAAAAAGCGCCGGCTGCGCTCGGTCTGCGCGCCCCACAGGCGCGCGGCGGGGACCTCGATCGGGCCGAATGAGTCGCGCTCGGTGCGGGTACCGCTCATCGCGGCGCCCAGTTTACTTCTTGAGCAGGCTCCTCAGCATCCACGCGTTCTTTTCGTGGATATCCATGCGCTGGGTCAGGAGATCGAGCGTCGGCTGGTCGTTCGCTTCCTCGGCGACGGGCAGCACCTCGCGCGCGGTCTTCACCACCGATTCCTGCGCCTCGATCAGCAGGCGCACCATCTTCTCGGCCCTGGGCACGCCCTCGGTTTCCTTGATGCTGCCGAGCTTCAGGTACTCCCTGTAGGTCCCGGGCGCGTAGTGGCCGAGGGCGCGGATGCGCTCGGCGATCGGGTCGATCGCGTTCCAGGCCTCGGTGTACTGCCCCATGAACATGGTGTGCAGCGTCTGGAACATCGGCCCCTCGACGTTCCAGTGGAAGTTGTGGGTCTTCAGGTACAGGAGGTAGGTGTCCGCCAGCATGCGCGCGAGGCCGTGCACGATGCGGGCGCGCTGTTTCGGGTTGATGCCGATATCCACCATGGCGATTTCCTATCTGACTCGAATATGCGATGAAGGAAGTCTATCTCCGGCCTCTCGCGGGACGCCAGCAATGAATTCTTATCGCAGCGATTGCGCGCGGCTATCTTGAGCCAGGTCAAACCCGGCGACGGCTCAGGCCTGCGCCTTCTGCTGGGCGACCTCCTGGTGCACCTTGGCCATGTCGAGCGACCTGGCCTGCGAGATCACCTGCTCCAATGCGCCGGCCGGCAGCGCGCCGGCTTGCTGGAACAGGACCACTTTGTCGCGGAATACCATCAGCGTCGGGATCGAGCGGATGCCGAAGGCCCCGGCAAGCTCCTGCTGCTCGTCGGTATTGACCTTGGCGAACACCACGTCGGGGTGCGCATCCGCGGCCTTCTCGTACACCGGCGCGAAGCCTCGGCACGGCCCGCACCACGGCGCCCAGAAGTCCACGACGACCATCGGGTTGTCGCCGACGGTCTTCTCGAAATTGTCTTTGGTGAGCTCTACGGTCGCCAAGAAATGTCCTTTCGCGGGCAAAAGCCCAGTTGTACCTTAGCGATCTTGAGTCGAATCGAGCCCGCTCAAGCTTACAGCGCGCATCGTGCAGCTCGGGCTTCGCCCCGGGCCGCTCGCCGCGTGCAGCGCGCGTTCGCACGACGCACCAGCCGATACGCTTCGCCGACCGGGTGCAGGGCACCCGGGAGCAGGTGCTCGCCAGGGACATCGGCGATTTCGTCCTGTATCGCGCCGACGGGCAGTTCGCCTACCAGCTCGCGGTGGTGGTGGACGATGCCGCGCAGGGCATCACGGACGTGGTGCGCGGCGCGGACCTGCTCGACTCGACGGCCCGGCAGATCTACCTGCAGCAGCAGCTCGGGCTGCCCGAGCCGAGGTATCTGCACGTTCCGGCGGCGGTGAACGCCGCCGGCGAAAAGCTTTCCAAGCAGGCCGGTGCGCCCCCGATCGATCCGTCGCGGCCGGCGCAGGCCATTCGCGACGCCGACCCAGGTGCGCGTTGCGGCGTAATGGAATACTGCCTGAGCGGGGCATTGCACGTAAGCGAGCACTGACTTAATCACGGAAATTTTCCCGGCACGGAACCCAGCTACCCGAGGCATGATTAATGCAGTGCACCAAATTTAGGCGAACACCACCAGGAAGTGCTTGACTTCTTGTGGTATCTAACTAAAATGCGATTTGCTGCATTGCACCAAATACACCGAGCGAACCCAACCCCACGACCAATTTCGAGTATCGAAGGAGCAGCCATGTACGTCACCCCGGAACAGATCCAAGCGGCCAACAAGGCCAATGTCGAAGCCGTTCTCGCCGTCGCGAGCACCCAGTTCGCGGTGCTCGAGAAGCTGGCGAGCATCAATGCGAATGCGATGAAGACCGCGTTCGAGGACTCGATCGCCAATGCGCGCGCGCTGATCGGCGCCAAGGACGCGCAGGAGCTCGTGAACCTGCAAAGCTCGTTCGCCCAGCCGGCGCTCGAAAAGGCGATCTCCTACTCGAGGAGCGTCTACGAGGTCGCGACCGGCGCCAACGCCGAGCTCTCCAAGGTGGCCGAAAAGCGCGTCGCCGAGTGGAACGAGAATTTCGTCTCCGTGCTCGACAAGGTGACGAAAAACGCGCCCGCCGGCTCGGACGTCGCGGTCGCCGCGGTGAAGTCGATGCTCGCCGCCGCCAACTCGGCGTACGACAATTTCGCCAAGGTCACCAAGCAGGCGACCGAGATCGCGGAAGCGAACGTCGCCGCGGCCACCGAGACCGTGAAAGGGCTCTCCAAAGCAAAAAAGGCGGCCTGAGGTCCGTCCCGAAACGGGCCGCGAACAAGAAAAGGAAGTAGCCGGAAGCCCCGCCCCGCGCGGGGCTTTCGCTTTTCAGGGCTCGCGGAACTCGAATCCCGCCTCGCGCACCTCGCGCCGCAGCGCATCGATCGCATCCCCGACTTCGGCGGGATCGCCGCGCACGCCGAGCTCGACATGGCGCCTGCTGCCGTCCTCGCCCATCGAGGGCAGGCTGAAGACTTTCACGCCCGCGTAGCGCGCGCCGACCGCTTCCATGGCGGCGATGAGCTGGCTCTCGCCCGCGCCGTAGACGAGGATCGAAGACTCGCTCCAGCGGTCGCGGTCGAACAGTCCCCGGTAGCGCGTCTCCAGCACCCATTCGGCCATCGGCCAGGCCATCTGCGGAAAGCCCGGCACGAAGTGATGGTCGCGCACCGAGAAGCCGGGCACGCGGTTCACCGGGTTGGGGATGATGCTCGAGCCGTCGGGAAATTCGCCCATCCTGAGCCGCTGCGACGTCGTTTCGCTCCCGAAGCGTGCGCGGATCTCCCGCTCGGCGTCCGGGTGCAGCTTCAGAGACACGCCGAGCGCCGCGGCGGCGCACTGGCGCGTATGGTCGTCCGGAGTCGCTCCGATGCCGCCGAAGCTGAACACGACGTCGCCCGACGAGAAGCTGCGCGCGAGCGCCGCCGTGAGTCTCCCTGGATCGTCGCCCAGATATTGCGCCCAGGCGAGGCGCAGCCCGCGCTTGCCGAGCGCCCCGATGAGAAACGCGAGGTGCTTGTCCTCGCGCTTGCCGACCAGGATCTCGTCGCCGATGACGAGCGCGCCGAACGCCATCGCTAGGTGGGGGAAACGTCGATGGGCGAGCGGCGCCGCTCGCGCAAGGCGCCGAGCAGATAGTGGACGAACGCGAGCCCGAACACGACCGGCGCGAACAGACCCACGACCGGCACGTATGCCACCAGCGCGAGCAGCACGCCAAGGAGGTACATTGCGCCGCGCTGCTCGCGGAAGATCAGGGCCATTTCGGCGGGCTCGGCGTGCTCGGCGAGGGCGTCGTAGCGCAGCACTCTCTGGTTCACCCACCCCATGATCGCCACCGGAATCACCGGCCAGAGCGGAGGGAACACCCAAAGTGGCAGGCTCGCCGCACCCAGCGCGATCAACCCCGCGAGTGCCACGACGGCGTTCCAGGCACTGCCGGCAGTGCTTCCGCCGCGCCGCCTGGCAAGCTCGGGGAACGAGCGCTTGGCAACGTGCCCGACCATCTCCGGCATGCCGAACACGCCGAGGATCAGCAGCGCCGTGAGCTGCACCAGCGGCACGATTGCGAGCAGCGTCACGATCTTGGCGGCGACGCGCGCGGCGTCACTCGCATCCCAGCTGACGAAGAAGGTCGCGGTCTCGATCCAGGCGCGCAGGACCTCGGCGAGCCACAGCACGAATTGCGTCCAGAACACGATCGCCACCGCGCCCCAGACGAGGAGCGCGACGAACACCGGCCAGACCATCAGCCACAGGATGCGCGGATGCAGCAGGTTTCCCAGCGCATAGAAAAGCGAGCCGGCGATACTCATCGGCGCACAGTCTGCCAGAGTTTGGCCAGGCGCTTGGCCGACACCGGCACCGGCGTCTTCAGTTGCTGGGCGAAGAGCGACACTCTCAATTCTTCCAGCAGCCAGCCGAACTGCTCGCGCTCGGCATCGAGCGGGCGCGGCGCGCGCAGCCACGCGGCGAGGAGCGGCTGGAGCTCCGCCATCGCGCGCGCGTCGCGCGCCGGGTCGGCGCGCAGCTTCTCCAGCCGCAGCTCGATGCCCTTGAGGTAGCGCGGGAAATGCTGCAGCCGCTGCCAGGGCGTATTGGCGAGCCATCCGGAAGCCAGGAGGCGCGCGAGCTGCTGCTCGATGTCCTGCGCCGCCTGTGGGAATGATTTCGCCGCTTGCGCCAGTTTTTTCTTCAGGTCGGCGTGCGCGGCGAGGATATTGGCCGCGGTGCGCGCCACTTCCTGCGCGATCAGCAGGAAGCGGCTGCGCCCGGCTTCTACCGCGCGCGCGAATTCCGCCGCCAGCGTCGGCACCGCATCGGCGAGGAAGGCGCGCTCGAGCGCCGCCGCTGCGAGATCGTCCTTGAGCGGCCCGAGCACGACGTCCTTCGCCCAGGCGCGCTCGAGGTCGCGGATGCGGTCCTTGAAGGCGATGGCAAGCAAGCGCCGCACGCCGGCGCGGTGCAGCTCCGCCGCCCTCTCCGGCGTGTCGAACACCTGGAGCGTCACGCCGTCGCCCGCGTCCACCAGCGCGGGATAGCCTACGAGCGTCTGCCCGCCGCGCTCGATCTCCATCATTTCGGCGAGGTCGCCCATCGTCCAGCCAGTGTGGCGCTCGCCCTCCTCGACCGGCGCTTCCCTCTGCAGTACCTCGGTGGTGTGCGCTGCGAGATCCTGTTTCAACTGGGCGAGGTTGCGCCCCAGGCCGAGCTGGCGGCCGTGCTCGTCGATGACGAGGAAGTTCATGTGCAGGTGCGGCGGGGCGGAATCGGGGCGGAAGGCGTCGAGCGGCACGTCCAGATTCAGCTCGGCGCGGATGTGGCGCGCGAGCGCCTGCGCGAGCGGCGTGTCCGAGGGCTGCATCTTCGCCGCGAACGCCGCGGCGAATTCCTCGAGCGGCCCGAGCTTGTTCCGGAGGCGCTGCGGGATGGACTTGGCGAGCGCACGCACCTTTTCCTTCAGGAGCCCGGGCACCAGCCACTCGCAGCGCGCCGCCGGCACCTGGTTGAGGAGCGCGACCGGCACGGTCAGCGTCACGCCGTCGCGCGGCGAGCGCGGATCGAAGTGGTACTCGACCCTGAATTCGTTGGCGCCGAGCCGGAGCTCGTGCGGGAAGTTGTCGGTGGTGATGCCCGCGGCCTCGTGGCGCATCAGGTCTTCGCGCTTGAGGGTGAGCAGCTTCGGATTGCCGTGCTCGGCCTCTTTTCTCCACTTCTCGAAGTCGGCGCCGTTGTGGATGCCCGCGGGGATGCGCTCGTCGTAGAAGGCGCGGATCAGCTCGTCGTCGACGAGGATGTCGGGGCGGCGCTGCTTGTGCTCGAGGCGCTCGATCTCGGCGACCAGGCGCCGGTTGTGGGCGAAGAACGGCGCGCGCGTGTCGAATTCGCCCTCGACCAGCGCCGAGCGGATGAAGATGTCCCTGGAGAGCTCGGGATCGAGCGGCCCGTAATGCACGCGCCGGTTGGTGTACACGGGAAGTCCGTAGAGCGTGCCGCGCTCCACCGCCACCACCTGCGCGCGGGTCTTCTCCCAGTGCGGGTTGTCGCGGTGCTTCTTCAGAAGGTGCGCGCCCAGCTCCTCCAGCCACTGCTGATCGATCGTCGCCACGGTGCGCGCGTAGAGGCGCGTGGTCTCGACGAGCTCCGCGGCGACGATCCACTTGCCGGGCTTTTTCGTGTTCGATCCCGGGTGCACCCAGAACTTGATGCCGCGCGCGCCGGTGTAGTTGCGTTCAGCTTGGTCCTGCATGCCGATGTTGCCGAGGAGTCCCGCGAGCAGCGCGCGGTGCACGGCGCGAAAGCCGTCGGGCTTGTCCATCTTCGCGCTCGATGCCTTCCACTCCATTTCCTCGATCACCGTGCGCAGCTGCTGGTGCACGTCGCGCCATTCGCGCAGGCGCGGATACGACAGGAAATTGTCGCGGCAGATGCGGCGCAGCCCCTGCTCGCCTTGCAGCTTCCAGAGCTTGAGCAGCGCGAGGAAATCCGAGCGCTCGTCGGCGAATTTCGCGTGGCGCTCGTCGGCGGCGGACTGCTTGGCGAGCGGGCGCTCGCGCGAGTCCTGCACCGAGAGCGCGGCGGCGATGACGAGCATCTGCTCCAGGCACCCTTCCGTTCGCGCGGCGACCAGCATCCGCGCTACGCGCGGGTCGAGCGGCAGGCGCGCGAGCTCGCGGCCCAGATCCGTCAACTGGTTCTCTTCGTCCACCGCGCCGAGCTCGGCAAGCAGCGCATAGCCGTCCGTAATGGCGCGCGAGCTCGGAGCGTCCAGGAACGGAAAGTCCTCGACCTTGCCGAGATTGAGGCTGAGCGCGCGCAGGATCACCGCGGCGAGGGAGGAGCGCAGCACCTCCGGCTCGGTGTACGCAGGCCGCGCCTTGAATTCGTCCTCGCCGTAGAGGCGGATGCAGATGCCGTCCGCGACACGCCCGCAGCGCCCGGCGCGCTGCTGCGCCGCCGCCTGCGAGATGTTCTCCACGCGCAGCATCTCCACCTTGTTGCGGTAGGAGTAGCGCTTGATGCGCGCCTGGCCCGCGTCCACCACGTAGCGGATGCGCGGAACAGTCAACGAGGTCTCGGCGACGTTGGTGGCGAGCACCACGCGCCGCGCGCCCGCGGGGTGGAACACCCGGTCCTGCTCCGCCACCGAGAGCCTGCCGTAGAGCGGCAGGATCTCGGCGCCTTTCAGGTTTCTCTTCGCCAGGATGCCTGAGGCGTCGCGAATCTCGCGCTCGCCGGGGAGAAATACCAGTACGTCCCCAGGGCCCTCCCTGAACAGCTCCTCCACCGCGTCGCCGAGCGCCTGTTCCTCCTCGTCCCTGGTCGTGTCCTCCTCGTCGCCGCCCACTGGCCGGTAGCGGATTTCCACCGGGTACAACCGTCCCGAGACTTCGATCACGGGGGCGTCGTCGAAGTGCTTGGAGAATCTCTCGGCGTCGATGGTGGCGGAAGTGACGACGAGCTTCAGGTCCGGCCTGCGCGGCAGCAGGCGCTTCATGTAACCCAGGAGGAAGTCGATGTTGAGGCTCCGCTCATGCGCCTCGTCGAGGATGATCGTGTCGTAGGCTCTGAGGTCAGGGTCGCCCTGCGTTTCGGCAAGCAATATTCCGTCGGTCATCAGCTTCACTACCGTCTGCTTTCCGACCTTGTCGGTGAAGCGCACCTTGTAGCCTACGAGCGAGCCCAGCTCCACCTTCAGTTCCTCCGCAATCCTCGCCGCCACCGATCTTGCCGCGATCCTGCGCGGCTGCGTGTGGCCGATCCGCTTATTCTCCCTGCGCTCCATCTCGAGCAGGATCTTGGGGATCTGCGTGGTTTTTCCGGAGCCGGTCTCGCCGCAGACGATGACGATCTGGTTTGCGGCGATGGCGCGCGCGATCTCTTGCCGTTTCTGGCTGACCGGGAGCGCGGGGTCGTATTCGATCGGCGGCCGCATTTGGCGCCCGTTCACTTCACGAGCAGCCGCTCGAGATCCCCAGCCTGTGCCTTGAATTTCTTCGGGTTCGCCTTCGCCAGGCGGTCGAGATTCTCGAGCTTCCACCGAACACCGGGCATCTGCTCGAGATGAGCTATGTCCAGCAAGTCCCACTTGGGCTCGTTCTTCGCGAGCGATACCAGGAACTCGCGCTCGGCGGCCTCGAGCCCAGCCTGCAGCTCTTTCACCATGCGCTCGCGCGCCGCCAGGAGCGCCTTCAGCTCGACCGGCTCCGCCGTCATGCCCTTGAAGGTGCCCTCGTATTCGCCGGAGACATCGCGCAGGTTCGGGAAAAGCACCTCGTGAATCGGCCGGTTATGTGCGGCCAGATAGGCGACGAAGCTGCGCCGGATGGCCGGCGTGATTCCCTCGTGACGGAAGAGCTCCATCACGTCAAACAGGTCTCGCGGATGCTGGCGGTCCATTGCCGCCACGAGCTTCCCGCCATAGAGATCCTCGATCGACAAGAGCGGCAATTCCAGATCCGTCTGCAAGACTTCCCTGGCCTTCGCTGTGAGCGACGCCGAACGAACCGGGTGCACCGTGCCTCGCAGCACGAAATTCACTTCGACCTTGACTTCCAGCTTCTCCCGCCGGACGAACAACTTCGTTTCGCCGGCGTCGGCGACCATCGCCACATGAGTCTGGAATCCGCGCTTCTTCAGGCGCTCGCCGGCGCTTTTGACCGCGTCATTGATCTTGCCGAGCGCTTCTTCGCGGACCAGGGTGTGGTCCGTAAAAACCAGGTCGAGGTCTACTGACAGCCGGGGCATGTCGCGGACGAAGAGATTGATCGCTGTTCCGCCCTTGAGCGCAAAGACCTTGTCCGCTAACACCAGCGGCGCGACCTGCGTCAGCAGCCGCGCGGTGTCGAGATGAACCTGATTCAAGGCTTGAGCACCAGCAGGCCGTCCTTGGACCTGGATATCCAGGGGCGCGCGCTCCCCTTCGGCAGCGCGTCAGGATCGAGCTTGCTGCCCCACGGGAGCGAAAGCTCGCGCGCGAGCGTGAGGCACAGGCGTACCGTCTTCACGCTCGTGCACTGCTTGAGAAGATCCATCAGCACGTCGGCGCGAAGGTTGTACGTCCCTTCCGCTATTTCCCTCGCCTCCTGCAGCGGCTGCCGAACGCCCACCTCGTCCAGGAGCTCGAGAAACGCCCGTTCCGGCGTTGAAACCTTAGGCGCGTTGTCGCGGTTCTCAAAGCGACCCACTCCAGGCATGCTCTCGGGCTTTTCCTTGAACAGCCGCTTGCGGTGATACTCGCTCGGAAAATGCTTTACGAACCATTCGGGAAGCCGCGCGGTGACCCAGCCGTAGAGATGCAATACCGACTGCTGCGAGACATATTGGCGGACGCCGTACCACTCGAGAGCCGTCTTCCCGCCGACGTGAAGGCCGGCTATTTGCCGCTGAAGCACGACCAGGCTTGGATGCAACTGAAGCGACTCGCCAGGCTTCGTGTAAACACCCTTTGCCAAGCGCCGGAGCCACCCAGCCCGTGCATAGTGAACCGCAAGGTCCGCGGAAACGCCCATCTCGGCGAGTTCCGCCGAGGTCACCGGGGAGCCGCCAGGCAGCCGGGTATAGAGGTCTTTTAGTTTGCTATTAGTAGTCGTAGCCACACTACGATTATACATACCATACTAATAAAATACTCTGAATACTCATTAGGACGGATTGTTACATCGTAGCCAGCCTACGATAGGGCACGCTATTTCAATAAACTCGCTCTGCGTTTCGGCAAGCAGTATGCCGTCGGTCATTAGCTTGACGACCGTCTGCTTTCCGACCTTGTCGGTGAAGCGCACCTTGTAGCCTACGAGCGTTCCCAGCTCGACCTTCAGCTCCTCCGCGATCCTCGCCGCCACCGACCTTGCGACGATCCGGCGCGGCTGCGTGTGGCCGATCTGCTTGTTTTCTCCTCTCCTCATCTCGAGCAGCATCTTGGGGATCTGCGTGGTCTTTCCGGAGCCGGTCTCGCCGCAGACGATGACGATCTGGTTTGCGGCGATGGCGCGTGCGATCTCCTCCCGTTTCTGGCTGACCGGGAGCGCGGGGTCGTATTCGATCGGCGGCCGCATTTGGCGCCCGAGGATATAGGATTGGCGCACCACGATGCCCGGGCCGACGAAGGAATTCTGGGAGCAGCGCTTTGCCGAAGGGAATACGCCCTGGGATCGGGGCGCGTCGAGCCCGCAGCTTGCTGCGTGGCTGCGTGCCGGCTTATTGAAACCCTGCCGGATCCTGGTGCCGGGGTGCGGGGCGGGGTACGAAGTAGTTGATCTGGCTTTGGCGGGATTCGAGGTGACGGGGCTCGACTACGCCGACGCGGCGATCGCGCGCACGCACCGGAACCTCGAGAAGGCGGGCGTGGATGCGACTTTGGTCCAGGCCGATGTGCTGGCGTGGGAGCCGGATCGCGCGTTTGATGCCGTGTATGAACAGACCTGCTTGTGCGCGCTGTATCCGGATGAGTGGCGCGAGTACGCCGACCGGCTGCACCGGTGGCTGGTGCCGGGCGGGAAGTTGTTTGCGTTATTCATGCAGTGGCTGCGCGAGGGCGCGGCCGAGGGAAACATCCAGGGCCCGCCGTATCACTGCGACATCAACGCCATGCGGGCGCTGTTTCCGGAGCCGCGGTGGGGGTGGGGGAAGCCGCCTTATCCGAGGACGGCGCATCCGGCGGGGTTGGCGGAGCTGGCCGTGGTTCTGGCGCGTCGCTGAACCGAGTGACCGCTTGCGATCAGTATTGAAATTGGCATAGGCCGTGGCGTTCGGTACCGATTGTCTTCGGAAAATCACGGGCGGCACCAGCTTCGCCCACGTGCTGAAAATAGGTCGTCATCCGGTACCTGCGGTTTATTGAAGCTTGAGGTTCTTCGATACCCT
>MERQ01000016.1 GCA_001770655.1 Betaproteobacteria bacterium RIFCSPLOWO2_12_FULL_68_20
GAGCACCACGAGCACGCCGATGAGCGCGACGATCGTGACGGCGATTGCGCCGATGGCGCGCAGGACGCCCGGCAAGCCGGCCTTCGCTTCCGGTTCGTTGACGTTCATCTCGACCTCCCCGTGACCTAGCCGGGAGCCAGTATATTCTTCAGCGCCGGAAGAATTCGATCAGCGCGTCGAGCGTCGCATCCGGCGCCTCCGCCATGAGCGAGTGGCCCGAGGGCGGCAGCTCCACGGTGCGCGAGCCCTGGATCGCCTGCGCGAGCGTCGCGGCGGCCTTTGCCGGAGTCATCACGTCGCGCCGCCCGACGATGAAAAGCGCAGGGCACTTCACCTTCGCCGCGCTCGCAAGCCCGTTCGCGTAGTCGTTGCACGCCTTCAAATCACTGTGGAGCACGCCCGGCGCGAGGCGCTCGAGCCGCGCGAGCGTGTCGCCGTACATCCACATGCCGGGATTGGGATTGCCGCCGAGCGGCACTTGCGGAGCGTGGCCCCAGATGGTTTCCATGTCGTAGGCGGCGTGGTCGTTCCTGAGCGCGGCGTCGAGGAATTCGTCGGTCACCTTCATCGGGAACGCGGTGCCGAGAAGCGCGATGCGCTCGACGCGCTCCGGGCGTCGCGCCGCGCATTCCAGCGCGACGAGCGAGCCCATCGAGTGTCCGACGACGCTTGCCTTCTCGATTCTCGCCGCGTCCAGCAGCCGCATCAGCCAGTCGGCCATGGCGCCGACCGACGCAAGTGGCGGCCCACTGGAGCGGCCGTGCCCCGGCAGATCCACCGCGAGGACATTGAATCCGTGGTAGCCGAAGTAGCGGCTTTGAAGTCCCCACCAGGAATGGTCGAGCCCCGCGCCGTGCACGAAAGCAATCTTAGGCCTACCGGGATCGAGCTCGTGCGCCGCCGCGTAGGCGAAGACGCGCCTGCCGTCGACCTCGAAGTTCACTTCACCGCCTTCTGCGCCGCCGCGAGCGCGCGGCCGAGATCCTCGATCAGGTCCTCGGGGTCCTCCAGGCCGATCGAAAGGCGCACCGTGCCGGCGGTGATGCCGGACTTCTTCAGGTCCTCGTCGGACATGCGGTAGTGGGTCGTGGTCGCGGGATGGATGACGAGCGACTTGGCGTCGCCGACGTTGGCGAGGTGCGAGAACACGCGCAGCGCCTCGATGAACGCCTTCCCGGCCGGCCGGCCGCCCTTCATGTTGAAGGAGAACACCGCTCCGGCTCCCTTCGGCAGCAGCCGCTTGCACAGGGCGTGGTCGGGGTGCGAGAAGAGCTCCGGGTACATCACGTTTTCCACCATCGGGTGCGCGGCGAGATACGCGACCACCCTCCTCGTGTTTTCCACGTGGCGGGGCATCCTGAGGTGCAGCGTCTCGATCCCCTGCAGGATCTGGAACGCCGTCATCGGCGCCATGCACGGGCCGAAGTCGCGCAGGCCTTCGCGCCGCGCCCGCAGAAGGAAGGCGCGCGTGCCGGACTCCTCCTCGAAATCCATCTTGTGGAAGCCCTCGTAGGGCGCGGTCAGTGTCGGGAATTTTCCCGACGCCTCCCAGTCGAAGCGGCCCGAATCGACCAGCACCCCTCCGATCACCGTGCCGTGCCCGCCGAGAAACTTGGTCGCCGAGTGGTACAGCAAGTCGGCGCCGAGCCCGAACGGCTGCATGAGGTACGGCGTGGTGAAGGTCGAATCCACGAGCAGCGGCAGCTTCGCCTCGTGCGCGATCGCGGCCACCGAGGGGATGTCGAGCACGTCGAGGCCGGGGTTGCCGAGCGTCTCGCCGAACAGCAGCCGCGTCTCGGGCCGGATCGCGCGCTTCCATGCATCGAGATCGCGGGGGTTCACGAAGGTCGTCGAGATGCCGAAGCGCGGCAGCGTATAGCCGAGCAGGTTATGCGAGCCTCCGTAAAGGGAAGTGGAAGCGACGACGTGGCCGCCCGCGCCCATCAGCGTCGCGACCGCGAGGTGCAGCGCCGCCTGGCCGGAGGCGCTGGCGATCGCGCCGACTCCGCCCTCGAGCGCGGCGACGCGCTCCTCGAGCACGGCCACGGTCGGGTTCGAGATGCGCGAATACACGTGCCCCGCCCGCTCCATGTTGAAGAGCGACGCGGCGTGCTCGGTGTCGCGGAACACGTACGACGTGGTCTGGTAGATCGGCACCGCGCGGCTGCCGGTCGCCGGATCGGGCGACTGGCCGGCGTGCAGCGCCAGCGTGTCGAAGCCTGGATATTTGGGTGCGGCCATGGGCTTGCCTCAAATGAAAACGCCCTCCGGGAGGGCGTTTCGCTGCGCCAAGCGCCCTCCCGGAGGGGCGTTTCGGGGTGGCGCGCCTAGTGCAGGTTTTTCCGGCTCGGGCGCGTGTAGCTCTCGAACGCGCGCTCGGGCTTCTTCGGCTGCGCGGATTTCTCCTTCCAGTCGCGGTCGAACAGCTCGTTCACCAGCGCCGTCACCTCGGCCACCTTGTCCTTCTCGAACTGGCGCTCCAGGATCGCCGCGAGGTCCTCGATCATGCAGCGGCGCTGCGCCTCGTGGACCGCCTGCGCCGTCGGCCCCACGAAGAGCAGCTTCGATTCCTGCTCGCCGTTCTCGTGGTACAGCGTCATATCGACCTCAACTGCCTCGTGGCAGTACGGGCCGAGGTTTTCCAGCGCCGCCTCGAGCGCCGGATGGAAGCTGCGGCCGATCTCGCCGGTCCAGCACATGTACAGGATCAGCTCCTTGTCGTCGTACTTGATGCCCGGTTCGTCGGCCTCCAGGCTCTTCACATCGGCGAGGCTGTCGGCGTCGAGGTACTCGAGCCAGGGCGCGAGCGCCTGCTCGATCTGCCGGCGCGAGACGCCTTCGAGGATGGGTATATCGGCGTGGACGTGGACTTCGAGCCGCATGGCGAAATCCTCAGGAGGGAAGCGAAGCATTCTACCGCTAAAATGAATCCGCCCTCCTTCCCGATGCTACCCGATTACCGCGGCGGCAGTCTGGTCAATCTCATCGCATCGATCGTCGAGGGATGTGCCGGTCGACCGATGCACCCGGCGCTGCGCGCGCTCCCCGCATCGGAGCTCGCCGCGGCGCGCAACGTCGTGCTCCTGATCATCGACGGCCTCGGCGAGCGCTACCTCGAGCGCCGCGCGCGCGACGGCGAGCTCGGGCGCCGGCGCCGCGCGGCGATCACATCGACGTTCCCTTCCACGACGGCGAGCGCCATCACCACTTCGTACACCGGGTGCACGCCGCTCGAGCACGGACTCACCGGCTGGTTCACGTATTTCGGCGCGGCGGGGTGCGTCGCGGCGGCGCTGCCGTTTCGCTCGCGCGGCGAGAACGTCTCGCTGCGGCTGCGCGGCGTCGCGCCCTCCAACGTATACGTGGCGCCGTCGTTGTTCGATTCGCTCGGCGTGCGCCCGATCGTGGTGACCGACCGCAAGATCGTCGATTCCGACTACAACGTGCATCACTGCGGGCGCGCGGAGCGGCGCGCCTGCGACACGCTCGAGGGGCTGGTCGCCGAGTGCGAGGCGGCTGTGAAATCCGGGCCCGAGCGCAAGCTCGTATACGCCTACTGGCCGCAGTACGACACGCTTTCGCACAAGCACGGCGCCGAAAGCGCCGCGGCCGCGGACCATTTCGCCCAGGTGGACGAGGCATTCGGGCGACTGCTTGCGCGCCTCGCCGGCACGGAATCGATCGTCGTCGCCACGGCGGACCACGGCTTCATCGACGTCACGCCGGAGGAGTCGCTCGCGCTCGAGGACGCGCCCGGGCTCGCGGCGATGCTGCGCTTTCCGCTGTGCGGCGAACGGCGCGTCGCGTACTGCCACGTGCATTCGGAGAAGGAATTCATTCTCCGCGCAAAGGACTGGCTCGGAGAGCGCGCCGACGTGCGGCCGAGCCGCGAGCTCCTCGCCGAGGGCTGGTTCGGCCCCGGCACCCCGCACCCGGCGATCGCCGAGCGCATCGGCGACGTGGCGCTCGTCATGCGCGGGCACTACACCGTCAAGGACTGGACGCCGGGCGAGCCGCGCCACCTGCACATCGGCAACCACGGCGGCACCAGCGAGGACGAGATGATGATTCCGTTGATCGTGGAGGAAGCATGAAGGCGACCGTGAACGGCATCGAGACCCATTACGAGCTCCACGGCAGGGAAGGCGCGCCCTGGCTCGTCTTCAGCCACTCGCTCGCCTGCAGCTCGCGCATGTGGGAGCCGCAGGTGGCGGAGTTCGGCGACCGCTACCGCGTGCTCGTCTACGACCTGCGCGGGCACGGCGCGAGCGCCGCGCCCGCCGGGCCGTACTCCATGGAGCAGCTCGCCGACGACTTGAAGGGCCTGCTCGATGCGCTCGGCATCCGGCGCACGCATTTCGTCGGCCTTTCGATCGGCGGAGCCATCGGCCAGACGTTCGCTCTCCGGCATCCCGGAATCTTCGCCGGGCTGGTGCTCGCAGACACCAACAGCGCCCAGAGCCCCCAGACGCTCGCGCAATGGGAGGAGCGCATCCGCATCGCCGAGTCGAAGGGTCTGCAGCCGCTCGTCGAGCCGACGCTCGAGCGCTGGTTCACGGAGCCCTTCCGCAAGAGCCGGCCCGAGGTGGTGAAGGAGATCGGCGCGCTCATCGCCTCGACCCCGGTCGCGGGCTACGTCGGCTGCGGCCGCGCCATCGTGGGGATGAATCTCACCGCGCGCCTGAAGGAGATCAAGGCCCCGGTGCTCGCGATCGCCGGCGAGTCGGACGTGGCGCTGCCCGGCACGCGCCTGATACACGAAAAGATCCCGGGATCGAAGCTGGTGGTGCTGCGCGAGGCGGCCCATATCTCGAACCTGGAGCAGCCCGAAGCGTTCAACCGCGCTCTGGCGGAGTTCCTTTCATCCCTGCCCAGCGCCTGAGCTTCGGCGAGCGCACGCCGAACAGATCGAGCACGCGCGCGACGGTGTGCTCGACGAGGTCGTCGATCGTCTTCGGCCTCTGGTAGAAGGCCGGAACGGGCGGAAACACGATCCCGCCCATCTCGGTGACCGCCACCATGTTGCGCAGATGCGCGAGGTTGAGCGGCGCTTCGCGCGGCAGCAGCACCAGGCGCCGGCGCTCCTTCAGCACCACGTCGGCCGCGCGCGACACGAGGTCGTCGGCGTGCGCGTGCGCCACCGCGGCGAGCGTTTTCATCGAGCAGGGGGCGATCACCATCCCTTCGGTGAGGAACGAGCCGCTCGCGATCGCCGCTCCGATGTCCTTCGGGTGGTAGGCGACGTCGGCGAGCTTCTCGATGTCGCGGCGCTTGACGCCGAGCTCCTGCCAGGCGTTCAGCACGCCCGCGTCCGAAAGCACGAGATGGCTCTCCCAGCCGCGCAGGGCGCGCAGCCGCTCGAGCAGCCGCACGCCGTAGAGCGCTCCGGTGGCGCCGGTGATGCCGACGATGAGGCGTTTCGCCATGGACGCAAGCCTACCTGATTAGAATCCCGCCGTGCAGGACGACAGGAACGACGCGCCCGCCGCGAAGCTGATGCTGGTGGTGTTCTGCCCGTTCGCCGCGGGCTACTTCCTGTCGTTCTTCTACCGCTACGTCAACGCGGTCATCGCCAAGGACCTGGCGCGCGAGTTCGGCCTCGCGCCGGGCGACTTGGGGCTGCTCACGAGCGCTTATTTCCTCTCCTTCGCCCTGTTTCAGGTACCGCTCGGCGTGCTGCTCGATCGCTACGGGCCGCGGCGCTGCAACTCGGCGCTGATGTGCGTCGCCGCCGCCGGCGCGCTCGCCTTCGGCCTGGCGCCGGATTTCGCCGCGCTCGGCGCGGGGCGCGCGCTGATCGGGCTGGGCGTTTCGGCGGGCCTCATGGGCTCGATCCGGGCGTTCACGCTGTGGTTTCCGCGCGAGCGGCTCACCGCGCTGATCGGCTGGATGATCGCGGTCGGCAGCGTAGGCGCGCTGTCGGCGACCGCGCCCGCCGAGGCGCTGCTCGGGCCGCTCGGCTGGCGCATGCTCTTTTTCGCGCTCGCCGCGCTCAGCCTTGCCGCCGCGGCCCTTATCTACCTTGTGGTGCCGGAAAAGGAGATTCCGGGGCGCGCCGAGTCCTGGGGCGAGCAATGGCGGGTGGTCGGCACGATCTTCGCGCAGCTCGAGTTCTGGCGGCTCGCCGCGCCGATGGTCGCGGCGCAAGCGAGCTTCCAGGCGCTGCAGGGGCTGTGGTTCGCGCCCTGGCTCGCCGACGTGCACGGGTTGACGCGCGGCGAAGCGGCCGATTACCTCTTCGCCTCTGCGCTCGCCTACATGGTGGCCTCGCTCGCGCTCGGCTCCTTGAGCGAGGCGCTGGCGCGGCGCGGGATCTCGCAGCTGCGCGTCTACCAGGCCGGCATGATCGCGACCGCCGCCGGCTTCGCGCCGCTCGCGCTCGGGGCGCGCACGGCGCTGCTCGCGTGGCTTGCGTTCTTCGCCGCAGCGAGCATCGCCGCGATGATCGCGTACTCGCTTCTCACGCAGATCGTGCCGGTCGCGCAGAGCGGGCGCGTCACCACCGCGTCGAACCTGCTGCTGTTTCTCGCTTCGTTCGGCGCGCAGTGGGGCGTGGGCGCGATCCTCGGTCTGTGGCCCGCGCTCGAGGGCCGCTACAACCCCGACGGTTACCTCGCGGCCTTCGGCCTGCTGCTCGCCGCGCAGGCGGCCGCCGCCGTTTGGCTGCTGACGGCTCGCGACACGAAAACCGCAGACGCGGCTCAGCCGCGCTTGTAGACGATCCTCCCTTGCAGTCCGCTTCAGTCTTCGAGCGGCTCGAGCTTCGCCGCGTGCGCCTCCCAGTTCGCTCCATCGAAGGGACGCACCGTCATCTTCGCGACCGTGGGACCTGGGGACGTAGAAGGACTTAATCCCGCACAGGGCGGAGCCGCTCCCGGAGATCTTCCCAGGACACGACCTCGCCGCGGTCGGCCTGGACCATGGCGGCAAGCAGCGCCTTCTCGTCCTCGGGAGAGACATCGAATGGCTCGTCGTCATCCCGGGCAACCACCGTCACGACGGAGCCTTCGGCGAAGGAATCCCCCTCAACGACGACTTTGCCGCCGATGACCTTTCCGGTTGCGATTTTCATGCTTGAAATCTTACGCGGCCCATGGGCTGTATACCAGCGCGGCTCACGTCGGCCGCGAGTAGCCAGCGCGTCGTGTTCATGGGACACCTCCCTCATTATGATAGTGGCTGCGTAGGAGGGACCATGTTTGAGACGACCATCGCCGGCAGCCTTCCCAAACCCTTCTGGCTCGCCGAGCCGGGGAAGCTCTGGCCCGCCTGGCGCGCCTCGGGCGCCGAGCTCGAGCACGCGAAGCTCGACGCCACGCTGCTCTGGCTGAAGGAGCAGGAGGACGCCGGCATCGACATCGTCAGCGACGGCGAGCAGTCGCGCCAGCACTTCGTGCACGGCTTCCTCGAATTGGTCGAGGGCATCGACTTCGAGCACAAGGTGAAGATGGGGATCCGCGACCACCGTTACGAGGCGATGGTGCCGGTCGTCACCGGGCCGCTAAGGCTGAAAGGCCGCGTGCACAAGATCGAGTCGACGCTCGCCCGCGCGCATACCAGGAGAAAGCTCAAGATCACGATGCCGGGGCCGATGACGATCGTCGACACCATCGCCGACCGGCACTACGGCGACAAGGTGAAGCTGGCGATGGCGTTCGCGGCGCTCCTTAACGAGGAGGCCCGGGCGCTCGAGAAGGACGGCGTGGACGTGATCCAGTTCGACGAGCCGGCCTTCAACGTCTACATGGACGACGTGAAGAAGTGGGGGATCGAGGCGCTGCACCGCGCGATCGAGGGCCTGAAATGCACCACCGCGGTCCACATCTGCTACGGCTACGGCATCCAGGCGAACATCGACTGGAAGCAGACGCTGGGAAAGGAATGGCGCCAGTACGAGGAGATCTTTCCTGCGCTCGCGAAAAGCAGGATCGATCAGGTCTCGCTCGAATGCGCCAACTCGAAAGTGCCGCTCAGTCTGCTCGCGCTGCTCAAGGGAAAGGACGTGCTGGTCGGCGTGATCGACGTCGCGACCGAGCGCGTGGAGACGCCGCAGGAGGTCGCCGCGACCATCGGCCGGGCGCTCAAGTACGTGCCGAAGGCGAGACTCATCGCCTGCACCAACTGCGGCATGGCGCCGATGGACCGCGAGGTGGCGCTGGCGAAGCTCAGGGCGCTCGCCGCGGGCGCGGCGCTCGCACGCAAGCGCTACGGCGAGCGCGTGGGCGCCGTTGGCTGGGGCTCTGCGCGCATCGCCCGCGGCAGGCGCAAAGTGCCTGTCCGGCGGCAATGAGTCCGGTTCTCAATTTGCGCCTGCGCCAGGGCCGGGAGACTTGACCTAGATCACTGTCCTCCCCCCGCCAGGCGCCTAGCGTGTAAACGATCATACGTCTGATCGAATACGGGCGCCACGGAGGTGCGGGCATGGCGGTGCGC
>MERQ01000017.1:0-52213 GCA_001770655.1 Betaproteobacteria bacterium RIFCSPLOWO2_12_FULL_68_20
GCCCGCGGTGACGCTGTCGTCGCCGCTGCCCGTCGTGATGCTGCCGCCCGAATCGGACGCGGAAACGGTGATGTCTCCATCCGCACCGCCCGCGGCGAGGTTCTCGAAGTTCGAATACACGCCCGCCTCGCCGGAGGTCGGCGTGAGGTCGATGCTGATACTTCCCATTTCCATTCCGACGAGCAGCGTGTCGCTCGCCGCGCCGCCGTCCACCAGCCCGCCGCCCAGGAGGTCCTGCCACTCGAACGTGTCGGCGCTTCCCTCGAGCCACACCTCGTCGCCCAGAACGACCGGGCCGTTCACCTCGTCCGAGCCGTCGCCCGCGAGGATGATGTTGTCGCCCGCGCCGAGATTGACGGTGTCGTCGCCCGCGCCCGCGGTGACGTCCTGGTCGCCCGTGCCGAGCGTGATGTTGTTGTTGCCCCCAGCGGCGACGATGGTCCAGGTGCCGTCCGAGACGATCAGCACCGTGCCGGCCGAGTCGAGCGTGATGCGCTCGACGTTGCTGATGTCCGCGCCATCGGCGCCGACCAGGTCGATGGTGCCGCCGCCGGTGAGCTGCAGCGTGTCGGTGCCGCCCGCGCCGTCGATGGTGTCGGCGGGCTCGAGCGTGCCCTGCGTGAACTGGAAGGTGTCGTCGCTCGCCGCGCCGACGAAGCTGTCGTTCCCCGGCGTGCCCACGAAGGTGCGCGCGAAGCCGAGCACGTCGTTCACGCGCAGGATCGGCCCCGAGCCGCCGAGCTGGTAGTCGGTGTAGCCGACCGGCGCGCCGCCGATCTGCGCCCAGCCCTCGGCCGAGCTGATGCCGTCGCCGGCCCCGCCGTCCACCACCAGGGTGCCGTTCGCGCCGACCATCGCCTGCACGATCTCCTGGTCGAGGTGCACGGTGTTGTCGCCCGCGCCCATCGCGATGCGCTCCACGCCGCTCACCTGCGCCGCCGTGAGCAGCGTCAGGTCGACCGTCGTGCCCTGCGTCATCGCCAGGCGGTCGTCGCTTCCGATGCCGCCCACGATCGCGTCCGCGGCGTCGACGTCGCGGAACTCGTCGTTGCCCGAGCCGCCGACCAGCGTGTCGGCGCCCGCGCCGCCGTCGAGGGTGTCGTCGCCCGAGCCGGCGTTGAGCAGGTCGTCGCCCGCCGCGCCCTGGATGAGGTCGGCGAAGCGCCCGCCGGTGAGCTGGTTGTCGCCGAAGTTGCCGGTCATCGTCACGGCGCTGTTCACGCCCGCCGCGTAGACGTGGACCGACGCGGTGCCGCTGTTGTCGCCGGACTCGTCGGCGATGCTGATGCGCTCCAGGCTCCCCGCCGTGTTGAACGGCGTGAGCACGAGCGTGTCGCCCTCGAGGGTCGAGGTGAAGCGGATCTCGTCCGTGCCCGCGCCGCCGTCGATGGATTCGGAGGGCGCGTGATGCGCGGCGAGCTTGACGACCAGCACGTCATCGCCCGCGCCGAGCGCGATGGTGTCGTTGCCGGTGCCGCCGGCGACGGTGTTGTCGCCGTCGTTGGCGGTGATGGTGAGCGCGGTCGTCACCGTGGTCGCGTCCGCCGCCAGGTCGGCCGTGCCGGCGCCGAAGGTCAGCTTCTCGATGCCGGTGGTGCTCGCCGCGAGGACCAGCGCGTCGCCGTCCACGGCGCTGGTGAACTGGATCTCGTCCGCGGTGCCGACTCCGCCGGTCACCGTGTCGCCCGCGTAGTGCGCGCTCGCGGAATAGACGAAGGCGTCGTTGCCGGCGCCGCCGTTCAGGTTGTCGTTGCCGCCGAGGCCCTCGATGATGTCGTTGCCCGCGCCGCCGGTGATCGAGTTGTTGCCGGCGTTGCCGGTGAACCTGATCCCGTTCACCGTCGCGGCGAGCCCCGAGGCGACGATGTTGATCTTGTCGGTGCCGCTGTTGTCGCCGGCCGCGTCCGAGATCTCCACCTCCTCGATGGTGCTGACGCTGGCGGCCGCGATGATGCTGCCCGCGGCGAAGGTGTAGGTCATGCCGCCCGCGAGCGTGGTGGTGCCGGTGAGGCGCACCGTGTCGGTCCCCGTGCCGCCGGTGAACTTGTCGCCGGTGATGTGGGTGTTGAGCGCGGCGACGAACACGTCGTCGCCCGCCCCGCCGTTCATGGTGTCCGCGCCCGCGCCGCCGGTGATGGTGTCGCCGCCGCCGCCGCCCGTGATCGAGTTCGCCCCGGTGCCGCCCTCGACCGCGAAGCCGTCCAGTTCCAGCGTCGAGACCACCGCCCCGGCCGCGCCGGTGAGGACGATCCTCTCGACCCCGGTCGCCTGGATGCCGGCGGTCGCGCCGGTCCCGGAGGTGAGCACGCCCGCGGTGACGCTGATGGCGTCGTTCGTCCCGCCGCTGTCGTTCACCGATTCGGTCGCGCCGAACTGGCCGGCGGCCGTGTACACGTAGACGTCGTTGCCGGCGCCGCCGGTGAGCGTGTCGCTGCCGCCGCCGCCGGTGAGCGTGTCGTCGCCGCTGCCGCCCTTGAGCGAGTTGGCGCCCGCGTTGCCGGCGAGCCCGATTCCCACCGCCAGGCCTTCGGCGTTCAGGCTCGCGGCGTTGGCGCCGGTCGCCGCGCCGGCGGCGGTCGCGATCGCCACCGTCTCGACGTTGACGATGCTCTGCAGGATGAGCTCCTGCGCGGCGGTGGTGGTGAAGCGGATCACGTCGGTGCCCGCGCCGCCGTCGATCGATTCGCCCGCGTCGTGGTGCCCCGCGTCGGCGATCAGGATCACGTCGTTGCCCGCGCCGCCGTCGATGGTGTCGGCGGCCTGCGTGCCGGTGATGGTGTTGACGCCGGCGTTGCCGACGATGGCGAGCGAGGAATTCAGCAGGTCGGCGTCCACCCCGAGCGCGGTGGTGAGGTGGGTCTGGCCCTGCTGGTTGGAAAGCTCGACGCGCTCCACGCCGGTCACGTTGGCGTTCAGCGTCAGCACGCCCGCCGCGGTCGAGGTGAAGCGGATGATGTCGGTGCCGGCGCCGCCGTCGATGCGGTCGGAGGTGAGCGGGTTGGCGGTGGTGACGTAGTGGGTGGCGAGCGAGATCACGAACACGTCGTTGCCCGCCAGGCCGGAAAGGTTGTCCGCCCCCACGCCGCCGATCAGCGTGTCGCCGATGAAGTTGGCGGTGCCGGTGAGGGTGTTCGCCGCGGCGTTGCCGGTGATCACCATGCCGAGGTCCACGACCGCGGCCGAAGCGTCCACGTTCACCGCGCCCGTGCCGAGGACCGTCACCGCGTCCACGTTGGTGGTGGCGTTGAGCGTGAGCGTCGCCGCGACGTTGCTGGTGAGCTGGAGAGTGTCGAAGCCGGTGCTGTCGTCCTGGTCGATCTGCGCGTTCGCCGCGTATTGCGCGGCCGACGTGAGGGTGAACACGTCGTTGCCCGCGCCGCCGATGAGGGTGTCGATGCCGCCGCCGCCCGAGATGGTGTCGTTCCAGAACGTGCCGGTGAGCGCGTTGTTGCCCGCGTTGCCGCGGATGGTGAGCGCGTTGAACAGGTAGTCGGAGGCGTCGATGCTGTGGCCGATGGTCCCGGTCAGGACGGGCGCCGCCGCGCCGCCGGTGCCGAGCGTGACCAGCTCGATCGCGCCGGTGCCGGCGAAGGTGAACCAGCCGAGGTCGTAGACCTCCGCGCCCGCGACGTTGTTGAAGCGCAGATCGTCCGCGCCCCCGAACAGGTTGATCGTGCCGCCGATGAAGGCGTCGTCTCCTACCAGCAGGATGTCGGCGGTGGTCCCGGGGCCGACAGGCGGCTGCGTGTTGAAATTTTGACCGGCGGAAGTTTTGGTAAGCGTTGCCATGGTCGTGCTCCGTTAGAACGGCTTCGGCTTCGCGCGCAATGCGCGAAGGACGAGCGAATCGGGATGAAAGGCGAGCGCCGGCCGCGCGCGAAACATGCGGCAAGGCGTCTTGCGGACGTCGACTGCGTCGCTTGGTCGGCCCCGGATCGAGCCCATTTCCCCCCCTGACGGCAATCTAACATGCGCCTGATGCGATGACCACTATTATTGCAGTGCGTCAAGTGCACTCAATCCACTGTCGCCTTTACACGACGGCGCGGCTGATATTCCATTCGGCATCGATGAGCGAAAAAACTGACCGCGACGCCGCTGTCGCAACGCGCTACGTGACCATCGCACGCTGCCGTTACGGCCCGATGATTGTGCGAAAACCCCTGTGCGCGCTGCTCGCGCTCGTCCTGACGATCTTTTGCAATCCAGCTTACGCGCAGGGCGTTCCTCCGGAGCGCGGTCCGCTCGAGCGCCCGAGGCTTCCGGAATTCCTGCGCGAGGCGCCGCGGCCCGGCTTCGTGCTCCCGCCGCTGCCCGCGTCGCCCGAGCGGCGGCCGTCGCGGCCGCTGGCGATCGTCGTCAAGCGCTTTCGCATCGTCGGCGCGACGGTGTTCGACGCCGCGCAGCTCGAGGCGCTGCTCGCGCCGTTCACCGGGCGGTCGATCGGCAACGACGAGCTCGAGGAAGCGCGCCTCGCGATCACGCGGCACTACGTCGCCGCCGGCTACGTCAATTCGGGCGCGCTGATCCCGGACCAGGAGATCCGCGACGGCGTCGCCACCATCGAGGTGATCGAGGGACGCCTGGCGGAGATCGTGGTCGCGGGCGAGCACCGCTTCGAGCCGCGCTTCTTCCGCGAGCGGGTCGCCGCCGGCGCCGGGCCGCCGCTCAACGTGCGCGAGCTGCAGGAGCGCATGCAGGTGATCCTGCTCGATCCGCAGATCGAGCGCATCAACGCGGAGCTGGGACCGGGCGTGCGGCCGGGCGAGGCGGTGCTGCGGCTCGACGTCACCGAGGCGAAGCGCAACACCTTCGGCGTCACGGTGGCGAACAACCGCTCGCCGGTGGTGGGCGCGAAGCGCGTCGAAGCGCAATTCGAGTGGCGCAACCTGCTCGGCCGCGGCGAAGCGTGGGGATTGCGCCAGGGCCTCACCAGCGGGCTGGAGGACACCACCATCACGCTCTCGGTGCCGCTCACCGCGCACGACACCCGGTTCAACTTCAAGTTCGAGCGCAGCGACGCCACCGTAGTCGAGCCGCCCTTCGACCTGATCGCGATCCGCAACCGCTCCGAGGCGCTCGAGCTGGGGCTGGTGCACCCGTTCGTGCGCACGGTGTCGCGCGAGCTCGCGCTCGGGGCGACGCTCGCGCGGCGCAGGAACGCGAGCTTCCTGCTCGGCCAGCCGTTCTCGTTCACGCCGGGGCTGGATGACGGAAAGAGCGCCGTCGCGGCGCTGCGCGTCTCCGGGGACTGGAGCGAGCGCAGCGCGGACCAGGTGCTCGCCGCGCGCTTCACCGTGAGCCGCGGCCTCGACCATTTCGGGGCCACGATCAGCAACGCGGGCAACCCCGACTCGCGCTTCGTCACGCGGCTCGCGCAGCTGCAGTGGGCGCGGCGGCTCCCCGGCGAGCTCGGACAGCTGGTGGCGCGCGGCGACTGGCAGCGCTCCAACGACGCGCTGCTGCCCTCCGAGAAATTCGCGCTCGGCGGCGCGCAGACGGTGCGCGGCTACCGCGAGAACGCGGTCGTGCGCGACAACGGCTGGGTCGGCTCGGTGGAATATCGCCGGCCGATCGGCCGGCTGAGAGCGCCCCTGGCCGGCGACGACCCGGACGCCGGGCAGGTGGAAATCGCGCTATTCGCCGACGCGGGCAGCGGGCGCGACCACCGGGGCGCAGCGCAGCGCCTGTCCAGCTTCGGCGCGGGCCTGCGCTGGACGCCGGTGCGCGGCGCGCTGGCGCAGGTCTACAAGGGATTCGCGCAGCGCAAGATCGCGCAGCCGACGCGCGACCTGCAGGACTCGGGCGTGCACTTCCTGTTCGCGATGCAGGTGCAGTTCTAGGCGCCTAGCGCGAGGCGCGCAGGTCGAACTCCGCGATCTCCTTCAGCCCGACCTGCTGCAGGAGCGCCGCGCGCTGCCGGCGCAGCTCGGCGCTCTTCGGGCTCTGCTCGATCAGCTCCGAATACAGCGCGATCGCGTCGTACCACAGGCCCTGGCTCGCCGACAGGCGGGCGAGCTCGCCCTTGCTCGCGCCGGGCGCGCGCCTGACGGCGTCGGGCACGGCGACGCGCTTCACCACTCCTCCGGCCATGACGTCGTTCGAGCGCTCGCTCGGGTTCGGCACCACCGAGATCGACCACTGGTAGTCGACGTTCGGCTTGAGCTTGATGTTGTGCTTCGCCAGGTCCACGCGGTGCACCGCCGGGCCGTCGGCCTTCTCGATCGCGTACTCGATGAGCGGCGTCTCGCCCTTCTCGTCGACGAGCGTCACTTCCACGCGCACCGTGGTCGGCTTGGAGAGGTACCAGTAGAGCGAGGGCGACTCCGAGGTCGTGAGCCCGACGTGGTCGGGCGCGAGGATCATCACCGCCGGGAGCGCGTCGCCCGCGCCGCGCGAGCTGCCGCCGACGCGCCGCGAAGGCGCGCCCCGCTGCGGCGGCGTATAGACCGGCGCGGAACCTGCGCTGCTGCCGCCGGCTTGAGCCCCAGCTTCCGGCACGTGCGCAAGGAACGCCGCCGCCGACATCGCGCACGCGGCTGCAATCATCGTTCTGAGCATCTGCATCCCCTTGCAATAGGCTCCCCCATCCTGCCACCAAGCCCTTGAGCCTTCAAGCGAAAAATTACCGCTCGCGGAGCGCGGCGCGGGACATGCGCCGCAATTTAGCATCCCCTATGCGGGGCGAGCCAAGAGGAGATACTCCCGGTGAAGCGCCTCGACCCGCACGCGCAAGGTCTCCAGCTCGCCCGCGTTGTCGATCGAGTCGTCGGCGCGCGCGAGGCGCGCTTCGTTCCCGGCCTGCGCGGCGACGATGCGGCGCACCTCCGCCTCGCGCAGGCCGCTCCTGCGGACGATGCGCGCGACGCGCACCTCCGCCGGGCACTCGACCCTCGCCACGCGATCCACGCCGAGCGCCTTGCGGCCGGCTTCGCGCAGCAGCGGAACGATCAGCACCACGTAGACGGCGCGCGACTCGCGCGCGCGGCGCAGGCACGCCTCCTTCACGAGCGGCTGCACGATGGCCTCGAAGCGCCGCGCCGCCTGCGCGTCGCTGAACACGCGGCTGCGCATGCGCGCCATGTCGAGCGAGCCGTCGGGCGCGAGCGCCCCGGGCCCGAATTGCGCCGCGATCGCCCCGAGCGCCGCGCCGCCGCGCCACGTGAGCGAGCGCGCGACCGCGTCGGTATCGATCACCTCGGCGCCCAGTGAGGCGAAGATTTCCGCGGCGGCATTCTTGCCGCTGCCGATGCCCCCGGTCAGCCCGATCCGATAGGCCACGAACGCAATTGTGCCTGCACTATGGAGCGCCTCCGATGGCACGGTTTATACTCCCGGCGCCAGGGCTGCGAAGGAGAACAAGAACCGATGGTCGATTTTCGGAATGCGAAACCGCGTCGCCTTCGCGACGAGCTGGACGAGCGGCTGGTCTTCCTGCAGGCGTTCCTGAGGGAGCCGCGCCAGGTCGCCTCGGTGGTGCCCAGCTCGCGCTTCGTCGAGCGCCGCATCCTTCAGCTCGGCGAGGTGCGCCGCGCGCGCACCATCGTCGAGCTCGGCTCGGGCACCGGCGGCACGACCCGGGCGATCCTCGGCGCGATGCGCGGGGACGCGAAGCTGCTCTGCCTGGAGATCGACGACAAGTTGCACGGGCTTCTCGGGCGCATCGAGGACCCGCGGCTGATCGCACACCTGGGCTGCGCGGGCGAGCTGCGCGAGGTGCTCGCCGCGCACGGCCTTGCCGCGCCCGAGGTGGTGATTTCCGGTATTCCGTTCTCCACGCTGGAGCGCACGCTCGCCTCGCGCATCCTGGAGGCCATCGCGGCGCTGCTCGCGCCGGGCGGCCGCTTCATCGCCTACCAGGTGTCCGCGAGCGTCGAGCGCCTGTGCCGGCCGTTTCTCGGCTCGGCGCACGAAGAGCTTGAGCCGCTCAATATTCCCCCGGTGCGCCTGTTCCGCTGGACCAAGCGCGCGTGCGCCGACTAGGCCGCGTTCTCGAGCAGCAGCAGTCCCGCGGCGGTGTTGGAGATCGGGATGTGGTAGTTCGCGTGCAGCTTCGTCACGCGCCCGGTCAGCGCGCCGCGCATTACGAGCCAGTTGATCAGCTCCACCCCCTGAGCGCCGGCCAGCTCGACCAGCTCGCGGATCGAGTAGCGGGCGAGGAGCTCGGGGTCGGTGACGATCCTGTCCATGCACTCGAGGTCGAACGCCTTGTTGATGAAGCCCGCGCGCTCGCCGTCGAGCTGGTGCGACAGGCCCCCGGTGCCGAGCACCACCACCTTCAGGTCCTGCGGATAGGACTCGATCGCGCGGCCGAGCGCCTTGCCGAACTTGTAGCAGCGCGCCGGCGCGGGAAGCGGATGCTGCACGGTATTGACCTCGATCGGCACGGTCTTCACCGGCCAGGGTGATTTTCCGCCCCAGAGCAGCGACATCGGCACCGCGAAGCCGTGGTCGACCGCCATGTCCTGGCACATGGTGACGTCGAACTCCTCCGCCACCAGCGACTCGATCAGGTGCCAGGAGAGCTCGGGCGCGCCGGGGAACGGAGCGAGCGGCTTCAGGCCCCAGCCCTCGTCCTCGTTGCGGTACTCGGCCGCCGTCATGTGCAAATAGACCACCCTCAGATCGTCGAACGTTTGATCTGAATCAACTTGCCTCAGGAGTCGGCCTTCCACGGGTTCAGGAGCGAGACGCCGAAGGGCTCGAAGTCGGTCACGTTGCGCGTGACGAGCGTCAGTCCGCGATCGAGCGCGGTCGCGGCGATCAACCCGTCGGCAAACGACCCGGGGCGGCCCGACTGCTCCGCGCGCGCCGCGATCTCCGCCCAGCGCAGCGCAACCGCCTCGTCCACGGGAAGAACGCGCCCCGAGAAGCTGCGTCTCAGCCTTTCGCCCCAGCTCGACAGGGACGTTCGACGCTTCCCGGCGGGCAGGCGCAGCGTGCCGCGTCGTATCTCGCCTATCGTGATCACCGAGAGGTGCAGGAAGGCGGGATCGGCCTCCGACATCCAGGCGACGACGCCCCGATCCGGCCGGGGCCTCGACAGCTCCGACACCACGCAGGTGTCGAGCAGGTAGCTCACTCGAGATCGACGGTGCGAGCCGCCGAGCGATCGCGGATGACGATCCGGCTGAGGTCCGCCGGACAGCGGCGCAAGAGATCCACCAACGCCCGCGACGCCCTGCGCTTGCCCGTGCGGCCCGCCGCAGCGCCGATCGCGGAAACGACGACCACGGGCCTGCCGTGGCGCGTCACCGTTTGCGGGCCTTCGTTCAGGGCGCGATCGACGACCCGGCTAAACTCGTTCTTTGCCTTCTGCAGGGGCCAGCGAGCGCTCATGCTTTTCCAATAATCTGTCTAGTCTGGACAGATTCTATCGCGGGAAGGGATTCAGCGCCAGGCTTCCGCGATTGACCACGAACGCCTCCGAGCGCTCGAGGAATTCCCGCACCACCGCGAGCATGCGCTCGGGCTGGTCGACTTCGATGCCGTGCGCCGCGTCCCAGAAGTAGATGAGAAACGAGCGCTTGAGCCGGCTCTTGAGCAGCTGCACGCTCTCCTTGGTAACGATACGATCGAGCACGCCGTGCAGCACGAGCGTCATCTTGTCGATCTCCGAGAGCCGCTCCATCAGCTTGAGGTCCCGTCCGTCCTCGGAGCGGTAGTGCGGCAGCATCTTGCGGTTCGCACCCTCGAGCTCCGGCGGCTTGGAGTCCGGCGGCATCTTCTCCGGATACAGGAACAACGCTCGGCGGAACGCCTCGGGATCGGCGCGCAGCGCCGGATCGCGCTTTTCCAGCCCCGCCGGGCATTCGAGCACCAAGTGGTCGACCAGATCGGGGCGCTGGAGCGCGAGCCACATCGCCGCGCAGCCGCCGAAGGAGCAGCCCATCACGTCGCACGGGCCGCCGATGATTTTCTCTACGAATTGCCCGGCGAGCGCGCCGAGTCCCTTCATCGAATCGAGCCCGGCATGCGGCGGCGTGCCGTCGAACCCGGGCGCCACGGGAACGTACAGCTTGAACGAGCGCGCGAGCCCGCGCATCACGTGCGTCCAGCGCACGCCGCCCGCAGGGTGCAGGTAGAGGAGCGGCCTTCCCTCGCCTTCCACGAAATACGTCAGCGCGCCCGAAGCAAGCCGTGTCTCGAGCTGCTCCATCACAGGTCCTTCACGTGCGGCCGCACCCGGTCGCGGAAGAGCTCCATGCCTTTCCTCACCACCTCGTCCGGAAGGTTGCCGACCTTCATCGTGAAGTTGAACACGCCGTTGCCGAGCTCGGCGTGCACGCGCTTGATCTGCCCGACCACCGACTCCGGGCTGCCGCAGAAGATCATGCCGCCCGCGATCTGGTCGTCGATCGTCGCCGCCTCGCGCTTCGCAAGCCGCCCCTGCCAGCGCTCGCGGTTCGCCTCGTCCTGGTAGTAGCGCGTCTTCTGCAGAACCAGGCGCCCGGCGGTGCGCGGCCCGCCCATCAGCACGCGGTCGAAGTAGCTGCGCGCCTTCTCCATTTCCCGCTTCGCGATCTCGTCGGTCTCGGCGATCACGGTGTGCATGCCGATGAGGATGTTCTCCGGCGAAGGCTCCCAGCCGTTTGCCTTCGCCGTTTCCCGATACACGCGGATGCATTCCTTCGCCTGGTTCAGGTCCGCGATCAGCACCATGCCCATGGTGGCGCGCATCTCGGCGGCGAACTTCGCCGACTCAGGGGTGGTCGCCGAGATGACGAGCGGCGGGTGCGGCTTCTGGAACGGCTTGGGCCAGATCGACACCTGGCGGAACTGGAAGTGCTTGCCCTCCCAGCCGAAAGGCTCGGGCTCGGTCCACGCCTTGAGGATGAGCTGCACGGCCTCGCGCTGGCGCTCCCAACTCTCGTCGGGAGGGATGTTGTAGGCGATGTACTCGTGCGGGATGCCGCGCATCAATCCGGCGATCAGCCGCCCGCCGCTCATGCAGTCGATCATCGCGTACTCCTCGGCGACGCGGATCGGGTTGTTGAGCGGAACGAGGTTGCCCATCATCGCGATCTTGATGCGGCTGGTGGGATAGACGAGCGCGCCGGCGATGACGTTGCAGTTCGCCATCAGCCCGTAGGGGCTGAAGTGGTGCTCGTTGCAGCCGACCCAGTCGAATTCGCACCGCTCGGCGTGGATCATCGCCTCGACGTAGGCGCGGTAGTGCTCGCGAGCCTGCGCGGCGTCGAAATCCCGATTCGAGACCGGCCAGTCCCGCGGCTCGTTCACCAGGCCAGTGAACGGCATCAGGTGGAAGAACGAAAATTTCATCTCGATTCTTCCCCTCCTCCTTGAGGAGGGGTGGCGCGAAGCGCCGGGGTGGTGCAGCCGCCTGCGGCGTGGCTCCTCCTGGTCGAGAACACCACCCCGCCGCCTGCGGCGGCACCCCTCCTCGTAGAGGAGGGGAGCAACTGAGTCTTCACTACGCCTTGACGCGCTCGAGCTTGTCCCGCTGCCAGTCGCGAAGCGTCTCGCGCGCCTTGTTCACCGCCGGGTCCATCGCGCGCTCGTGGTCGGGGCGCTTGGCGGTCAGCTCGATCACGTAGCCGTTCGGGTCGCGGAAGTAGATCGAGTCGATGAAGCGGTGGTCCGCGATGCCGCGCGACTCGATGCCGGCCGCCCGGCCCTTCTCCAGCATGCGCTTGAGGTCCTCGGGCTTCACCTCGAGCGCGATGTGCAGGTCGTAGTCGTGCTGCTGCTTGAACTCGAAGGGCGTGTCAGGGACCTCGAAGAAGGCGAGGCAGGAGCCGTCGTCCATGCGGTAGAACGAGTGCAGCGCGTGCGTTTTGCGCCCGCTCTTCGTCTCCTCGATGCTAAATGCGTTGACCAGCGGCAGCCCGAGGAAGTCCTCGTAGAAGCGCCGCGTCTCCTCCGAGTCCCGGCAGCGGTAGGCGTTGTGGTGCAGGCCCTTGATCATGCGATGGCGTTGAACTGCTGGCCCTTTACCGCCTCGGCGAAACCGTAGAACACCTCGTTCACCTTCGGCCAGCTCTTCAGCTTCTTCATGTTGTTCATCCAGCGCTGCACGTTCGGGTACTTCGCGAAGTTGCAGCGGATGATCTCGCCCAACGACACGAAACCGATTCCCAGGTAGTCCGCGATGGTGATCTGGTTGCCGCATACGTACTGGTTGTTCGGACCGATCCAGTGGTCGTTCAGGATCCCGAGCCAGTCCTCGCAGTTCGTCTTGCCCCAGTCCACGATCGATTTCTGCGCCTCCTCGGTGGCGCGCTTGTGGTTGGGGAAGATCTGCGGATACACGAAGTGATATCCGTACTCGCGGTAGAACTGCGTGTTGAACCAGTCCATCATCTCGTTGACCTTGGCCCGTGCCTTGAGTTCCTTCGGGTAGGCGGGCGAGTTGGTCTTGTCGGCGAGGTACTTGAGGATCGCCGAGCTTTCGGTGAGGCGGAAATCGCCGTCCTGGAGCACGGGCACCTGGTGATTGGGGTTGACCTTGAGGTACGGCTCCTTGAAGTGCTCGCCGGTCATCAGGTCGATCACCTGTTCCTCGCACTGGATGCCGTTCTCCTGGATGAACAGCCGCACCGGACGGCTGGTCATCGAGACGGGATGCATGTAGAGCTTCATCGTCTTTCCTCCTCGTTCTTGTCGTGGCCTTCGAGGGTAGACTATAGCGCAGCCTTGGAGGAGGAGGCATCCCAGAAGCTCTGGCTCACCGGCGACATCCTCGGCTGGCGCGGCCCGTGGGGCACCACCTACCCGGCCAACCTGCGCCTGCTGGCAAGCCAGATCACCGAGGATGAGTGGGTCAAGCGGGCCACAAATAGCTACGCCAGCGGATCGGCGTCGGGGAAGCCGAGCAGGAACTTGCCGTAGTTCTCGTAGGCGACGTCGCTCACCACGACGTGCTGGGCGGCGGCGTTGATGTCGCGCAGGCAGCGCTGCAGCACGTTCGTGCGGTAGAGCGCCGCGCCGCCGCCGTAGCGGAACGCCTGCGTCGCGACCTCGACGGCCGCATCGGTCGCCAGGGTCGCGACGCCGCGCATCTCCGACTGCAGCTTCGGCGGCGGCGGCTCGCCCCGGCATACGGTCTGCCACGCCCTTTCGAACACCTCGAAGGCGAGAGCGCGCGCCGCGGCGAGCTTCAGCTCGGACTCGCCCAGCGCGCGCTGGAACACCGCGCGCGAGGCGACGCTTGATTGCTGCCTCAGCCCGCGCTTCTTCGTCCGCGCGTACGCGGTGATGGCGTCGAGCGCGCAGCGCGCGACGCCGAGCGCGAACGCGACGCACTCGTTCGCTACGAATCCCGGCCGACCCATGAGGTAGAGCGGCCCGCCGCGGCGTGGCTTCGCCTGGAGCTGGTGCCAGGTGAAGGACTCGGCGACGAACAGGCCCTCGCAGGAGAAATCGCAGCTGCCCGTCCCTTCCAGGCCCGCGGACTGCCAGTTGTCGTGCAGCTTCACCGCCGAGACGGGGAGCACGAACACGCGCCGCTCCTCCGCCGACCCCGGCTCGCGGGCGACAAACGCAGTCGCCGCGAGCCATTCGGCGTGCCGCACGCCGCTTGCGAACGGCCATCGGCCCGTGAGCCGGTAGCCGCCCTCCACCGCCTGCGCGCGCCCGGTCGGAACGAAAGTGCAGGCGCCAAGGGGAATCCGGCCGCCGGGGAACATCTGCGCGACCGCCTCGTCGGGAAGGAACGCGCCGGGCTCTGCGATCGCCGTGCAGCCGATCATCGTGCACCAGCCCGCCGAAGGGTCGAGGCGCGTGATCGACTCGAACACCTCGATCTGGGTCACCGGGTCGGCCTCGGCGCCGCCAAGCTCCCGCGGCAGCTTGATCGCGAACAGCCCCGCGTCGTAGAGCGCCCGCACCGTTTCGCGCGGCAGCGTTGCCTCCCTCTCGGCCGCCGCGGCGCCCGCGACGACGATCTCGCGTACGCTGTCGACCGCGCCGAGCAGGGCGTTTCGCTTCTCCTCGCGCCCGGATGGAAACGCAGACCGCATAATCGCAAGACTTTTAACATGAAATTCGGCATCTTCGACCACCTCGACGCGAGCGGCGCGCCGCTCGCGCGCTTCTACGAGGACCGGCTGCGGCTCGCCGAGGCCTACGAGCGCGCCGGCATCCACGCCTACCACGTCGCCGAGCATCACCACACGCCGCTCGGGCTCGCAGCCTCGCCCTCGGTGTTCCTGGCGGCGCTCGCGCAACGCACGAAGACGCTGCGCTTCGGGCCGGTCGTCTATACGCTCCCGCTCTACCACCCGCTGCGCCTCGCCGACGAGATCTGCATGCTCGACCAGATGAGCGGCGGGCGCCTGGAGCTGGGGATCGGTCGCGGGGTGTCGCCGATGGAGTTCGGACTGTTCGGAGTCGACATCGCGCAGTCGCAGGCGATGTACTTCGAGGCCTACCAGGTGCTGATGCAGGCGCTCACGTCGAAGTCCGTGAGCTTCGAGGGCAAGCACTACCGATTCCGCAACGTGCCGATGCTGCTCGAGCCGCTGCAAAAGCCGCACCCGCCGCTCTGGTACGGGCTGTCGAAGCTCGAGGCTATCGGATGGGCGGCGGCGAACCGGGTCAACGTGGTGGGAAACCCGCCTGCCGCGAAGGTGCGCGAGTTCACCGACCGCTACCGCGCCGAATGGGCGCGCCTCGGCAACGATCCCGCGCAACTGCCGTTCATGGGCTTCACGCGGCACGTGGTGATCGCGGCGAGCGACCGCGAGGCGCTCGGCATCGCCAGGCGCGCCTACGCCAGGTGGTTCGCCAGCTTCATCAAGCTGTGGCGCGAGGCTCGCAACGAGCCGGCGTTCCTCCCTTACGTGGAGAGCTTCGACGAGACCGTCAAGCGCGGCCAGATGATCGCCGGCTCGCCCGCGAGCGTGCGCGCGGCGCTCGCGGCGCAGGTTTCGGAGGCGGGGATCAACTACCCGCTGCTGCGCTTCGCCTTCGGCGACCTGACGCTCGAGGAATCGCTGCGCTCGCTCGAGCTCTTCGCCGCGGAGGTGATGCCCGCGCTCGCCTAGTCCGATCCCTGTGCCCCCCGGCAGGCCTTGCGGTCGGCGGCGAACTCGGCGAGGAACCTGCGGTAGTCGTGCTCGAGCGGCGCCTCGGGCGCGCCACGCACCCCCTCGAACCACTGCTCGAATAGCGCCAGGTCGCCGGCCGGCACGCCGCTTCGCTCCAGTCCCGCCCGGTTGATCTTCTTCGATTCGCACGGCGAACCGTAGGCGACCGCGAAGGGAAGCAGGTCGCGCGTGACCGTCGAGTTCATGCCCACCATCGCGAGCGCCCCTACAGCCAGGTACTGGTGCACCACGACGGCGAGCCCGAGGTTCGCGCCGTAGCCGATGATGGTGTGCCCGCTCAGCGTGGCGTTGTTCGACAGCGTGCAGCGGTCGCGCACGATCGCATCGTGGCCGATGTGCGCGCCGATCAGCAGCTTGCAGTCGCTGCCGAGCGTGGTGGTCGCGATCGAGCCGCCGTTGACGGTGGCGTACTCGCGGAGCACGTTGTGATCGCCGATCAGCACCGGCCCGGGGGGCTTGCGGAAATAGTCGCGGTGCTGCGCGGCGGTGCCGATGGATACGTAGGCCTCGAGCCGGTTCCCCGATCCCATGCGCACGTTCGGGCCGACGATGCAGTAGGGTCCGACGTAGTTCTCGTCGCCGAGCTGCGCCCCCGCGTCGACGGTCGCGGTCGGGTGGATGAAGTTGCCCATTTCAGCGCGCGTCGGCGCGGATCATCTCTGCGCCTTTTTCGGCGATCATCATCGCCGCCGCGTTGGTGTTTCCGCGCACCACGCTCGGCATGACGGAGGCGTCGACGACGCGCAGGCCCGCGACGCCGCGCACGCGCAGCCGCTCGTCCACCACGGCCATCGCGTCGCGCCCCATGCGGCAGGTGCAGCTCTGGTGGAACACGGTCCACACCGTGCTGCGGGCGTAGGCGAGGATCTCCTCGTCGCTCGCGCATCGCTCTCCCGGCAGCTGCTCCTGCGGCGCGAAGCGCGCGAGCGCGCGCGAGGCGACGAGCCGGCGCGTGAGCCGGATCGCGTCCACCGCGACGCGCTGCGACGCGGCGTCGGCGAGAAAGTTGTGCAGGATCGCGGGGGGCTCGTGCGGGTCGCGGCTGCGGATGCGCACGTGGCCGGCGCCCGCCGGCCGCACCACCGCGATGCCGCAGGAAAAGCCCGGGAACGCATCGAGCGGGCCGCCGGCGCGCTGCGAGCTGGCCGGGGTGAAGTGGTACTGGAGGTTCGGCAGCTCCTGCGCGGCATCGCTTCTCGTGAACGCGCACAGCTGCGGCGGAGGCGCGCACATCGGCCCGCGGCGCGCGAACAGCCACGCCGCGCCCATCGCGTACTTGCGCAGAGGATTGGTCACCCAGTCGTTGAGCGTCACCGTGTTGCGCACCCGGTAGGTGCAGCGGATCTGCCAGTGGTCCTGCATGTTCTCGCCGACGCCGGGAAGATGATGGATCACGTCGATGCCGTGCTCCTTCAGCAATGACGCAGGCCCTATGCCCGAGAGCTGCAGCAGTTGGGGTGACCCGATCGCGCCGGCGGCGAGCACGACCTCGCGACGCGCCTCGATGCTCCGCTGCTCGCCGCCGGTGCGAAACACGACACCGGATGCTCTCCCGCCGTCCACCTTGAGTCGGGCGACATGCGCTCCGGTCATCACCGTCAAGTTCGGGCGCTTCATCGCCGGTCGCAGGAACGCATCCGCCGCCGACCAGCGCGCGCCGTTGCGCGTGTAGAAATGGAAGTAGCCGCAGCCCTCGTTGTCGCCGCGGTTGTGGTCGTCGGTCTGCGGCATGCCCAGCTCGACCGTGGCGGCGCGCACCGCCTCCAGTATTTCCCAGCGCGGCGGCGGTGCCGACACGTGCAGCTCGCCGCCGGCGCCGTGGGCCTCGTCGGCGCCGCGCGGAAAGTCCTCGAAGCGCTTGAAATACGGCAGCACCTCGTCCCAGCCCCAGCCGGCGTTGCCCGCCTCGCGCCACTCGTCGAAATCGCGCCGGTGGCCGCGGATGTAGCACATGGCATTGATCGACGAGCTGCCGCCGAGCACCTTGCCGCGCGGCACCGGAAAGCGCCGGCCGTTCGCCCCCGGCTCCGGCTCGCTCTGGTAGCACCAGTCGAAGCGCGGGTTGCCGAGCAGGTACGGAAGCCCCAGCGGCGCGCGGATCCAGAAATAGTCGTCGCGGCCTCCCGCCTCGACGAGCAGCACGTTCACCGACGGGTCGGCGCTCAGCCGGTTGGCGAGCAGGCACCCGGCCGTGCCGGCGCCGACGATGACGTAGTCGTAGGTCATCGGCCGCGCGCCGGCAGCGGCGGCGCGGCGCCCTCCGGAAGCGGGATCTCGTGCGCGTTCAGCGTCATCGCCACCATGGTGTAGTAGCCGAGCAGCGCGGTGAGCTGCACCACCCCGAGGGTGCCGAATCGCTCGAGCACGTGCGCATAGGTCTTCTGCGACACGGTGTGCGTCTCGTGCATCTCGGTCGCGAAGTCGTAGATCACCTGCTGCTCCGGGTCGGCGAGCGCCGGGCGCCGGCCCTCGCGGATCGCGGCGATGACCTCCTCGGCGATTCCCGCCTTGCGAGCGATCGGCTCGTGCGCGTACCACTCGAACTGCGCGTCCCAGGCGCGCGCGGTGACCAGGATCGCGAGCTCGGAGAGGCGCGGCGGAAAATCGGTGCGGAAGCGCACCAGCGCGCCGAGCTTCTGCCAGTGGTCGGCGAGCTCCGGCCAGTGGATCACGGCGCGCAAGGGACCCACCAGGCTGCCGCGCGGACCGGCGACCACCTCGTCGTGGACGCGGCGCTGCGCGGGATTCATCTCGTCCGGTCCGGGTAGCGGAATCCTCGCCATCTACAGCACCCCATCCTTTCTCAATGCTTCGATTTCCGCGTCGCCCATTCCCAGCTCGCGCAGGATCTCGGCGCTGTGCTCGCCCAGCCGCGGCGGCGGCCGATCATACGCGAGCGGCGCCTGCGTGAAGCGCAACGGGCTCGCCACCTGAGGCACCGCGCCGATGTCCAGGCGCATGCCGCGGTGCACCTGGCTCGCCCACGGCGCGGCCATCACGCGGGAAAGGTCCAGCACGCGTATGTGGGATAGCGGACCCGGCACGGCGCCCTTATCATAACCGGCACCCCGCATGCCTTTCCTGCGCAACCAGTGGTACGTCGCCGCGCAATCGAGCGAGATCGAGGCGAGGCCGTTCGCGCGCTGGATTCTCGGCGAGCCGCTGGTGCTCTTCAGGCGCCGCGACGGCAGCGTCGCGGCGCTCGAGGATCGATGCCCGCATCGCAGGGCGCCGCTGTCGGCGGGCGAAGTGCTCGGCGACGAGATCCAATGCGGCTATCACGGCGCCCGCTTCAAGGGCGACGGCACGTGCACCCTGTTCCCGAGCCAGCCCTCGGGGCCCGGCCGCGGCTTCGCCGCGCGCAGCTACCGGGTCGTCGAGCGCCAAGCGCTCGTCTTCGTGTGGATGGGCGACGCCGCCAGGGCCGATACGGAGGCTCTTCCCGACTGGAGCGCAAACACCGCGCCCGGCTGGAAGGCGGTGCACGGCTACCGGCATGTCAAGGGCCACTACCAGCTCGTCCTCGACAACCTGCTCGACCTCACTCACCTGCCCTTCGTGCACAAGACGACCCTCGCGCAGCCCGGCATGGTCGAGGCGCCGACGAAGGTGGAGGTGGAAGGCGACGTGGTGCGCACGCTGCGCGTGATGCGCGAGGTCGACCCGGCCCCGATTCACCGCGTGGTGCGCAAGTTCGAGGGCAAGGTCGACCGCTGGCAGACATCGGAGTTCCGGGCGCCGGGCTACATCGGGATCACCCTCGGGCTGCGGCCGGCCGCTCCCGGAGAGCTGCGCATGGACGAGGTGAGCCACATGGTCATCAACAGCATCACGCCCGAGACCGAGCGCAGCTGCCACTACTTCTGGTCGCTGACGCGGCGCTTCGCGCTCGAGGACGAGGAGGTCACGCGCCAGTTCAGGGAGATGACCGGGGCCGCGTTCGAGGAAGACGCCGCATTGATCGAGGCGCAGCAGCGAATGATCGAGAGCGACGCCTCGGGCCGGTCGCTCGTCGGCTTCCGCGAGGACCAAGCCGGGCTCGCGGCGCGGCGCATCATCGCCCGCATGCTGGAGGAACAGTCCCAACGCGCGGCGGCTTGACGCGGCTACCGGGCCTACGTATCGTCTTGCGGCCACCCGAGGGAGGAGAAGCCATGATTCTTCATACGATGAAGTGGATCGGCGCGGCTGCCGCGCTCGCCATCGCCGCGCCCGCCGGCGCGCAGACGTTCACGCTGCTCACCGGCTGGGGACCGAACAACCCGACCGCCTACATGCCCGCCGACCGCTTCAAGACCAACGTCGAGAAAGCGAGCGGAGGCAAGGTCGCGTTCAAGATCAGCGGGCCCGAAGCCGTCCCGCCCTTCGAGCAGATGCAGCCGCTGACCTCGGGCGCGTTCGACGTCCTTTACACGCATCCGGCCTACCACAGCAAGGGCCTCGCGGTCGCCGCCGAGATCCTTTCCGTCGGCACCGACAAGCTGCGCAGCTCCGGAGTGTGGGGCGCCATCGACCGCTTCTACCAGACGACCTACAACCTGAAGCTGCTGTCGCTCGTCGCGCTCGGAACCGAGGGCTATCACTGCTATCTCAGGCAGCCGCTCTCGGCACAGGGCGACTGGGGCGGGCGCAAGATTCGCGGCGTTGCGACCCAGTTCGGCGTCATCAAGGCGCTCGGCGGCGTCCCGGTGACTCTGCCCATGGGCGACGTCTACACTGCGATCGAGAAGGGCGTGGTGGACGGCGCCTGCGCGCCCGCGGCGGTTTTCCTCGGCACCAAGCACTACGAGGTGGCGAAGTATCGCGTCGAGCCGCGCTTCGGGCTTCTGGTGTCGCTGATCGGGATCAACCGCGACCGCTGGGGGAAGCTGTCGAAAGCGGAGCAGGCGGCGCTCCTCGAGGGCGGCGCGCAGACCGAGCGCGACACCGCCCGCCTCGGCGACGAGATCCTGAGAAAGGACAACGATAAGCTCGCCGGCCTCGGCGTCCAGGCGGTGCAGCTGCCGAAGGCGAAGGGCGACCTCATCCGCTCCGAGTTCACCTCGAGCAACTGGGAATTCCTGCAAAAGTGCTGCGGCGACGCGAGCAACGAGGTGCGTGAGCTCGCGCGCAAGGCGGGGCTGGCGAAGTAGGTCTTGCTCGACCGCCTGTGCCGGGTCCACGACGGGCTGACCGTCGCGGGGTTCGCGCTCGCGGCGGCGCTGATCGGGCTCATCGCCGCCGCGTTCTGCTACGAGGTCGCGGCGCGCTATTTCTTCGACGCGCCGACGACCTGGTCGCACGACCTGGCGTCCTACGCGCTCGCGGCGGTGATCTTCCTTTCGATCCCCGCGCTGACGCAGCGCGGCGCGCACGTCGCGGTCACCTATCTCACCGAAGGGCTTCCTGAGAGCTGGCGCAGGGGCCTGGCGAAGGCGGTTCTGCTCGCTGCTGCGCTCGTCTGCCTGCTCGCCGCCTGGATCGGCGCGGCCGAGAGCTGGCGGCAGTACGCGCAAGGGGTCGAGACGATCTCGGCCAACCCCGTCCCCAAGTGGTGGGTCTCGGTCTTCATCCCCTACGGGCTCCTGAGCAGCGCGCTCCATTTCCTGCGCAACACCTTCGCCCGCCCATGACCTGGTGGATCACGCTGAGCGGTGGAATCGCGCTGCTCCTGGTCCTGCTCGCGCTCGGGGTGCCGATTTTCGTCGCCTTCCTCATCCTCAACCTCGCCGGCGTGATGGCGATGTTCGGCACGGCGGGATTCGGCCTGTTCGCCAACAGCATCTACACCACCGCGACCACCGGCGCGCTGACGGCGGTGCCGCTGTTCATCGTCATGGGCGAGATCCTGTTCCGCTCGGGCGCCATGGAGGTGCTGTTCGACTCGCTCGACCGGCTGGTCGGCAGGATCCGCGGCAGGCAGTACGTGGTGTGCATCCTGCTCTCGGCGATCCTCGGCGCGCTCTCGGGCGCCGCGATGGCGGTCGCGGGGCTGCTCGGGCGCTCGCTCTTCCCGGCGATGCGCAAGCGCGGCTACGACACCGAGTTCTCCGCGGGGACGATGCTCGCCGGCGCGAGCCTCGACCCGATCATCCCGCCGAGCGTGCTGGCGATCCTGGTGGCGATCACCGCCGAAGTGTCGATCGGCCAGATGCTGATCGCCGGCATCGGCCCCGGGCTGCTGCTCACCGGCATGTTCCTCGTCTACGTGCTCGTACGCGTGCATTTCAACCCGAAGCTTGCGCCGGACCTCGCCGCCGATCTCGCCGACCGCAAGACGGCCGGGAGCGCGCTCGGGGCGGTGGCGAGAATGCTGCCGTCGCTGCTCGTGTTCTTCATGGTGATGGGATTGATCATGCTCGGCGTGGCGACGCCGACCGAGGCGGCGGCGACGGGCGTGCTCGGAGCGCTGCTGCTCGCGCTCTTCTACCGCCGCCTCGGCTGGGGAATGGTGAAGGACGCGCTTTACGCCGCGGCGACGGTCGCGTCGCTGCTGCTCATCATCATGGCCTCCGCCGTGATGTTCAGCCAGCTGCTGACCGTCACCGGGGCGGCAGCCGCGCTCGCCGAGCTGGTGACGAGCATCCGGCCGCCCGCGGCGCTGATGCTCGTCGCGATGATGGCGGCGCCGTTCGTCCTGTTCATGTTTCTCGACCAGCTGGCCATCATGCTGGTGATGGTTCCCATCTACCAGCCGATCATCAAGATCTACGGCTTCGACGAAATTTGGTTCTGGACGCTGTTCCTGATCGTGGTCACGGTGGGGGGCCTGACGCCCCCGTTCGGCTACATCCTGTTCGCTCTGAAGAGCGCGGCGCCCGACGTGTCGTTGCGCACGATCTACCGCGCCTCGTGGCCGTTCGTGCGCATCATCCTCGCCGGGATGGTGTTGTGCGCGCTGTTTCCCGAGGTGATCACCTTCCTGCCCAGGCTGGCGGGACCGCGCTAGCCCCGGCGCAGGACCGATTGGGTCTGCCGCAATCAGGTCGAGGCCCAGTTCTCGAGCTTGAGGCCCGGAACCCGGCGAAAGTGCTTCTCGTTGTTGGTGACCAGAACAGCGCCGGCGCTGCGCGCGTGCGCGGCAATCATGAGGTCCATGTTGCCGATCGGCGTCCCCGCCGACTCGAGCTTCGCGCGGATGTCGGCGTAGTGCTGAGCGGCCGTGCGCGACCAGTCGAGCACCGTCAAGCGCCGCAGGAAATCCGCGACCGTCGAGGCAAGCGCGCGCGGCGAGCCCCTGACCTTCACGCCGTACAGCAACTCGGCTTCGGACACTACGGAGAGGCACAGCTGCCCGGTGTCCACCTCCCGGAAGCGCGCCCGCACAGACTCCGGGCGCTCGCGGATGATGTAGCTGGAAATGTCCGTGTCGAGCATGTAGCGCTTCACTTGAACGGCCTGCGCTTCTGCGGCGGCCGGTCATCGCGGCGCCGGAGAAATCCTTCTGCGCCCCCGGGTTTCGCATCGAAAAAATCGTCCCACGATGACGGCTTGGCCGAGAGCACGACCTTGTCGCCGACCTTGGAGACGAACACCTCGCCGGCGCCCTCGAAGCGGAACCTGGCGGGCAGTCGCACGGCCTGGCTGCGGCCGTTGCGGAACAGCTTTGCGGTCACGGGGCGGTCCACGGCAAGTCCTCCGGAGAGACGGTGAGGCATTCTAGACCGCCGCGCGGCCTATATCAAGGCATATGCCTTACACCCTGAGGCCTCAGCCCGAGCGCGCGATCGCGTCGGCGATCTTCTCCGCGGCCATCATCACCGGGAAGTTGGTGTTGGCGCGCGGCGCGACCGGAAAGATCGAGGCGTCCGCCACGCGCAGTCCCGCGACGCCGCGCACCCGACCGGCTTCGTCGGTGACCGAGCCCATGCGGCAGGTGCAGGAGGCGTGCCAGATGCCGGTGGCCGCTTTGCGGACGAACGCCGCGCAGGAGGCGTCGTCCTCGAGCAGCTCGCGGATCGGCGGCGCTTCGGTCACCGCGCGGTGGATGAGCGCGCTGCGCAGCGCGGCGGGGCCGTCGAGCAGCCTGGCCAAACCCTCCATCACGACCCGGTTCCTGCGATTCACGGCGAAATATTTCCGGATGCGCTGGCTGTAGAAGGCGGCGAAGGGGTCGCTCGTGACGGCGCGAAGCGCCGCCGTCTCGTGCAGCCGCGCGGCCGCACGCACCGAGGCCATCATCCGCTCCAGGTCGCGCCGGTCCGAGAGCAGGTCGAAGCGCACCTCGGGCTCGGCGCGCCAGTCGGGGCTCGCGAGCCGCACCTCGCCGCCCTCGGAGAACGGCTTGTACAGCACCACCAGGATCGAGCCGATGCGCTCGCCTACCGCGTGCCAGGTGGACTTGGTCGCGGCGATGGCGAGCATATCGCTCGACGGCGCGCCGGGCATCGAGGTGAAGCGAAGCGCCACCACCGCGTGGCGCCGCGCAACCTCGTTCAGCCGCGCGTGCGGCTTCACCCAGGCGCAGATCGAAACCGCCGGATGGTCCATCAGGCCGCGTCCCACGCCCGGCGAATCCGCCAGGACCGGGATCCCCAGCCGCTGCAGCTCGCCGCCCGGGCCGATGCCGGCGCGCAGCAGCATCGCCGGCGAGTGGATCGCGCCCGCCGAGAGGATCACCTCGTTCGCCCGCAGCTCGCCGGCGACCGTGCGCACGCCGACGCAACGCTTTCCCTCGAAAACGAGCCCGGTGACGTGCGTATCGCTCATGATCGTCAGGTTCTCGCGCGCGCGCGTCGCCGCGTCGAGATAGCCCATCGCCGCCGACACGCGGCGCTCGTAGGCGCTGGAGAAGGCGATGGCGAAATAGCCGTCCCTGAACTCGCCGTTCTGGTCCGGGAGAAACTCGTAGCCTTCGTCGCGCCACGCCTGCGCGATCGCCTGCGCGTGCCCGGCCCACGCCGGCGGGAAGACGCGCGACACCGGGATGCGCCCCTCGCTCCCGTGCAGCGGCCCGTCGCAGTCCATGTCGCGCTCGAGCTTGCGGAAATACGGCAGCACGTCGGCCCAGCCCCAGCCGGCCGCACCGCGCCTTTCCCACTCCGCGTAGTCCTCGGGCGAGCCGCGGTTCGCCATCTGGGCGTTGATCGCCGAGCCGCCGCCCAGCACCCGCCCCTGCTCGTACTTGCGTGGGAGCGATCCAGCGGTCGGCGCCGCGCGCAGCTCGGGCCACTGGTAGGCCGGGTTCAGGTAGGCGGGGACCCAGTAGGCGCTGGCGATATCCTCGGGCACGCAGCCGGGCACGATGTCGCGTCCGGCTTCAAGGAGCAGCACCCGGTGCGCGCTGTTCGCCGAGAGGCGATGGGCGAGCACGCACCCGGCCGAGCCGCCGCCGACGATGATGGTGTCGTGCATGAACCTCCTCCCCGGACGAGCGCCGGCCGCGGTTATGATACCGAAGCATGGCCGAAATCCGCGAATTGATGCCGGCCGCGCGCGAGGCGGCGCACTCGGTGAACGAGAAGCGCGCGCCCGCGTTCAAGGGACGCTGATGAACGAGCCGCGCGGCGGGGAATACGCCACGGTGATCGCCGCCGAGCTCGACACGCAGCGCGCCTACAAGCTCATCCTCGGCTGCGTGGTGCCGCGGCCGATCGCCTGGATCACCTCGATCTCGGCCGAGGGGCGCGTGAACGCGGCGCCGTTCAGCTCCTACAACTACGTCTCGCACAGCCCGCCCATGCTGGCGGTGAACATCGGGCTGCGCGCCGGGAAGCTCAAGGACACCGCGCGCAACATCCTCGAGACGCGCGAGTTCGTGGTCAATGTCGCGACCGAAGCGGCACGCCAGCCGATGCACGACAGCGCGTGCGATTTTGCGCCCGAGGAGAGCGAGCCCGAGGCGCTCGGCATCGCGCTCGTGCCGAGCCGCTTCGTCAAGCCGCCGCGCATCGCCCTCTCGCCCGTGCACATGGAATGCCGCCTCGACCAGGCGGTGCGCCTCGGCACCGGCAACAACACGCTGTACATCGGCGAGGTGATCGCCTTCCATCTTTCGCCCGAGGTATTCGACGGCGAAGTCGTGGACGGCGCGAAGCTCAGGCCGCTCGCGCGCCTGGGCGGGCCCTACTACACCACGCTCGGCACCATCATCCGCGCGCCGATCCTGGCGATGCCGCCGGGGCGGCGGTGAGGAAATAGGAGGAGACCATGTTCTGGCGTCTCGCAGCCCTTCTGTGCCTGCTCGCCGCGCAGAGCGCCGCGGCGCAGGGCTATCCGAGCAAGGTGGTCCGCATCATCAATCCCTACGCCGCGGGCGGCCCAAGCGAGCTGGTCGCGCGCGAATTGATGGCGGGGCTCGGCCAGGAATTCGGACAGCAGGTGATCATCGAATCGAGGCCCGGGGGCGGCACCGTGATCGCGGCCGACTACGTCGCCAAGGCCGCGCCCGACGGCCATACGCTGCTGCTCGCGACCGCGGCGCCGCTCATCGTGATGCCGATCATCAACCCGAAGCTTCCGTACGACGCGAAGCGCGACCTCGTCCCGGTAGGGATGTTCGCCACGGTGCCGAACCTGATCACCGTGCATCCCTCGGTGCCGGCGAACACGATCGGCGAGCTGATCGAGCTGGCGAAGAGGGAGCCGGGCAAGCTCAACTACGCCTCGGCGGGTCCCGGCACCGGGCCGCACCTCGCCGGGGAGCTGTTCAACAGCATGGCGGGCGTGAACCTCGTGCACGTCGCCTTCAAGGGCGCCGCGCCGGCCGTTCCCGAGGTGCTCGCCGGCCGCGTGCAGGTGTCGTTCCTCAATATCACGCCGCAGATGGCGCACGTGCGGGCGGGGAAGCTGCGGCCGCTCGGCATCGCGAGCGCCAGGCGCTCCAGCCTGCTGCCCGACGTGCCCACGGTCTCCGAGTCGGGGCTCGCCGGCTTCATCATCGAGTCGTGGAACGGCATCGCCGCCCCGGCCGGCACGCCGCAACCGGTGATCGAGACGCTGTCGCGTGCGGTCGTCAAGGTGATGAGCGCGCCGGCCGCGAAGGAGCGGCTGCAGAAGATGGGCGCGGAGTCGACGCCGATGGGCCGCGAGGAATTCGCCGCGTACCTGAAAGCCGACGAGGCGCGCATCGGCCCGATCGTGCGCAAGCTGGAAATGAAGTCGAACTGAATCGGGCGTGACCCAGGAAACGCTCAGCGCCGCGCAGGCGGCGGTTCGCGCGCTCGCCGCGAACGGCATCGACACGCTGTACTGCCTGCCGGGGGTGCAGAACGATCCCTTCTTCGACGCGCTCTACGAGCACAGCGGCGCGATCCGCGCGGTGCATGTGCGGCACGAGCAGGCCGCGGCCTACATGGCGCTCGGCGCCGCGCTCGCGAGCGGCCGCCCGCAGGCGTTTTGCGTCGTTCCGGGCCCGGGGTTCCTCAACGCCGGCGCCGCGCTCGCCACCGCGTACGGCTGCAGCGCGCCGGTGCTCGCGCTGGTCGGGCAGATCCCGTCGGCCGCGATCGGGCGCGGGCTCGGCTACCTGCACGAGATCCCCGACCAGCTCGGCGTGCTGCGCGCGCTCACCAAGTGGGCCGAGCGAGTCCGGGCGCCCGAGGAGGCGGCTGCCCTGGTCGCCGAAGCGTTCCGCCGCATGGCGAGCGGCCGGCCGCGGCCGGTGGGGCTGGAAGTGCCGATGGACGTCTGGGCAAAGAAGGCCCCGGTGCCGCTGCCGCTCGAGCCCGCGCGGGTCGAGGAGCAGGAAGTGGATGCGGACGCGGTCCAGAGGGCGGCAAAGCTCCTCGGCACCGCCGAGCGCCCGCTCATCATGGTCGGGATCGGCGCGCAGGAAGCGAGCAGCCAGGTGACCGCCATCGCCGAGATGCTCCAGGCGCCGGTCGGGGCGTACCGAGGCGGCCGCGGCGTGCTCGACAGCCGCCATCCCCTGAGCGTCACGCTGCCGCTCGCGCATCGCCTGTGGGCGGGCGCCGACGCGGTGCTCGCTGTCGGCACGCGCCTACAGCAGCCGCAGCAGGTCTGGGGGCTCGACGACAAGCTCAAGATCGTTCGCGTGGACGCAGATCCGGAGGAGTTCGACAGGGTCCGCCCGCCGGCGGTGGGGATCGTGGGGCGCGCGGCGCCGGTGCTGAGAAGACTGCTGGAAGCGCTGCCGCGACACAATCGCAGGCGCGAGCCGCGCACCGACGAGATGCTGACGCTGAAGGAGGACTTCGCGCGGCAGCTTGCGCAGAAGCTCGCGCCCCAGATCGCCTTCATCGAGGCGATCCGCGCCGAGCTGCCCGAGGAGGGCATCTTCGTCGACGAGCTGACGCAGATCGGCTACGTGAGCCGGCTCGCGCTCCCCGTCTATCGGCCGCGCACTTTCCTTTCCTCGGGCTACCAGGGAACGCTCGGCTGGGGGCTTCCGGCCGCGCTCGGCGCGAAAGTCGCGCGGCCCGAAGTCCCGGTGCTCGCTGTCGCGGGAGACGGCGGCTTCATGTTCAACGTGCAGGAGCTGGCGACGGCGGTGCGCCACGGCATCGCCACGGTGACGGTCGTGTTCAACGACAACGCATTCGGAAACGTCCGCATGTACCAGAAGGAATACTACGGAGGCCGCGTGATCGCGAGCGAGCTGGCGAACCCCGACTTCGTCAAGCTCGCCGAAGCGTTCGGCGTCGCGGGGTTTCGCGCCTCGACCCCCGCCGAGCTGCGCGCGGCGCTCAAGCGCGCGCTCGCACTCGATGCCCCTGCGCTCGTCGAGGTGCCCTGCGGCGAGATGCCGAATCCCTGGCCGTTCATCCAGCTGCCGCGGGCCAGAGCGCCTTCGTAGCGAGCCGCGCTCCCTCGACGAGCGCCTCGAGCTTCGCCCAGGCGATCTCGTCGTGACCGACGCGGCCGCCGATGCCGCAGTCGGTGCCGGCAATGACGTTGTCGCGGCCGACCAGGTTCGCGAATCTGACCAGGCGCTGCGCCACCAGCTCCGGGTGCTCGACCACGTCGCTCGCGTGCCCGACCACGCCGGGCATGAGCGTCTTGCCTTCGGGCAGCTTCACCTCCCGCCACACGGTCCACTCGTGCTCGTGCCGCGGGTTTGCCGCCTCGACCGAGTAACACTCGGCCTTCACGCGGAGCACCAGGTCGACGATGTCGCGCATCGCGATGTCGTTCTTGTGCGGCCCGTGGCCGCTTCCCCAGCACACGTGCAACCGGACCCTGTCTTCGGGCACGCCGCGCAGCGCATGGTTGAGGGCTTCGACGCGAAGCTGCGCGTAACGGCGGTATTCGGCGACGCTCATCTCCGGGTACATCTGCCAGCCGTCGGGGAGATCGGGATCGTCGATCTGCAGGACGATGCCCGCGTCGGTGACGACCTTGTACTCCTCGTGCATCGCGTCGGCCACCGCGTAGAGCAGCTCCTCCTCGTCGCGGTAGTACGCGTTCCTCAGCCAGTGCTCGATCGTCCCTGGCGCGATCGCAGGCAGAAAGGGCTCCACATCGAGGCCCCGCACCGCCGCCTTCAGGTTGTCGATGTCGAAGCGCGCCTCCTTCTCGCCGACGTAACGGATCGGCCCGGTGCAGAACACCGGGCGGTTGACGCGGAACGCCGCGTCGGCGGCGCGCCTGGCCGCGAAGAGCGCGGGGAAATCGCGCGCGTCGCGCGCAGTGATGTCGCGCGGCGCAGGCGTCTTGCCGGCAGGGCGTTCCTCGATGCCCCCGAGACGCGAGCGCGCGTAGGCGGAAAACCCGCCCTTCTTCCCGTACTCGCCGTCGTTCACGATGGCGAACCCCATCTCGGCCTGGCGCTTCACCACTTCTGCGACCGCGTTCGGCACCAGGCGCTCGAACTCCGCCTCGTCGCGCGGCAGGCCGTAGCGCCCGCCGATCAGCTGCTTCAGCGCCTCGGGCTGCGGCAGCGTCCCGGCGTGCGAGCAGATGATGCCGTGGGCGCTGCGCCTCATGCGGGCCTCCTCCAGGTCGCTTTTCGCCATGATGCCACTTCCTTCCGAGGTCTGGCCACGACCCGGATATGGAAGAGGGTTGGTTGCAGAAATGCCATTTCTGAGGCATTCTTCATTCCATGAAGGCCACTCTCGATGCCGCAGGAAGACTCGTGGTGCCCAAGGCGCTGCGTCAGGCCCTGGGTCTGAAGCCGGGGCAGCCGCTGGAAATCCGGGCCGGCGAGGGGCGGCTGGAGATCGAGGCCGCGCCTACCCCGATGCGCCTGAAGAAGCGCGGCAAGGGCGTCGTCGCGGTACCCGATAACGCACTGCCTGCGTTGACCGCCGAGCAGGTGCGCGAGACGCTCGAACGCGTCCGGCGGTGAAGGCGGCCGACACCAGCCTGGTCGTAGCGGCCTTCGCCGCCTGGCACGAAAAGCACGAAGCCGCGCGGCGCGAACTGGATGCCGGCGTGCGCCTGATCGAGCACTGCGCGCTGGAAACCTATTCCGTCCTGACACGGCTTCCGCCGCCTCACCGGGCATCGGGCGCGCTCGTGCGGGAGTTCCTCCAAGCGAGATTCTCCAAGCCCTATCTGCGGCTCAGCGTGCGTGCCTTTAGGGACTTCGTCCTGCATCTGCCCGATCGCGCGGTGACGGGAGGAGCGGCCTATGACGCTCTGGTCGCAGCCGTTGCCGCCGCGCACCGGGCCGAGCTCGTCACCTGCGACCGCCGGGCCGCGCCGGTCTACGAGCGCTACGCGGTCCGCACGCGGTTGCTCTAGGCGGCGTCCAGCCGCCGCGCGAGCTCGACGAAGTAGTCCAGGCTCTTCGGGTTCGCCATGGCGTCGCGGCTCGCCACTTTCTCCACCGGCTGGCCGAGCAGGAGCTTGCGCACCGGCAGCTCCATCTTCTTGCCGGTGAGCGTGCGCGGCACCTCGTCGACGGCGAAGATGTCGTCCGGCACGAAGCGCGCCGACACTGCGGCGCGGATCCTGTCGTCGATGCGGCTTTTCAAGGCGTCATCGAGCACGATGCCCGGCCGAAGCTGCACGAACAGCGGCATGTACGACTTGCGCCCCAGGTACTCGAGATCGACGACCAGGCTGTCGAGCACCTCGGGCACTTCCTCGATCGCGCGGTACAGCTCCCCGGTTCCCATGCGCAGGCCGTGGCGATTGATGGTGGTGTCCGAGCGGCCGTAGACGATCGCGCCGCCGCGCGGCGTGATCCTGATCCAGTCGCCGTGGCGCCACTTTCCGGGGTACATCTCGAAGTAGCTCTCGCGGTGGCGCCTGCCGTCCGGGTCGTTCCAGAAATACAGCGGCATCGAAGGCATCGGCTCGGTCATCACCAGCTCGCCGACCTGGTCGATGACCGAGTTGCCGTTGTCGTCGAAGGCGTGCACCGCGACGCCGAGGTTGCGCGCCTGCATCTCGCCGGCGTAGATGGGCTTCAACGCGCAGGCGCCGACGAAGCCACCGGCGATGTCGGTGCCGCCGCTGCCCGAGGCGAGCATCAGGTCGCGCTTCACGTGCCCGTAGACCCAGCGGTAGGCCTCGACCGAAAGCGGCGAGCCCGAGCAGCCGAGCGTGCGCAGGCGCGAGAGGTCGGCGATTTTCGCCGGCTCGATGCCCGCCTTCATGCACACGCCGATGAACGCCGGGCTGGTGCCGGCGAACTCCGAGCGCGAGTCGGCGACGAAGCGCCAGTAGGTGCCGGGATCCGGGTAGCCGGGATGGCCGTCGAGCAGCGCGATCGAGCAGTCCACGATCGGCGCGGCGGCCACCAGGTTCCACATGATCCAGCCGGTCGAGGTGTACCAGAAGAAGCGCTCGCCGCGGCGCACGTCGAAATCGAGCGCCAGGCTCTTCAGCGTCTTGATCAGCATCCCGCCGTGGCCGTGCACGATCGCCTTCGGCGGCCCGGAGGTGCCCGACGAATAGACGATCCACAGCGGATGGTCGAACGGCAGCTGCGCGAACTCGAGCTTGTCCGGTCCAGGCGGCAACTCCTCCCACAGCCGGGCGCCGGGCATCTTCGCTTCGGCGTCCAGATACGGCACCAGCACCAGGGTTTCGACTGTCGGAAGCTTCGCTTTCAGCTCGCCGACCACCGCGCGGCGATCGTAGTCCTTGCCGCCGTAGCGGTAGCCGTCCACCGCGAACAGCACCTTGGGCTCGATCTGGCGGAACCGGTCGAGGACGGATGCGCTCCCCATGTCGGGCGAGCAGCTCGACCAGATCGCGCCGATGCTCGCGCAGGCGTAGAACACGACGATGGCCTGCGGGATGTTGGGCATGTAGGCGGCCACGCGGTCGCCGGGCTGCACGCCCATGGACTGCAGGGCGGCGGCGACCCGCGCCACCTCGCGCTCCAGCCCGGACCAGGAGATCTCGGTGAGCGGGGCGAGCTCCGAGCCGAACACGATCGCCGCGCGCCTGGTGTCGGCGCGGCGGAATACGTGCTCGACGAGGTTCAGGCGCGCGCCTTCGAACCACTTCGCCGTCAGCATGTCGCGGCTCGACAGCACGCGCGCGTAAGGCGCCGACGAACGGATGTCGAAGAACTGCCAGATCGACTCCCAGAACGCCTCGATCTCGGTGACCGACCACTGCCACAGCGGCTCGTAGCCCTCGAAGCGCAGGCCTTTCTCGCGCTCGAGCCAGCGCATGAACTCGGCGATGCGGCTCGAGCGCATGCGCTCCTCTGAGGGGCGCCAGATCGGAGTATCGTCCAAATTCACGAGCGAGATTTTAGAGGCAAACCATGAACGACCAATACGACAGCCGGGCGCGCTACGAGGCACTCATGGATGTCGTGCGCATGCGCATGACCACGCGCCAGTTCGATCCGGGCTGCACGGTGCCGCGCGAGCATTACGAGCTGATCCTGGAGGCGGCGCGGCACGCCCCCTCGGGCGCCAACTCCCAGCCCTGGCATTACATCGTGGTCACCGGCCCGGAAACCAAGAAGAAAATCGCCGACTACTTCGTCGAGGAGCAGCGCCTGCGCGCGAAGCTCAGGATGAAGTTCCCGACGCCGAACTACCGCGGCCTGGAGACCGCGCCGGGAATGATCGTGGTCGTCGCCGATTTTCGCTGGACGCGCGCGTTCCCGGTGCTGATGGACGGCTCGGATCTCGACCGGCAATACCACGACAACGCCGAGCGCATCCTCCTGCAGAGCGTCGCCGCCTCGACCATGGCGGCGCACCTGGCCGCGACCGCGCTCGGCTACAAGGTGTGGTGGGTGACCGCGATCGGGCAGGAGAGCGCGCAGGCGGCGATGAAGCCGCTGCTCGGCGTGCCCGACGATCTCTCGGTCGTCGACATCTTCTGTTTCGGCCCGCCGGCGAAGCCGCCCTACAAGCGCTGGAAGAAAAGCATGGGGCAGATCCTGTCCTGGGACCGCTTCGATCCGAAGCAGCACCTCAGCCTCGAGCAGATCGACCAGTGGATCCACGAGATGCGCCACAAGGTCATGTACCGGGACGAGTCGAAGGTCGATTGAAACGAAGCGAGCGCCGCGCCGCCACGCGATCGGGCGCCTGGCGGGAAAGCGCTAAGCGGCCTTGGTGCGCAGCCGCGACGGGCGCTGCCGGGCGGCGCCGCAGAATACCTCGTAGAGCGTCGCCATCAGCGCCTTGGCCTCGTCGCTCGCGAGCGAGTAGTAGATGGTCTGCCCGTCCCGGCGCGTCGCGACAAGGTCCCTCGCGCGCAACACGGCCAGATGTTGAGACAGGCCGGACTGGCTGAGCCCCACCGCGCGCTCCAGCTCGCCCACCGACTTCTCGCCGTCGGCGATCTCGCACAGCACCATGAGCCGCGCCGGATTGGCCATCGCCTTGAGCAGGCCGCAGGCCCGCAGCGCGTTCTCCTGCAGCTTCTCCATGTCAGCTTCCTTCACGCCTGGCACCCCGCGAAACCGTCGGCGTCCATCTTCGCCTCGTATTCTTGCGCCACCTGCGCCCCCGGCGTGAGGGCGGCCTTGGCGCCGGCCCAGTCGTCGGGCTTGAGGATCACCAGCCAGCCCGCGCCGTACGGGTCCTCGTTGGCGAGCGAAGGCTTGGCGGCGAGCGCGTCGTTCACCGCGGCCACTTCGCCGGCGGCCACGGATTTCGCCGGCCCGACCCATTTACCCGATTCCACGGTCGCGCACGACTTGCCCGCCTCGACTTTGCGCCCGACCTTCTTCGGCGTGAAGGCGACGAGCTGGCCCGCCATCGCCGTGGCTACGGTGGTCATGCCCAGCTTCACCGTGCCGTCGCCCGCCTCCTTGAACCAGATGTGGTTGTCCACGTCGTAGAGCAGGTCGTCAGGCAGGTTGCATCCGCGTACGGTGGGCATATCGCGCTATTCCGGGGATACGACGGCCGGCAGCGATTCTAGGCGCAGCGGCCGCGAGGCACAACAGAACTCGCCCAGGCCTTCGACCTCGAGCTTGCCGCGCACGAACAGCTTCAGGTGCTCCACCAGCATCGCCATCATCTTCGAGCGACGCTCGGCGAGCGGCGAGTCCGGCCCGCTTTCGAGCAGGTTGAAGTGATACGCGATCTCGCGGCAGGTCTCGCGGCAGGCGTTGAAGCTCGGCACGCCGCGCGCTCCCTGGCGGTGCAGCGCGAGCAAACGGAAGCCTTCGCTCGTTTCCGCAGCCGGCGCCTCGCCGCGCGCCCTCAGCCATTCCTCGAGGATCGCCTCGGCTCGCGCGAGAAGCTCTTCTCTCACGCGAGCTCCTTGTCCTTGAGGAGCGCGATCCCGTCGGAGACGTTCTCGTGCACGCCGACCTTGCGCGGCGAGAGCCCGAGCGCGATGCCGAGGAGCTGCGTGAAGTAGAGCATCTTCACCTTCGTCTTTTCTCCGAAGACTTTTTCCGCGCGCACCTGGTGCATCTCCAGCCCGCTGTGGCAGGTCGGGCACTCGGTCGCGATCACGTCCGCGCCCGCGGCCTCGGCGGCGCGCAGGATGTTCAGCACCAGCTTGGTGGAGATGTCGCTGTCGGAAAGCGTGTGCGCGCCGCCGCAGCAGGCGGTCTTGAGCGGGAAGTCCACGTTCTCCGCGCCCGCCGCCTCGAGCAGGTCGTCCATGAAATGCGGCTGGGAGGTGGACTCGGTGCCCGGCCCCTTGTCCTTCTCCGGGAAGATGTGGCGCGGCCGCGTGTACATGCAGCCGTAGTAGTTGGCGACCTTGAGGCCCTTGAGCGAGTTCTTCACCTTTCGCTTCAGCCCTTCCTCGCCCAGGCCGTGCTTGATCCAGTCGAGCGCGTGGATCGTCTCGACCTGGCCGGCGCGATAGGTCGCATGGCCGGCCTTCTGCGAGATGCGCTCGACCACTTCGCGCGAACCCGCGTCTTGCGCGAGATCGTGCTCGGCCTTCTTCAGGTTGTGGTAGCAGCCGTTGCACGGCGCCATCACCACGTCCGCGCCCATCTCGTTCGCCGCGATCGACATCACGCGCGAGGAAAGATAGGTCTGGACCTTCGGGTCGACGTTCTTCACTTCCATCGCCCCGCAGCAGTTCCAGTTCTTCACCTCGTCGAGCTCGAGGCCGAGCGCTTTTCCGACCTCCTTCGTCGAGCGGTTGTAGGCGTGCGCGGTGCCTTCGAGCGCACAGCCCGGGTAGTACGCCACCTTCCGGTATTTATTCAAGTGACAGTGCCTTTCTCTGCTTCGCCTGCTGCTCGTGGACATATTCCTCGATCGCCTCGCCCGCCCTGCTCCAGCCGCGCGTGCGCGGCCGGAAGATCGTCGCCCATCCCATCAGGAACCCCAGCTTGATGGGCAGGCGCCGCGCGAGGCGCTTCGCCATCTCCACGAGCCAGTCCTGCATCAGCGCCTGGCCGGTCTTCGCGAAGAAGCCGCGGATGATGCGCCCTTCCTCGATCTTGCCGGTCGCCATCACCTGCTCGGTGAACTCCTCGTCGAACAGCGTGGACTTCGACTTCGGCGTGTGGCCCTGCAGCTCCAGCCAGTGCGCGGTCGCCTTCATCACGCCCTCGGGGAACACGTCGCGCGGGCAGGCGTAGGTGCACTTGTTGCACGACACGCACTGCCAGATGATGTCCTTGTCGCGCAGGAGCTCGGACTCCATGCCCATGCGGATGAGGTAGATCCAGAAGCGCGGGTTGAAGTCGGGGTTCACCGCGTTGACGGTGCAGGAGTTGGTGCAGGACCCGCACTGCCAGCAGCGGTGGATGTGCTCGCCGCCCGGGAGCGCCGCGATTTCCTCCTGCAGCGCCTCGTTGTAGTCGGTGACAACGCGCGGCTCGATGAAGGTGCTCCAGTGGCCGGAGACGTCCACCCCGTCGAGCACGAGCTTGTCGTGGGTCTTCAGGTTCTCCGGGCGGATCAGCGACTGCTCGTGGATCGGCATCGGTCAGGAAAGGCCGAGCAGGCGCCGCGCGTGCCGCATCGGGTCCTCGGGGGTGGTGAAATCGGCGCGCAGATAGGTGCTGCCGCGCTCGCAGATGTAGTCGGCATAGACCTGCGCGGTGAGCATGTCGACGTACTCGGTCATGTCGCGGAACACCCCGTTCGCGGTGAGGAACTGCGCCAGCTCCTCGCGCAGCATGACGAAGGTGCCGTAGCGGTCGGGAACCTCGATGGTGATGCGGTCGACGTCCGCGGCGTGCCAGATCTCGCGCAGCACGCCGGTGTTCGCGCGCGCGTCCCACACCCAGCGCGTCATGAGCGGATAGCGCTCCGGATCCACGTTGTGCAGCAGCTCGGCGGCAAGATCGCGCACCCAGCGGTGCTCGCGACCGTCCGGAAAAAAACCGCAAAAGACCGTGACCCGCTCGTCCGTCGTGTTCGTGTCCTCGCGCTCGCGGAGCAGGAGCCCGATCGCCGAGCGCAAGCCATCGAAGCGCGACGGCTCCAGCCACGGCCCGATGCGCCGGCGCACGGTGGCGAGGTGCGCGCACAGCGCCTCGAAATCGCCGCTCCCGATATCGTCCGGCTCGGCGAGGGACTCGCGGAACGCGCGGGATTTCAGCTGCAGCGCCGCAGAGTAGCGCTCGATGCCGCCGTGCTCGTCGGCGCGCGAGACGAGGGTCTCGAACGCCTGCGCGAGCTTCGGGCCGCTCAGCTCCAGGCGCGGCCGCTCCAGTTCCATCACTTCCATTCGTTACGCCGCGACGGCAGTCTTCTGATTGACAAGCGCGAAGGCCGCCATCGCGGCGGCCTTGCCCTGCGCGATCGAGTCGTCGATCGTCTCGGGCCCGGTCGCGGCGCCGGCGACGAACACGCCCGCGCGCGAGGTCTCTCCGAGCGCGCCGTAGGCGCTGCCCTTGGCGATGTGGCCGTGCTCCTGCAGCCCGACCCCGAAGATCGGCGCCAGGGTCTTGTTGTCCACGTTCGGATCCATGCCGATGGCGTGCACCACCATGTCGAACGGGATGGTGATGGGGCGCTTCACCAGGGTGTCCTCGCCCTTGACGATCAGCTTCTGCCCGTCGGAGGTCACCTCGGCGATGCGCGCCTTGATGTACTTGACCTTGAACTCCTCCTGGCTGCGCCAGTAGTAGGTCTCGTTCAGGCCGTAGGTGCGGATGTCCATGTAGTAGATGTAGACGTGGCAGTCGGGCAGCTCCTCGCGGATCTCCATCGCGATGTTGCACGACACCGTGCAGCAGATCTTCGAGCACCACTCGCGCCCGATCTGGCGGTCGCGCGAGCCGACGCAGAGAAGAATGGCCACGCGCTGCGGCTTCCTGCCGTCGGAGGGACAGCGGATGCCCTTGCCGGTGGAGATCATCTGCTCCACCTGCGTGGTGGTCACCACGTCCGGGAAGGTGCCGAAGCCCCACTCGGGCTTGTTCACCGAGTCGAAGTGCGTGAAGCCGGTGCACAGGATCGCAGCGCCGGCCTCCACGGTCGATCCGTCCGAGAGCCGCGCCGTGAAGTCTCCCGGCCCGCCGGAGAATTCCTCGATGCGGCAACCCTTGCGGACCTCGACCAGCGGATTGCCCTCGACGCGGCTCACCATGCCGCCGATCGCGTCGCGCGCCCACTCGCCCGAGGGCACGAGCTTGGCGTAGCCCGAGAGGATCGGCGCGCCGCCGAGTCGGTTCTCCTTCTCGACCACGATCGAGCGCTGCCCCACGCTCGCGAGCGCGTGCGCGGCGGCGAGGCCCGCGGGCCCGCCGCCGACGACTAGGATGGGCTTGGAATTCATTGCACGGCCTCCTCCCCTCCTCCTTGAGGAGGGGTGCCGCCGCAGGCGGCGGGGTGGTGCAGGTAACTACGCGAGCGCCGGCACCACCACGGCGCTTCGCGCCACCCCTCCTCGGAGAGGAGGGGAAGAGCGTTTGCGATCGAGCTCATGCCGCCTTCGCGATCGGGATGAATCCCGGCCCCGAGGTGATGCGCCGGCGCGGGTCGTAGAGGTTCTCCTGCCTGCCTTCCTTCACCTGCTCGAGGTAGGCGAGGAACTCGCCCTTCTTCGCGCGCCAGTCGATGCCGAGCTTCTCCATCAGCGTCTCGGTGGACGAGGCGTGCCAGTGCGACTGCACGATCTTGTAGGGATGCGCGCCGCACACCAGCGCCGCGAACTGGCAATCGGCCAGCACCGGAAGATCGACCGGCTTGCCGGCCGCTTTTCCGATCCACTGGTTCTTGTCGAGCGTGGTGATGCAGCCGGTGTCGTGGCCGATCATCACGTCGGCGCGCGCTTCCTCGACCGCCACGCGGATCTTGCGGTCGATCGCGAAGGAGCGAGTGAACTCGCGCTCGGAGATGATGTGGCGGAAACCGAAGCCGCAGCAGTCGTACCAGGTCTTGTAGTCGATCACCTGCGCGCCGAGCGCCTGCATGACGCCGGTGGAGACGGCGAGGCGGTTGCCGCCGAGGATGTTGTCGTCGTAGATCGCGTCCTCGGGCACCATCTTGTAGACGTGGCAGGCGGGATGGATGGTCGCGCGGATGCCGCTGCAATCGATCTCCTGCAGCCCGGCGATCTTCTCGCGCATCACGTGCACCCACTCCGAGTAGTGCACCACTTCCTCCGGGATGAGGATCTTGCCGTCGACCAGGCGCCCGAGCTTGCCGAGGATGGTCCGCATGCGCTCGCGCAGCTTCGCCGAGCGGATCAGGTAGGCGCGCACTTCCTTGTAGTTGCCGAAGGAGGTGCCGCAGTGGACCAGCGGGAAGAAATACGCGTCGGGCAGTCCCTGCGCGCGCGCCGAGACGTAGGCCTGGTGGAAATTGCGCAGGAACACCGCGGCGAGGCTCTCGAGGTTGCCGATGCCCGAGCCGTGGTAGTTCCACGCCGTGCACGAGGTCTGGTCGGTCTCGTCGAGGTACTCGATGCCGAGGCGGTTCATCAGCCACAGCAGCGAGGCCGGGTAGCCCGGGATGTTGCCGCACTGGCCGCAGGACTTGTGGTGCCAGAGCTTCGTCGTCGGGATTTTCTTGTCCCAGCCGTAGAGCGTCTTGACGATCACCGGCTCGTGCTCGTCGGCGACGCGGTGAACGACGATCTCTCCGTCCTTTTCCAGCTGCCACATGGCGTCGCGCACGTCCTCGACGCGGTCTTTTCCGGTGAGCATCGAGCGGCGATCGATCTTCAGCTCGACCCAGGAGGTGGCGATCTTCGCTTCGCCGGGAGTGAGGTTGGAATCGCGCCATTCGGCGCCGTGCCCCGTGAATCGCTCATTCATCCTTGCCTCCTTGGTCGTCCTGGTCGGCGAGGAAGTCCTTCCAGTCCTCGCGCTTCTCGTCCATGATGTCGGTGATCACGTCGAAGAGATTTTCGTCGATGGTCTCGAGCTGCTTCAGAACCCCGGTCTCCTCCCAGATGGTGTAGAGCTCGATCGAGGTCTTCAGGTTCACTTCCCAGGCGGTCGCGGTGGTGTTCAGCGTCGGCATCGGGATCGCCTGGCGCAGCAGCTTGAGCGGCGCGTCGATCTTGGAGACGTTCGGGCCCCAGTCGGGGAAGTGGTCGCGCGTGATCATGTCGGGCGAGAGCTGGTTGCCGGTGGAGATGAGCTTCAGCATCACGCGGCTGAACGGCCGCAGCACGTTCTTGGCCGACTGCATGCCGTGCTTGATCGCGGTCTCGCGCATCAGCATCACGAGTCCCCCGGGGGAATTGCCGAACGGGCAGCGCGCGGCGCAGGTATAGCACTGGGCGCAGGCCCAGATCTTCTCCTGCATCGCGTCGTAGACGCCCTCGAGGTTCTCGGTCCACAGCAGCTGAACGATCTCGCGCGGGCTGAAGTCGTAGTAGTGCGCCGCCGGGCAGGTCGCGGTGCAGATGCCGCAATTGAGGCATCCGTTCAGCTCGTGGTCGTAGCGCAGATCCGACTGGATGTCCTTGAAGATCTCCTCCAACTTCGCCTGCGGCACCGGAGGCTTTCCCGATACGGGATCGCCGATGTGCTGCTGGACCCGGGTGCTGGTGGCGTGGGACATGGCCGCGCGGCTCAGTAGGTCAGGACCTTGCAGTCCTCTTCCATGATCTGCTCGATCAGGTGCGCGCCGCCGATGATGCCTTCGCACTCCGGGATGAGGTCGCTCTCCTTCATGTCGAAGAGCTCGAGGTTCGGCGAGCAGCAGTAGAACTTGGCGCCCGCCTCGTGCGCGTCCTTGATGAAATCGTAGACCGACTTGGGAGAACCCGGCTTGACGAACAGCTTCTCGGCCACGCCCTTCTTCATCAGCTGGCCCGAGGTGGCGGTGCACAGCACCTGCACCTCGTATTCCATCGCCGCGGCGACGGTGGCCTGGAAGATCGGCGCACCGAGCTCCTCCCCGTTGCGGGGGTCGGTGTTGGCCATCACGATGACCAGCTTTTTCGCCATAGCTCCTCCGGATACTCTGGCCCGGGCAGTATATATTAGAGTTTTCTAAAATATCAAGCGGCGAATAACCATATATCGCTCAGGGACGCTCAGTCCGTCCCGACGATGCGTCCCTGCCGCGCCACCACCAGCTCGCCTTCCGCCAGCGACCGCCAGCCGGGTTCGCCGGTGAGCGGGACGCTCGCCGCGAGCACCACTTCCTGGTCGGCTTCGAGTGCGACCGACAGCCCGTCGGCATCGACTGCGCCGCTCTGCGCCACGCAACGCCTGCAAACGACATGCAGCCCCGGCGGTCTGGGCGGCGAGCCCGGCTCGTGCATCCGCCGGTGGCCGTGGACGAACAGGGCGTCGCCGTCCGAATACAGGAAATTCGCCGGACCGAGCGGCCGGATCGCCGCCGCGAAACGCGCGACGATCCCGCTCCGTTCCTCCAGATCAGGCAGGCCGCCGCGCAGCCACGGCTCGCGCAGCCGCCCGAGCAGCGCGCAGAACGCGTACTCGGAATCGGTGTCGCCCACCGGGTGAAACCCGTCGAGCGGCATCGAGGCGCGAAGCTCCTGGACGTCGAGATTGCCGTTGTGGGCGAAAACGTGCATGCGGCCTCCCAGCTCGCGCGCGAACGGCTGGCAGTTCTTCAGCGCGACCAGACCCTGAGTGGCCCTGCGGATGTGGCTGAGCACGATCGCGGCGGAGAAAGGGTGCTCCTGGATGAAGCGCACGCACGCGCTGTCGGCGGCGGGGTACGGCTCCTTCACCAGCCGGACATCCTCCTCCTCGTACCAGGCGATGCCCCAGCCGTCCTTGTGCGGTCCCTCGAGCCCGCCGCGGCGGGAGAACGCTTCGAGCGAGAACTTGACGTCGGCGGGGACGCGGGAAGACATGGCGAAAAGCTCGCACATGGCTAGACGGGCGCCTCCATCCAGCCGGCGATCGCGACAAGCCCGGTCATGATTGGCACCAATGCATCCTCGAGCGGTCGCTGCAGCTGGCGCAGCCTGGCGAGTCCGGCGGTCGCGTCGGGCGGCGATTCCTCGAACTCCATGATCAGGTCCTCGACCATCGCCACCTTGAGACCGGGATGCCCGGCAAAGCCGAGCGCGCGCTTCCCGACCTGCCAGAGCGCTGGAAGGTCCTTGTCGTCGAGAGCGAGAACTGAAGCCGACTGCGGCGGAACCGGCCGGTCGCGCATGTAGATCGCGAGCGGGTAGGTCTCCGGCAAATATCCGTTCAGCGCCTTGTCGGTCGTTCGGCGCGCTGCGCCAATTTCGAAGGTGAGAGGCGCTGGCTCCGACTTTCCTCCGGACGCCAGCGCCAAAATCTGCGCCCCCAGCCCGATACCGATCACCGGCCAATCGTTCGTGAGACAAGCCTCGGCGAGAACGATCTCCTGCCTCAGCGTCGGCAGGTCGCGGGTTCCGGCCGAACCCCAGGGCCCGCCGCCGAGCAGGATCAGGCCGTCGGCGATGCTCTCAAACTTCGGCATGGTCTTCTTCTCGGTGAACGGGCGGTAATAGTGGAAACGCACCCCGCGCCCTTCCAGATGGTCCTCGATCAGCCCGAGATACTCGGCCGAGGTGTGCTGGACGACGTGGACGGCCTTCACCTGCCCGCGACCGCCGTCTCGATCGCCGCGCGGAAATCCGCGGGCGCGGCGCTGATCAGCCCCACTTTCGCACCGGCGAAAAACCGCTCGATCGCGGGACCGACCTCCGCAAGCGTGGCGCCGCGCAGCGAAGCCTCCAGGTCGTACACGGTCCGCGGCGGCACGACGAAGAAATCGCCCGTGATCAGCACTTCGCGGATGCGGTCGCGCTGCGGCCCCTCGAGCCGCACGTACGCGCTCACGGTGCCGCCGGGACCGGCACGGCTCGCCGAGAGCACGCCCTCGCCCGCGCCCGGATCGTCGATCTGCGCCACGAATTCGTCGGTGCCGATCTCCTCATCGTGGATTTTCGCCGCAAGCGCTTCCTCCTGCGGCGTGATCGCACCGCGCTCCGGAACGACCCCCAGCCGTTCGGCGAAGCCGGCGAGGAGTGCCTCCTGGATCTTCCCGATCGCCGGCGCCTCGCCGAGCAGCTCCTTCAGCGTCACGACGCGCGGCGCCGCCCCCGCGGCCGGCACCTTGAGCGCCGCGAGCATGTCGGCCGGATCGAGATCGACGAGCACGGTGCCCTGGTAGAACAGCGTGCTGTCGTCGAAGAAGCCGCCCGTGCCGCCGAGCTTCCGGCCCTCGACCTCGATGTCGCTGCGCGGGCGGAATCGCGCGCTCACGCCGAGCCTGCTCAATCCCGCGGCGGCCGCTTCGCAGATCGAGCGTGAGAGCTCGGCGAGCGAGGCGATGCCGAGCGTCGAGCGGTCGAACACCAGCTCCCATCCGAGCTGTCCCTCGTCGAAATAGAGCGCCCCGCCGCCGGTGATGCGCCGCACCGTGCGGATGCCGCGGCTGCGGCAGTAATCGAGCCGCAGCTCGCGCGAGAGCGCCTGGTGCCGGCCGATCAGCGCGGTGGGCGGAAAGCGCAGGAAGCGGATCGTGTCCGGGATCGCGCCGCTCTTGCGCAGCTCGATCAGCGCCTGGTCGAACGCGATCTGGCGCCGGCCGTCGCGGATGCCGGTGTCGATGACGCGAAACGGGTGCACGGACCTAGTGCTTGCGCTCTACGATGCGCAACTGGCGGCGGATCTTGCCGACATCGCGCTTGTTCGGCTGGAAGGGATAGCTCGCGATGTTCGACGGGGGCGAGTCGCCGTAGGGCCGGTCGCAGGCCGAGACGTCCTCGGCGAATTTCCCCGGGCAACCCGAGGTCCGGAACGCGATCCCGGCGTCGATCACCTCGTCCAGCTCGCCCTGCGGGATGCCGAAATCCGAGACGCGACCCTCGCCGTCGAATTTCATCTGCTCGACTCGCCTGCCGCGGTAATCGATCAGGTAGCGGCCGAGCTGCACGCGCCGCCACTGCTCGCGCGGCGTCGCGGGCAGGTGGTCCATGAGCGAGCCCTTCTCGGGGAAGAAGCAGAACATGTGGCTGTGACCGCCGAGATCCACGATCTTCTGCACCAGCGAAAGCACGTCGTACTCGGTCTCGCCCATGCCTACGATGATGTGCGCGCCGAATTTCTGCGGCCCGAAGATCTCGCGCGCATCCATCAGGATCTCCCAGTACTTCGCCCACGAGTGCGGCGACTGCACGCCCTTGCCGCGCGTGCGGTCGAAGATCTCCGGCGTCGCCGCGTCCAGCGCCACGGTGAAGATGTCGGCGCCCAGCTCGTGCAGCCGCTTCACGTCCTCGCGCGTCATGGTGGTCGGGTTGGAGAGGATCGACACCGGGATGGCCGACGGGTCGATGCGGTCGGTCCACTGCTTCAGCACCGTGCGCGCGTCCTCGTCGGAGCGCGGATGCGTGATCATCGAGATGCACATGCGGTGGAACGGGCTCGCCGCGCCGTCCTGCGCCACGATGTCGATGGTTCTCTCCAGCGGCACCGCCGGCCAGTCGACGCGGATGAAGTTGCGGTCGGCATAGTCGCGCTCGGCCTCGCGGTGGCGCGCGAGGCCGCAGTAGGCGCAGTTCGCGCGGCAGCCTTCCGGGTAGGTGAGCAGCAGGTTCAGGCAGCGCGTGCACGTGCAGCGGTACATGCGCCCCTTCATGACGCCGAGCGTGATCGCCGCCGCGGTGGACATCTGCACGTACTCGGGCGAGCGCATGTGCGGCGTGAGGATGTTGTAGTTCGGCAGGTACACGCCCTGCGGCTCGACGCCGTTCGCCTTCACGCGCGCGCCGTTCTTGAATTCCACCGGGATCGGCGCCGGCTCGCGCGGCTGCATCTCGGGTCTGAAGCAGCTCACGCCCAGTACTCCGGATAGGCGATCCAGCCGCGCCGGAGAGCGCGCGCTCCCGGGCGTTCCCCCGCCCGCGCCAGCTCGCTTCGCCTGCGCACGGCGCGATCGAGCGCCGGCTTGAACACGCTCTCGAGCTCCTCCTGGTAGTCCGCGGCGGCGCGGCGATCGCCGGAGATCCACGCGGCTGCGGCTTCGCCGGCGAGTCTCCCGGAATGCACCGCGGCAGCGATGCCGGCCCCGGTCACCGGATTCGTGAGCCCGGCGGCGTCGCCGGCGAGAAGCACGAGCGTGCGATCGAGCATCGCCCAAGGCTCGAGCATGCCGCCGACGGGTATCGCTCCGCCGGTGGTCGCAAGCACCTTGCGCCCTACCCTTCCTTCGGCGGCGAGGCTCCGGTGCAGCCGCGCGACGATGTCCTTCAGCCTGCCCCTTTGCGCCGGCGCGACGCCGGCGCCGAGGTTGGCGACCCCGCCCTTGGGGAAGAGCCAGCCGTAGCCGCCGGGGATGTCGGCGGAAAGGAAGATGTCGGTCGCCTCGTGGGGCGCGAGCAGCGGCACGGTGACCTGGCGCGTCTCGACCCGCTCGTGGTTTACGCTGCCGATCGCGCGGCCGGCGAGCGAGCGCGGGCCGTCCGCTCCGATGATCACTTGCGGCCGTTCGCGGCCGATGCCGCGCAGGTTGGTGCCGAAACGGCAGCGCGCGCCCGCGCGCACGGCTTCGGCCACGAGCGCGGCGTCGAACGCGGCGCGATCGAGCATGCGCCCGGGAAAGTTCTCCTTCACGTCGGGCGCCTCGTCTTCGACGAAGGTGGCCATGGCGCGGATGCTCTGGCGCACCGAGGCCGCGAGATCGCCTACGTCCATGCCGATCATCGCCGGGACGAGCTCGGCGCACTGCACCGGGCGCCCGGCCTCGCGCTTGCGATCCACGGCGAGGACCGAAAGACCGCGGCGCGCCGCCGCCGCGGCGGCGCTTGCGCCGGCTGGGCCCAATCCGACGACCAGTACGTCGATCACGCCGCCACCACCCCGCCGCCTGCGGCGGCACCCCTCCTCGGAGAGGAGGGGAAGATTTCGATCGTGCGCCCGGTCTTCATCGAGCAGCAGGCGTGCTCCTGTTCGGCCGGACGGCCGATCGCTTCGGCCGCCGCTACCGCCCCGTCGGCAGGAAACGCGATGCCGTCCAGCCCGGCCATGACGGCGTAGGCGTCGGTCACGCGCCGGTGCATGCCCGGCGGGCGCGCGCAGCCGAGCAGGACTTCGCGATCGGGCACGCGGCGCCTGGCCTCGAGAAAGATCCGCCCCACGTCGCTCGTCCCGGGCGTCGCGAAACTGCCGGGTTTCGCGTAGAACGGCATGATCACCACCAGCACCAGCGAATGCACCCGGTGCCGGCTCACGATGTCGAGCGCGCGCGGCTCGCCGAGGATGCGCCCGTAGTGCAGCCCGATCACGATGTGCGGCACCACCTGCATGCGCGTCGCGCACAGCGCCGCGAGCGTCGCCTCGAAGTCCTCGACCGGCCGCTCGAGGTGGTAGACCTCGCGGATCGTCTCCTCGGCGCCGATCACGTCCATCATCGCCGTGTCCACGCCCGCCGATTCCATCGCACGAGCGCGCGGCGCATCGAGCAGCGCCGAATGAACGGCGATCTTCAGGTGCGGAAAGTCGCGCTTGAGGCGCTCGACCGCAGGGTAGTAGCGCTCGTAGCGGATCTCGTTGCGGAGGTTCGAGCCGCCCGAGAGGAGAAATCCGCCGAGGTCCTGCGCGGCGACCATCTCGCGCACCTTCTGCTCCAGCATCTCCGGGCTGGTGGCCGGGATCATCGGCTCGAGGATCTTCGCCTGGCAGTGGTCGCACATCAGCGCGCAGCCGCCTGCGGTAACCGAGAAGGCCGGGAAGCTGTTCTTGCCGCAGCCCGAGAGCTCGCAGCTCGAGTAGGACTTGAAGGTGGGAGTGGAGAAGCGGATCGCGCGCCCCGCGACGGCGGGCACCGCGCGCTCGAATTCGGCGACGAGCGCTGCGTCGAGCGGCGCGTCCTCGAGCGCTTCGATGGCGTTGAGCCGCTCAAGCCAGCGCATGCGGCTCCCAGTGTCGCACATCGGCGAGCGTGTCGAGCCACGCCGGTCGAACGTCTTCGTCGTCGATCAGATCGCAGCGCAGCGACGACAGGATGCGTCTTGCGCGTTTGGGCAGCGAATCCGGAATCTCGCGCCCGGACAACGTTCCCCACAAACCGGTCCAGTACCGCGCAAGCGTCCACGGGTTGTAGCCGCCGCCCCCGAGCACCACCGCCGCCGGCGCGAGATCGACGATGCGCCCGGCCGCCGACCAGAGCGCTGCGTTCGAGAGCGCCATCGAGGAAAGCGGATCGTCCGCGAGCGCGTCGGCGCCGCAGACGAGGACCAGCGCCTGCGGCGCGACGCGCGCGCCGAGAGCCAGGATCGTCCCCTCGAGCAGCCGCTCCAGCCCGCTGTTGTCGAATCCGGCCGGCACGGTGAGGTTCAACGCCCTGCCGCAGCCCGTATCGGTCGCATCGCCGGTGTACGGCCAGCGCCCCCGTTCGTGCAGCGACACCGTCCACACGCGCGCGTCCGCCTCGAACGCGTCCTGCACCGCATCGCAGTGGTGCGCGTCGAGATCGACGTAGAGCAGCTGCTCGACGCCAGCGTCGAGCAGCGTGAGAAGCGCGAACACCGGGTCGTTCAGGTAGCAGAAGCCGCTCGCGCGATCCGGGCGGCCGTGATGCGTGCCGCCCGCGGGATGGAACGCGATGCGGCCCTCCATGGCCAGCTCCGCGGCGCGGATGGAGCCGCCCACGGCGGTCGAGGCGCGCTCGAATACGCCCGGGAAGAGCGGGTTCTCCATCGTGCCGATGCCGAAGCGCCGCCGCGCGTCGAGCTCCACCCGGCCCGAGCGCGACGCGTCGCGCAGCGCGGCGATGTATTCAGGGGTATGGAAGCGCGCGAGCTGCGCCTCGCTCGCGCGCGGGCTCTGGCGGTACTCGCCTTCGCCGAGCCAGCCGAGCGCGCGGCACAGGTCGACGACGGTTTCGACGCGCGGGATCGCGAGCGGGTGATTTCGCCCGTAGGCCGGCTGCCGGTAGATCTCGTGCCCGACGAACACCGGCGCGAGCCGCTTGGCGCTCATGCCGGCACCGTCAGGGGGTCAGACGAACAGCGTCACGTCGGCATCGCGCGCGATGGCGAGGAAGCTCGCCGCGCCCACGTATTCCTTCACCTCGGGGATGAAATCCTCGTGCTTGAAGCCGAACAGGTCCACCGTCATCTGGCAGCCGATCAGCTCCACCCCGCCTTCGATCGCGAGGCTGCGCAGCTCCGGAATGGAGGCCACGCCCTTGTTGTGCACGGTCTGCTTCATCAGCGTGCTCGCCATCGCCTCGAAACCCGGCACCACGGCCTGCACCGCGTTCGGGATGTTCCAGTTGATGCCCTTGAACCAGTCGGGGCCGAACGGCATCTTCATCGGCATGCCCGGATTGCCGAGGGGGCTCATGTGCAGGTCGCTGATGTCCTTCTTGAGGAGGTTCAGGCCGTAGAAGGTGAAGAACACCGACACGTTCCACCCGAGCGCCGAGGCAGTGGTGGCGAGGATGAACGGGGGATAGGCCCAGTCGAGCGTGCCCTTGGTGGCGATCATCGCCATCGAGCCGGGCTTCTTGTCGCGCAGCTCGGCCAGCTTCTGCTCGATTCTCTGCGGCAGGATCTCGTCGAGCCGGCGCTTGATCAGCTCGTCGATGAGCGCGTCGTTCGGTTTCAGGTCCATGGCGGGTTCTCCTCGCGTTTCGATATATCAGTCTACGCTCATATTAGACTTCCCTGCAATAACGCCGGCGAGCGGCACCGTCCAGGCATCGTAGCCGTACAGCCAGTCGGTGTCCGGCTCCTGCGCGCGCATCCAGGTGTTGGCGCTGGAGATCGCCTGGATGCGCGAGGTGCGCGGCTTGCGGTGAGCCTCGTAGCGCTCCAGCGCGGCTCCAAGGTCTTGATATTCCTCGATCGAGCGCGCGAGCACCGCGGCATCCTCGATGGCGGTCGCCGCCCCCTGCGCCATGTACGGCGTCATCGGGTGGCAGGCGTCGCCGAGCAGGGCCACGCGCCCGTCGCTCCAGCTTCGCATCGGATCGCGCTCCAGGATCGCCCACTTGTGGCAGTCGGGGCAGCCCTCGAGCACCGCGCGCACGTCGGGGTGAAATCCCGCGAAGGCGGCGCGCAGCTCCCGCACGTCGCCCTTGGCCGACCACGATTCGCGCGTCATCCATTCCACCGGCTCGGGCTGGCTGGTGACGAAATAGACCTCGTCGCAGCTGCGCTTCGTGTAATAGGTGACGATGTGACGGTCGGGACCCCACCACTTGGTGCGCGAGCGGCCGAGGTCGCGCCCGACGAGCGAGGCCGGGAACACCGCGCGGTAGGCGACGCGGCCGCGGTGGATGGGTTTCTCGGCGCCGAACAGCAGGTCGCGCACCGTCGAGTGCACGCCGTCGGCGCCGACCACCAGCTCCGCGCTCGCGCGGCTGCCGTCCGCGAAGGCGAGGACCACCCGGCCGTCCATCTGCTCGAGCCCGGTCAGCTGCTTGTTCAAGTGAACCAGTTCCGCAGGCACCAGGGAAAGCAGCGCCTCGTGCAGGTCGCCGCGGTGCATGCACAAGTACGGAGCCCCGTAGCGCTCCTCGGGCATCGGCAGCTCGGCGACGATGCCGCCCGAGCCCCACTCGCGGTTCAGGTGCGAGCGTGGCGCGAACGCGGAGCTGCGCAGCCGCTCCTCCAGCCCCAGGCCGCGCAGCACCTTCATCGAGTTGGGCAGCATCTGGATGCCGGCGCCGATGCGCGCGAAGCGCCGCGCCTGCTCGTAGACGCGCACCTCGCAGCCGACGCGGCGCAGCGCGGCCGCGGCGGCAAGGCCCCCCATGCCGGCTCCGATGATCGCGACCGAGAGGCTCAAGAGGATTCCGTGAAGTCGACCAGCTTGGATTTGTAATCGGAGCGCGGCAGCGCCTGCGGCGCCACCAGCCTCACCTCGGGCGTGAACACCAGCGTGTCGCGGATCTCCTTCGCGATCGAGGCGGCGAGCACGGGGTCGGCGCCCTGCCCGTCCGCGACCTCGACGAGCACCGGTAGCGGCGGCTCCTGCTTCACGCCGCGCGCACGCGGCCGGATCTGCACCGCGCCGGTGACGCGCGGCGCGAAACGCGCCACCACCTCGCGCACCGCCGAAGGGAACACGTTCACCCCGCGCACGATCAGCATGTCGTCGGTGCGGCCGATGCAGCGCACGCGCAGCGTGTCCGCGCCGCAGGCGCAGCGCGAGGCCCAGACCCTGACGTGGTCGCGGCTGCGAAAGCGCAGCAGCGGCGCCGCCTCGCGCCTGAGGTGCGTGTACGCCAGCTCGCCGGTCGCGCCATCCGCCAGCGGCACCGGTTTGCCCGATTCGGGATCGACCAGCTCGGCGTGGATGATGCCGCCTCCCGAGAAATGCATTCCCGACTGCGCCTCGCACTCGCCCCAGAGCGACGCGGCGATGTCGCCGATTCCCATCACTTCGTAGACGCGCGCGCCGAAGGCCGCCTCGATCTTGCGCCGGAAGCTCTCCTCGCCGCCTCCCGGCTCGCCCGCGACCAGGATGCGCTCGACGCCCGCCTGCTTCACCGGCCAGCCCTTCGCTTCGGCCGCCTCGGCGATGTACATCGCGTAGGAAGGCGTGCAGGCGAGCGCCTGGGGCCTGAGGAGCCTGAGCGCCGCGAGCAGCCGCTCGGTGTTGCCGGCGCCGACCGGGACGTGCGTGACGCCGATCGCCTCGAAGGCGGCGAGCGTCGCGCCGGCGACTAAGGGGCCGGCGCCGTAGGTGGTCACCAGCCGATCGCCGGCCTTGAGGCCGTTTCTCGAATAGCTCGCGCGCGCGATCTCCAGCCAGTCGCGGATGTCTGCTTCAGTGAGCGGGATGTAGAGCGGCGCGCCGCTGGTGCCGCTGGTGGAATAGATTCGCGCGGCCTGCGAGATGTCGATTGCCGCGTGCGAGCCGAGCGGCGGGTGCTCGGTCTGGCTCTTCCGCAGCTCGTCCTTTTCGGTGAACGGCAGCTCGGCGATGCGCTCGAGCCCACCGACCTTCTCGGCCGCATCGAAGCCCACGGCGCGGAGCTTGTCGCGATAGAACGGGGAGCGCTCGAAAAGCCGCGCGATCTGCGCGCGGTACGTCGCGTCGTCGCCCGTCACCCGGCTCATGGAGCCATGTAACAAGCCGGTCGCGAGCGTGTCAAGCCGGCAAGTACGTCGGCCTCTCCTGCTCGATACGGCTCAGCGGACTGTTCACGCCGCGCCCGCCCTTGTTCATGACGTGCGTGTAGATCATGGTCGTCTCGACGCTCGAATGGCCGAGCAGCTCCTGCACCGTGCGGATGTCGTAGCCCGCCTCGAGGAGGTGCGTCGCGAACGAATGGCGCAGCGTGTGGCAGCTCACGTGCTTGGCGAGGCCGGCCGCGCGCGCGGCGTCCTTGACGCCGCGGATGAGATAGTTCTCGTACACGTGGTGGCGGCGGATCACCCCAGTCCGTGGGTCCACGGAACGCTTGTACGAAGGAAAAACGAACTTCCAGCCCCACTCGTAGGGCGCCCGAGGGTACTTGCGCGCGAGCGCGTCCGGAAGCTCGACGTCACTGCATCCGGCCGCGAGGTCGAGCTCGTGCAGTCTCTTCGCACGCTCGAGCTGCGCCTTTAGCGGCTCGATCAGGGGCTCGGGCAGCATCGTCACCCGGTCCTTGCCGCCCTTGCCGTCGCGTACGAGGATCTGGCGATAGCCGAAATCAACGTCCTTGACCCGCAGCTTCAGGCACTCGCGCAACCGCAGGCCGGCGCCGTAAAGCAGGCTCGCCATCAGCTTCTTCGTGCCGCGCATCCGCTCGAGGAGGCGTTTCACCTCTTCTGGCGTAAGCACCGTCGGCATCCGTGCCGGGCGCTTGGCGCGCTCCAGCCCGTCCAGCCAGGGAAGCGGCGTAGCGAGCACCTCCTTGTACAGGAACAGCAGCGCCGACAGCGCCTGGTTCTGCGTCGACGCCGCGACGTCGCGCTCCGACGCCAAGTGGTTGAGGAAGGCGGTGACCTCCGGCGCGCCCAATTCGCGCGGGTGGCGCTTACCGGTAAAAAAGATAAATCGCCGGATCCAGTGGACATACGTCTCCTCCGTCCGATAGCTGTAATGCCGGCGGCGGATGGCGTCGCGCACCTGGTCGAGGAGGCGCGGGCGCGCCGCCGGAGAGTCGGGTGCGGCTTGATCGTTCTTCATGTTCCCCCCTGTGGTCGGAATTGATTTGGGGCGTTACGGGGCGTAACGTATTGACGGCAAGGGAGGATGACAGGCCCTGTAACAAAATAGTCGGTTTGCAAACCGACCACAGGTGTCAACTAATAAGTCAACCAATTCACGTTAGATGCCATGAGTGATCCGTACTCCGATATCGAAGGAATCTGGAACCGCTACCTGAGTGGTGACACCTTCAATGCCGAGCGCGAGATTCTCGCACTCCTCGACAGTCAAGGCATCCGCATCCGGCAGGACGACGGCGAGCTAAAACAATTCACCATCTCGAAACCAACAAGCATAACCAGTGGATTCGCGCTTGGTCTACGGTATGTCAAGCGAGACGCATCTCAGACTGAAGATCACTTTACGTTCGAAAAAGGGCGAGCTATTGAGTGTCACTACCGAGGGAGTCTGGAAAATAAGTGGCCCGAGTACAAAGATACTCATAAGCAGCAAGTCCTATTCGCGCTCGTAGTGGATGTGCAAGACTCAATAACGTCGGTCAATACAGTCAGCCTTCTGACGAGAACGTGACAGCGCTTTCTTATACAAGTTGGATGCCTTAACGCGCAGGGCTGGATCATGGGCGACGTGCAATTGAAGGAGATCGGAACTCTAGAGGACGTCTGTCCGTATTGCTCTGCACTCCTGAAGAAACGACCGCAAAGAAAAGCAAAATGCCGTGATTGCGGACATTTCATATTGGTTCGCACTCGTCCCGCAGATCGCAAACGGGTGTTGGTGACCGAACACCAAGCAGAGGAGATTGAGGCACAGTGGACTGAGATACACAGCGTGCCACCGTGTCGTATTTCCTGGAAGGAAGGCTTCAATGAAGAGAAGCAGAGGCTGACGACAAAATTCGGCCATGAGCCTTCGGACAACGACGTAACTTGGAGCTTGCTAAATAAAGAGTTGCTCGATCATTCGGCGAAACAGCATTGGGGGTTGTACCGCAATGCCCTTTTCGAGATGGGGGAAGTATTGAGGGCAGAATCGAAGTTGGTCGAAGCACTCAGTCGGTATCTCGAGGTTTGCTACCTCGACCTTAATGGTCCCAAGAACCAAGGCCCGATAGACGAGTCCGAGCGGAAACTCCTTCGCGAGATGTTTGGTGAGGACATCAGGCCGTTTAAGTCCGAAGATGGCGAACTCTACCCTGGGATGCTTTATTACGCCGAATACGTCATTCGAAAACTGGGGCTTCAATCAGATGCCGTACGCGACCGCTTTCTCAGTGCAGCGGCAACACTGCAAAAAGCGCTCGGACTGCCCGTCTCGGCAGAAGCTGCATGGACACGGTTGAAAAATGAACTGTTTCCCTCCTAGTCCATGGCATCTAACT